>NZ_MECL01000256.1 GCF_014596445.1 Streptomyces sp. CBMA29 | reverse complement strand
CGTACTCACTGCCGCGACCGACCGGCTGCGCGCCGCTTCGGCCGCCGAGTCCGCCGCCGCGACCCGCCGCGTCGAACTCGACCGGCTGTCCGCGCAGGCCGCCGCCCTTACCAGGGAACTCGCCCCGGCCCGCGCCGAGTTCGACGCCATCGCCCGGCTCTCCGACCTCGCCTCCGCCACCACCGCGGAGAACCGCTACCGGATGGAACTGGAGACGTACGTGCTGGCCGCGCGGCTGGAACAGGTCGCCGCCGCCGCGGCCGTACGCCTCCAGCGCATGTCGTCGGGCCGCTACACCCTCGTGCACACCGACGCGCGTGGCGGCGGCCGGGCCAAGTCGGGCCTCGGCCTGATGGTGGTCGACGCCTGGACCGGCACTGAACGCGACACCGCGACGCTCTCCGGCGGCGAGACCTTCTTCGCGTCGCTGGCCCTCGCGCTCGGCCTCGCCGATGTCGTGACCGACGAGGCGGGCGGCGCCCGCCTCGACACCCTCTTCATCGACGAGGGCTTCGGCAGCCTCGACGACCAGACCCTCGACGACGTGCTCGACGTCCTCGACGGCCTGCGGGAACGCGACCGCGCGGTGGGCATCGTCAGCCATGTCGCCGACCTGCGGCACCGCATCCCGGCCCAACTGCGGGTCGTCAAGGGCAGGGACGGATCGAGCGTACGGATGCGGACCGGGGCGCCGGCCGCCGCCGGGAGCGGGCCGGTCAGAGCGTGAGGGGGCGCCGCTCCAGCGGCGAGGAGTAGACGATGCTGGTCGTGACCGCGCCGAGCCCGGCGATCCGCCCGGTGGTCTCCTCCAGATGCCGCATGGACCGCGCCGTGACCTTCAGCACGAAGCAGTCGTCCCCCGTCACATGGTGCGCCTCGAGCACCTCGGGCGTGGTCGCCAGCATGTCGTGGAACGGCCGGTAGTTGCCGGTCGGATAGCGCAGCCGGACCATCGCGAGGATCGGCAGCCCGATCCGGTCGTGGTCGATCACCGCCGAGTATCCGGTGATCACCCCGGCCTCTTCCAGGCGCCGGACCCGCTCGGTGACGGCGCTCGGCGACATCGAGACGGTACGGGCCAACTCCGCGTAACTGGCCCGGCCGTCGCGTTGCAGGGCCTCCAGCAGCCGCCAGTCGGTCGGGTCGAGGGAATAAGCGGTCATGCACGAGGGATAGCAGGGGAAAGCCCGGCCGATCAAGGCATTTGCGGGGGAAGCGCACTTCCGGCACGCCGGGCGCGACCGTAGATTCTGCGCCATGACACAGCGGACATCCCAGCTCAGCACACCTGCCACCGCCGTCGGCCCGGTCCTGCGGGTGCCACCGGCAACCCCCGCGGACGCCGCCTCGTACTTCGCCGCCTCCCTGGCCTTCCACACCGACGTGTCCGATGTCGCCGCGTCACTGGAGGCGGCCCGTGCCGCGGGCGGCGACCCCGGCTTCGTCGTGGTCGACTCCCGCTCCACCGAGTCCTGGGACCAGGGCCGCATCCCCGGCGCCGTCCACCTGCCGACCGCGCGCATCCCCGAACTCGCCGCCGAATTCCTCGACCGCGACGTCCCGGTCGTCGTCCACTGCTGGGGTCCCGGCTGCAACGGCGCCACCCGCGCCGCCCTCGCCCTGGCCGGCCTCGGCTACCAGGTCAAGGAGATGCTCGGCGGCATGGAGTACTGGATCCGCGAGGGCTTCGCGTACGAGACGGCCGACGGCCCCGCCCGGCGCGCGGCCGACCCCCTGACCGCGCCGGTCGGCGCCGACGACTGCGGCTGCTGACTTCGGCGTCGGTTTGTTCGGCTTGTTCGGCTTGTTCGGCCGTTCAGTCCGGCAGCGACGTCAGCTCGTACGCCCACAGCTCGCCGCGGTCCGCGACCCGCGCGAAGCCGACGCGTTCCAGAACGGCCTGCGACGGGCGGTTCGCCGGTTCCGTGGTGGCGAGCACCACCAGCACACCCGGCTGCGCGAGCGCCCACTGGCACAGCACCCGTGCCGCGTCCGTGGCCCAGCCCGCGCCCCGCCCCGACTCCGACAGGTCGTACCCGATCTCCACCGCGCCGCTGTCCGGCGGCCCGTGGAACCCGGCGCCGCCCAGCGCCACCAGGTCGTCACTGCGCTGTATCGCGAAGACGCCCCAGCCGGGCCGGTAGACGCCCGCCGCGGCGGCGGCCACCGTCATCGAGGCCGCCCCCACCGTGCCGTCCCCCGGCACACCGTCGACCCACACCAACCCGGCGGGCTTGCCGTCCGCCAACAGCGCCGCGTCCTGCGGAAGCTGCTCACGCAGGGTCAACCGGCCCTGTGTCAGCACCAGCCGTCCACCGTCATGGGAAGCGTGCAACGTCATCGAGCCGTACCGCCCTCTCCGAGCTGTCGTCCCGGCGTCGAACCGGAAGGCAGCAGCGTAACCGCCTCGCGCGGCGACCCCGTGCGGAGGGCCGCGCCGGGCTTTTTCGGGGGCGCTGGGAGGTGCCCCCAGCGCCCCTTCGGGGCACGGGCCCCCAGGGGCGAGACGGGGCTCGCGTACCCGGGAAAGGCCCCGACCGCAGGTCAGAGCGCCGAGATCTCCGCCACCAGGTCGTCGAGTCCCAGCGACCCGAGTGACAAGGCCGCCATGTGCCACGCCTTGGCGTCGAAGGCGTCTCCGTGCGCCGCGCGAGCGGTCTCGCGGCCGGTGAGCCAGGCACGCTCGCCGAGCTTGTAACCGATGGCCTGGCCGGGCATTCCGAGGTAGCGGATCAGCTCGCTGTCGACGAAGTCGGCGGGCCGGCCGCTGTGGAGGCCGAAGAACTCACGGGCCAGCTCGGGCGTCCAGCGCTCGCCCGGGTGGAAGGGCGAGTCGGCGGGGATGTCCAGTTCGAGGTGCATGCCGATGTCGACGATGACGCGGTTGGCACGCATCATCTGGGCGTCCAGGTACCCCAGGCGCCGCTCGGGGTCGGTGAGGAAGCCCAGCTCGTCCATGAGGCGCTCGGCGTACAGCGCCCAGCCCTCGGCGTTGGCGCTGACCATGCCGACGGTGGCCTGGTAGCGGGACAGGCTCTCGGCGACGTGCACCCACTGCGCGATCTGGAGGTGGTGGCCGGGCACACCCTCGTGGTACCAGGTGGAGACCAGGTCGAAGACCGGGAAACGGGTTTTGCCCATCGTCGGCAGCCACGTACGGCCGGGACGGCTGAAGTCCTCGGAAGGACCGGTGTAGTACGGGGCCGCCGCGCCGCCGGGGGGCGCGATCCGGGACTCGACGCGCTTGACGCGGTCGGCCAGCTCGAAGTGCGTACCGTCCAGCGCCTGGATCGCCTCGTCCATCAGGCCCTGGAGCCAGTCGCGTACCTCGTCCACACCCTCGATGGCGGTGCCGTGCTGGTCCAGGTGGGCGAGCACCTCCCAGGGGGACGTGTCGGGCAGGATCTTCGCGGCCTCGGCGACCATCTCGGCGTGGATGCGGTGGTATTCGGACCAGCCGTACGCGTACGCCTCGTCCAGGTCGAGGTCCGTACCGTTCCACAGCCGGCACCAGCGGGCGTAGCGCTCGCGGCCCACGGTGTCGGACGTGCCCTCGGCGGCGGGGGCGTACGTGTCGCGCAGCCAGTCGCGCAGGGCCGCGTAGGCGGCGGTGGTCTCGGCGGCGGCGGCGTCCAGCTCGGCGCGCAGCTCCTGCGGCCCCTCGGCGACGAGCCCGGCGAACCAGTTCTCCCCGCCGTCGTCGCCGATCCACTCACCGATCTGGCCGATGACCGTCGAGACCTGGCGCGGGCCCGCGTACAGCTTGCGGGACAGGCCCTCGGTGAGCGCGGCGCGGTAACTGTCGAGCGCGGCCGGGACGGCGCGCAGCCGGGCGGCGAGGTCGGCCCAGTCCGCCGCGGAGTCGGTCGGCATGAGGGTGAACGCGTCACGGACGCTGTGCGCGGGGGAGCTGAGGTTGCTCACCGCGCGCAGGTGCTCGTCGGCCGCGTGCACGGCGAGTTCCGCGCTCAGCCGCTCGCGCAGCAGCCGCGCGCACCGGCGCTCGGCGTCGCTCTCGCCACCGGGCCGCGCCTCCGCCTCGGTCAGCCGGTCCAGCGTGGCGCGGGCCAGCGCGGCCAGCGCGTCGGCGCCGGCCGGTGAGAAGTCCGGCAGGCGGCGGGCGCTGCCGGGGGCGCCGAGATAGGTGCCGAGGACCGGGTCGAGAGCGAGGAGATCGTCGACGTAGGTGTCGGCGACCTGGCGGGGCAGAGGGCTGCTGGTGATAGTGGACATGGCGCCATCCTGGTACGAGACCGGCCTCCGCGTCACCACCATTGCGCGCGTGGTGCCTTACGCCTGGCGCGTACGCCGCAGCTGGGGGCGTGTTCGCCGGACCTCGCGCCCCGCCGACAGCCCTGCCGGGCCCGTACGTTTCGGACCGTCCGGGTCATCGCGCGGGCGGCAGCAGCGGGCCGCACGCCCACTGCTGGAAGATCAGCCGTGTCTCCACCCGCGCGACCTCCCGCCGTGAGGTGAACTCGTCGATCACCAGCCGCTGGAGGTCGGTGGCACCGGTCACCGCGACATGCACCAGATAGTCGTCCGGCCCGGTGAGGTGGAACAGGGCGCGGGACTCCGGCAGCGCGCGTACGCGGTCCACGAACGGTGTGATCAACTCCCTGCGGTGCGGCCGTACCTGCACCAGAAGAAGCGCCTCCAGGCCGCGGCCCAGCTTGGCCGGGTCCAGCCGCAGCTCGTGCCCGAGGATCACGCCGCCGCGCCGCAGCCGGGCCACCCGGTCGAGGCAGGTCGACGGTGCCACGCCGACGGCCGCCGCGAGATCGCGGTACGTGGTCCGGGCATCGTTCTGGAGCAGCCGGAGAATCTCCAGATCCACCGGATCCAGCGCGACGGAATCAGACATCGGGCGAACGTAGCACGGGCCTTTTCCCATGGCGCCCGGCGAGCGTTCAGCCTGGGGCCATGGAGACGACAGCAGCAACGACACCGTCCCGGCCCCGCCTGACCCTGGCCACCGAGGCCGTGCACGCCGGGCGCGAAGACCTCGCGGCCCTCGGCGTGCACGCCGTGCCGCTCGACCTGTCCACCACCTACCCGTCGTACGACAGCCGCGCCGAGGCCCGGCGGATCGACGCCTTCGCCGCCACCGGTGAACAACTCGAAGGCCCGCCCGTCTACGCCCGGCTGGACAATCCCACCACCGCCCGCTTCGAGACCGCGCTGGCCCGGCTGGAGGGCACCGAGGCCGCTGTGGCCTTCGCCAGCGGGATGGCCGCGCTGACCGCCTGCCTGCTGGCGCGCGCCGCCGACGGGCTGCGCCATGTCGTCGCGGTCCGGCCGCTGTACGGATGCAGCGACCACCTGCTGACCGGCGGACTGCTCGGCACCGAGGTGACCTGGACCGACCCCGCGGGCATCGCGGACGCGATGCGGCCCGACACCGGTCTCGTCATCGTCGAGACGCCCGCCAACCCGACGCTCGCGGAGGTCGATCTGCGGGCCGTCGCCCACTCCTGCGGCACCGTGCCGCTACTGGTCGACAACACCTTCGCCACGCCCGTACTCCAGCGGCCCGCCGAATCCGGCGCCCGGATCGTGCTGCACAGCGCGACCAAGTACCTGGGCGGCCACGGCGACGTGCTCGGCGGCGCCGTGGCCTGCGACGAGGACTTCGCGCGGCGCCTGCGCAAGGTGCGGTTCGCCACCGGAGGCGTCCTGCACCCGCTCGCCGGCTACCTCCTGCTGCGCGGGCTCTCCACCCTTCCGGTACGGATGCGGGCGGCCTCCGCGACCGCCGCGGAACTGGCCCGGCGCCTCACCGCCGACCCCCGCGTCGGCGCCGTCCACTACCCGCGGATCGGCGGTGCCATGATCGCCTTCGAAGTCCTCGGCGACCCGCACGCCGTCATCGGCGCCGTCCGCCTCATCACCCCCGCCGTCAGCCTCGGCAGCGTCGACACCCTCATCCAGCATCCCGCCTCCATCAGCCACCGCATCGTCCCCGAGGCCGATCGCTCCCGCTCCGGCGTCAGCGAACGGCTGCTCCGCATGTCGGTCGGCCTCGAAGACGTCGACGACCTCTGGTCCGACCTGACGCTCGCCCTCGCCGCCACGGCCCCACGCCGCGTCGACGCCTGACCCCGCCTCCGCACGCCGCGCGGGCTGCCCTGACGCGGGGCCTTGCTCTCAGGTGCGCTGGCCCGCGGGCTGCGCTGACGCTGGACGGTAGGCCGATCTTTTCAGGGGCGCGGGGAACTGCGCGCTCAGCCAGCGCGGTGTCGCGGGTGAAGAACCGGCCCCAGCGGGGCAGTTGCTGTTGTTTTCGGGCCGCAGGCCCGGTGGGGGTTGAGCGCGCGGTTCCTCTCCCAGCTACCGCTGGGAGGTGCCCCCAGCGCCCCTGAACAGCAGGCCCTGCGCAATGGCAGCGCGCCTTCCCCGCGCCCCCTTTGGGGCTTGGGCCGAGGCGTGGGGTGCGCCTCCCCGGGGTGCGGGCTCAGGTGCGGTCCTGGGTGGTGTGCGGGAGGGGGGAGGGGCCGTCGACAGACGGCAGGGCGGCGGTGATGACGAGGGTGCCGTCCTCGACCTGGTAGTCGAGCGGAAGCGCGAGCTCACGCATGGCGGCGACCATGCCGGTGTTGGTCGACTGCGTGACGGCGTAAACGCTGTCACGCCCGGCCTCTACGGCCATGGCGACGAGCCTGCGCAGCACGGCCGCGCCGATGCCGCGCCGCTGCCAGCCGTCCTCGACGAGGAGGGCGACCTCGTTCTCGTCGCCGTCCCAGAGGAGGTGGCCGAGGGCGACCAGGCGGCCGGAGGCGGTCTCGACGGCGAGGGACTGGCCGAAGCGGGGGCTGAGCAGGTGGGCGAGGTAGCGGTCGGCGTCGCCGACGGGGCCGTGGTAGCGCCGGGCGAGGGTGCCGGGGGAGCAGCGCTCGTGCATCGCCAGGGCGGCTTCACGGTCCTCGGGCCCGGCGCGGCGGATCGTGATCTCGTTGCCCTCGGGGAGCGTCAGGACGTCCTTGGCGTCGGGCGTCCTGGCCCCGAGGCGCGCGCCGAGCCGCGCGTCGAGCTCCAGCAGGGCCCGCGCCCTGGCGAACTCGGTGGGCGTGAAGGGGAGATGGTCGCGCTGGACGGTGATCGTGCCGCCTGACGGGTCGCGCAGCCGCATCACGGTGCCGTCGAGCGCGTCCTCGGCGTGAGCGGGGGCGCCGGCGGGCGCGGGCGTCGAGCGGATGGTGCAGCGGCCGAACAACTGCCGCAGGGCGAGGGGCAGTTCCGCCGCGTCGAGCGCCGTACGGGTGGCCAGGGCGAGCATGCGGGTCGGGGTGTCCACCAGGTCGTGGGCGTCCGCCCGCTCCATCCATGTGTCGGTGCCGCCCGCGGCGGTGACGGCCTGGGCGAGCGCCGTCGCGGGCAGCGCCGCCGGGGCCCGCAGCAGGAACTCGTCCACCGTGCCGTCGGCCAGCGGGTGCGTCTGAAGGGTGACGATGTCGACCCGGCGGCCCGCGAGCGCCGTGCACACCGCGCCCAGGCTGCCGGGGGCGTCGCGTACGGTCGTCCGCAGCCGCCACAGCGTCGTCCCGCCGTCGGTACGGCCGCCCGCGCGCTCGGCATCCCGCTCGTCGGCGCGTACGTCCTCGCCCGTCTCCGGCGCGGCGGCCGGTGGCGCGTGGCCGCGCCCGCGTGCCCACCAGGTGTGGAAGCCCGCCACCGCGAGGAGCGCCGCCGCCGACATGACCAGCAGCACCCGGCCGTCGGGTCCGTGCCCCACCGTCTCGGCGATCAGGTCGGCGGTGGCCATCGCCGTGAACAGCGCGGCCACTTCGACGAGTTCGCGACGCCAGTGGTGCTGACGGGATCCGGGATGGGCAGGAGTCGACTGAGGCATACGTCTACCATGCCTAAGATGTGTTGCGTGATCACGAACGTTCCATGACCGGCCGGTAAAGGGCGGATCTTTTCGGTTAACTTACGTTTTCAACGTTTTTGCCGAATGCGCCCCTCTCGCGCCCGAGTGCGGCATCCATGGCCCCATGGTCAACGAGCCCCCGCGCCGCCTACGATGGCCCGACTTCACCCCGCCCGCGGACCACCCGAGCCGCCCTACCCGCGCCGAAGCAGCTACCCCCACCGGCGCAGCGACGATGACTGCAGAACAGACACCGCACACCTTCCAGGTCGATCTGCGTGGCCTGGTGGATCTCCTCTCCCACCACCTCTACTCCAGCCCGAAGGTCTATCTGCGGGAACTTCTGCAGAACGGCGTGGACGCGATCACCGCCCGCCGCGCGGAGGACCAGGACGCGCCCGCCCGCGTCCTTCTGCACACCGAACCCGGCGCGCTGCGCGTCGAGGACAGCGGAATCGGCCTCACCGAGGCCGACGTGCACAATCTGCTGGCCACCATCGGACGCAGCTCCAAGCGGGACGCGCTGGAGAGCGGCATCGCCTCCGCCCGCACCGAATTCCTCGGCCAGTTCGGCATCGGCCTGCTGGCCTGCTTCGTCGTCGCCGACACCATCCGCGTGGTCAGCCGCTCCGCCCGCACCCCGGACGCGCCGCCGGTCGAGTGGTCCGCGCGCGACGACGGCTCGTACACCGTACGCACGCTGCCGGACGACGCCAGGACCGAGCCCGGCACCACCGTGCACCTGACCGCGCGGCCCGGCGCCGCCGACTGGTTCACGCCCGAGCGGGTCACCGCCGTCACCCGCGACTTCGGCTCGCTGCTGCCGTACGACATCCGGGTGGACGACACGCCCGTCACCGACCGGCCGCCGGTCTGGGAGCGCCGCCACGCCAGTGCCGGGGCCCGCCGGGTGGAGTTGGCCAGGCACTGCCAGGAGCAGTTCGGCTTCCTGCCGCTGGACGCCATCGATCTCGACGTGCCGGTCGCCGGAGTGCGCGGCATCGCGTACGTCCTGCCCTCCGCCGTCAGCCCGGCCCAGCGCGCGGGCCACCGCGTGCACCTCAAGGGCATGCTGCTGACCGACCGCGCCGACGAACTCCTCCCGGACTGGGCCTTCTTCGTCCGCTGCGTCATCGACACCGACAGCCTGCGGCCGACCGCGTCCCGCGAACACCTCTACGCCGACGAGACACTCGCCGCCGTCCGCGACGCGCTGGGCGAGCGGATCAAGGAGTGGCTGACGACGCTGGCCGCGGGCGAGCCGGAACGCCTCGGACATTTCCTGTCCGTGCACCACCTCGGCGTGAAGACGCTCGCCCGGCACGACCCCGACCTGCTGCGGGTGATGCTGCCCTGGCTGCCGTTCGAGACCACCGACGGGCAGCAGTCGCTCGACGAATTCGCCCGTCGCCACCCGACCGTGCACTTCACCCGTACCGTCGAGGAATTCCGCCAGGTCGCCGCCATCGCCGCGGCCCAGGGCATGGGCGTGGTCAACGGCGGCTACACGTACGACGCCGACCTGGTCGGGATGCTGCCGCGGGTACGGCCGGGCACCCCGGTCGCGGAGTTGGACGCCGACACCGTCACCGCCCACCTCGACACCGTCGACCCGGCCGAGGAACTGGCCCTGTCGGGTTTCCTCGCCGTCGCCCGCGCCGCGCTCGACCCGCTGGGCTGCGATGTCGTCCTGCGGACGTTCCACCCGCTGACCGTCCCCGCGCTGCACCTCGACGACCGGTCGGCCCGGCACGAGCGCGCCCGGGAGGAGGAAGAGGAGCAGGCCGACGACCTGTGGGCGGGCATCCTCGGCTCGCTGCGCGGCAGCGCGCCCAGGGCCCGGCTGGTCCTCAACCACCTCAACCCGCTGGTGCGCAGGATCGGCGCGCTCGGCGCCCGCGACCTGGTGGCCAGCTCCGTCGAAGCGCTCTACGGGCAGGCGCTGTTGATGGCGCAGCGGCCGTTGCGGCCCGCCGACACCGCGCTGCTCAACCGGGCCTTCCTCGACCTGCTCCAGTGGGCCACCGACCACCCGGCCGGGCAGGAGGAGGGCCGATGAAGGCGACGTGTCCGACCGGGTCACGGCGCGGCGTCCCAGGGAGCCCACGATGACCGTTGAGCCCACGACCGCGGCGGATCTGCGCCGGGCCATCCAGGAGAACGCGGCGGAGCCGGAGGGCGCGGCCCGCAACGCCCGCGCCGAGCGCATCGCCGAGGAGGCCGACCGCAGCGGTGACCGGCCGCTGATCATCGAGGCGCTGTTCAACCTGCTCACGGCGTACAACTACAGCTCCGAGTCCGACAAGAGATTCGTGCCCTTCGCGAAGGCGCTGCGGATGTGGGACGAACAGCCGGGCGACTTCGACGAGTTCAGCGCCAAGAGCCTGCACTGGTACTTCAAGTGGGTCTCCAGCGGCATGCTCGACCAGCCGCACATCCCGCTGGCCGCCATCGAGAAGTGGCAGGCCGAGATGGAACACCGCTACCGGCTCGCCGGATACTCCGAACGCGCCGTACGGCAGGGCCAGTTCAGGATCGCCCGGCACATCGGCGACCTGCCGCGCGCCGAGGCCGCCTTCGCCGCGTGGCTGGCCGCCGACCGCGACGTGATGAGCGACTGCCACGCCTGCGAACTGCACGCCCAGGGCGGCTGGCAGGTGCGCCTCGGCGACGACGAGCGGGCGCTGGAGAGCTGGCAGCCGGTGCTTGCGGGCGAGTTGACGTGTGCGCACGAGCCGCACGGGGTGCTGGCCTCCTCTCTGCTGCCGCTGCTCAGGACCGGCAGCGCCGACCTGGCCCGCGCCAACCACCTGCGCGGCTACCGGATGGTCCGGTCGATGGAGAGCATGCGGTCCGCCGTCGCCCAGCACATCGAATTCTGCGCGCTGACCGGCAACGAGGCGCGCGGCCTGGAGATCCTGGCCGCACACCCCGCGCACTTCAGCACCGCGGGCGACCCCGACAGCCTCATGGACCACCACGCCGTCACCGCGCTGCTCACCGCCCGGCTCACCGCGCTCGGCCACGCCGACCGCCCGGTGCCCGGACCGGCGGGACGCGACTGGACCGCCGCCGACCTGCACACCCATGCCCGCACCCGCGCCCTGGAGTTGGCGCACAGCTTCGACGCGCGCAACGGCACCGAGGCCGTCTCCGCGGCGGTACGGGAACGGATGGCGCGGCAGCCGCTGGTCGACCGGCTGCCGCTGGGAATTCGCGCGGTACGGCTGACCGAGGCAGGCCCGTCACAGGCGCCGCCCGCGGCCACCGAACCGGCCGGAGCCGTATCTGCCGGAACCGAATCCGGCGCCGCCGACCTGCCGGAGATGGTCGCCGAGGCGCGGCGGCTCAGCGCCGGCGGGCACCCGCGGGCCCACCAGGCGTGGGCGGACGTGGCCGCCGCCGTGGAACGGACCGGCGCGGAAGTGGACGCCGTGGCGCGGGCGGAGATCACCGACAACGCCGCGATGGCCGCGATCGGCGAGCCCGTACGGTCCCGCGAGCTGTTCCTGCGCGCCGCGCGGCAGTTCGAGGACGCGCGGGAGCCGGGGGAGGCCGCGGCGAGCCGGGCCCGCGCCGCCTACGCG
>NZ_MECL01000255.1 GCF_014596445.1 Streptomyces sp. CBMA29 | reverse complement strand
TGTTTCGGTGGTCATAGCGTTAGGGAAACGCCCGGTTACATTCCGAACCCGGAAGCTAAGCCTTTCAGCGCCGATGGTACTGCAGGGGGGACCCTGTGGGAGAGTAGGACACCGCCGAACAATCTTTATGGACCCTCGGTCCTGGCCTAAGCGCTGGGACCGGGGGTCTTTTTTCGTTGTTCTTCGGTGCGCGTCCTCTCCGTCATGGCGAGAGACGTGCACTACAGCAGTACGATCCGACAGGAGTCACGTCGATGCCCAACTCGCCTGAAGACCGGCCCGAGCGTCCCGAACGCCGGGACTCGCGCCCGAACGGCGGCGGCGACCGCGGGGGTTACCGCAGCAGCGGTCCGCGGCGGGACGGTGACCGTCCCAGCGGCGGCGGCTTCCGTCGCGACGATCGACGTGACGACCGTCCCCGTGGCCCGCGTCGCGAAGACGACCGTGGCGGCTACCGCCCGCGCGACGACCGCCGTGACAGTGGCGGCCGTCCGCCGGCTGGCGGCGGTTACCGTCCCCGTGACGACCGCCCCCGCGATGACCGTCCGCGCCAGGACCGCCCCCGCGACGACCGATCCGGCGGCGGTGGCGGCGGCGGTGGCTTCCGCCCGCGTGACGACCGGCCTCGTTTTGACCGTCCGCGTGAGGACCGTCCCGGCGGTGGCGGCGGTTTCCGTCGCGACGACCGTCCGCGTGACGACCGGCGTGACGACCGTCCCCGTGGCCCGCGCCGCGAAGACGACCGTGGCGGCTACCGCCCGCGCGACGACCGTCCCAGGGACGACCGTCCCCGTCAGGACCGACCCGGTGGCGGTGGCGGTGGCTTCCGCCCGCGCGATGACCGGCCTCGTTTTGACCGTCCGCGTGAGGACCGTCCCGGCGGTGGCGGCGGTTTCCGTCGCGACGACCGTCCGCGTGACGACCGGCGTGACGACCGTCCCCGTGGCCCGCGCCGCGAAGACGACCGCGGCGGCTACCGCCCGCGCGACGACCGTCCCCGTCAGGACCGGCCCAGGGACGACCGTCCCCGTTACGACCGCCCGCGCGACGACCGCCCGCGCGACGATCGTCCGCGCGATGACCGTCCCCGCTACGACCGCCCGCGTGACGACCGTCGCGACGACCGGTCCGGCGGCGGCTTCCGTCCCCGTGAGGACCGGCCGCGCTACGACCGTCCGCGTGACGACCGCCCCGGCGGCGGCGGTGGCGGGTTCCGCAGGGACGACAGGCCCCGCGACGACCGTCCCCGTTTCGACGGCCCGCGTGACGACCGTCCGCGCGGTCCGCGTCGCGACGATGACCGTCCCCGTTTCGACCGCCCGCGTGACGACCGCCGTGACGACCGTCCGCGTGGCCCGCGTCGGGACGACGACCGGGACCGTGGCGCGCAGGGGCGCCGCCCCGTGGTCGAGGGCCGCGGCCGGTTCGAGAACCGGGGCAGGGACGACCGCCGTGAGGAGCGGGAGCCCGTCCGCAGGCTGCCGATCCCTGACGAGGTCACCGGCCACGAGATCGACCCGAGCGTGCGCCAGGAGCTGATGAGCCTGCCGAAGACGCTCGCGGAGGACGTGGCGCGCAACCTCGTCATGGTCGCCCGGCTGCTGGACGAGGAGCCCGAGCAGGCGTACGCGTACTCGCGCGTCGCGCTGCGGCTGGCGTCCCGCGTCGCGGCCGTCAGGGAGGCGGCGGGCTTCGCGTCGTACGCCAGCGAGCGGTACGCCGAGGCGCTGGCCGAATTCCGGGCGACCCGGCGGATGACCGGCACTGTCGACCTGTGGCCGGTGATGGCGGACTGCGAGCGCGGTCTCGGCCGTCCGGAGCGCGCGCTGGAGATGGCGGGCGCCCCCGAGGTGCACAAGCTCGACAAGGCCGGCCAGGTCGAGATGCGCCTGGTCGCGGCCGGGGCCCGGCAGGACATGGGCCAGGACGAGGCCGCCGTGGTCACCCTCCAGAGCTCCGAGCTGGCGTCCAACGCCGTGCACCCGTGGACCGCCCGCCTGCGGTACGCCTACGCGGACGCGCTGCTGCGCGTCGGCCGTGAGCGCGAGGGCCGCGACTGGTTCGCGAAGGCGCTCGAAGCCGACCACAACGGCACCACCGACGCCTCCGACCGCCTCGCCCAGCTCGACGGCGTGGAATTCGTCGACGCCATCGACGAGGACGACGCGGCCGAGTCCGAGCCCCAGCGGCCGGACACGACGGACGAGGCGGCGGACGACGAGGACGACGTCGACGACACGGACGACGACGTTTCGGACCACGACGTCTCCGACGAGGACGACACCGAGACCTCCGGGGAGCCCGTCAGCGGTACCGACGAATCCGCGGACGACGAGGACGACGAGGACGACTCGGACGACGACGAAGAGGGCGCCGACGACGCTGAGAAGGCCGAGCAGAGGGCCGAGGCGACCGACGGAGCCGCCCCGTCCTCCTTCCTCGACTCGCCGTTCCGCGAGCCCGCCGCACACGGCGAGCCGAAGAGCGACGACGAGGACTGACACACGCACGCGTCCCACGTGAAAGGGCGGCACCCGCACACCGCGGGTGCCGCCCTTTCGTATGACCGGCTACGACCCGGCCGCGCCTCGACTCAGACTTCAGACTGTCAGACTCAGCCGAGTTCGACGCTGCGCATCACCAGCCCGCTCGCCGGTTTCGGGCCGAAGGACGTGGACTTGCGGGGCATGGTCACGCCCTGACGGGCGAGGTCGCGGACGACGTCCTCGTGCACCGGATGCATGAGGACGGCCGTGCCGTGCAACCGTTCCGCCAGGCCCACGGCGGCGGCCGTGTCGTGGATGTAGCGGATGTCCTCGGGGGAGTCGGGGACCTTCCAGACGTCGTCGAGCAGCAGGCTGTGCAGGACGGCGGCGTCCAGACGGCGCCATTGTGCGGGGCGGTCGGCCGGAACGCCGCGCTCGATGGCCGCCGGGTCCGGGCGGTCCAGCAGGTGGAAGCCGCCGTCGCCCGCGAGCAGGAAGGCGTTGCCGTCGCCCGCGGCCTCCGCCAGCGCGTCGAGCGCGCCGTCCAGCGACGGACCGGTCAGCGGCCGTACGCGGAAGGCGCCGCGGGCGGCCTCCAGCGCGTCGGCCAGTGGCAGCCGCGGCAGGACGCGGTGGATCGCACGTACCCGGAGCGGATAGCGGGCGGTGTCGACCAGCAGGACGAGGCCGTAGTCCCAGGGGGTGCCGGGGCGGTGGGCCGACTGGAGGAGCCGGTAGGTCGCCCAGCGGTGGTGGCCGTCGGCGATCAGGGCCTGGTGGGAGGTGAGATCGGCCTCGACGGCCGCGTGGTCGGCGTGGTCGGTGAGCGCCCACAGCCGGTGCCGTACGCCGTCCTCGGTGACCGTGGCCAGCAGCGGTTCGGCGTCGGCGGCGGTGCGGTCGATGACGGCGGCCGTCGCGTCGCCCTGCCGGTAGGACAGCAGCAGCGGCTCCAGATTGGCGCCGGTCGCGCGCATCAGGGCGGCACGGTCGGCGACCGGGCCCGGCATGACGTCCTCGTGCGGCAGGACGACGCCGTCCCGCGGCGGTGTGAGCCGCAGTGCGCCGATCACCCCGCGCTGGAGGTGGTCGCCGTCGCGCTGTTCGTAGACGTAGAGGGCGGGCAGCGGGTCGGCGGCGAGGACGCCCTCGTCGAGCCAGGCGGTGAGGGTCCTGGCGGCCTTGCCGTGCCGGGCGGCCGGTGTCTCGGCCTCGGGGAGGATGAGCCGGACGACGTTGTACGGGTCGGCCGTCTCCAACCGCCGCTGGCCGTCGGGGCGTACGACGACGTCGTACGGCGGTGAGGTCACCGCGGCCAGGCTGCCGACGCGCTGTCGGACGTAGCGGAGTCCGCGGAAGGGCTTCAGACGCAGGCCGTGCTCGCCGTTGAGTCCGGAGTTGGTCATCAGCGCATGCTATGTCCGGGGCGGCTATGAGGGATGATCGGGGTCATCGACGACATCCGAGGAGCGAGCCCGTCATGACCCACCGGACCAGTCCGAACGGCACCGAAGGACCGCTGGACACGGCGTACGACACGGCGCTCCTCGACCTCGACGGGGTCGTGTACGCGGGCGGTGACGCCATCGCGCACGCCGTCGAGTCGCTGGCCGCGGCGAGCGGGCACGGGATGCGTCTCGCGTATGTGACGAACAACGCCTCGCGTACGCCGCAGGCTGTCGCGGAGCACCTCACGGACCTCGGGGTGCCCGCGGAGGCCGACGAGGTGATCACCTCGGCGCAGGCGGTGGCGCGGCTGATCGCCGATCAGGTGCCCGAGGGGGCGAAGGTGCTCGCGGTGGGCGGCGAGGGGCTGTTCGCGGCGCTGCGCGAGCGCGGGCTGCGGCCGGTGGAGTCGGCGGACGACGAGCCCGTGGCCGCCGTGCAGGGGTACGGGCCCGACCTGCGGTGGTCGCAACTCGGGGAGATGGCGTACGCGGTGAACCGGGGTGTGCCGTGGTTCGCGTCCAACACGGATCTGACGATTCCGAGCGCGCGCGGGATCGCGCCGGGGAACGGCGCGGCGGTGGAGGTCGTACGGATCGCGACCGGCGGTGAGCCGCAGGTCGCGGGGAAGCCGCTGCCGCCGATGCACCGGGAGACGGTGATCAGGACGGGGGCGAAGCGGCCCCTGGTGGTGGGGGACCGGCTCGACACGGACATCGAGGGGGCGCACGCCGGCGAGGTGGACTCACTGCTCGTGCTGACCGGGGTGACGGACGCGGCCCACCTGCTCGCCGCCGAGCCGCGTCACCGTCCCACGTATGTCGCCGCCGACCTGCGCGGGCTGCTGGTCGCGCAGCCGGAGGTGACGGCGGCCGACGGCGGCTTCCGCTGCGGTGGTTGGACCGCCTCCGCCGCCTCGGACGCGCTCGCGCTCGACGGTGACGGCGACGCGCTCGACGGGCTGCGCGCGCTGTGCGCCGCGGCCTGGACGACGGCGGGCGACGGCACGTGCGGCCTGGACGCGGACAAGGCGCTGGCGCGGCTGGGCCTTTGAGCCCGGCCCGCACTCTGAGGCGGGCTCCATGATGCGGGCCCGGCCCGGTTCTTGAGCCCGGCTCACCCTGACGCGGTGCGCACACCCCCCCCGCGCGGCGCGCGGCCGGGTCAGGCGTCCGCGTCCGCCGTGGCCGCGTTCTTCGCCGCCGCCGCCGCCGCGGCATCGGCTTCGGCTTCCGCGACGGCCGCCGCCAGCAGGTCGTCCTCGGTGACGCCGTGCCGCCAGTAGCCGGTGAATTTGATCGCCTTGCGGTCGATGCCGCGGTCGTTGACCAGGTGGCGGCGGAGCGCGCGGGCGGAGGCGGCCTCGCCCGCGATCCAGGCGTAGGGGGTGCCGGACGGCAGGTCCCCGGCGTCGCGGACGGCGGCCAGCAGCGCGGCGGTGCGGTCGGCGCCTGGGTGTTCCCGTACCAGCCAGGTGATGTCGGCGTCGGCGGCGGTGGCCAGCGGGATGCGGTCCTCGGGGTGGGCGACCTCGATCCAGACCTTGACGGGCATGCCGGCGGGCAGCCACTCCAGGATGCTCGCCACGGCGGGCAGCGCGGTCTCGTCGGCGGTCAGCAGCACCCAGTCGGTACCGGCGGGCGGCTGGAAGTCGACGCCGCCGTTGTCCTCGCCGGCCGGGGCGAGGATGCTCACCGGGTCGCCGGGCCCGGCCTGCTGGGCCCAGCGGGAGGCGGGGCCGAGGTCGCCGTGCAGGGCGAAGTCGATGTCGAATTCCAGCGGGTCGCGGCGGACCGCGCGGATCGTGTACGTCCGCATGATGCCGCGGACGTCGGGGTCGAGGGCGCGCCAGTCGGCGTACCAGTCGGCGCCGAGCGGTTCGGGCAGCACCGGGCGGGTCTGGCCCTGCTGCGGCAGGAAGAGCTTGAAGCGCTGGTCCCGGCCGCCGCTCACGACGCCGGCCAGGTCGTCGCCGCCGAGCACGACCCGTACCAGGGTGGGCGACAGCCGCTCGGTGCGCAGGACGCGGGGGTGGAAGAAGAGGTAGGGCGCGGTGGACACGGCGTCAGCTCACCTTCTTCGCACCGGTGATGGCCTTGGTCAGCGCCTCGATCTGGGCGGCGCACTTGTCGTACGAGAAGATCGGCTCGCTCGGCCAGCCGATGACCTGCCCGGCCTTGACGGCGGCCAGTTGCGCCCAGGTGGGCTTGGCGGCCAGGTCCTTGGGCTGGAGGGTCGCGGTGCGGTTGTCGAGCATGATGATGTCGGGCTGGTACTTGTCGGCGTTCTCCCAGCTCAGGGTCTCGAAGAAGCCGCCTTCGACCTTGTCGGGGACGATGAGGTCGACGCCGAGGCTCTTGTAGTAGCTGAGGTCGGACGCGGAGGGCGGGGTCGAGACGTAGAAGGAGTCGGCGCTGCCGGAGGCGGCCATCACCTTGAGGCCGCCGGACGCCTTGGCGGCGGCGCGCAGATCGGCGGACGCCTTCTCGAAGCGGGCCTTGGCGGCGGCGTTGGTGGTCGAGTTCATGTCCGCGCCCAGGGACGCGGCGAGTTCGGCGTACCGCTGGAGCGGGGTGGTGATGGGGACGCTCTTGAGGTTGATGCCGACGCTGGGCGCGAGGGCGAGGATCTTCTTGGCGCTCTCGTCCGGCACGTACCAGAGAGTCGGTGCCTCGTACATGTGGCTGATCAGCAGTTGGGGGGAGAGGGCGGCGTACTTCTCGATGTTGAACTCGCCGTAGGTGTTGCCGATCACGGTCACCTTGCTGACGTCGAGGTCGCCCGCCTGGGCGTCGGCGCCGCCGTCCTTGACGGTGGTCGGGCCGAAGACGCCGACGCATTCGACGCCGTAGTCGTGCAGCGCGGCGGCGACACCGACGTAGGCGACCAGCTTGGTCGGCGTCTTGTCGAGCTTGACCGCGGTCTTGCGGTCGTCGGTGAACGACCAGGGGCCCGCGGGGGTCTTGGCCCCGGCGTCGGCCTTGGCGCCGGTTCCGGCACCGGAGTCCTTCGCGTCCTGGGAGCCCTTGTCGGAGGAGCCGCCGCAAGCGGCGAGCAGTGCGCCGATACCGACGGAGCCGCCCACGGCGAGCACGCCGCGCCGCGACATTCCGGACATGGGTGAGAAACGAGGGGGATTCATCAAGACAGCCGCTCTGCTCGGAGTTGAGGTGGCCAGGTTAGGCTAACCTAATCACCGTGTTGGTCGATCGTCACTCCCCACCCGCTCCGGTCACCGGACAGCAGGTCACCGGGCCACCGGCCGTCGAGCGCCGCGGCAGCGTCGCGCAGGCGAACGCGAAACGCGCCGCCGGGCTGCTCGCCGCCGTCGGCCTGCTGGCCGTCGTGGCCCTCGCGAGCATCGCCATCGGCGCCAAGGACATACCCGTCGACCAGGTCTGGCACGGGCTGTTCCACTACGCGGGCACCGACAACGACGTGGTGATCCGCAAACTGCGGCTGCCGCGTACCGTCCTCGGACTCCTCGTCGGCGCCGCGCTCGGCGTCGCGGGCGCGGCCATGCAGGCCCTCACCCGTAACCCGCTCGCCGACCCCGGACTACTCGGCGTCAACGCGGGCGCCGCCGCGGCCGTCGTCTCCGCGATCAGCTTCTTCGGCGTGACCAGCATGAGCGGTTACGTGTGGTTCGCCCTCGGCGGCGCGGCCGTGGTCTCGGCGCTGGTCTACGTCATCGGCGGCAGCCGGTCCGCGACCCCGGTCCGCCTCGCCCTCGCGGGCACCGCCGTCACCGCCGTACTCCAGGGCTGGACCACCGCCGTCGAACTCAGCGACAACGCGGCCCTGGACCGGATGCGCTTCTGGCAGGTCGGCTCGCTCGCCTCCGCCGACATGTCGACCGTCCGCTACGTGACCCCGTTCATCCTGGCCGGCGCCGTACTCGCGCTCATCAGCGGCCGGCCGCTCAACGCCGTCGCGCTCGGCGACGACACCGCCCGCGGCCTCGGCGCCAAACTGACCCGCACCCGCGTGCTGGTGATGATCTCCATCACGCTGCTGTGCGGCGCGGCCACCGCGGCCTGCGGGCCCATCGTCTTCATCGGCCTGATGGTGCCGCACGTCGTGCGCGGCATCACCGGACCCGACATGCGCTGGATCCTGCCCTACGCGGCCGTGCTGTCACCGGTGCTGCTGCTCGGCGCGGACGTGGTCGGACGGCTCATCACCCGCCCGGCCGAACTCCAGGTCGGCATCGTCACCGCGGTCCTCGGCGGACCGGTCTTCATCGCCCTCGTACGCCGCCGAAGGATGGCCGAACTGTGAGAGAACCCGTACTGCGCACCCGCGGCGGACTGTCCGTCCGGCTCGACCGGCGCGCGGCCGTCGTCTCCTGCGTCCTGCTGCTCACGGCCCTCGCCGTCTCCGTCGTCCTGATCGGCACGGGCGACTACGCCATCGCCCCGCTCGACGTCGTCCGCACCCTGACCGGACACGGCGACGCGGGACAGGAGTTCATCGTCCGCGACCTGCGGCTGCCGCGGGTGATCGTGGCCCTGCTCGTCGGCGCCGCGCTCGGCATGGCGGGCGCCGCCTTCCAGACCGTCTCCCGCAACCCGCTCGGCAGCCCCGACGTCATCGGCTTCGGCCAGGGCTCCGCCGCGGGCGCGCTGATCGTCATCGTGCTGCTCAAGGGCAGCGCCTACGAGGTCGCCATCGGCGCCGTCGCGGGCGGACTGCTCACCGGCATCGCCGTCTACGTGCTGGCCTGGAAGCGCGGGGTGCACGGCTACCGGCTGGTGCTGATCGGCATCGGCGCCTCGGCCGTGCTGTCGGCCGTCAACAGCTATCTGCTGGTCAAGGCCGACTTCGTGGACGCCGCCCGCGCGATCGTCTGGATCACCGGCTCCCTCGACGGCCGCGACTGGAACCAGGTCTGGCCGCTGCTCGTCGCCTGCTGCGTCCTCATGCCGCTGCTGCTGTCCCAGGGACGCGCGCTGCGGATCAGCGAGATGGGCGACGACGCGGCGGCGGCACTGGGCGTACGCGTGGAACGCACCCGGCTGATCGTCGTACTGGGCGCCGTCCTGCTCACCGCGTCCGCCACCGCGGCGGCGGGCCCCATCGCCTTCATCGCGCTGACCGCGCCCCAACTAGCCAGGCGCCTCACCCGTTCCCCGGGTGTCTCGCTGCTGTCGTCCGCGCTGTTGGGCGCCGCGCTGCTCGTCGCCGCCGACCTGGCCGCCCAACGCGCCTTCGGTTCCGGCCAGGTGCCGGTCGGCGTCGCCACCGGCGTGCTCGGCGGCGGCTATCTGCTGTGGCTGCTGATCGCGGAGCGGAGGGCGGGACGGATATGAGGACACGTACGGAACGCGAGGAGCGTACGGAGAACGCGGTGCGCGCGCAGGGCGCGGCCGACCCGGAGCGTACGGCGCTCACCGCGCGGCTGAGGCCGCGCCGCGGCGGCCGACGGAACCAGCCGCCACCGGCAGACACCACCCGCCAGATCCCTTCGGCAGAACACGGAGCGTCCCGCATGACCCGCCTCGCCGCCGAGTCCGTCACTCTCGCGTACGACCAGCGGGTCATCGCGAAGGAGCTGTCGGTCGCCGTACCCGACCAGTCCTTCACCGTCATCGTCGGACCGAACGCCTGCGGCAAGTCGACATTGCTGCGCGCGCTGTCGCGGCTGCTGAAGCCGGCCGCGGGCCAGGTCCTGCTGGACGGCCAGGCCATCGGCGCGCTGCCCGCGAAGGCGGTCGCCAGGACGCTGGGACTGCTCCCGCAGAGCTCGGTGGCGCCCGACGGGATCACCGTGTCGGGGCTGGTGTCGCGCGGCCGGTACCCGCACCAGGGGCTGCTGCGGCAGTGGTCGCCCGAGGACGAGAGAATCGTCGACGAATCGATGGCGGCGACCGGCGTCACCGCCCTGGCCGATCGCTATGTCGACGAACTGTCCGGCGGACAGCGGCAACGCGTCTGGATCGCCATGGCCCTGGCCCAGCAGACCCCGTTGCTGCTGCTCGACGAGCCGACCACCTTCCTCGACATCCAGCACCAGCTCGACGTGCTCGACCTCTGCGCGGAGCTCCACGAACAGCGCGGACGCACGCTCGTCGCCGTTCTGCACGACCTCAACCAGGCCGCGCGCTACGCCACTCACCTGATCGCCATGCGCGACGGCCGGATCGAGGCGCAGGGGCCGCCCGCCGAGATCATCACCGCGGAGCTGGTGGAGCGGGTCTTCGGGGTGCGCTGCCGGATCATTGAGGACCCGGAGAGCGGTACGCCGCTGGTGGTGCCCGCCGCGCGGCGGGCCGGTGCGGTGGCGGCCGGCGCGACCCTCTCCGACGCCGAGCCGGGCCAGGGATCGGGACCCGCCCCCGGCGTCAAGTCCGGTACGGGTTCCGACCCCGTCGATTCCGTGCCTGATTCCGTGCCGGGGGCCGGGCCTGATTACGCGTCCGGTTCCGTAGCCGGTTCCGTGGCCGGTGACTCCGCGCCCGGCCTGGTTACAGCAGAGACCGCAGACGCAGGACGTCCCGCAGGCCGGCCTGGAGCTTGACCCGGCCGCTGCCCCACGCCTTGGCGAAGTTCAACTCGCCGCCGACCAGGGCGACCAGGTCGTCGCCTGACATGGTCAGCCTGATCTGCGCCTTGTCGGGGGGCGTGCCCGGCACGGTCGTCACGTCCTCGATCCGGCCGCCGGACAGCCGCCCCACGAAGGTGACGTCCAGATCGGTGATCCGGCAGCTCAGAGAGCGGTCCATGGCGGCGGCGGAGCGCACGCCGCCCTCGGCGTCGGCGAGATTCGCCGCCAGTCGGTCGAGCGCGCTGCGGCACTCCTGGATCGTCGCCATCGGTGCGGTGTCCTTCTGGATCGTGCCGGATCGTGCGCGGTCCGCGCGCACGTCCGGACGACGCTACCGCAGCACCGCGGGGCACCGTGCTCGGGCCGCGGTCGCGATACGCGGTAGCGTCGTGACCGGATACGTCAACGGCGAGGCGAGGAGTGTGAGCGATGCGGGACGCGCTGCGTACCTGTCTACAGATCGCGGGCGGCCTGACCGAGGCCACCCGGCGGCGCACGATCGACGCGGCGAGGGAACTGCTCGACCAGACGGGAATAGACGTCGACGCCGTCCAGCGCAGGATCGGCTCCGCCATTCCGGCCGAAGTCCAGACCCTCGCCGACGAGCTGATGGCCTCGGGCCGGGCCAACCGTGACCTCCTGCTCGGACTCATCCGGGACGAAGTCGACAAGACGATGAGCCGGGTCGGTCGCCTCGCCGACGAAGTGACGAAGGTCGGCGTCGTCCTCGAAACGCTCGAACGGCGCATCGGGAACCTGGAGTCCACCGACGAGGACACGGCCGACAGCGGTGCCGGGCAGGCCCGGCCCTCGGAACCGGCTCCCCGGCGCGGCGCCGCCCCGCCGGTCCAGCACGTCAAGGTCGAGCCGGACGCGGCGTCCGCCGCCGCGCCCGCGAAGAAGTCCGCCCCGGCCGCCGCGGCCGCTCCCAAGGGCACCGCCTCGACCGCGGTCCGCAAGGCGGCGGCGAAGAAGGCGCCTTCGGCGCGGAAGACGGCAGCCAAGAAGTCGGCGACGACTTCTTCCCCGGCGGCGAAGAAGGCCGCCCCGACCCGGAAGACCGCCACCGCGGGTACGGGCCCGGCCGCCACGAAGACCGCGTCCGCCAAGAAGGCCGCGGCCAAGAAGACCGCGCCCGCGAAGAAGTCCGCCACCCGCAAGACCACCCCGTCCAAGTCCGCCCCGTCCAAGTCGGCCCCGGCCCAGGCGGCCCCTCCGGCCCCCACGACGCCGGAACAGCCGGAACAGCCGGAACGGACCGCCCCGGCGAAGAAGGTGACGGCGAAGAAGGCGACACCCGAGAAGACGGCAGCCAAGAAGGCCCCCGCGGCGAAGAAGGCGTCCGCCGTCAAGAAGACCGCAGCCGTGAAGAAGACGGCGACGGCCACGACGGCCACGACGAAGAAGGCCGCCGCCAAGAAGGCGCCCGCCGCGAAGAAGTCCGCACCGGGGCCGGAGGCGGGTAACGCCGGTGAGTGACCTCGATGTAGGGCCGTCCGGTGCCGCACCGGCACCGGACGGCGACGAGGCGTCCGACGCCGCACCGGCGCAGGACGCCGGCGCGGTCGGACCGGCGGACGGGGCCGTTCACGCCCTGCCGGAGCCGGCCGGTCCCGTACCGCTCGGCGTGGTGCTGCGGGAGACGGGGAATGCCGACGTGGACGCGGCGGTTGCCCGGCTGTCGGACGCCGACGAACTGCCGACCGCGGGACACGTAGAGGTGTACGAGGATGTGCACCGCGGATTGCGGGACGCACTCGCCGCGCTGGACGAGAACAGGAGCTGAACCGTACGTGGTGGCACGACGCCGACTCGACGCCGAGCTGGTGCGCCGGAGTCTCGCGCGCTCGCGGGAGCACGCAAGCCAGTTGATCGCCGCCGGGCGGGTGACCGTCGGCGGCGCGACCGCCACGAAGGCGGCCACGCAGGTGGAGACCAGCGCCGCCGTGGTGGTGGCGCGGGACGCCGACGAACCCGACTACGTGTCGCGCGGCGGCCACAAGCTGGCCGGCGCGCTCGCCGCGTTCCAGCCGCGCGGGCTGAGCGTCGAGGGCCGCAGGGCGCTCGACGCGGGCGCGTCCACCGGCGGCTTCACCGATGTGCTGCTGCGGGCGGGCGCCGCCGAGGTCGTCGCGGTCGACGTCGGCTACGGCCAGCTGGCCTGGTCGCTGCGGAGCGACGACCGCGTCACCGTCAAGGACCGTACGAACGTCCGTGAGCTGACGCTCGACCACATCGACGGCACCCCCGTCGGCCTCATCGTCGGCGACCTGTCCTTCATTCCGCTCGGTCTGGTGCTGCCCGCGCTCGTACGGTGCGCCGCGTCCGACGCCGATCTCGTACTGATGGTGAAGCCGCAGTTCGAGGTGGGTAGGGAACGACTGGGCAGCGGTGGCGTCGTCCGCAGCACCCAGCTACGGGCCGAGAGCGTGCGCAAGGTCGCCGCTCAGGGGGCGGAGCTGGGGCTCGGGGTGCTGGGCGTCACGGCCAGTCCGCTGCCCGGACCGTCCGGGAATGTGGAGTATTTTCTGTGGCTGCGCGCCGGTGCGCCTCCTCTGGACCCGGCCGATGTCGACCGTGCTGTGGCGGAGGGGCCCCGTTGACCACCAAGACCGAATCCGGAACCGGATCCGAAGCCGGAACCGCATCCGAAGCCGGACGCGACGCGCGGTGCGGGCCGGGCGGCGCCCGTACCGTCTTCCTGCTCGCCCACACCGGCCGCCCGGCCGCCATCCGCAGCGCGGAACGCGTGGTCAAGGGGCTGCTGCGGTGCGGGATCGGCGTACGGCTGCTCGCCGAGGAGGCCGCGGACCTGCCGCTGCCCGCCGAGGTCGAGCACGTCACGGAGCCGGGGCCCGAGTCCGTCGAGGGCTGCGAGCTGATCGTCGTACTCGGCGGTGACGGCACGCTGCTGCGCGGCGCCGAATTCGCCCGCGCCTCCGGGGTCCCGCTGCTCGGCGTGAACCTCGGCCGGGTCGGCTTCCTCGCCGAGGCCGAGCGGGACGACCTCGACAAGGTCGTCGACCGCGTCGTCACCCGCGAGTACGAGGTCGAGGAGCGGATGACGCTCGACGTCCTGGTCCGCAACGACGGGCACATCGTGCACACCGACTGGGCGCTCAACGAGGCCTCGGTCGAGAAGGCGTCCCGCGAACGCCTCCTGGAGGTCGTCACCGAGGTCGACGGCCGCCCGGTCTCCCGCTTCGGCGGCGACGGCGTCGTCTGCGCCACCCCCACCGGCTCCACCGCCTACGCCTTCTCGGCCGGCGGTCCCGTGGTCTGGCCCGAGGTCGAAGCGCTCCTGATGGTGCCCATCAGCGCCCACGCCCTCTTCGCCAAGCCCCTGGTGACCTCGCCCCGCTCCGTCCTCGCCGTCGAGGTCCAGCCCAAGACGCCGCACGGCGTCCTGTGGTGCGACGGCCGCCGCACCGTCGAGCTTCCCGCCGGCGCCCGCGTCGAGGTCCGCCGGGGCGCCGTGCCGGTGCGGCTGGCCCGGCTCCACCACGCCTCCTTCACGGACCGTCTCGTCGCCAAATTCGCCCTCCCCGTCGCCGGATGGCGCGGCGCCCCCCAATAACCCGCCAACCCGCCTGACGGCGGACCGTTCCATATACGCAGGTGGGCGCCCGTCGCGGGCGGGCGGACAGCGCGCCGCGCTTGCCCAGGGCCTGGTTCTTACGGGCGCTGGGGGCACCTCCCAGCGGTAGCTGGGGGCGGAACCGCGCGACAAGGGGGGCACCTCCCGGCCGAAGGCTGGGGGACCTCACCGGGCCGGTGGCCCGAGAACAGCCGATCTGCCCCGCTGGGACCGGTGGTGACCCGTGGGAGCGCTTCGGCCGGCCGCGCAGTTCCTCGCGCCCCTGAAAGACCGGCGTGCCGCCCCGGCGGAGGAGCCGCCCCAGAACCGCCCCCCGCAGGGGACCGTCGCGCGGTGGGGCTCAAACCTCGTATGGTCGTACCCGTGTTGGAGGAAATGCGAATCCGGTCGCTCGGGGTCATCGAGGACGCCGTGGTGGAACTCTCACCCGGCTTCACCGCGGTGACCGGCGAGACCGGTGCGGGCAAGACCATGGTCGTGACCAGCCTCGGCCTGCTCCTGGGCGGCCGGGCCGATCCCGCGCTCGTACGGATCGGCGCTAAGGCGGCGTCCGTCGAGGGCCGGATAACGATGGCCCCCGGCAACCGGGCCTCCGTACGGGCGGAGGAAGCGGGCGCGGAACTGGACGACGGCGCGCTGCTGATCAGCCGTACCGTCTCGGCGGAAGGCCGCTCGCGGGCGTTCGTGGGCGGCCGTACCGTCCCGGTCGGGCTGCTCGGCGAGCTGGCGGACGACCTGGTGGCCGTGCACGGCCAGACCGACCAGCAGGGCCTGCTGCGCCCGGCGCGGCAGCGTGAGGCCCTGGACCGGTACGCGGGCGACGCGGTGGCGGCGCCGCTGGCGAAGTACGGGTCGGCGTACCGCAGGCTGCGGGAGGTCGCGGCCGAGCTGGACGAGCTGACGACGCGGGCCAGGGAGCGCGCGCAGGAGGCGGACCTGCTGCGGTTCGGCATCGAGGAAGTGGCGGCGGCCGAGCCGGTCGCGGGCGAGGACACCGAACTGGCCGCCGAGGCGGCCCGCCTCGGCCACGCCGAGGCGCTGGCGAGCGCGGCGGCCATCGCGCACGCGGCGCTCGCGGGCAACCCCGAGGACCCGGAGGGCGTGGACGCCGGCACCCTCGTCGCGGGGGCGCAGCGCGCGGTGGACGCGGTCAGCGCGCACGACCCGGAGCTGGCGGGCCTGGCGGCCCGGCTCGGCGAGATCGGCATCCTGCTCGGTGACGTCTCCGGCGAGCTGGCGGGATACGCCGACAATCTGGACGCCGACCCGCTGCGGCTCGCGGCCGTCGAGGAGCGCAGGTCCGTACTGGCGCATCTGACGCGCAAGTACGGCGTCGACATCGACGGCGTACTGGCCTGGGCCGAGGAGAGCGCCGCGCGGCTCGGCGAGCTGGAGGGCGACGACGAGCGGATCGAAGGACTCACCGCGGAGCGGGACGCGCTCCGCGCGGAACTGGGCGCGCTCGCCCAGGACCTGACCGACGCGCGGGGCGAGGCGGCGGACCGTTTCGCCGCCGCCGTCACCGCGGAACTCGCCGAGCTGGCGATGCCGCACGCCCGGGTCGGCGTCGCGATCCGGCAGACCGCGACGGCCGAGCCCGACGCCGGGATCGAGGTGGGCGGCCGGGCCGTGGCGTTCGGTCCCACCGGCGCCGACGAGGTGGAGCTGCAACTGGCCCCGCACCCCGGCTCCCCGGCCCGGCCGATCGCCAAGGGCGCCTCGGGCGGCGAGCTGTCGCGCGTCATGCTCGCCGTCGAGGTGGTCTTCGCCGGGTCCGACCCGGTGCCGACGTACCTCTTCGACGAGGTGGACGCCGGAGTCGGCGGCAAGGCGGCCGTCGAGGTCGGCCGCCGCCTGGCGCGCCTGGCCCGTACCGCGCAGGTCGTCGTCGTCACCCACCTCCCGCAGGTCGCGGCCTTCGCCGACCGGCAGCTCCTGGTCGAGAAGACCAACGACGGGTCCGTCACCCGCAGCGGCGTCACCATCCTGGAGGGCGAGGCCCGGGTGAAGGAGCTCTCCCGCATGCTCGCCGGCCTGGAGGACTCCGAACTGGGCCGCGCCCACGCCGAGGAACTCCTCGCCGCGGCCAAGGCGGCCCGCTGACCCCCCGATGAGTCCCCCGGCGCCGGAGCACCCGGTCGCCGGGCGGAGCCCGGGGACGCCAGCCGGGACAGGAGCGTCCGGCCCGCCGGGCGGGCGTGAGGTCGCGCGGCCGACCGACGCGGGCCAGGGGCTTGGGTGACGTCAGCCGTGGCGTTGAGCTCCGGCCCCTCTGGTCGCTCCGGTCGCACGCGCCTGAGGTCTCGTGGCGGTTCCGGGGAGTGGGTCCGGTATCGCGGGGGCGTTGGCCCGGACAGGCAAGTCGGGCCACGTCGGCCGGGCGGACTTGAGGCCGGGTGCCCGTTCGACGCAGGCCCGGGAGGGCCCGGGGCCCGGGGCGTCAGCTGCGGCGGCGCCGACGTTCGGTGCCAGCCGGGTCGGTACGGCCCCTCGGCCGCGTCGGTCGGGCGGGCGGGCCTGAGGTCCCGTGGCGGTCCGGGTCCGGGTTCCGGGTCGGGTCCGGGTCCGGAGGACGTCGGCGCGGTCGGATAATGTGCCGCGCGCGGCGGGAGCGCACCGGGACGGCTCCCCAGGGGCGTGGCGGGGAAGGCTGTGAGGACCGGGCAAATGCGCAGCCGGGCGCGGCGGTTGGCCGCGAGCGGACGACGGCGACGACGTGGAGGCAGCGGGATGAGCAGGCGTGGCTGGAAGGGGCGGTCGGGACGGCTGTCCGTCGGCATGGCGGCGGCCGGTGCGACCCGCGCGGCCTACGCGGAGCTGCGCAGGCGGCCCCCGGTCGAGGCCCGGATGTGGCAGCGCAGCAACTACGCGGGGCGCGGTGTGGAGCTGTACGGCGGCCTGGCCGCGGCGGCCGGAGCCGCGACCGCCCTGGGCACCGCGCGCGGCCTGACCGTACGCTCCCGGATCGCGGCCGTCGGCGCCGCACTGGCCGCGGGCGCCTGCGGAGCCTACGACGACCAGGTCGGCTCGCCCGACGAGCGCGACTTCGGCGCGCATCTGACGGCG
Organism: Streptomyces sp. CBMA29; assembly: GCF_014596445.1. GTDB lineage: Bacteria > Actinomycetota > Actinomycetes > Streptomycetales > Streptomycetaceae > Actinacidiphila. Next base: position 936 of record NZ_MECL01000255.1, on the reverse strand, counting down.
CTGCGCGAGGGCCGGTTTACCTCGGGCGCGGTGAAACTGCTCGGCATCGGCGCGGCCGGGCTCGCCGCGGGCACCCTGCTCAAGGTGCGGCCCTTCGACCAACTGCTCGCGGGCGTCGTCATCGCGGGCACCGCGCACGCGGTGAACCTGGTGGACATCTCGCCCGGCCGCGCCGCGAAGGCGGTCATCGCCGTCGGCGTGCCCGGCCTGCTGCGCCGCGGCCCCGCGGGAGTGCTGGCCGCGGCCCCCGTGGGCGCCGCGGCGGCCGTACTCGGCGACGACCTCAGCGAGCGGACGATGCTCGGCGACGGCGGCGCCCACGCGCTCGGCGCGGCGCTGGGCGCGGCGATCGTCGTCGCCAACGGCAGGACCGGGCTGCTGCTGCACGCGGCGGCGCTCATCGCGATGACCGCGGCGGGCGACCGGATCTCCTCCCACGAGCGGTTGTGGAACGCGCCCGGAGTACGGCACGTTGACTCCTGGGGCCGCGTGGCACACCCGTATGGGTGATCCCAAGGGCGGGTGAGCGGGCCTGAGCGCGACCGTGACCGGTGACCCGCGGGTGCGGCCTGGCATCCTGGAGGGGTTGCCCGTACCCGCCAACAGCCGCCGTCCCGTGCTGAGTCAGGAGCAGTGCCCCGCGTGAGCAGCATGTCCACCCCCTTCCAGGGGCAGCTCCACGCCGTGCACGTCATGGGCACGACGTCGGGAGCGCACGTCAGCTCGCTGGCGGGCGGGCTCGTGGCGCGGGGTGTCGCGGTCACCGTCTGCGGGCCCCCCGCCGCCGAGGCCGACTACGCCTTCACCGGCACCGGCGCCCGCTTCGTCCCCCTCGAGATCGGCCGCAGGGCCGCCGCGGCCACCGACGCGCCCGCCGTCGCCGCCCTGCGCGCCGTCTTCTCCGGCGCCGGAATCGTCCACGCGCACGGTCTGCGC
>NZ_MECL01000254.1 GCF_014596445.1 Streptomyces sp. CBMA29 | reverse complement strand
ACGTAGTCGACATGCCGCGCATACGTCTCCACGGGTTCGCTCTCGCGGAGCGACGGCGGCTCCACGTACTCCCACCGCACCCCCAACGTCCCCGCGACCTCCCGCACTTCCCCCGGCGTCCCGCCCCCCGCCCCCCCCCCCCGCCCCCCCCCCCCCGCCCCCCCCCCCCCCGCCCCCCCCCGCCCCCCCGCGCTGGCGCTCGCCGACCGGGTCGACGGCGTGGTGGTGGTCTGTGACCCGCGAGAGGTGCACCGCGCCGACCTCGTCCGCGTCCGCGAGCTGGTCAACGCGGCGGGCGGCGCCGTACTCGGCGTGGTCCTGCACTCGGCCGCGGAGACCGGCGGCGGGCACCGCTTCCGCCTCGGCCGCCGCAGGACCGCCACCGGCCGCACGGGGAACGGCGGTTCCGGCGGTGGCGGGATACCGCAGCAGCCCCGGCAGCACGACGGGGAGCCGTCCGCCCAGTCCCACAGTCCGGCCGCTCCGGAACGACACCCGGTCCCTTGACGGGCCCCGACCCGCGGCGCCCCGTCACCCACCCGGTCACGACGGCGGCCGCGGGCCCCGGGGCCACGTTCGCGTACGGCGGCCCGTCCGATCCCTCAGGCACCTCAAGGCCGTCCGGTCCGGCGGGCCCGTCCGACGCGTCGCCGGACGGCCAGGACGAGTCCGGCGACCAGGACGGGTCCGGCACGGCCAAGGGCGGGCCCGGCACCAAGGCCGCCATCATCAGCTCGGTGGCCGACCAGGGCGTCGCCGCCTTCACCAACATCATCGTGCTCGTCGTGGCCGCCCGGCTGTCCAGCGCCGCCGGATTCTCCGTGTTCTCCATGGTCTACATGGTGTTCACGGTGCTGCTGGGCGTCGGCGTCTCCTACGTGGGACAGGCGCTGGTGCTGGAGCGCGGCGCCGCGCAGGTGAAGGCCGCCTGCCGCAGCGCGGCCACCTTCACCGCCGTGGCGTCCACCGTGATCGGCTTCTCGATGGCCGCGGGGCTCGCCTTCGTACCCGGCGGCACCGCGCGCGGCCTCGCGGTCCTCGGCCTGGTGCTGCCGATCGTGCTCACCCAGGACGGCATGCGGTACTGCTTCTCCGCCCTGCGGCTGCCGCACTACGCGCTCGCCGCCGACACCGTACGACTCGTCGTCGCCGTACCGGCGCTGGCCATGCAGCCGCACGGCGCGGGCGCGGTCCGGCTCATCGCCGTCTGGGGCGTGTCCGCCGTGCCCGCGCTGCTCGTGGGCGCCGCCCTGCTGTGGCCGAAGGTCAAGGGCGCGCCGGTGAACCTGCGTAAATTCGTCCGCCGCGGGCACCTCGGGCAGCGCTTCGTCATCGAATTCGGCGTCGGCAACGCCACCAGCCAGCTCGCGGTCGTCGGCCTCGGCCTGTTCGCCGCGCCGCTGGCCGTCGGCGCCCTGCGCGGCGCCACCACGCTCTTCGGCCCGATGAACGTGCTCTTCAACTCCGCGACCGCCTTCGGCCCGCCGCTGCTCAACCGGGTCCGCGGCTCCGACGACAAGGTGCGCGCGACCGCCGTCCTCGCCATCGTCCTCGCCTGGATCGCGGCGTCCTGGACGATCGTGCTGATGCTGCTGCCCGCCCATGTGGGCCGCCAACTGCTCGGCGACACCTGGGCGTCGTCGTCCGCGCTGCTCGCCGCCTCCGGCAGCCAGTACGCGTGCATCGCGCTCGGCACCAGCGCCCTGCTGACGCTGCGCGTGCTGCGGCCCCGCGCCACGCTGCCGATCCAGGTGGTCTTCTCGCTCGCGTCCGTGGTCTTCATGCTCGCCGGCTACCAGTGGGACGGCGTGATGGGCGCCGCCTGGGGCCTGGCCCTGGGCTCCGCCCTCAAGGCGGTGGCGCTGTGGCTGCGGATCGTCACGGTCAAGCGCGCCCCCGTCGCGGCCACCGCCGGTCAGTCGCCGGACGCCTCCGCTGAGGGCGTCACGCCCTCACCCGCGATGGTCAGCGGCGTCGCGGTGTCAGGGACCCCCGCCTCCGGCGTTGTCGTCAGTCGCGATGGCTCCGCCATCACTCCCTCCTCCGCCTTGGACTCGAAGGCCCCTGACACCGCTCCTTCCTCCACTGACCATCGCGGGTGAGGGCGTCACCGCAGGATCTTCCGCCGGTCCGCGCTGAAGGTCGTCACCAGCAGCAGGCACACCGCCGCGATGCCGATCCGGCCCGACGCCTGGAGCAGCGGGCCGCGCAGCAGGATGAAGGAGTAGCCGCACACCAGCGGGATCACCACGGCCATCACCGTGCCGGGGCGGCCGTCCTCCAGCGTGCGCTGGGCGTATCTGCGGTCGCCGCGGGCGCAGAAGTAGCCCAGCAGCAGGAAGCCGCCGGTCATGCCGACCGGGCCGAAGTCCAGCCACAGCTCCGCCCACAGCGGCGACGACAGGTTGGTGTTGGTCATGCCCATCCACTGGCCGACCTGCACACCGGAGTCCAGCGGCTTGCCGTGCCAGATCGAACGCGGCACGAAGAAGAAGACGTCGGCCGCGAGCTGCCGCCCGTGGGAGTGCCCCTCGCCGGACCCCACGAACGTGATGGTGTTCGCGAACATCCCGATCTGGTCGTAGTCCTTGAGCGTCAGCGGCTCCAGCGCCGACGTCGTCTCCACCGGGTGGTAGCCGCCCGAGTCGTACCGGAAGCGGTCGAGGAACGGGAAGAGCAGCAGCGCCGCCACCACGCCCGTCACCAGGGCCGTGCGGTACATCACCGGGCTCTTGGGGAAGGCCGTGAACAGCAGCGAGAACACGACGGTCAGGAACCAGTACCGCGGGTTGGAGATCGGGTTGTTCACGATCACGTTGATCAGCACCAGGCCGGTGAGCGCGGCGATGGCCAGCGGCCTGCGGCGGGCGATCCGGGACGTGATCATCCAGCGGATGAGGAAGAGCAGGGCCAGCAGCGCCGGTACGGTGCCGAAGCCGCGGATGAACGCCGAGCCGACATGGCTGTCGCCGCCGCTGCCCGCGAGACCGCTGGACTGCACCGACTCGCTGATGCCCTGACGGCTGGAGAAGAAGACGGTCGGGCCGCCGAGCTTCATGATGCACAGCGCGCTGCCGAGGTAGGCGACCACGATCAGCAGCCACAGGCGGCGCCGTGACACGGACGCCTGCGGGCGGGCCCTGCGGATACGGGCCGCCGGGCGGTGCCGGGCCAGCAGCGCGCCGACGTCGAAGGCCACGCAGCCGATCAGGACCAGCGTGATCGCCGTCGTCGTGTCGGTGCGCGGGCCCACCACCGGCGTCGGGACCTGCCCGATGACCGCCTGCGCCAGCGGGGCCACGCCCATCGCCACGTACACGAACAGCCAGAACGCGCCCTGGATCAGCCGCCGTCGCCGGGTCAGCACCATCGCCGCCAGCCGGCCGCCGCCGTACACCGTCAGCGTCAACTGGAGCCAGTACGCGGTGTCCCGCACGCCCGTGCCGGGCTGGGCCGCCACGTACGCGGGCAGGAAACCCACCAACGCGATGACCAGCGGCACCGCCAGCGCCCGCGACAGCGCCGCACGCGGCACCGATGTCGTGGCCTGCGCCTCGTCCGTGCCGGGCCGGTCCTGCGGCTCGCCCACACCGGACTGGTCCTGTGCCACGTCCAGGGCCATGGCCCACCCCCTTCATGCTCCCCGCGCCGAGTCTATGGCCTCCGGCCGGGAGGATCAGGGCGTCCGGGGCCGGAAGTGCCCCGATGAGGGCCCGGTGTCGATAATGTGAACCCGAGGCGCGGGGGCGCCGAAAATCAGGGGTGGGGAGCCATATGAAGGTGCTGCATGTCGTCACGCTGCATACGCCGACGAACGACTTCGGCGGCCCGACCCGGGTGGCGCTGAATCTGTCCAAGGGCCTGCGGGCCCGAGGCATCGACGCCCGGATCGCGACGCTGGGCGACGGCTTCACGGGCCCGCTGCCGACGGAGCTGGAGGGCGTGCCGTCGTTCGTGCACCAGGCACGCCACGTGCTGCCGTTCGAGGTGAGCGGCATCACCTCGCCGGGGCTGCTGGCGAAGGCGCGCCGGATGGTGAAGTCGGCGGACGTGGTCCATGTGCACCTGATGCGGGACCTGATCACGCTGCCGTTCGCGCTGGTCGCGCTGGAGGCCGGGGTGCCGCTGGTGATCCAGACGCACGGCATGATCGACCCGACGGAGAAGCTGTTCGCGAAGGCCGTCGACGTCCTGGGCATGAAGCGGGTGCTGCGCAAGGCGGACGCGATCTTGCACCTGACGCAGATGGAGCGCGACGGTGTGCAGGCGGTGGTGCCCGACACCCCGCTGACCACCTTCCACCGGCTGGTCAACGGCGTGACGGTGCAGGACCGCAGGCCCGCGCGGGCCGACCGCCCGCCGACCGTGCTCTATCTGGCCCGCGTGCAGAAGCGCAAGCGCCCCGAGGACTTCGTGTCGGCGATGCCCGTGGTGCTGGCCAAGTACCCGGACGCGCGCTTCGTGCTGGCGGGCCCCGACACCGGCGATCTGACCGGTCCCATGCGGGAGCTGGCGGCGGAGCTGGGTGTGGCGGACTCGCTGGAGTGCGTCGGCGCGCTCGGCCACGAGCAGGTGCTGGAACAGCTCAGGACGTCCGATGTGTACGTGCTGCCGTCGGTGGTCGAGCCGTTCGCCGTCTCGATCCTGGAGGCGATGTCGGTCGGCCTGCCCGTGGTGGTGACCCGTACCGGCGGCCTGTCGCCCGACGTCGAGGCGGCGGGCGCGGGGCGGATCACCGACAGCGACCCCGACGCGGACAACGGCCCGCTGGTCGGCCAGGCGATCCTGGAACTGCTCGAACCGGCCGCCAACGAGGAGGCGTCGGACGCCGCCTGGCGGCTCATCCGCGACCGCTTCTCCATCGGCGCCGTCGTCGACACGCTGATGGAGGTGTACGGGGGCGTCACCCGCGCCGGGTGACGCCCCCGCGTGCGCTTCCGGACCCCGGGTCCCGGAGCGCGGTCCGGAAGGTCGGCCCCGGGAGGACCGGGGCCGACCTCGGGCAGCGCGATCAGCGACCGCGGGTCAGGGCGTGCGCCCCTCCCGCGTCTTGAGGCCGATCTGCCAGCGGTAGAAGCTCATGGCGAGCGCGTAGTCGAAGCCCGCCCGGCCGTCGAGGAAGCCGCGCTTGTAGACGTAGGCGTAGGTGAAGGACACCAGCGGCTTGAACGGCGCCTTGTGGAAGAGCTGGCCCTGGCGGGTCTTGACCTGCCGGATCTCCTCCTTCACCTGGGGGTTCAGCTCCAGCCACGCCTCCCAGTCCGAGTAGCGGTTGTGCCGTTCGAACCAGGTGCGCACCGGGTCGAGATCCTCGTGCTCGATGGGTGAGCGCAGCCGGGCGGCCGACGGCGCGACCGGCTGGTAGTGGCCCTCCTGCTCGCCCATGCCGGGCGCTTCGAGGTCGCCGACCTCGGGGAAGCGGCAGCGGGTGCGGTCCAGCAGCGCGCGCTTGACGATGGTGTAGCCGTGCCGCAGCCGCCGCCCCGCGAACCAGTAGCCCAGCGGGATGTCGAAGGCGGCCACCGACGGCGGCCCGGCCGCGAAGGCGGCCTTCAGCTCGGCGAGCAGCTCGGGGCTCGGCGTCTCGTCGCCGTCGAGGAAGAGCAGCCAGGGGATCTCGGTGCGGACATGGTCCAGGCACCACTGCTTCTTCTTCGGATACTTGCCGTCCCACGCGTACTCGACGATCTCCGCGCCGAGGCCCTCGGCGATCTTGCACGTGCCGTCGGTGCTGGCCGAGTCGACCACCACCACGGCCTCGACGTGGTCGATGACCGACGACACCGTACGGGCGATGTTCTCCGCCTCGTTCTTGGTCGGTATCGCCACCACGATCGGGAGCTTGCTCATGCGGTCCCTCCGTTCATCTCGGTCTCGTCCCGCGGCTCACGGCGCATCGCTCACCCCGTGCCCGCGAGCCACACGTAGCAGCCGCTGGAGGTGACGCCGCGTGCGGCGGCGGGGACCGTCATCCGGGCGCCGCTGCCGGCCGACAGGGTGCCGTTCGAGCTGGTCACCCGCCAGGTGCAGTGCGTCGACGGGTGCGGCGCGCGGTAGGTGCCGGGCGCGACCGACGTGCCGGGTACGGCCTTCGCCGCCACCGTGAACGTACCGTCGGCGAAGCCCCGCGCGGCGGCGTCGATCACCGGCTGCTGGTCGGGGCAGAGGCTGCGGACGGCCGCCGCCGCGCCCGACCTGCTGATGTCACCGGTGACGATCGCCCCGGCCGCCGCGTCCTTGTCGATCTTCGCGGTACGGGTCAGCCGGTCGCAGATCTCCTGGCCGCCTTCGAGGACGGCCACCGGGTCGGTGCCCTTGGGCACCCGCCCCGACAGATAGGACTTCTGGGTCGTGCTGAAGGTCCCGCCGCCGGGCGGGGTGAGCTGCGCGTCCGGCACCTTCGGGGCGTCGGCCGCGGACCCCGGCGCCTCGGTGCTGTCGTCCGAACCGGCGCCGGCGTCGGGGCTCTTGGTCGCGGACGGTCCCGAGGTGCCGCCCGTGGCCGTCGCGGAGACGCCGGGCGACGCCTTCGCGTCGTTCTTCGCCGTGTCGTGACCGCCTCCGCCACCCCCGTCGCCGCAGGCGCCGAGCAGCACCGCCGCCGCCGTCACGAGGACGGCGGCGGCAGTGGCGGAGCGGTGGATCCGGATCACGGAGCGGTCCCGAGCGCGTACTGGTTCGCGATCTGGGCCGGGCTGAGGACCGTCGGGAAGACGGCTGCCTCGTCGATCGAGCCCGCGAAGAACTGGCTCGTCGGCTGGGAAGGCCAGCCGTTCAGGTTGTCGCCGCCGACGCGCCAGAAGCCGTTGTAGTTCTGGCTGGTGGTGACGGCGGCGTCGCTGCCCTTGAGGACGCCGTCCACGTACAGCCGCATCCCGTTCGACCCCTGCGTCGCGACGACCTGGTGCCAGTTGCCGTCGTTGTAGCCGCCGGTGGGCGTGGAGACGATGCGGGTGCTGCCGGTGTAGGCGCCGAAGATGAGCTGACCGCTGTTGGTCATGTAGACGTGCTTGTCGTAGTTGCCGCTGGTCTCGGTCGCGAGGTTCCCGAAGCCGATCAGCTTTCCGCCGGAGGTCGTGGTGGTCTTGAACCACGTCTCGACGCTGTACGCGGACGGTGTGGCGTGCGAGCGGTCGCTGTACGTCCACTGGGTGGAGCCGTTGAAGGTGTACGCCTTGGAGCCGGGCACCGCGCCCGGCGAGACGGCGTGCACCGGGCCGCCGACGCTGATCCCGCTGTCGTCGGCCGCGGAGGCGTCCGCGTTGTACGAACCGGCGGCGGCGTCGTAGCGCCAGTACAGATTCGCGCCGTCGGCGAGGATCTGCGTGGCGTACGGCTCGGCCGTGGCCGGGACGGTGGCCGCCGCGTTCGGCGACTGGGCGCTGGTGTTGATGCCGTCACTGGCCGACACCCGGTAGGTGTACTTCACGCCGGGCGTGACATTGGTGTCGGTGAACGTGATCTGCGGGCGGATCCAGGGCTTGGAGTCGCCGCTGACCGTGTAGACGGGGGTGGCGGCGCCGTTGCGGTACACGTTGTAGATCAGCGTGCCGTCGTCGTTGTCGGTGCTCGACTGCCAGGTCACCTTCACCGAACCGGGGTCGATGCTGCTCACCGCGGTCTGCGGCAGCGTCGGGGCCCCGGTGTCGGGGCCGTCGGCGAAGCGGGTCAGGCCCTGCTGGGCGCCGCCGTTGACGGTGGTGAACTCGCCGCCGACCCACATGTAGTCGTGGCCGCCGGACGAGGAGATCGCCATCACGCGCGGGCCGATCTTCTCGCCGATCCCGTCGTTGGTGTCGGGGTACCACGACAGCAGGTGCGGGTCGGTGACCGACTCGGCGAGCAGGTGCTTGCGCGTCGAGTTGGGGAATTCGCCCATGCTGGAGCAGTCGTGGGCGTGCGAGCCGCTGTAGAGCACGGTGCCGTAGACGACCAGGCTCTGCGTGGCGCCCAGGCAGTTGTCCCGCCAGACCTGGTTGAAGTCGGTGAGGCTGAGGGCCACCCGGCCGTCGAACACACCGCCGCCGGTGCCTTCGTTGGCGGTGTAGAAGGCGTTGCTCGCCGGATCCACGATGATCGACTTGGTCACCGAGGTCGCGTCGAGGAACCCGGGCGGGTACGCCTTGGTCAGCGCGCCGGTCGTGGTGTCGACCACGGCGAGCGAGTGCGAGTAGGTGCCGCCGACGTAGTTGAAGTCACCGCCGATGATGGCGTTCTGGCCGTCCGGGGTGATCGCCAGCGCCCGGCCCGGCAGGTCGGCGTTGGGCGACCACGGCAGCAGCGTGCCCGCGGTGTTCACCGCGGCGAATTTGCCCCGGGACTGGCCGCCGACCGACGTGAAGTCGCCGCCGAAGTACACGGCGTCCGAGGTCGCGGCGATGGCGCGCACCGTGCCCGAGGCCGCCGGGTGGAAGGTCGTGCTGACCGCGCAGGTGGCCAGGTTGATCGCGGCCAGGCTGCTCACCCCGACACCGTTGACCGCGCCGAAGAAGCCGCCCGCGTAGAGCGTCTGGCCGTCGGGCGAGACGGCCAGCGCGCGCACGGTGGCGTTGTTGGAGCCCACCGTGAAGTTGAGCTGGCAGCCGGTGGGCGCGCCGGTCGCCGCGTCGAAGGCCGCGAAGTTCGCCACGGACGTCTCGTTGGTCCCGGCCGCGGACCCTGCGGGCCGGATCGCGGAGAAGGTGCCCCCTGTGTAGACCACGCCGTTCGCCTGGGCCATGGCCCACACGATCCCGTTGGTCTGGTACGTGCTGAGATTGTCGGCGGTGATGCCGACCGGTGGTTGGAGCGCGGTCGCCGATGGCGACGACATCACTCCCAGCGTCGCGGCTGCCAGCAATATGGCAGCCGAGAACACCGGCAATTTACGCATGAGTTGCCCCCCAGGCCCCTGATGTGTTGCAACGGCCGATACGGCCGTCGTGATGCACGGCAGAGTAGGGGGTTCCGCTTAGCCCGGTCTGCCATTTTGACGAATAAAGTGACATCACATCATCTGTCGATGCGAATCGTGGCCCCCGACAACTGGTCCGCCACCTGCCGGATGTCCGCGTCGACCATGATCCGGGCCAGCTCCGCGACCCTGACCTGCGCCTTCCAGTCCAGCAGGTCCCGTGCCTTGCTCGCGTCGCCGATGAGCGCGTCGACCTCGCTGGGCCGCTCGTATTTCGGGTCGTACCGGACATGTTCGGCCCAGTCCAGGCCCGCGTGCTCGAACGCCACCTCCAGGAACTGCCGTACGGTCGCGGCCTCGCCGGTCGCCACCACGTAGTCCTCCGGCTCGTCGCGCTGGAGCATCCGCCACATCGCGTCCACGTACTCCGGCGCGTAGCCCCAGTCGCGGACCGCGTCCAGATTGCCCAGGTAGAGCCGGTCCTGGAGGCCGGCCTGGATACGGGCGATGGCGCGGGTGATCTTGCGGGTGACGAAGGTCTCACCGCGGCGCGGGGACTCGTGGTTGAACAGGATGCCGTTGACGGCGTACATCCCGTACGCCTCGCGGTAGTTCACCGTCGCCCAGTAGGCGAAGACCTTCGCGCAGCCGTACGGGCTGCGCGGGTGGAAGGGGGTGCGCTCGTTCTGCGGCGGCGGGGCGGCGCCGAACATCTCCGAGGACGACGCCTGGTAGATCCGCGCCTCGATGCCGCTCGCCCGCAGCGCCTCCAGCAGCCGCAGCGCGGACAGCCCGGTGACGTCCCCGGTGTACAGCGGCGCGTCGAAGGAGACCCGCACATGGGACTGCGCGCCCAGGTTGTAGATCTCGTCCGGCCGCAGGTCGCGCAGCAGGCTCACCAGTGCGATGCCGTCGGTGAGATCCGCGTGATGCAGCACGAAGGAACGGTTCTTCTCCTGGGGGTCCTGGTAGATGTGGTCGATCCGTTCGGTGTTGAACGTCGACGAGCGGCGCACGAGGCCGTGCACGGTGTAGCCCTTGGACAGCAGCAGCTCCGCGAGATACGAGCCGTCCTGGCCGGTGACGCCGGTGATGAGCGCGGTCTTGCCCATGTGAGTCCCCCCAACTGGTCGGGTTGTGCTGTATTTCGTACGTAAAGATGGGTTGGCACCCGATCGGGTGAAGTGTGCTGGCAGAATGCCGTTCCATGACAGACCTACTGCCCGATGCGGCCCGGATCTTCGTCGCGGGCCACCGTGGCCTCGTCGGCTCCGCCGTGGCCCGCCGCCTCACCGCCGAAGGCCACCAGGTGCTCACCCGGGGCCGCGCGGAACTGGACCTGCGGGACGCGGCGGCGACCGCCGCGTACCTGCGCGACATCCGGCCCGACGCGGTGGTGCTCGCGGCGGCCAAGGTCGGGGGGATCATGGCCAACTCGACCTACCCCGTGCAGTTCCTTGAGGACAACCTCAGGATCCAGCTCAGCGTGATCGCCGGGGCCCACGAGGCGGGCGTCGCCCGCCTGCTCTTCCTCGGCTCCTCGTGCATCTACCCCAAGCTGGCCCCGCAGCCGATCCACGAGGACGCGCTGCTCACCGGCCCCCTGGAGCCGACCAACGAGGCGTACGCGCTCGCCAAGATCGCCGGCATCGTCCAGGTGCAGTCCTACCGCAAGCAGTACGGCGCCTCGTACATCTCCGCGATGCCCACCAACCTCTACGGCCCCGGCGACAACTTCGACCTCGCCACCTCGCACGTGCTGCCCGCCCTCATCCGCCGCTTCCACGAGGCCGAGCGGGACGGCGCGGCCGAACTGACCCTGTGGGGCAGCGGCACACCGCGGCGCGAATTCCTGCACGTGGACGACCTCGCGGCGGCCTGCGCGCTGCTGCTGCGGGTCTACGACGGCGCCGAGCCGGTCAACGTCGGCTGCGGCGAGGACCTGACCATCCGCGAACTGGCCGAGACCGTCAGGGACGTCGTCGGCTACCGCGGCACGATCGGCTGGGACACCACAAAACCCGACGGCACGCCGCGCAAGCTGCTCGACGTGTCCCGTCTGCGAGCGCTCGGCTGGCGGCCGGAGATCGCGCTGCGGGACGGGATCGCCGCGGTGTACGCGCACTGGCGGGCGACCGCCGGGTCTGTGGCCGGAACAGTGACTCACTAGTACGCCCCACGTCCGTCGACCACGGCCCGCAGGGTGCGGGCCATCACATCCGCGTCGCCCGAGAGCGACCAGTTGTCGACGTACCGCAGATCGATCGCGAGGGTCTCGTCCCAGGACAGCTCCGACCTGCCGCTGACCTGCCACAGACCCGTGATGCCCGGCTTGACCGCGAGGCGCCTGACCTCCACCTCGTTGTACCGCGCCACCTCGTCGGGCAGCGGCGGACGCGGGCCGACCATCGACATCTCGCCGCGCAGCACGTTCACGAGCTGCGGCAGCTCGTCCAGCGACAGCCGCCGCAGCAGCCGCCCGACGCGGGTGACCCGGGGGTCACGGCGCATCTTGAACATCAGGCCGTCGTTCTCGTTGGCCCCGTGCAGATCGGACTTGCGCTGCTCCGCGTCGACCACCATCGTGCGGAATTTCCACATGGTGAACGGCACACAGCCCTGCCCGTACCGGATCTGCCGGTGGAATGCCGGACCCTGCGAGGTCAGCCGGACCGCCGCCGCCACCAGGCCGAAGACCGGGGATAGCAGCAGGAGTCCGAGCCCCGCGCCGACCCGGTCGAGGGCCGACTTGAGCACCGGCTGGACGCCGCGCCTGGACGGCGGGGCGATGTGCAGCATGGCCAGGCCCGCGGGCGCGTCCAACTGCACCCGGCGCACGGCCACATCGATCAGCCCCGGCAGCACCGCGAGCGGCAGGCCCGCGTCGTGCAGGGACCAGGACAGCCTGCGCAGCCGCTCCGCGGACAGCCGCGGTCCTGGCGCCACCAGGACCAGTTCCGCCCCGTGGTCGCGGGCGGCGCCGAGCACGATGCCCGCGTCCTCGGCGAGACCGGACGGCGCGACCGCGCCGAGCCGTGCGGTGACCGGGGCCCCGCACTCCAGCTTGGCGTTGCCCACCGGGACCACCCCGACCACCACATACGCGTGTTCGGTACGGGCCGCGAGGTGGCCCACCACATGGTCGGCGGAGCTCGGCTCGCCGATGACCAGCACCCTGCGCACGGCGTGGGCCTCGCGCCGGGCGGCGATCAGGTGGTGGTGGGTGAGCATCCGGCAGGCCGCCGTGAGCACGGGACCGGCGGTCAGCCCGGCCAGCGCGTACGACGGTTCCGCCACCTGGTCGAAGGCGGTCCTGACCACGGCGAGTACCCCGAGGAGCATCAGCCAGTCCCGGAGCACCGCCCCGGCGCCGCGGTGCTCGCCGAGGACGTCCGCCGCGTAACGCCGCCTGACCGTCTGGACACCCACCCAGGCGAGCGCCGCCACGGCGGCGCAGGCCAGCGGGTGCGGCTGGCCGGTGGCATGGAAGATCGCCGCGACCGGGAACGCGATCCCGAGCACGTCGACGGTGAGCGCGAGCGGCAGATACCACCGCGCCTTGTCACTGAACCTGCCGTGCCCGCCGTACGGGCCGGGCGCGGCGAGGGCGCCGGCGGAACCCGATGCCCTCCTGCCGAACGCGTGCGCGGCTCTCGCGCGCACGGGTCTCGTATCGGCACTCATGGGTATGACCGGCAGAACCCGGTTTGCTTCGACACGCCGCATGGACCCCCCTGGCACATCGCGACCGACGAGGCGCTCTACCACTTCCCCAAGGGGTAGTGCGCCTGGATAACAGCGAACGCTAGGCCAACACGAGGGCTTTCCGCTGCGGTTTACGCAGATTCGAGCCGTTGTTATGACCGAGTTAACACAAGTATGGATATCGAATGGCCACAGAGTGTAAGGAGGCCGTTACGGGTGTGCACGACCCTTACAGTTGGGACTTGTGTCCACTGTGCACCTACCCGACGACCTGCGTACAGCCCTCTCGGCGCGACTGAGCGCCACGGCCCCCACCAGGGCTTCTGCCGAGGTGGAACGCCTCATCGAAACATATCGTGGCAAGTCGCCGACGTCAGCGCCCATTCTGCGGGACGCGGCGTCGGTGGCGGCCTACGCGGCCTACCGTATGCCCGCCACGTACGCGGCCGTCAGGGCCGCGCTCGAGGCATTCCGTTTGCGGGCCGGGCAGTGGTCGCCCGCGACCCATCTCGACCTCGGCGGCGGGACGGGCGCGGCGACCTGGGCGGTGGCCGACGCCTTCCCGGACGAACGGTCAGGGGGCGCGCACACCTCCACCGTCCTGGACTGGTCGCAGTCCGCCCTCGACCTGGGCGGTGAACTGGCGCGCACCGCCGAGTCGCCCGCCCTGCGCACCGCGCGCTGGACCCGGTCGCCGCTCGGCGGCGGACCCGCGCTGCCCGCCGCCGACCTGGTCACCGTCTCGTACGTGATCGGGGAGTTGACCGCCGCCGACGCCGCCGCGCTGATCGACGCGGCCGCGGTGGCGGCCACCGGGGCGGTGCTGGTCGTCGAGCCCGGCACCCCCGAGGGGTACGCGCGCACGATCGCCGCCCGCGACCGGCTGCTCGCCGCCGGGCTCACCGTCCTCGCGCCCTGCCCGCACGACGCGGCCTGCCCGGTCACCGGCGACGACTGGTGCCACTTCGCCGCCCGCGTCCAGCGCAGCTCGCTGCACCGGCAGGTCAAGGGCGGGTCACTGCCCTACGAGGACGAGAAGTTCAGCTACGTGGCCGCCGCGCGGTTCCCCGCGACCCCCGCCCACAGCCGCGTCGTGCGCCACCCGCAGATCCGCAAGGGCCTGGTCCTGCTCGACCTGTGCACCGCCGACCGCGGCCTGGTCCGCGACACCGTCAGCAAACGCCACGGCGACACCTACCGCGCGGCCCGCGACGCCTCCTGGGGCGACGCCTGGCAGTAGCGCCTTTAAAGCCAGCCGTAGCGGTGGAAGGCGCGGTAGCACAGGAAGGACAGTGTGGCCATCACGCCCATCATCAGCGGGTAGCCGAAGGACCAGCGCAGCTCGGGCATGTGGTCGAAGTTCATGCCGTAGAAGCCCGCGATCATCGTCGGGACGGCGAGGATCGCGGCGCCTGCGCTGATCCGCCGCATGTCGACGTTCTGTTGCACGGCGAGTTGGCTGAGATTGGCCGCCAGCAGACCGTCGACCAGCTCGCCGTAGCCCACCAGCCGCTCGCGGACGTGGGTGAGGTGGTCGGCGACGTCGCGCAGATAGCGGGCGACCTCGGAGCCGATGAGCCGGTCGGGCTCCTCGCTCAGCCGCTGCAAGGGCCTGGCCATCGGGTGCACGGCCCGCTTGAACTCGATGAGCTCCCGCTTGAGCTGGTAGATGCGCTCGGCGTCGTCGCCGTGCGAGGCGGAGAAGACGTCGGCCTCCAGGTCGTCCACGTCCAACTCGACCTCGTCGGCCACGTCCAGGTAGTCGTCCACGACCTGGTCGACGATGGCGTGCAGGACCGCCGAGGGGCCGTGCGCCAGCATCTCCGGGCTGCTTTCGAGGGCGTGCCGTACGCGGGTCAGCCCCGGCGCGCTGCCGTGCCGCACCACCACGACGAAGTCCGCGCCGAGGAAGATCATCAGCTCACCGGTGTCGACCACCTCGCTGGTCGCGGTCAGCTTCTCGTGCTCGACGAAGACGATCGTCTTGACCACCATGAACAGCGAGTCGCCGTACCGCTCCAGCTTGGGCCGCTGGTGCGCGGTCACCGCGTCCTCGACCGCCAGCGGATGCAGCCCGAACACCTCGGCGATCTCGGTCAGATGCTCCGCCTCCGGCTCGTGCAGCCCGATCCAGGCGAAGCCGCCGGTGTGCTTCCTGGCCTCCGCCAGCGCCTCGCGCGGCGGCAGCGACGCCACCCGCGCGCCGTCCGCGTACACCGCGCAGTCCACCACCACGTCGGCGGTGCACCGCCGCTGCTCCGGCACCGTGCCGTCCTCGCCGAGGGTGTGCCAGGTGCCGCCGCGCCGCCACTGCCTGCGGCCGACCGTGCGGCGGGCCAGCCGCCGGGGATCGATCAACCGCGGGTCCAGATGCCGGCCGGGGGTGATGCCGCGCTCGTCGGTGGTCATCGTGCCTTCTCCAGTACCGCCATGGCCGCGTTGTGCCCGGGAACGCCGCTCACCCCGCCGCCGCGGGCCGCGCCCGCGCCGCAGAGGAAGACGTTCTCATACGGGGTGCCGACGCCCCAGCGGCCTGTGGCGTACGTCACCTGATCCGCGTCCGGGGCGGCGTACGGCCACGACAGGTCGCGGTGGAAGATGTGGCCGCCGGGCAGGCCCACTTCGCGCTCCAGGTCCAGCGGCGACTTCGCCTCAAGACACGGTCTGCCGTCGCCGTCCAGCAGCAGGCAGTCCGCCAGCGGCTCGGCCAGCACCGCGTCGAGCCGCGCCAGCGTCGCCTCCAGCAGCGCGGCCTTCGCCCCCGCCGGGTCCGCCGCGAACAGCCGCGCGGGCGTGTGCAGTCCGAACAGGGTCAGCGTGTGGACGCCCCGCCCGGCCAGTTCTGGGGAGAGGACCGACGGGTCGGTCAGGCTGTGGCAGTAGATCTCCGACGGCGGCGCGTCCGGCAGCCGCCCCGCGGCGGCCTGCTCGTACGCGGTCGCCAACTGCTCGTAGCCCTCGGCGATGTGGAAGGTCCCGGCGAACGCCTCGCGCGGGTCCACCGAGGTGTCGCGCAGCCGCGGCAGCCTGCGCAGCAGCATGTTGACCTTGAGCTGCGCGCCCTCGGGAGCCGGACCCGGCGCCGCCTCGCCCAGCAGCCCGGCGAGCGTGTGCGGCGCCGCGTTGACCAGCACGTCACGCGCCCCGACCGTCTCCTGCCGCCCGTCGCGTTCGTACGTCACCTCCGCGCGTACGCCGTCCGCCGCGATGCCCGTGACCTCGGCGCCGGTGACGATCTCGGCGCCCGCCGCGCGGGCCGCGTCCGCCAGCGCGTCGGTGAACGCGCCCATCCCGCCCACCGGCACGTCCCAGTCGCCGGTCCCGCCGCCGATCACGTGGTAGAGGAAACAGCGGTTCTGCCGCAGCGACGGGTCGTGGGCGTGTGTGAAAGTACCGATCAGCGCGTCGGTGAGGACCACGCCCCGCACCAGGTCGTCGGCGAAGACCGCCTCCACCGTCTCGCCCAGCGGTCGCTCGAACAGCGCCTCCCAGGCCGCGGAGTCGCCGATCGCGCTCTCCAGCGCGGCCCGCGAGGGCAGCGGCTCGGTCAGCGTCGGGAACACCGCCTCCGCGACCCGCCCGGTCATCGCGTAGAACCGCTGCCACGCTTCAAAGTCCCGGTCGTCGCCGGTCAGCGCGGCGAACTGCTCCCGCGTACGGGCCGCGTCGCCCGCGTCCACCAGCAGGCCGCCGGTGCCGCGCGGGGTGTACGAGGAGATCCGGCGGCGGCGCACCGCGAACCGCAGCCCCAACTCGTCGGTGATCCGCGCGGGCAGCAGGCTGACCAGGTAGGAGTAGCGCGACAGCCGCGCGTCCACCCCGGCGAAGGCCCGGGTCGACACGGCCGCGCCGCCCGTCGCGGGCAGCCGTTCGAGCAGCAGCACCCGGCGGCCCGCGCGGGCCAGATAGGCGGCGGCGACCAGCCCGTTGTGGCCGCCGCCGACGATCACCACGTCATGCCGTGCCCCGCTCGAAACGTCCATTCCCGCACCCTATGACGCGGCGGTGCACGGCAGGGCGCGGTCGGGACCGGGCGGCTCGGCCGGTCGGTCCACGCGCTGGTCAGGCGACTGCCGGGCGCAGCTCCATCGTGCAGCACTTCACGCTGCCGCCGGCCTTGTGCAGCTCCGACATGTCCACCGGGACCGGCTCGAAGCCCCGGTCGCCCAACGGCCCGAGCAGGCCGGTGGCGGTACGCGGCAGCAGGACGTTGCGGCCGTCGCTGACCGCGTTGAGGCCGAGCGCGGCGGCGTCCCGCGCCGTCGCCAGCAGCGCGTCGGGGAACAGCCGGGCCAGCACGGCGCGGCTGCCGGGGGAGAAGGCGCCGGGGTAGTACATGATCTCGTCCTGCGCGTCGTCGAGCACGGCCAGTGCCGTGTCCAGGTGGTAGTAGCGCGGGTCGGTCAGCTCCAGGCCGATCACCGGACGGCCGAAGAACTCCTGCGCCTCCGAGTGCGACAGCGGGCTGCTCCGGAAGCCCTGGCCCGCCAGGATCCACGTCGCCGTGACCGCGAAGTCGCCCTCCGCCTCGTTGATGTGGACCGGCTCGCGCGGGTCGGGGAAGCCGTTGCTCCTGAACCACGCCAGGTGCGCCGGCGCCTCGGCCTCGCGCTCCGGGTTCGCGAACCTCGCGCCGAGCACTTTCCCGTCCACGACGGTCGCGCCGTTCGCCGCGAACACCATGTCCGGCAGATCCTCCACCGCGTCCAGCAGCTCCACGGTGTGGCCCAGCGCCCGGTACCTGTCGCGCAGGTCCTCCCACTGGAACAGGGCCAGTGCCGGGTCCACCGGTTTCGTCGGGTCCATCCACGGGTTGATCGAGTACGTCACTCGGAAGTGCGCCGGTGGACACATCAGGTACCGGCGGGGTGTCGCAGTGCGCAAAGAGGGCTCCTCGGGGGGTGGTGAAGGGCCGCCTCCGGCGGACGGTCGGCCCCCCGGAGTTCGTACGTACGCCCCGATTCTGCGCCTCCCGCTGAGGTCCCGCACCACCAAGCGCCCCAAAGGAGCGCCCCTCCCGGTGCGCGACCCCCAGACGGTCCCTCCGCGTGGCGCGGTACGCCGATTTTTTAGGGGCGCGGGGAACTGCGCGACAAGCTGAGACGTGGCCGCACGTCACCACCGGCCCGGGTGGGGCAGTTCGGTTGTCATCGGACCACCGGCCCGGTGGGGGCGGGCCGCGCGGTTCCTCCCCCAACCTTCGGCCGGGAGGTGCCCCCAGCGCCCCTGACGGGGCGGGCTCTCAGCGGAGGGGGAGGACCAGGGGGGCGCCGCTGCGGGGGTGGGGGAGGACTTCGACGGGGTGGCGGTAGACGGCGGAGAGCCGTTCGGCGGTGAGCACCGCCGCGGGCGAACCGTCGGCGGTGACGCGGCCGGAGGACAGGATGGCGATCCGGTCGGCATGGGCGGCGGCGAGGCCGAGGTCGTGGAGGACGACGACGACCCCGCGCCCGAGAGCGGCCTGCTCGCGGCAGACGCGCAGGACGAGCTCCTGATGGTGAAGGTCGAGGGCGGCGGTCGGCTCGTCGAGCAGAAGCAGCGGCGCGCGTTGGGCGAGCACCCGCGCGAGTGCGACGCGGGCGCGCTCGCCGCCCGAGAGCGCGGGATAGGCCCGCTCGGCGAAGCCCGTGACCTCGGTGGCGCGCATGGCCGCCGCCACGGCGGCCTCGTCCTCGTGGGCCGGCACGGTCCCGGCCCAGGGCGCGCGCCCCATCCGTACGACCTCGTCGGCGGTGAAGGGGAAGGCCAGCGGCGAGGACTGCGGGAGCACGGCCCGGCGCAGGGCGAGCTGCCGGGCGGTCCAGCGGCCGAGGGGCGCGCCGCCGACGCGCACCTCACCGGCGTCGGCGGGCACGTCACCGGCCAGCGCCCCCAGCAGCGTGGACTTGCCCGCGCCGTTGGGCCCGACCAGGGCGAGCACCTCGCCCGCGTGGACGGCGAGGCCGACGCCGTCGAGTACGGGGCGCCCGCCGAGCCGTACGACCAGGTCGTGGGCCTCGGCCAGGACGTCGCCGGGGGTGGGCGGCGGCGGGAGGGACGTACGGGCGCGGCGTCGTACCGCGAGCGGCCTCATGCCCAACCCCCCTGCCGGCCGCGGGTCCTGCGCAGCAGCCAGAAGAAGAAGGGGCTGCCGACCAGCGCGGTCAGCACGCCCAGCGGCAGCTCCGCGGGCGAGGCGAGCGTACGGGCGGCGAGGTCGGCCGCGACCAGGACGAGCGCGCCGCCCAGCGCGCTGCCCGGCACCAGGAAACGGTGTCCGGGACCCGCGGCCATCCGCAGCAGGTGCGGCACGACGAGCCCGACGAAGGCGACGATCCCCGCGACCGCGACGGCCGCGGCCGTCAGCAGCGCCACGACCAGGATCACCGCGATCCGCATCCGTTCGACGTCCACGCCGAGGTGCTTGGCCTGGCGTTCGCCGAGCGCCAGCAGGTCCAGGCGGCGGGAGAAGAACGGTGCCGCGGCGAGACCCGCCAGCGCGCAGGGCAGCACCGCGAGCACCTTCGGCCAGCTCGCCTGGGCCAGCGAACCGAGCTGCCAGAAGGTGATCTGGGTGAGCTGCGAGTTGTCCGCGAAGAAGACGAACAGGCCGATGAGGGCGCCCGCGAAGGCGTTCACCGCGATGCCGGTCAGGACGAGGGTGACGACCTCTGTCCGGCCGCCGGACCGGGACAGGCCGTACACGACGAGTACGGTCAGCAGCCCGGCGACGAAGGCGCACACCGTCACCGACCAGGTGCCCGCGAAGGTCAGGCCGAGCGCGATCGACCCGACGGCGCCGACCGCGGCGCCGGACGAGATCCCGATCACCCCCGGCTCGGCCAGCGGATTCCCGAACACCCCCTGCATCAGCGCCCCCGCGCACCCCAGTGACCCGCCGACCAGCAGTGCCAGCACGATGCGCGGCAGCCGTACGTCCCACAGCACCGACTCCGCCACCCGGTCCAGCCGGTGTCCCCCGAGGCCGCAGCGGTGCGCCACCGACGCCAGCACGTCCGCCGCCGGAATCCCGTACGCCCCGATCCCGGCCGACACGACGCTCAGCACGGCCAGCCCTGCGGCCAGCCCGCCGATCAGCAGGGCGGCCCGTCGCCGGGACGGCCACGCCTGACGGGCCGTTGGCGCGGGCCCGCCGCTCGCGGAGCGGCTCTTGCCGAGCCCCGGCGCGGCCCCTGCCCCGGGGGAGAGCGGCGCCGGACCGCTGTCCTGCGGGGTACTCGCGGGGTCGGTCCCCGCGAG
>NZ_MECL01000253.1 GCF_014596445.1 Streptomyces sp. CBMA29 | reverse complement strand
CCCTCGGCCAGGACTACCTCCCCACCCGCGTCGGCACCGCCAGCGGCATCACGCTCGGGCTCACCGTCAGCATCGGCGGCCTCGCCACCCCCGTGATCGGCGCGGTCGCCGACGCCACCTCGCTGCGCGCCCCCAGCAGCGCCTGGTCCAGCAGCCCGCGCGCCCGCTGCTCGCTGACCTCCCGCTCGCGGGCCCCGGCCAGCGCCTCGTCCAGCGCCGCGTCCGCCTCCTCGACCCGGCGCAGCCCGGCGATCGGGTCGTAGCGCCCTGCCGCCAGCTCCTGCCGTACGTCGGCCACGACCGTCTCGGCGCGGGCGATCCTGCCCTGGAGGTCGG
Organism: Streptomyces sp. CBMA29; assembly: GCF_014596445.1. Taxonomy (GTDB): domain Bacteria; phylum Actinomycetota; class Actinomycetes; order Streptomycetales; family Streptomycetaceae; genus Actinacidiphila. The sequence continues at coordinate 39,315 of NZ_MECL01000253.1, read as the reverse complement.
CGGTGGAGACCCCGGCCGCGGTGCCGCCGAGCAGGCCGCGGGCCTCGGCCAGGTCGGTGTCGGCCTCGGTCAGCGCGTCCCGCAGCTTTCCGTCGGCCTCCGCCAGCTCCTGGGCCCTTCGGGTGACGGACTCGGTGAGCATGACCGCCTGGTCCAGCGCGCCCTCGGCGGCCCGTACGTACACCGCGACCTTGCCGTGATCGGTGCCGACGGCGGCCCTGGCCTGTACGAGGCTGGCGTGCGCGAATTCCAGCCGGTCCCTGGCCTCGGCCGGGTGGCCGGGGACCGGGTCGAGCGCGGCGTCCGCGTACTTCTGGGCCAGCGGCGCCAGCGACGCCTCCGCCGTGTCGATCCGGCTCGGCAGCGCCGCCGCCTTCGCCTCGGCCTGCTCCAGCACCTCCGGCGCGTTCGCCTCCAGGGCGCGCAGCCGGTCGAACGCCTCGGACTCCGCGTCCAGCCGCCGGTTGGCCTGGGTGCAGCGGGACAGGATCTCGTCCAGCATCTGCCGGCGGGTCGCGTCGTCCTCGGGTATCGCGTCGTCGAGCTGCTGCCGCAGCCGGAAGGCCGCGGTCAGCTCGGTCTTGGCGTACTCGACGGCCTCGGCGAACGGCCGCGCCGCCTCCTCGCCGAACTGCGCCGCCGCGAAGCCCACGTCCTCCTGGCTGGTGCGGACCGCGTCGTCGGTCTGCACCAGCAGGTGCTTGGCCTGCGAGTCCAGCTCGGGCAGCGGGGTCGGCTGCGGCGCGCCCCAGCCGCGTTCACCGGGCGCCGGTGCGGCGGGCTGTCGCGGGCCGCGCTTCCTGCGGAACGCCCACACCCCGACCGCGCCCGCGGCGCCGACGGCCACCACCGGAATCCACAGGTCGGCCGCGGAGTCGCCCGGCGGCGCCCCGCTGCCGCCGGGGTCCGCGGTGCCGGGGGTGATCGAGGGGACGGTCACCGGCAGACCGCTGAGGACCGCGTCGTAGCCGGTGGCCGCGCCGATCGCGGCGCCCGCCCAGTCGTTCTGCCGCAGCGCGGGCTCCACGGCCTGGCTGCTGACCTCGTTGAGCTGGGCGGCGGTCAGGCCGGAGTCCTGGTCGGCGGAGACCGCGTACTGCCGGTCGTGGGTGGCCACCGCCAGCAGGATGTCCCGCTGGCCCAGGCCGTTCTTCGTCGCGGTCGCGTTCGCCCAGTCCTGCGGGCTGCGGCCGGAGAAGGTGCGGACGTACGCCACGAAGAGCTGGATGCGCTGCTTCTGGTAGAGGCCGTCCAGTGCCGTGGCGACCTGCGGCTGGCGGTCGCCCAGCGCGCCGACCTTGTCGGTTGTCTGGCCGGTCCTGGACAGCGTGATCGGGTCGTCCGCCGAGGCTTGCGGCGCGCCGGTCAGTGTTATGAGGGCGCCGAGCGCCGCAACGATTCCTGCGAGTCGCCGCCGCATGCGTACCGCGCCTTTCGCCGCGCCACGGCCGCTTGCCGCGTGCTCCTTTTCGGAGGCTATGTCCCACCGCTCCCCCGCGCGACTCGAACTCCCTCCACCCCCTCCGGGGGCTTTGTCTTTCCCGCCCGCCCGCCCGTGCGGGTGTGTTCTCCGTCTGCGGGTGCCGCTTGTGCCTGGTCGGTGCCGGGCCGGGGTACCTCCTCGAAATCCGTATCACCTGGCCTTGGGTATCCGGTGCCGTTCCTGTCAACGTATTTCTGCGGGGGCACCCCGCCCCGTCCCCTCCGGTCCGTCGGCGTCCGCCTGTCCGGTGGGGGTGGCCGGGGTTGGGGGTGGGTGGGCTCGGGTACGGCGGCGCCCGCCTGTCCGGCGGGGGCTGAGGGGTGGCGGGGGTGGGTGGGGCTCGGGTACGTCGGCCGTCGCCCGCCGGTGGGGGTGGCCGGGAGGGGTGGGTGGATTTGGATACGGCGGCGTCCGGCCGTCCAGCCGGGGAGGGCGGGAGGGGCGTGGGTGGGTTTGGGTACGTCGGCGTCCGGCTGTCCGCGGGGGTGGGCGGGTTCGGGTACGTCGGCGTCCGTCCGCCCGCTGTGGCTGATGGGGGGGTGGGGGTGAGTTCGCGTCGGCGTTTGCCTGTCCGGTGTGTCTGAGGGTGAGGGGGTGTGGCTCGCCTTGGGCACTTCGCTGTGCTGAGCCCTTGCCAGCCCGGCAGCGCGCCCCCTCCCGCCCACCCCGAGCGGGCTGTCGGTCGTGGGGTGCCCGGGGACGGTCAGTCGCGCAGTGCCCGCCCCGCCCCCCTCCGCTACTTCACGGACAGGCGCCCGCCGACGGGCTCACTCCCACCCCCTCAGCCGTCTACGCGAGGGCGGACGCCGACGTACCCGAGCCCGCCACCCCCGCCGGACCGTCGGGCGCCGATGTACCCGAGCCCACCCACCCCCCTCCGCCCCCATGGGCGGCCGACGGCCGACGGGCTCGCCCCCACCCACCCCCCTCCCCGGCCACCCCCACCGGGCAGGCGGACGCCGATGGACCCGGAGGGGACGGGGCGGGGTGCCCCCGCAGAAATACGTTGACAAGAAGGTCACTAGATGCGCAGGGCCAGGTGTTACGGATTTCGAGGAGGTACCCCGGCCCGGGACCGACCAGGCACAAGCGGCACCCGCAGACGGAGAACACACCCGCACGGGTGGGCGGGCGGGAAAAGACAACCCCTATTCGGTCCGGCGACGGATTTTGTTGCCGAGCCAGATCAGCGGATCGTACTTGCGGTCCACCGCCCGCTCCTTGAGCGGAATGAGGGCGTTGTCAGTGATCTTGATGTGCTCGGGGCACACCTCCGTGCAGCACTTGGTGATGTTGCAGTAGCCGAGCCCGTGGTCCTCCTGGGCCGAGGCGGCGCGGGTCAGACCGACCTCGGAAGCGGCGTCCAGCGGATGCATATCGAGCTCCGCGATCCGCATCAAAAACCGCGGCCCGGCGAAAGACGTCTTGTTCTCCTCGTGGTCACGCACGACGTGACACGTGTCCTGGCACAGGAAGCACTCGATGCACTTGCGGAACTCCTGCGAGCGCTCCACGTCCACCTGCTGCATGCGGTACTCCCCGGCCGCGACCCCCTTCGGCGGCACGAAGGCCGGGACCTGCCGGGCCTTGTCGTAGTTGAAGGAGACATCGGTGACGAGGTCGCGTACGACGGGGAAGGTCCGCATCGGGGTGACCGTGATCGTCTCGTCGGACTCGAAGGTGGACATGCGGGTCATGCACATCAGCCGGGGCCGTCCGTTGACCTCCGCGCTGCACGACCCGCACTTGCCCGCCTTGCAGTTCCAGCGGACCGCGAGGTCGCCGGCCTGGGTGGCCTGGAGGCGGTGGATGATGTCGAGCACGACCTCGCCGTCGTTGACCTCGACCTGGTAGTCGCGCAGCTCGCCGCCCTCGGCGTCACCGCGCCACACCTTGAAGTGCGCTTCGTAACTCACCCGTCGAGCTCCTCGTCCGTCAGGTATTTGAGCAGCTCGTCCCTGTCGAAGAGGTCGAGCAGGTCGGCCCGGATCGGGTCCGTATCGTGCCGGCGAAGACCGATCTGGCCGTGGTCGGGGTCGGTGGCCGCAAGGCCCCCGGTGGGGTCGGTCAGCTCGCAGACCAGATTGACCTTGCGCCAGGTGCGGTCCATCTCCGGATGGTCGTCGCGGGTGTGGCCGCCGCGGCTCTCGGTCCGCTCCAGCGCGGCGCGCGCCACGCACTCGCTGACCAGCAGCATGTTCCGCAGGTCGATCGCCAGGTGCCAGCCGGGGTTGAACTGCCGGTGCCCCTCGACGCCCGCCCGCCGCGACCTGGCCCGCAGCCCGGTCAGCCGGGTCAGCGCGTCCGCCATCTCGGGACCGCGCCGGATGATGCCCACCAGGTCGTTCATCACCTGCTGGAGCTCCTGGTGCAGGGTGTACGGGTTCTCCGCCGGTTTCGGCGCGGCCCCGTCGTTCTCCGGGCCGGCGGGATCATCAGGATCCGCCTCCTCCGCGCTGAACGGCCGCAGCGCCTCGGCCGCGGCGGTGTCGATCTGCTCCTCCGGTACGACGGGACGCGCGCCCTCGCCGAACGAGGTCGCGTACTCGGCCGCGTACAGCCCGGCCCTGCGGCCGAAGACCAGCAGGTCGGAGAGCGAGTTGCCGCCCAGCCGGTTGGAGCCGTGCATGCCGCCCGCGACCTCGCCCGCCGCGTAGAGCCCCGGCACACCGCGCGCCGCGGCCGTGTCCGGGTCCACGTCGACGCCGCCCATCATGTAGTGACAGGTCGGGCCGACCTCCATCGGCTCCGCGGTGATGTCGACGTCCGCCAGCTCCTTGAACTGGTGGTGCATCGACGGCAGCCGCCGCTTGATCTCCTCGGCGGGCAGCCGCGTCGACACGTCGAGGAAGACGCCGCCGTGCGGGGTGCCGCGCCCGGCCTTGACCTCGGAGTTGATCGCGCGCGCCACCTCGTCGCGGGGCAGCAGCTCCGGCGGCCTGCGGTGGGTGTCGGGGGCGGAGTACCAGCCGTCGGCCTCCTCCTCGGACTGCGCGTACTTCTCCTTGAAGACGTCCGGCACGTAGTCGAACATGAACCGCTTGCCGTCGCTGTTGCGCAGCACCCCGCCGTCGCCGCGCACCGACTCGGTGACCAGGATGCCCTTCACCGAAGGCGGCCAGACCATGCCCGTCGGGTGGAACTGGATGAACTCCATGTTGATCAGCGGCGCCCCGGCCAGCAGCGCCAGCGCGTGCCCGTCGCCGGTGTACTCCCAGGAGTTGGACGTCACCTTGAAGGACTTGCCGATGCCGCCGGTCGCCAGCACCACCGCGGGCGCGTCGATCACGAACAGCCGCCCGGACTCGCGCACGTATCCGAAGACGCCCGCGACCTTCCCGCCGTCGGGGCCGCCGTCCTTGAGCACGCGGGTGACCGTGCACTCCTGGAAGACCTTCAGACGCGACTCGTAGTCGCCGGTCTCCGCGTAGTCGTCCTGCTGGAGCGAGACGATCTTCTGCTGGAGGGTGCGGATCAGTTCAAGGCCCGTACGGTCGCCGACGTGCGCGAGGCGCGGGTACTCGTGGCCGCCGAAGTTGCGCTGCGAGATCTTGCCCTCGGGCGTGCGGTCGAACAGCGCGCCCCAGGTCTCCAGCTCCCAGACCCGGTCGGGAGCCTCCTTGGCGTGCAGCTCCGCCATCCGCCAGTGGTTGAGGAACTTCCCGCCGCGCATGGTGTCGCGGAAGTGCACCTGCCAGTTGTCACCGGAGTTGACGTTGCCCATGCTCGCCGCGATGCCGCCCTCGGCCATCACCGTATGGGCCTTGCCGAACAGCGACTTGCAGATCACGGCGGTACGCATGCCCCGCTCCCGGGCCTCGATCGCGGCCCGCAGCCCGGCGCCGCCCGCGCCGACCACGACCACGTCGTACGCGTGACGTTCGACTTGTGTCATCTCAGAAGAACCTCGGATCGTCGAATACGCCGCTGGAGACCAGATAGATGTAGAGGTCGGTGAGGCCGACGCTGATCAGGGACGACCAGGCGAGCAGCATGTGACGGCCGTTGAGGACGCCGACCCAGCCCCAGAGGCGGTAGCGCACCGGGTGCGCGGAGAAGTGCCTGAGCTTGCCGCCCATGATGTGCCGGCAGGAGTGGCACGACAGCGTGTACGCCCAGATCAGGATGATGTTCACGAGCAGGACGACCGTGCCCAGGCCCATGTGGCCCCAGCGGTCGTGCTCGTCGCGGAAGCCGAGCACCGTGTCGTAGGTGAGGATGCCCGCCACCGGCAGCGCGAAGTAGAAGAAGTAGCGGTGCACGTTCTGGAGGATCAGCGGCAGCCGCGTCTCGCCGGTGTACTTCGCGTGCGGCTCGGCGACCGCGCAGGCGGGCGGTGAGGCCCAGAAGCCCCGGTAGTACGCCTTGCGGTAGTAGTAGCAGGTCAGCCGGAAGCCGAGCGGGAAGATCAGCACCAGCAGGGCCGGTGACAGGCCCCACCAGTCGCCGAACAGCGGCCAGTTGGCGCCGCCCTTCATGTCCGCGCAGTTCGACGCCAGGCACGGCGAGTAGAACGGCGAGACGTAGGGCGCCGCGTAGTAGTGGCTGTTGGCGAAGGCCCGCCAGGTCGAGTAGACGACGAAGGCCGCCAGGCCGAGGGCGGTGACCAGCGGTGGCACCCACCACCGGTCGGTCCGCAGATGCCGTTCGGAAATGGCCGCGCGCCCCGGCGTCAGGACGCCGCGGCGCGCGGTGGGGGAGGGGGTGGTTCCGGTGGCCAAGGAGGACTCCGAAGGAACGGGGGAGGGGACGCCGCCGGGTGCGGGCGCCGAGGGGTGCGGGGGTGGTACGGCCGCCGCGGGCCGGTGCCGCGCGCTACGGCGCGTGCCGGTGCGGCGAGCCCAGCCCCTCGTCCTCCGCGTCGGCCCACAGGCCGCGGTCGTACGGCGCGTCCGGGATCGTCACCATCTCGACCTTGCGGATGCCCGCGGTCGTCGGGACGGCCTCTTGCAGCAGAGCCAGGCTCTCCCGCAGATGGGCCGCGTCGGCCCGCACCCTGCGCATGTCCAGGCTGTCGCCCACGTGCTCGTCCAGCCGCCCGACGCAGCGCATCAAATCGTCGAGCCGCCGTTTGACCGACGTCAGATCGTCTTGCAGGGACATACGGATGCCTCACCTTCTCCGCCGTGCGGGGGTGATGCGGTCGGTGACGCTGCCGCGCCTGGAAGTGTCGCGCGTCACACCTCCGGTTGGGAAGACGCGTGCACCAATTCCCCTCCGGGGCGGCCACTCGACATCCGGGCCGGTGGTCCGGCGACAACCGAATGGCCCCTTCGGGGCCGGTGGTGACCTGCGGGAGCGTCGCGGCTGAGCGCGCAGGTCCCCGCGCCCCTGAGAACACGTGGCCGGCGTCCCAGCGCAAGGAGCCGCCCCGCCCCCCGACAGGGGGCCGTACGGGTGGAAGAGCGGGGCATTGCGGTCGTGTCGGGGGGGAGCGGCCACCCTCGCCCCCTCCACTGGGAAGTGATTAACCGCAAATCAGGCCACATGAGTATTCCCCCGGTCTATGCCGGGCCGCCGGAGGTGTCCGATCCATGAACCGCAGCGCGAACCCACCCGTATTGCGCGCCGCCGTGGCGCTGACCGCCGGGGCGGCCATGACCCTGACCGCCTGCTCGTCGGGCGGCGGCGCCGCCGGGACGGCGGGCACCGACATCGCGACGGTCTCGCGCGCGGGCGTCCGCGACGGCGGCACGCTGCGCTGGGCGACCGATGAGCTGCCCCGCACGCTGAACGCGTACCAGGCGGACGCGGACGCCGACACGCTGACGATCGCGGGGGCCACCCTCCCGGCGATGTACCGGCTCGACGGCCACGGCTCCCCGCGGGCCGACAGCGACTTCCTCAGCGCCGCGGACGTCGCGCAAGCACCGCGCCAGGTGGTCACGTACCACCTGAACCCCAAGGCGAAGTGGAGCGACGGCCAGGCGGTCGGCGCGGCCGACTTCGTCGCCCAGTGGAAGGCGCTGAACGGCAAGAACAGCGCCTTCTGGACGGCCCGCAACGCCGGTTACGACCGGATCTCCGACGTCCGGCAGGGCAAGGACGCCCAGCAGGTCGAGGTCACCTTCGCCAGCCCGTACGCGGACTGGAAGTCGCTGTTCAGCCCGCTGTACCCGAAGTCGGTGACCGGCGACGCGGACACCTTCAACGACGGCGTACGCACCAAGCTGCCGGTCGTCGCGGGCCCCTTCGCGGTCGAGGCCGTGGACACCAAGAAGGGCACCGTCACGCTGGACCGCAACAAGGCGTGGTGGGGCGAACCCGCCAAGCTCGACCAGATCGTGCTGACCGCCGTGCCGATGGACAAGCGCCCCGCCGCGCTCGCCGCGGGCGCCCTCGACCTGGCCGAGATCGACCCCGGCGCGGTCACCGGGGTGACCGCGACCAAGGGCCTGGCCGTACGGAAGGCGCCGGACGCCGCGTACGCGCAGCTCGCCATCAACGGCAGTACGGGACCGCTGGCCGACGAGCGCATCCGGCACGCCGTGGCCCGCGCCATCGACCGCAAGGCCATCGCCACCGCCGTGCTCAAGCCGCTCGGGCTGCCCGACGAGGCGCTCGGCAACCACCTGGTGCTGCCCTCGCAGGACGGCTACCGCGACAACAGCTCGGCGCTCGGCAGCAACGACGTGCAGCAGGCCCAGGCGCTGCTGGCCGACGCGGGCTGGACGCGCAGCAACGCCAAGACCGGCGACCAGGCGGCCGGCGGCCCCGGCCGTACCGCGGCCTCCGGCGCCGTCACCGTCGTGGAGCCCGCAGCCGCCGTCAGCAAGGCGGGCAAGCAGCTCACCATGCGCTTCGTGCTCCCGGCGGACTCCCCGACGCTGGACGACGTCGGCACCCGGATCGCCACGATGCTCTCCGGCATCGGCATCCGCACCGAGATGACCAAGGTCGCGGGCGACAGCTACTTCCAGGACCACATCGCCTCGGGCGACTTCGACCTGGCGCTCTACTCCTGGCCCGGCACGGCCTACCCGGCCACCGACGACACCCCGATCTTCGCCAAGCCGGTGCCCGCCCCCGACGGCTCGCTGACCGTGGCGCAGAACTACACGCGGGTCGGCACCGACCAGATCGACCAGCTCCTGGACCGGGCGGGCGGCGAGCTGGACTCCTCCGCGGCCCGCGACCTGACCTCCAAGGCCGACGCCCGGATCTGGGCCGCGGCCGGTTCCATCCCGCTCTACCAGCGCCCCGGCCTGGTCGCGCTGCGCACCACCGTCGCCAACGCGGGCGCCTTCGGCTTCCAGACCCCCGACTACCAGAACCTCGGCTTCCGCAAGTAGGCGCGGAGCAGCCGCGGAAAACCGTGCGATTACGGGCCCCGGCCCCCTCTGAAGGCAGCCATCGGCGGCCGAGGGGGGTTGGGGCCCGTACCATGGGGTAAGGCCGCGGCGTGACCTTGCCCGGCAGGCGAGCGCGTCAACGAGGAACGCGACGTCCATCCACGATTCCGGGAGAAGCGCCGCAGCATGTCCACGCGCCACGATATTCGTAACGTCGCCATCGTCGCCCACGTCGACCACGGCAAGACGACCCTCGTCGACGCGATGCTCAAGCAGGCCGGCGCATTCGCCGCCCACCAGCATCTCGACGATCGGATGATGGACTCCAACGACCTGGAGCGCGAGAAGGGCATCACCATTCTCGCGAAGAACACCGCCGTGAAGTACCACCCCAAGGGTGGCGGCGATGTCATCACGATCAACATCATCGACACCCCGGGCCACGCCGACTTCGGCGGCGAGGTGGAGCGCGGCCTGTCCATGGTCGACGCGGTCGTCCTGCTCGTGGACGCCTCCGAGGGCCCGCTGCCGCAGACCCGTTTCGTACTCCGCAAGGCGCTGTCGGCGAATCTGCCGGTCATCCTCTGCGTGAACAAGACGGACCGCCCCGACTCCCGGATCGACGAGGTCGTCAACGAGACGTACGACCTGTTCCTGGACCTGGACGCCACCGAGGACCAGATCGAGTTCCCGATCGTCTACGCGTGCGCGCGGGACGGCATCGCCTCGCTGACCAAGCCGGAGAACGGCACGGTCCCGGCCGACAGCGACAGCCTGGAGCCGTTCTTCTCCACGATCCTGTCCACCGTCCCGGCCCCCACGTACACCGAGGGCGCGCCGCTCCAGGCGCACGTCACCAACCTCGACGCGGACAACTTCCTCGGCCGTATCGCCCTGCTCCGGGTGGAGGAGGGCGAGCTGCGCAAGGGCCAGCAGGTCGCGTGGATCAAGCGCGACGGCTCGGTCACCCAGGTCAAGATCACCGAGCTGCTGATGACCGAGGCGCTGACCCGCAAGCCCGCCGAGATGGCGGGCCCCGGCGACATCTGCGCGGTGGCCGGTATTCCGGAGATCACCATCGGCGAGACGCTGGCCGACCTGGAGAACCCGGTAGCGCTGCCGCTCATCACGGTCGACGAGCCCGCGATCTCGATGACCATCGGTACGAACACCTCGCCGCTGGTCGGCAAGGGCGGCAAGGGCCACAAGGTCACCGCCCGCCAGGTCAAGGACCGCCTCGACCGGGAGCTGATCGGCAACGTCTCGCTGCGCGTGCTGCCCACCGAGCGCCCCGACTCCTGGGAGGTCCAGGGCCGCGGCGAGCTGGCGCTGGCCATCCTGGTCGAGCAGATGCGCCGCGAGGGCTTCGAGCTGACCGTCGGCAAGCCGCAGGTGGTCACCAAGGTGATCGACGGCAAGATCCACGAGCCGGTCGAGCGGATGACGGTGGACTGCCCCGAGGAGTACCTGGGCGCGATCACCCAGCTCATGGCGACCCGCAAGGGCCGCATGGAGACCATGACGAACCACGGCTCCGGCTGGGTCCGCATGGAGTTCGTCGTCCCGGCCCGCGGCCTGATCGGCTTCCGTACGGAATTCCTCACCGACACCCGCGGCACCGGCATCGCGCACAGCATCTTCGAGGGCCACGAGCCGTGGTTCGGCGACCTGCGGACCCGTAACAACGGCTCCCTGGTGGCCGACCGCGCCGGTGTCGTGACGCCGTTCGCCATGATCAACCTCCAGGAGCGCGGCGTGATCTTCGTCGAGGCGACCACGGAGGTCTACGAGGGCATGATCATCGGTGAGAACTCGCGGTCCGACGACATGGACGTGAACATCACCAAGGAGAAGAAGCTCACCAACATGCGCGCCGCGTCCGCGGACAACACCGAGAACGTGGTGCCGCCGCGCAGGCTCTCGCTGGAGCAGTCGCTGGAGTTCTGCCGCGAGGACGAGTGCATCGAGGTGACCCCGGAGACGGTCCGTATCCGCAAGGTCGTCCTGGACCAGAAGGAGCGGGGCCGCTCGGCGGCTCGGGCCAAGCGGTAAGCGCGATGCGCTCCTAGGGGCGCGGGGAGCCGAGCGACTGCCTTCACTGCCGGCCGGTGGGGGCTGGTCGCGCGCTCTCCGCGCCCCTTTTGGGTTTCCCGCACCGTCCGTTATCCGGACGTTCATCGCCGCTGAGCGGCGTAAGAAAGATCACACTGTCCGTTTCGAACCTGTCTGCGTACGTTCCAGATTGTCCGAATTTTGAGCAGGCTCCTCTGCCCATCGTGACCGAAGCGAAACCAGGCCCTGTTCCGAGCGACCTCAAACGTGCCCGATAGTGGACGAAGTTGAGCTCGGGTCAATGGGTCACGCGCTGATGGGGAGCGCCGACTCACGAGCACGGAAGGCCAGGCCCTTCTCCTGTCAGGGGTGTCAGGAGTGTCAGCGGCGACCGGCCTTCCTTTCACGTATCGACAGTGACTCCTGAGGAGGCAAACCCATGCGCGGTGCCAAGAGCGCCAAGTGGGTCATAGGCGCGGCAGTCGTCGCCCTCGCGGCAACCGCCTGCGGTTCCGGTGATTCGGACAACAAGGCCGGCGGTTCCAACGACGGCATCGTCAGGGCGTGGTGGGGAGACCCCCAGAACCCCCTGGAGCCGGCGAACACCAACGAGGTCCAGGGCGGCAAGGTCCTGGACATGATCTTCATGAACCTCAAGGAGTACGACCCCAAGACGGGGAAGGCCAACCTTGAGGCCGCTGACTCGATCACCACGACCGACCAGCAGAACTTCACCATCAAGATCAAGCAGGGCCTGAAGTTCTCCGACGGCACCCCGGTGACCGCCGGCTCGTTCGTCGACGCCTGGAACTACGGCGCGCTGCTGACGAACAAGCAGCTCAACGCGTACTTCTTCGCGGACATCGACGGCTACGCCGCGGTGCACCCCGACAAGGAGGGTGCCGCCCCGACCGCGAAGACCATGTCGGGTCTGAAGGTCGTGGACGACACCACCTTCACCGTCAAGCTCACCCAGAAGTTCTCCACGTGGCCCGACCGCCTCGGCTACAAGGCGTTCGCGCCGCTGCCGAAGTCGTTCTTCACCGACCACGCCGGCTACCTCAACAAGCCGGTCGGCGACGGCCCGTACATGATCGACTCGTACAGCAAGGGCACCAGCATGAAGCTGGTCCCGAACCCGAACTACACGGGCCCGAGCAAGCCGAAGAACAAGGGCGTGCTGCTGAAGGTCTACACCGACAGCAACACCGCCTACGCCGACCTCCAGGCGGGCAACCTGGACGTCCTGGACGACGTTCCGGCCGAGCAGCTCAGCCACGTGAAGTCGGACCTCGGCGGCCGCTACCTCAACCAGCCGGCCGGCATCATCCAGACGGTCTCCTTCCCGCTGAACCAGAAGGCGTGGAGCGCCCCCGGCATGGAGAAGGTCCGCCAGGGCCTGTCCATGGCGATCGACCGGAAGACCATCACCGAGAAGATCTTCCAGGGCACCCGCACCCCGGCCACCGACCTCACCTCCCCGGTGCTGGGCGCGGCCGGCGGTTACAGCGACTCCGTCGGCGGCGAGTCGGTCACGTACGACCCGGTCAAGGCGAAGCAGCTCATCCAGGACGGCGGCGGCATTCCCGGCGGTCACATGACCATCGGGTACAACGCCGACACCGGCTCGCACAAGCAGTGGGTCGACGCGGTCTGCAACAGCATCAACAACGTGGTGGGCAACAACAAGGCGTGCGTCGGCGCCCCCACCGGCACGTTCGCGGACTTCCGCAACCAGATCACCAAGGGTGAGATGACCCAGCCGTTCCGCTCCGGCTGGCAGATGGACTACCCGCTGATCGACAACTTCCTGACGCCGCTGTACGTGACGGGCGCCAGCTCGAACGACTCGCACTACAGCAACCCGCAGTTCGACTCGCTGATCAAGCAGGCGAACTCGGAGCCGGACACCGCCAAGGCGATCGGGTTCTACCAGGACGCCGAGAAGATCCTGATGAAGGACATGCCGGTCATCCCGCTCTGGTACCAGAACGGTGGCGCCGGCTGGTCGTCCCGTGTGTCCAACGTGACGGAGAACGCCTTCAGTGTCCCCGTCTTCACCGACATCACGGTCAACAACTGACCTGATGCCGTAAGCGCGCCCGCCATGGCACCCCGTGGCGGGCGCGCGTTCGGGGGGAACTGACAGCAACCGCTCGCGGTGCGGAGGTCGGCCGGGGTCACAAGCCCCGGCTCACGTCTGCCCCGATCCCTGGAGGACAGATGGGGCGCTACGTCATTCGACGACTGCTCCAGATGGTTCCGGTCTTCATCGGAACCACCTTTTTGATCTTCGTCATGGTCTACGCGCTCGGCGACCCGGTGGCCGCCATGTTCGGCGACCGGGCACCCGACCCCGCCACGGCGAACCAGATCAGGCACGACCTGTATCTGGACCACTCGCTGCCCGCGCAGTACGGGCACTACATGTGGCAGATCCTCAGCGGCAACTTCGGTACCGCCGCCACCGGGCAGCCGGTCACCGAGCTGATGGGCACGGCCTTCCCGGTCACCATCCGGCTGACCATGGTCGCCTTCGCGATCGAGGCGGTCGTCGGCATCGGGCTCGGCCTGCTGGCCGGGCTGCGGCGCGGCCGGTTCGCGGACTCGGGCGTGCTCGCGTTCACGCTGCTCGTCGTGTCCATCCCGACCTTCGTGACCGCCTTCCTGCTCCAGTACTTCGTGGGCGTGAAGTGGGGCCTGGCCAATCCGGCGGTCGCCGAGGGCGCCCCGATCGGTGACCTGATCCTGCCGGGACTCGTCCTGGCCGGTGTCTCGCTCGCCTATGTGGCCCGGCTGACCCGTACCTCGGTCGCGGAGAACTCCCGCGCGGACTACCTGCGCACGGCCGTGGCCAAGGGCCTGCCCAAGCGCCGGGTGGTCACCGTCCACCTGCTGCGCAACTCGCTGATACCCGTGGTGACCTTCCTCGGCACCGACCTCGGCGCGCTCATGGGCGGTGCCATCGTCACCGAGCGGATCTACAACATCCACGGCGTCGGCTACCAGCTCTACCAGGGCATCCTGCGGCAGAATCCGCCGACCGTCGTCGGCTTCGTGACGATCCTGGTGATCGTCTTCCTGGCCGCCAACCTGCTCGTCGACCTGCTTTACGCGGTCCTGGACCCGAGGATTCGCTATGTCTGAGATGTCCGACGCCCGGAGCACCGCCAACGCGATATCCACAGCGCCCGCCGGGCTGCCCGTGGACGAACCGCGCGGCCCCGGGGAGCCGTCGAAGCCGTCGCGGGACGGGGAGCGCGAGAAGCCGCGCAGCCTGTGGAACGACGCCTGGCACGACCTCAGCCGCAAGCCGATGTTCTACGTGTCCGGGCTGCTGATCCTCTTCCTGGTCGTCGTATCGATCTGGCCCAGCCTGATCGCCGGCGGCAGCCCGCTCTCCTGCGACCTCGCCAAGTCGCAGAACGGAGCGACCTCCGGGCACCCCTTCGGCTTCGACCAGCAGGGCTGCGACGTCTACACCCGCACGGTCTACGGCGCGCGCGCCTCGGTGTCGGTCGGTATCTTCGCGACCCTGGGCGTCACGGTGCTCGGCTCGCTGCTCGGCGGCCTGGCCGGCTACTTCGGCGGCTGGTGGGACTCGATCCTCTCCCGGATCAGCGACATCTTCTTCGGCATCCCGATCCTGCTCGGCGGCATCGTCTTCCTGTCCGTCGTCAAGGGCGGCAGCGTCACCACCGTCTCGCTCTTCATGATCCTGCTGGGCTGGCCGCAGATCGCGCGTATCGCGCGCGGTTCGGTCATCACGGCCAAGCAGCAGGACTACGTGCAGGCGGCGCGGGCGCTCGGCGCGGGCAACGCGCGGATGCTGCTGCGGCACATCGCGCCCAACGCGCTCGCCCCGATCATCGTGGTCGCGACGATCGCGCTGGGCACGTACATCTCGCTGGAGGCGACGCTGTCGTTCCTCGGCGTCGGGCTCAAGCCGCCCGCCGTCTCCTGGGGCATCGACATCTCCTCGGCGTCCGGCCAGATCCGCAACGCGCCGCACATGCTGCTGTGGCCCGCGGGCGCGCTCAGCGTGACGGTGCTGGCGTTCATCATGCTCGGCGACGCGGTGCGCGACGCCCTCGACCCCAAGCTGCGCTAGGAGGTACGGCGTTGACTGTCATCGATGAGACCGCGAGCGCCCCGGCGCCCGGCGTGCCGACGGCTCCGCTGCTCGAAGTACGGGACCTGCACGTCGAATTCCACACCCGCGACGGTGTCGCCAAGGCCGTGAACGGCGTCAACTACTCGGTGAACGCCGGGGAGACGCTGGCGGTGCTGGGCGAGTCCGGCTCGGGCAAGTCCGTGACCGCGCAGGCGATCATGGGCATCCTCGACATGCCGCCCGGCCGTATCCCGCAGGGCGAGATCCTGTTCCAGGGCCGCGACATGCTCACCATGTCCGGCGAGGAGCGGCGCAAGCTGCGCGGCCGGAAGATCGCGATGATCTTCCAGGACGCGCTGTCGTCCCTCAACCCGGTGCTGTCGGTGGGCTACCAGCTCGGCGAGATGTTCCGGGTGCACCAGGGTCTTTCGCGCAAGGCCGCCAAGGCCAAGGCGATCGAGCTGATGGACCGGGTCCGCATCCCGGCGGCCAAGGAGCGGGTGAACGACTACCCGCACCAGTTCTCCGGCGGTATGCGGCAGCGCATCATGATCGCGATGGCGCTCGCCCTCGAACCCGACCTGATCATCGCGGACGAGCCGACCACGGCGCTCGACGTGACGGTGCAGGCGCAGGTGATGGATCTGCTGGCCGAACTCCAGCGGGAGTTCAACATGGGTCTGATCCTGATCACCCACGACCTGGGTGTGGTCGCGGACGTGGCCGACAAGATCGCGGTGATGTACGCGGGCCGGATCGTCGAGAGCTCGCCGGTCCACGAGATCTACAAGCGGCCCGCGCACCCGTATACCAAGGGCCTGCTCCAGTCGATTCCGCGGCTGGACCAGAAGGGCCAGGAGCTGTACGCGATCAAGGGGCTGCCGCCCAACCTGCTGCGTATCCCCTCGGGTTGCGCCTTCAACCCGCGCTGCCCGATGGCGCAGGATATCTGCCGGACCGAGGTGCCCGTGCTGCACACGATCGGCGACGGGCGCGGCAGTGCCTGCCACTTCTGGAAGGAGACCCTCGATGACTGAGCCGATCCTCGAAGTCCGCAACCTGGTGAAGCACTTCCCGCTGACGCAGGGCATCCTGTTCAAGAAGCAGGTCGGCGCGGTCAAGGCGGTCGACGGGATCTCCTTCGACCTCTACCGGGGTGAAACGCTCGGTATCGTCGGCGAGTCCGGCTGTGGCAAGTCCACGGTCGCCAAGCTGCTGATGAACCTCGAACAGGCCACCGCGGGCGAGGTGTTCTACAAGGGCGAGGACATCACCAAGCTGTCGGGGCGGGCCCTGAAGGCCGTCCGGCGCAACATCCAGATGGTGTTCCAGGACCCGTACACCTCGCTGAACCCGCGCATGACGGTCGGCGACATCATCGGTGAGCCCTTCGACATCCACCCCGAGGTGGCTCCCAAGGGGTCGCGCCGTAAGCGTGTCGAGGACCTGCTGGACGTGGTCGGCCTCAACCCCGAGTACATCAACCGGTATCCGCACCAGTTCTCCGGCGGCCAGCGGCAACGCATCGGCATCGCACGGGGGTTGGCGCTCAACCCGGAGATCATCATCTGCGACGAGCCGGTCTCCGCGCTCGATGTCTCGGTGCAGGCCCAGGTCATCAACCTGATGGAGAAGCTCCAGGACGAGTTCACCCTGTCCTACCTCTTCATCGCGCACGACCTGTCCATCGTCCGGCACATCTCCGACCGCGTCGGCGTGATGTACCTGGGCCGGATGGCGGAGATCGGCACCGACACCGAGATCTACGAGCACCCGACCCACCCGTACACGCAGGCCCTGCTCTCGGCCGTCCCGGTCCCTGACCCGGCCGCGCGCGAGCATCGCGAACGCATCATCCTCAGCGGTGACGTGCCCTCCCCGGCCAACCCGCCCTCGGGCTGCCGCTTCCGCACCCGCTGCTGGAAGGCCGAGGCGCGCTGCGCCGAGGAGACCCCGCTGCTGGCCGTCCCCGCCCGCTTCCAGGGCGGCTCCACCCCGGCCACCCACGAGTCGGCCTGCCACTTCGCCGAAGAACGCGACGTGGTCGGCGCGGCCTGACCTCTTTCCGCCGGGCGGCCGACATGCCATGACGTCGGCCGCCCGCTCTCATCTCGGCGGGTCCTCGCCCGCCAGGCCGTCGACGGACTCCCGGATGAGATCGGCGTGCCCCGCGTGCCGGGCGTACTCCTCGACGAGGTCCAGGAGAATCCGGCGCAGATTGGGGTGTTCGCCGTCGCGGGTGGTGTACGCCCCGAGCTGGTCCAGGCCGCCCCCGGCGAGCGCCTTGTCGACCACGGCCCTGGAACGGGCGACCGACGCCCGCCACAGCGCCAGCAGTTCCTCGGGGCTGTCCTCGGCGGCCGTCCGGTAGTCCCAGTCGGCGTCGTTGTCCCAGTCCACCGCGTCCCACGGGGCGCCCACGGGCGAGTCCAGCCACAGCCGGGCGAAGTGGCTGTCCTCCACATGCGCCAGATGCTTGAGCAGCCCGCCCAACGTGACGCTCGACGCCCCGACCGTCACCCGCATCCCCGCCGCGTCCAGCCCCGAACACTTCCACTCCACCGTGGCCCGCTGCCGTTCGAGCGCCCCGACGACAGCCGCCGCCTCGCTCCCGGCGAGCGGCGGCTCCGGCCATGTCTCCGCACTGAACTCGGTCATGCCCGCAGACTTTAGCCAAGGGGTACGACAACGCGGCCGGGCCGCCGCCGCGCGCGTGCTGTCAGACCGCGAAGCGGTCCGCCTTCAGGTCAGCGACGAAGGCCGCCCAAGCGACAGCGGGGAAGACCAGGACGGCACCCTGTGGGTCCTTGGAGTCCCGGACCGGCTTACCCATCGCTACCGCGCACGCCGACTACCTCCGAGGTGTTCGTGCCGTTCTTCTACCGCCAGGGCGAGCGGGGCACGTGGTCACCCGTCACGGCGTCGGACGACGACTATCTACAGGCGGTCTACTCCGACACCGCGCTGATGACGCAGTTGGACTCGAGCGGCGTCCCCACGTCGTCATCAAGTGAACCCGGCCTCATGCTGACCATGCTGGACGCGCTCGACGCCGGACCCGGTGACAACGTGTTCGAACTTGGAACCGGCACCGGATACAACGCGGCGCTGCTCGCGCACCGTCTCGGGGCCGACAACGTGGCCAGCGTGGACGTGGACCCCGATCTCGTGCGCCTTGCCCGGGGCCGCCTCGCCGAGCTCGCATCCCACCCCACGCTCATTGCCGGAGACGGAGCCGACGGGTACCCGCCCCGCGCCCCGTACTCGCGGTTCATCGCCACGGCCGCTCTGCGGTCCGTCCCCGCCGCGCTGATGGACCAGGCAGCCGACAGCGCCGTGATCGTCGCCCCGATCGGCCTCGGGGTGATCCGGGCGACCGTCAGCGGTCAGGGCTACGCCGAAGGGCGCTTCCTCCCACGGCCCGCGCTGTTCATGCCGCGCCGCGTCCCCGGCAAGGGTCCGGATTTCGACAGGGCCCGTGACCAGGCTCCGGAAACCACCGCCCTGCCCGTGGCGGACGTGCTCGAACGGTGGAGGTTCCCCCTGTCCCTCGCCCTGCCGGGCTACAGCTCATGCTCATGGCGGTCCGACGACGGCGAAGTGACCGGTGTGGGGCTCTGGACCGAGGACGGTTCCACCGTCAGCGCCCACACGAACGGCCACGTCCGGCAGACCGGTCCGCGCCGCCTGTGGAACACCGTAGAAGCACTCGCGTCGCTGTTCCCCGCCGGGCGACCGGCCCGGGAGGAATTCGGCATCACCATCACGCCGAGCAATCAGCGGGTCTGGCACGGAGATCCCAGGGGTGTTTCGTGGAATCTGCCGACTGGCTGAACCCGTCACCGGGCGACGGTCACGACGGCGTGGCGGCGCGGTCGGAGTCGCTGCGCAGGACGCACATCTCGTTGCCCTCGGGGTCGGCGAGGACGGCCCAGCCGGTGCCGTCGGGGTTGCGGCGGTCGGCGACGAAGGTGGCGCCGAGCGCCAGCAGCCGCTCGACCTCCTGCTCGCGGGAGGTCTCGGGGCGCAGACAGAGGTGGATACGGTTCTTGACCGTCTTCGGCTCCGGCACCTGGTTGAAGTGCAGCACCGGGCCTTCGGCGAGCAGGACTTGCACCTCCGGGTCGCCGGGGCCGTCCTCCGGGTCCAGCGGACGCCCGGTGACCCCGCTCCAGAAGCGGGCCAGCTCGTACGCGTCCGCACAGTCGATCGCCACATTCTGCACTACCGAAACCATGTCCCGAGCCTCCCCGATCCGACCCCCGCGCGCCACCGGGTATCCGCCCGGACAGGACTCAGACCGTGCCGCTCTCCCACCACCACGCCTGGGCGCCGTAGGCGTGCTCGACGCGGCTGTCCATGTGCTGCCAGGAGTTGGCGTAGGACTCCAGGCCGGAGAAGCCGCTGCGCTCGGCGGTCTGGTAGAGCGTCTTGGTGGCGACGCCGGAGGCGGCGATGTCGGCCGCGATGCCGTACTGGTGCTGGGAGTTGGTGGCGTAGCCGTAGATGCTGGTGTTGTAGGCGACGCTGCGGAAGCCGGAGTTGACGTTCATCGGCTTGTTGCCGATCTTCTTGCGGACGGCCTCCAGCTTGTACATCAGCCGCCGCACGTTCTCCTTGACCGTGGCCGCGGCGACCTTGCCGCCGTTGAAGCCCTGGCCGTCGTGGCTGAAGAACTCCGAGAAGTCGAAGTGCGCGGTGGAGCCGTCGGAGGACTCCAGGGCGTTCAGCGAGGCGAAGGTCTGCGGTCCCGCCACCCCGTCCACGCCGAGGCCGTACGCGGCCTGGTAGCGGCGCAGGGCCGCGTACGTACCCGGTCCGAAGGAGCCGTCCACCCCGACGTAGGTGTGGGAGGCGGAGTCGGCGGCCCAGCCCGCGATACGGATCTGGAGTTCGGTGACGGCGGCGCCGCTCGACCCCTGCTGGAGTGAGGCGGGCCAGCCGTACGCGGCGGCGGCCGGGGCGAGGCCGATGCCCGCCGCGGTGGCGAGGCCGGCGCCCGCCAGCGTGCCGGTGCCGTAGCGCAGCAGGGTGCGGCGGTCGAGCGGGCGGGACGGGGCGGCGTGGGTGGGGCGCGCGTCGCTCACGGGACAGCTCCTTCGTGGGGAACGGGACCGGACGGCCGAGCGGGCGCGTCCGTCTCCATTCTTGACGCGGACAGGTCACTTCATGCGTGCCGTGACACGGCTTTCTGACAGTGCGTAGCGCAATGGCCAACGCATTGGACATGCCGACACGGAGTAGTAGAAGTGCGACTTTGGCTCTATTGCGGTGTCATGGGTGACTAAGTGTCATTTGTGATCCATGAGGAGGCACGCGATGCGCGGAGCCACGCGCTTGAAGTGGGCCGTCTGTGCGACGGCCGTCGCCCTGGCAGCCGCCGCCTGCGGCAGCAGCAGCAACAACAGCGGTGGGGGCGGCGGTAGCGGCTCCGGTGTCGTGCGCGCTTCCTGGGGCGACCCGCAGAACCCGCTGGAGCCCGCCAACACCAATGAGGTGCAGGGCGGCAAGGTGCTCGACATGGTCTTCCGCGGTCTGAAGAAGTACGACCCAAAGACCGGCAAGGCGACCGACATGATCGCCGACTCGATCACCACCACCGACTCGCAGAACTTCGACGTCAAGATCAAGTCGGGCTGGACCTTCAGCAACGGCGAGAAGGTCACCTCCGACTCCTTCATCAACGCCTGGAACTACGGCGCGCTGCTGAAGAACGCCCAGATCAACGCGTACTTCTTCCAGTACATCGACGGGTACGACAAGGTGCACCCGGACGCCGCGGGCGCCAAGTCCTCCGCCACCACGATGTCCGGCCTGACCAAGGTCAGCGACACCGAGTTCAAGGTGAAGCTCAACCAGAAGTTCTCCACCTTCCCCGACACCCTCGGGTACTCGGCGTACTACCCGCTGCCGAAGACGTTCTTCGACAACCACGCCGCCTGGCTGTCCAAGCCCGTCGGCAACGGCCCCTACACCATTCAGTCGTACACCAAGGGCTCCCAGATGAGCCTGCGCAAGTGGGACGGCTACAAGGGCCCGGACCCGGCCCAGAACGACGGCGTCGACCTGCGGGTCTACACCGACAACAACACCGCGTACACCGACCTCCAGGCGGGCAACCTGGACCTGGTCGACGACATCCCGGCCTCGCAGCTCAAGAACGTCAAGAGCGACCTCGGCGACCGGTACATCAACCAGCCCGCCGGCATCATCCAGACCCTCTCCTTCCCGCTGTACAACTCGCGCTGGTCGTCCGCGAACTCCGCGAAGGTCCGGCAGGGCCTGTCGATGGCGATCAACCGCCCGCAGATCACCCAGCAGATCTTCCAGAACACCCGCACCCCGGCCACCGACTGGACCTCCCCGGTGCTCGGCGCGTCCGGTGGCTACAAGGCCGGCCTGTGCGGCGCCGAGTGCACGTACGACGCGGCCAAGGCCAAGGCGCTCATCCAGGAGGGCGGCGGCCTGCCGGGCGGCAGCATCACCATCGGCTACAACGCGGACACCGGCTCCCACAAGGAGTGGGTCGACGCGGTCTGCAACAGCATCAACAACGTGCTGGGCAACAACAAGGCGTGCGTCGGCGCCCCCACCGGCACCTTCGCCGACTTCCGCAACAAGATCGTCAACAAGCAGATGGACAACCCGTTCCGGGCCGGCTGGCAGATGGACTACCCGCTGATCCAGAACTTCCTCCAGCCGCTGTACTACACCAACGCGTCGTCCAACGACTCGCACTACAGCAACGCCAACTTCGACAAGCTGGTCAACGAGGCCAATGCCGAGACCGACACCGCCAAGGCGGTCGGCCTGTTCCAGGACGCCGAACGCCAGCTCGTCAAGGACATGCCCTCGATCCCGCTCTGGTACCAGAACGGCAGCGCCGGCTACTCCGACAAGATCAGCAACGTCGAGCTGAACCCGTTCAGCGTCCCGGTCTACAACGAGATCAAGGTCAAGTGACGTCCGCCGGAGGCCGCACCGGTGACCCGGTGCGGCCTCCGGCCGCTCCGCTTCCCGCCACCCCCCGTCACTGCCCGGAAGGCCCTTCGGAAGGCACCGCATGGGACGCTATGTGATCCGGCGGCTGCTCCAGATGATCCCGGTGTTCATCGGCAGCACATTCCTGATCTTCCTCATGGTCTACGCGCTCGGCGACCCGGTCGCCGCGCTCTTCGGCGACCGCGCGCCGGACCCCGCCACCGCCGCCCAGATCCGCTCGGACCTGCACCTGAACGACCCGCTGTGGAAGCAGTACCTGCTCTACATGGGGAACATCTTCCGCGGCGACTTCGGCACCGCCTTCAACGGGCAGTCCGTCACCTCCCTGATGGGCAGCGCCTTCCCGGTCACCATCCGGCTCACCATCGTCGCCATCATCTTCGAGATCATCATCGGCATCCTGCTCGGCGTGATCACCGGCATGCGGCGCGGCAAGCCGATCGACACCGGGGTGCTGCTGCTGACCCTGGTCGTCATCTCGGTGCCCACGTTCGTGACCGGCTACGTGCTCCAGTACCTGTTCGGCGTGAAGCTCGGCTGGGTCAGCCCCTCGGTCTCGCCCAGCGCGCCGTTCAACGAACTGATCCTGCCGGGCCTGGTCCTCGCCCTGGTCTCGCTCGCGTACGTCACCCGGCTGACCCGTACCTCGATCGCCGAGAACACCCGCGCCGACTATCTGCGCACCGCCGTCGCCAAGGGCCTGCCCCGCAGCAAGGTGATCTTCCGGCACCTGCTGCGCAACTCGCTGATCCCGGTGGTCACCTTCATCGGCACCGACATCGGCGGTCTGATGGGAGGCGCGATCGTCACCGAGCGCATCTTCAACATCCACGGCGTCGGCTTCCAGCTCTACCAGGGCATCCTGCGCAACAACTCGCCGACGGTGGTCGGCTTCGTGACGATCCTGGTGCTGGTCTTCCTGCTGGCGAATCTGCTAGTCGACCTGCTGTACGCGGTCCTGGACCCGAGGATTCGTTATGCCTGAACAGAGCAACCCTCTCGACCCCGGCCAGGCCGTCTCGGCCGCGGGCTCCGGCGGCGGCTTCGACCTGGCGGCGGAAGAGGCCGGGTCTCTGGAGAAGGGGCCGGGACACGACGGCGGCGACCCCGCGGAGAAGCCGCGCAGCCTGTGGTCGGACGCCTGGCGCGACCTGCGGCGCAACCCCATCTTCATCATCGCCGCGCTGATCATCCTCTTCCTGGTGATCATCTCGATCTGGCCAGGACTGATCGCCACCCAGGACCCGCTGAAGGCCGACCTGTCCAAGGCCCAGCAGGGCGCGAGCCCCGGCCACCCCTTCGGCTACGACCAGCAGGGCCGCGACGTCTACACCCGGGTGGTCTACGGCGCCCGCGCCTCGGTCACCGTCGGCGTCTGCGCGACCCTGGGCGTGGTCCTCCTCGGCAGCGTCCTCGGCGGCCTCGCCGGGTTCTTCGGCGGCTGGTGGGACGCGGTCCTCTCCCGGATCAGCGACATCTTCTTCGGCATCCCGGTCATCCTCGGCGGCCTGGTCTTCCTGTCCGTGGTCACCAACAGCACCGTCTGGCCGGTCATCGGCTTCATGGTGCTGCTCGGCTGGCCGCAGATCGCCCGTATCGCCCGCGGCTCGGTGATCACCTCGCGGGAGAACGACTACGTGCAGGCCGCGCGGGCGCTGGGCGCGGGCAACTCCCGCATCCTGCTGCGGCACATCACGCCCAACGCCGTCGCGCCGGTCATCGTCGTCGGCACCATCGCGCTGGGTACGTACATCGCGCTGGAGGCGACCTTGTCCTACCTCGGCGTGGGCCTCAAACCGCCCACCGTCTCCTGGGGCATCGACATCTCCGACGCGTCCTCGCAGATCCGCAACGCGCCGCACATGCTGCTGTGGCCCGCGGGCGCGCTGAGCATCACCGTGCTGGCCTTCATCATGCTCGGCGACGCGGTGCGCGACGCCCTCGACCCCAAGCTGCGCTGAGGAGCCCGTACATGAGCACCGAGTACCTGGCCGCGGAACACACCAGCGCCCCGCCCAGCGGCAACCTGCTGGACGTCCACGATCTGCACGTCGAATTCCGTACCAGGGACGGGGTCGCCAAGGCGGTCAACGGCGTCACGTACTCGGTGGCCGAGGGCGAGACGCTGGCCGTGCTCGGCGAGTCCGGCTCCGGCAAGTCCGTGACAGCGCAGGCCATCATGGGCATCCTCGACTCGCCGCCCGGCTTCATCACCAAGGGCGAGATCGTCTTCCAGGGCAAGAACCTGCTGACGATGGTCGGCGAGGAGCGGCGCAAGGTCCGCGGCGCGAAGATGGCGATGGTCTTCCAGGACGCGCTGTCCTCGCTCAACCCCGTGCTCACCGTGGGGGAACAGCTCGGCGAGATGTTCACCACCCACCAGGGCATGTCGAAGAAGGACTCGCGGATCAAGGCCGTCGAGCTGATGGAACGGGTCCGCATCCCCGCCGCCGCCGAACGCGTCAAGCAGTACCCGCACCAGTTCTCCGGCGGTATGCGGCAGCGCGTGATGATCGCCATGGCGATGGCCCTGGAACCCGCGCTGATCATCGCCGACGAGCCGACGACCGCGCTCGACGTGACGGTGCAGGCGCAGGTGATGGATCTGCTGGCCGAACTCCAGCGGGAGTTCAACATGGGCCTGATCCTGATCACCCACGACCTGGGTGTGGTCGCCGACGTGGCCGACAAGATCGCGGTGATGTACGCGGGCCGGATCGTGGAGACCTCGCCGGTCCACGAGATCTACAAGCGGCCGGCGCACCCGTACACCAAGGGCCTGTTGCAGTCGATTCCGCGGCTGGACCAGAAGGGCCAGGAGCTGTACGCGATCAAGGGGCTGCCGCCCAACCTGCTGCACATTCCGCCCGGTTGCGCCTTCAACCCGCGCTGCCCGATGGCCCAGGACATCTGCCGCACCGATGTGCCCCCGCTGGCGAGGGTGAGCCCCGACCGGGCGAGCGCCTGCCACTTCTGGAAGGAGACGCTCGGTGAGTGAACAGCCCGTCATGCACAAGGACCCGGTCAAGGCGGCGCACGAGCCGATCCTCGAAGTACGCGACCTGGTCAAGCACTTCCCGCTGACCCAGGGCATCGTGTTCAAGAAGCAGATCGGCGCGGTCAAGGCCGTCGACGGTGTCTCCTTCGACCTCTTCCCCGGCGAGACGCTTGGCATCGTCGGCGAGTCCGGCTGCGGCAAGTCGACCGTGGCCCGGCTGCTGATGAACCTCGAAGTGCCCACCGCCGGACGCATCCTGTACAAGGGCGACGACATCACCAAGCTGTCGGGGCGGGCGCTGAAGGCCGTCCGGCGCAACATCCAGATGGTGTTCCAGGACCCGTACACCTCGCTGAACCCGCGCATGACGGTCGGCGACATCATCGGTGAGCCGTACGAGATCCACCCCGAGGTGGCGCCCAAGGGCGACCGGCGCAAGCGCGTACAGGACCTGCTCGACGTCGTCGGCCTCAACCCCGAGTACATCAACCGGTATCCGCACCAGTTCTCCGGCGGCCAGCGGCAACGCATCGGCATCGCACGGGGGTTGGCGCTGCGCCCCGAGATCATCGTGGCCGACGAACCGGTCTCCGCGCTCGACGTGTCGGTGCAGGCCCAGGTGATCAACCTGATGGGCAGTCTCCAGAAGGAGTTCAACCTCTCCTACATGTTCATCGCGCACGACCTGTCGATCGTCCGGCACATCTCCGACCGGGTCGGCGTGATGTACCTCGGCAAGATCGTCGAGATCGGCGGCGACGAGGCGATCTACGAGCACCCCACGCACCCGTACACGCAGGCGCTGCTCTCGGCCGTGCCCGTCCCTGACCCGGCCGCGCGCGAGCACCGGGAGCGGATCATCCTCGCCGGCGACGTGCCCTCCCCGGCCAACCCGCCCTCCGGCTGCCGCTTCCGCACCCGCTGCTGGAAGGCCCAGGAGCGCTGCACCCTGGAAGAGCCGCTGCTGGCGATCCCCCCGGCCTTCCGCGGCACGGCGGGCCCGGCCGAGCACGACTCGGCGTGCCACTTCGCGGAGGAGAAGCAGGTCGTCCCGAACGACTGACCGCGCGCCGCGGCCCGGGAGCGTGCGACGGGGGCCGACAACGCGAGACGGCCCGTACCCGGGTGGTGCTGGGGTGTCCGGGTACGGACCGTTTCCGAGCGGAGGCTGAACTGAGCCCGGGTCAAAGGGTCTTGTCAGCCGCCTCCTCGATCGAGGCCAGTGCGGGGTCGAGGACGATGTCCTCGTCCCGCGCCGCGATCGTCGGCTCTTCGGGGAAGTGACAGGCCGTCAGGTGCCCGTCCGTGTTCCCGCCGATCTGGACCAGCGGCGGTTCCTCCGTCGCGCACTTGTCCTGCGCCTTCCAGCACCGGGTGCGGAAGCGGCAGCCGGACGGCGGGTTGATCGGCGACGGCACGTCACCGGCCAGCCGGATGCGCTCGCGGTCGTCCGCGTGGTCCACGTCCACCTCGGGCACCGCGGACAGCAGCGCGTGGGTGTACGGGTGGCGCGGGCGCAGGTAGATCGAGTCGCGGTCGCCCACCTCCACGATCTTGCCCAGGTACATCACCGCGACGCGCTGCGAGAAGTGCCGCACGATCGCCAGGTCGTGCGCGATGAACAGGAACGCGATGCCCATCTCCTCCTGCACCTTCTGCAGGAGGTTGACGACCTGGGCCTGGATCGACACGTCGAGCGCCGACACCGGCTCGTCCGCCACGATCAGCTTCGGCTTGAGGGCCAGTGCCCGTGCCACGCCGATGCGCTGCCGCTGACCGCCGGAGAACTCGTGCGGGAAGCGGTTGTAGTGCTCCGGGTTGAGACCGACGGTCTCCAGCAGCTCGCGCACGTGCTTCTCGCGCCCGCCGGGCGGGTTGATCCCGTTGATCTCCATCGGGCCGCCGATGATGGTGCCCACCGTCTGGCGCGGGTTCAGCGACGAGTAGGGGTCCTGGAAGATCATCTGGATCTCGGACCTGATCGGCGCCAGGTCCTTGCGCGAGGAGTGCGCGATCTCCTGGCCCCGGTACAGCACGCTGCCCGCGGTCGGCTCCAGCAGCCGGGTGATCAGCCGGCCGGTCGTCGACTTGCCGCAGCCCGACTCGCCCACCAGGCCGAAGCTCTCGCCGGCGTGGACCGCCAGGTCCACCCCGTCCACGGCCCTGACGGCGCCCACTTGGCGCTTGAACGGAAAGCCGCCGTAGATCGGGAAGTGCTTGGTGAGGTCCTTGACCTCGAGCAGCTTCTCGCCGACGGGCCTTGTGTCGCGCTGTTCCGGGACCGTGTCGGTCACGGTAGCGCTGGTGTCGTTGCTCATGGTGGTATGCCTGCCCCTGGTGACCGGTCAGCCCAGCCGGGGCTGAATCTTCTCGATGAATACGGACTGCCGCTGTTCTGCGGTCAGATGGCACGCGGAACCGCGACCAGTCGGCAGGTCGGGCCGCGACGTGACGCAGGCGTCGCTCCCGACCAGCGCGGGGAACTCGCAGCGCGGGTGGAACGGGCAGCCGGTCGGCGGCCTGAGCAGACTCGGCGGAGCGCCCGGAATCGGCGTCAGCGGGTCGTCGACATTGCCGCTGAGCCGTGGCATCGAGCTGAGCAGCCCCCACGTGTACGGGTGCTGCGGCTCCTTGACGATCTCGCGCACAGAACCGCGCTCCACGGCGCGCCCGGCGTACATCACGAGCAGGTCGTCGGCGACCTTGGAGACCACACCGAGGTCGTGGGTGATCAGGATGATCGCGGAGCCGAACTCCTGCTGGAGGTCCTTGAGCAGGTCCAGGATCTGGGCCTGCACGGTCACGTCGAGCGCGGTGGTCGGCTCGTCGGCGATCAGCAGGTCGGGGTTGCACACCAGCGACATCGCGATCATCGCGCGCTGCCGCATACCGCCGGAGAACTGGTGCGGGTAGTCGTCCACGCGCTGCTTGGGCTGCGGGATGCCGACCTTCTCCAGCATCTCGATCGCCCGGTCCCGGCCCTCGCGCTTGCTGGCGCCGAGGTGCTTCCGATACGGCTCCGCGATCTGTCGGCCGATGGTGTAGTACGGCGACAGGGCGGTCAGCGGGTCCTGGAAGATCATCGCCATCTTGTTGCCGCGCAGCCGCTCCAGCGCGCGGTTGCTCGCGCCGGTCAGCTCCTGGCCGTCCAGGATGATCTCCCCGGCGATCTCGGTGGTCTGCGGATTGTGCAGCCCGAGGATCGACAGGTTGGTCACCGACTTGCCGGAGCCGGACTCACCGACGATGCCCAGCGTCTGGCCGCGCTCCAGGTCGAAGGAGAGACCGTCGACGGCCTTGACGACGCCGTCCTCGGTGGAGAAGTGGACGAACAGGTCGCGCACGGACAAGAACGCGTCCGACCCGCCCTTGTGCGTGCCCTCCTCGGGCTTGGTCATGGTGGTCACTGACGTTCTCCTAGGACAGCCGCACGCGCGGGTCGATGAACGCGTAGACGGCGTCCACGATGATGTTGAACAGAACGATCAGAGTGGCACTGAAGAGCATCACGCCCATGAGCATGGGCAGGTCCGTCTTCGACACCGAGTCGACCGCCAGCCGGCCGAGCCCGGCGAGCTGGAAGGTGTACTCGGTGATGATCGCGCCGCCGAAGAGTGCGCCCAGGTCGATACCGAGAATCGTCACGATGGGGATCAGCGAACCACGCCAGGCGTAGCGGAAGAAGACGTAGGCCGAGGACATGCCCTTGGCCCGCG
This sequence comes from Streptomyces sp. CBMA29, assembly GCF_014596445.1. Lineage (GTDB taxonomy): Bacteria > Actinomycetota > Actinomycetes > Streptomycetales > Streptomycetaceae > Actinacidiphila. The sequence continues at coordinate 10,658 of NZ_MECL01000253.1, read as the reverse complement.
CGGTGCGCACATGCTCTTCCTGGAGTTGTTCGATCATCGTCGAGCGCGACATACGCGTGTAGTTGGCCGTGAAGATGACCGACAGCACACACCACGGAATGAGCAGTCCGCTGAACCAGGCCACCGGATTCTGCGTGATGGGCACGTACTTGGGCTGGTCGAAGATCTGGTTGTTGTAGACCAGCAGGGCCAGCACGATCGGGCCGAGGAAGTAGATCTGCATCGAGCTGAGAACCAGCGACGCGGAGCTGAAGACCTTGTCGATGAACGTGCCGCGCTTCCAGGCGGCCAGCATGCCGGAGCCGAGACCGACGATCAGGAAGACCACAGTGCCGCCCGCGGCGAGCGAGATGGTCGTGGGCAGGCGGTTCACCAGGGTCGGCCAGACCGGCTCGCTGTTGGCGAAGGAGTAGCCGAGGCACGGTGCCGGGCAGTTTCCCGCACTGAATCTGTGGCCGGTGAATATCCGCACCATGTAATTCCAGTACTGGACCGGAATCGGGTGGTCGAGACCCAGATTGTGGTGGATCAGCTCGATGTTCTGCGGCGTGCAGTTCTTGCCGCAGGAGAGCAGGGCCGGGTCGTGCGGAACGGCGAAGAAGAGGAAGAACGTGAAGGCGCTGATGAACAAAAGAATGACCAGAGCGCCGAGCGTCCGGCGGACGAGGAATCGAAGCATGGCGGTCGCAGCTCTCAGAGGACGGCGGCGGTGGGCGTGGGATCGCACCCCAGGTGGGGCCGGGCGGCTGCCCGGCCCCACCGAAGGCCGCGAGGGTGCTTACTTCTTGACGTACAGCTTCGTCAGGTCGATGCCCGAGGTGACGTTGTTGTAGACAACGCCGCCCACCTTCGAGCCGAAGATCTGGAGCTGCTTGTAGAACACCGTCGGGACACCGGGGATGACCTTGGTGACGATGTAGGTGTTGAGCTGGAACCAGGCGTCAGCCGCTTCCTTCGGGTCCGTGATCGCCTTGATGCGGTCGATCTCGGAGTTGATGTGCGGGTCGTTCACGTGGCTGTAGTTCGGCGCCTGGTCGGCGATCGTCCGGCCGTCCATGACCGGGGGGATCACCGTCAGGGTCGACGGCCAGTCGGCACCCCACGCGGAGGCGTAGATGTCGTACGGGTTGTCGACCTTGCCGATCAGGTCGTAGTACGTGTCCGACGGCAGTTCCTTGCGCTGGACGTTGAAGCCCGCCTGGGTCAGCGTGTTGGCGATCGCCAGGGAGTACTGCTGGCCCGCGGTGGTGTTGATGTACGCGTAGGTGATCTTCATGCCGACCTTGCCGGCGTCCGTCAGCAGCTTCTTGGCCGCGACCGGGTCACCGTCGGGCTTGGCGACCTTGCCCAGCGGGTCGGCCTTCTGGTAACCGGCCAGCGTCGGGCTGATGAAGCCGCCCGCGTACTCGGCGCCGTAGGAGGCACCGAGCGCCTGCCACACGGGCTTGGTCGGGATCGCCAGCGCCAACGCCTTGCGGATGTTGACGTCCTTGATCTTGTTCATGTTGAAGTTGATCTCGCCCACGAACGGCTGGTAACCGGCCACCGTGCGCTTGTAGATCGACGGGGTGCCCACCACGGTCGGGGTGTCGTCCGGGTCGACCGCGTTCGCGAAGCTCAGCGACGTCTGGTTGTCACCGGCGTCCGACATCAGGCGCTTGGTGGAGTCCTCGGCCTGGTGGTTGAACGTGATGTCGTACGTGTCGACGTACTGGTGACGGGCCGAGTCCGTCTTCGGGTCCCAGTTGGGGTTCTTCACCAGCGTCATGGCCTTGCCGGTGTCGAAGGACTTGATCATGTACGGACCGGACGCGACGGGCGCCTTGTCGTACTTCTCCTTGGTGTCCTTCGCGTGGTCAACCACCGAGTAGCCCGGCATCGCGAACAGGTACGGAGCGTCGGGCTCCGGGTTCGGGAAGTGGAACACGATGGTCTTGTCGTCCGGCGTCGACAGCAGGCTGTCGGGCAGGTGCTTGCCCTTGTACGGACCGTCCGGGAGCAGCTTGCGGAAGTCCGAGCCGCTGGTGTTGGCCAGCCACTGCTGGAGGTACTGCGGGCCGTTGGTGACGAACGGGGCGAACAGCCGCTCAACGCTCCAGCGGATGTCCGTGGCCGTGATCGGCGTGCCGTCCTGGAACTTGATCCCGTCCTTCAGCTTGAAGGTCCAGGTCTTGCCGCCGTCGGTCTCCGCACCGCTGTCCGTGGCGAGGTCGCCGACGACGGTGTAGTTGCCCTTGCTGTCCAGCTTGTACGTGGTCAGACCACGGTGGATCAGGGTGGCGAGCTGGCCCTCGTTGCTGACGTAGATCTGGCCCGGGTCGAGGTGCGTGTAGCTGTCGCGCTCCAGAGCGTGCAGCGTGCCGCCCTGCTCGGCGCCCGCGATCGGCTCCGCCGGTCCGGTGGAGGCCGCGGCGTCACCGAAGGTGATCTGCGACTGAAGCTGGGTCTTGCTCTTGTCCTGCTTCTGTTTGGCGTCGTTGTTCTCGCCCTTGCCGCCCCCGCCGCCGCTGCTGCAAGCGGTGAGAACCAGCGCACCGGCGGCGACCGCCACCAACGCAGCCCGGGTTCTACGCATGGAAAGGTTCATAGCGGTGAATGCACCCCTGTTCGTTGTTACCTGTTAGCTGCCTGGCTCTCCTGATGAGAGGGGCGGCAGCCACCCCCTGTTGCTGTGCTTCCTCAGCGTCCGGTCTTCGGATCGAACGCGTCCCGGACCGAGTCCCCGAGCAGGTTGAAGGCGACGATGAAGATCACCATGGCGATACCCGGGAAGAACATGTAGGTGAGGTCGTTCTGGTAGATCTGACCGGCCCTGGCGAACATCCGTCCCCAGTCGGGCGTCGGCTCCACGAGGCCGACGCCGAGGAAGGACAGACCTGCCTCCGCGGTCACGAATCCGGGCAGCATGAGCGTGCTCTGCACCAGGATCGGGGTGACCAGGTTGGGCAGCAGCTCCCGGCGGACGATGCGCCAGGGAGAAGCGCCGGTGACCCGGGCGGCCTCGATGAACTCACGCTCCCGAAGCGTGAGCACCTGGCCGCGCAGCAGGCGGGCCAGACCCATCCAGCCGAGGAACCACTGCACCACGATCAGCGCGATCACGCGGATGTAGGTGGGGGTCTCGTCGGCGGGGGAGACCAGCAGCGCGGTGACCACGGGCATGAACGCGACGAAGAAGAGCTGGGCGGGGAACGCCATCAGCAGGTCGCTGGCCCGGCCGATGAAGTAGTCGGTCTTGCCGCCCATGTATCCGGCGACCACACCGAGGATGATCGCCGTGATGGTGACGATGATCGTCACAGCGATGCTGATCGCCAGCGAGGTGCGGATGCCGTAGAGGAGCTGGGTGAAGACGTCGCGGCCCAGGCTGGGCTCGATGCCGAACCAGAAGTGGCTGCTGATGCCGCCGTTGGGCCCGACGGGGTAACCGAACTCGTTGAGCAGGTCCGGGCTGTCCTGACCGTACAGAGTGTACGGGTTCTTGCCGTACAGCTTGGCGATCAAGGGAGCGAAGATCGCTATCGCGAAGAAGAACAGGACCACATAGGCCGATATGACACCGGTTCGGTCGCGCCTGAACCGCCGCCACATGAGCTGGCCCGGTGAGCGCCCGATCAACTCGGGGTCCACCTTCGTGGCCGCCGCCCCCTCCTTCCCGGGGTCGCCGGGGTCACCGATCGGCTCGGTGACCGTGGTCGATGTGGAACTCGTCATCGCGATTGCCCCCGCAGCAGGAGTCTGGTCGACGCGACGGGGTTGTGCGTCGCGGGTTGAGCGGACTTTCGCAATGGAATCAACCTTCAGTCAAGGGGGGAAGGAGGGAAGAAAGCTTGTTGTTTGGCATCTTGAGCGAAGATTTTGCAGATCGTCCTCCGTACGTGCTTGACAGTGATCCAAAACATCGGGCATATCGGATATATCCAGGCGAAGCGCGTTAACACGCGTGCAACTTAGCCGTCGCAACTCCGATATACGGACGTAGCAGTCTGAACAACGTACGGCCGTGCGGGTGCCGTAGGCCGGTCGGGCGTCGCAAGCGGCCCCGGCCGGCCACTCGCCAACTCCCCTTAGTCTCCTCCTGGTTCGTGAACCGCCTGTTCCTACCCCAAGTGGCACGGGTATATCTGAGGGAACACCGGGCCATGGGGGAGAAGGCCATGCAGCAGGGTATGCAGCAGCAGTCGCCGTACGGACAGGGGTCCGGCTTCACGCCGCCAGGTCCGGTCGGACCGCGGACACTGGCGCCGGGAGCGCGCGTCGCGGGGGCGCTGATCTGCGCGGTTCTCGTCGCGGTGGAGATCGTCTGGACGGTCCGCGACATCAAGCACGTCGGATTCCACGACACGCTCTGGTCCTGGCTCGGCCTCGACCACGGGGTCTACCAGCACGCTTTGCTGGCCACCGCGGCGCTGGACGGCGTGCTGCTCGTGGTGCTGCTCGGCGCCCTGGTGTGGTCCGCGCGGCCCGCCGCCGGGTGGGCCTTCGTGACCGCCGGGGTCTTCGCGTTCGGATATCGGTTGCCCGGTCTGTGGATCTTCCGGTCGGACTGGACCGCCGGGGCGCAGATGCACACCCGGGCGCTGAGCACCGCGATCGCCTTCGCGCTCGGCGGGATCGCGCTCGTGGTCATCGGCCTGGCGGGCAGGCGCCCGGTGCGGGGCGGCGCGCAGGCGGCGGGTGTGCCAGTGGGCGGGGCGCCGCCGGGGAGCGCGCCGTACGATGCCGCGCCGTACGATGCCGCACCGTCGAGCGGGCCCGGCGCCGCGACGGTGGGGCCGCGGCGCGGGGCGGCGGTGACCGCCGGGGTGCTGCTGGTGCTGCTCGCGATCGAGGGGACCGGCTGGCAGATCTTCTACATGCACAAGTACACGACGGCCAACGACTACCCGCCGCACTTCTACCAGCACCTGCTGACCGGCGAGGGCACGCTGACCACGCTGCTCGGCATGCCGGCCGCCTACGCGGGCTGGCTACAGGTCGCCTTCGCGCTGCTCGTCGCCTGGGTCGCCTTCGCGAAGTCGGCCGCGGCCAGGGCGCTCGGCGTCGCCTTCGGGTTCATGCTGGTGCTCTACGGCGTCATCGGGCTGGACAACTGGAACAGCTACCACGAGCTGTTCGAGTTCGACCACCTGCCGCTGTATCAGAAGAGTCAGCAGATCTTCCTGGTGGTCGAGTTGGTGGTGGGACTGGCGGTGCTCGTGCTGCTGTCGGTGCCCGGTAGGAGTACGGACGGCCCGCGCCCGGTGCCCGGTTGGGGCCCGCCGCCGCAGGGGTACGGCGCCGCGCCGGGGTCCGTACCGGGATCCGCGCCGGGGCCCGTACCGGGTTCGGCACCGGGGTCCGCGCCCGCTCCCGGCGGCTGGAGTCAGCCGCCTCACGTGTCCCCTTATTCCCAGCCGCCTCAACAGCCGCCCGCGGGAGGGGGGTTCGGCCCGCCGCCGCAGCTTCCGCCGCAGTCCCCGCCGGGCTATCCGCCGCCCCCGCCCGGCTTCCCGCAGGAGCCGGGCGGCGACGGACGCTGACCGCCCGCGCGGCTGGGCCTCAGGGCTTGTCCAGGCCCAGGGACCGCTTCAGGAAGTCCACTTGGAGCAGCAGCAGATTCTCCGCGACCTGCTCCTGCGGCGTCATGTGCGTGATGCCGGACAGCGGCAGCACCTCGTGCGGGCGGCCCGCGGCGAGCAGCGCGGTGGACAGCCGCAGGCTGTTGGCCACCATCACGTTGTCGTCGGCCAGGCCGTGGATGATCATCAACGGCCGGGCGGGCTCGGCGAGTTCGGTGACGCCGTCCCGCGTGACCACCGAATTCGCCTCGTACACGCCCGGCCGCTCGCCGGGCTGTCCCAGGTAACGCTCGGTGTAGTGCGTGTCGTAGAGCCACTGGTCGGTCAACGGAGCTCCCGAGACGCCCGCGTGGAAGATGTCAGGACGGCGCAGTACCGCCGCGGCGGCCAGCGTGCCGCCGAACGACCAGCCGCGGATGGCCACCCGGCCGAGATCCAGCGGATACGTCCGCGCCAGCGCGTGCAGCGCGGCGATCTGGTCGGTCAGCGACACCTCGATCAGCTTGTCCGCCATGGCCTTCTCCCAGCCGGGGGAGCGCCCCGGGGTGCCGCGGCCGTCCGCGACGACCACCGCGAAGCCCTGGTCGGCGAACCACTGCGAGACCACATGCGCGTTGTGCGCCGCCTGCACCCGCTGGCCGTGCGGGCCGCCGTACGGGTCGAGCAGCACCGGCAACGGCCCGTCGCCCTCGGCATATCCGCTCGGCAGCAGGACGGCGGCCGGGATGCGGTCCTCGCCCGCCTCGGTCAGCCGCGCCCTGGCGGTCAGCGACGGCGTCTGCGCGTACGAGGCGATCTCCGCGATCCGCTCGCCGTCGCGCAGCACCCGCGCCGTGCGCCCCGGACGGTCCGGCGTCGCCGAGTGCAGCACCGTCACCCGCCCCGAGCGCGTCGCCGTGTGCACCCCCGGCTCGGTCGAGACGCGCTCCACGCCCCGCTCGCTCACCCGCAGCACATGCAGCTCGCCGATCTCAGGATCGGTCGCGGCGGCGCCTGCGGACGCGGCGATCAGCACGTCCTGCTCGCCGACGTCCAGCACCGCCCGTACGTGCGACTCGGGACCGGTCAGCGCCCGGTCGCCGACCATCAGCACCCGTACGTCGCCCTCGTCGGCGATCCGCACCAAGGTGCCGTCAGCGGTGGTGGCGGGGACGCCGGGGAAGAGATCCAGCCAAATTGGATCTTCCTCCGTGCGCAGCGTCCGCGTCGTACCGGTCGCGATGTCCACGCTCAGGTAGAGCTGTTCGCGCTGGTGGCGGGCCTGCACCAGCAGGACCGGCGGACCGGCCGCCGACCAGTGGACGGCCGCCAGATACGGGTAGCGCTCCCGGTCCCACTCCACGTCCACCCGGGAGCCGTCCAGGCCGAGGAGCGCGAGCGTCACCACCGCGTTGTCCGTACCCGCGGCCGGGTAGGCCACCTCGGCGGGCGGGCGCTCGGGGTGCGCCGGGTCGGAGATCCACCAGCGGCCCACTGGTGACTCGTCCACCCGCGCGGCGAGCACCGCGGAGCTGTCCGGCGCCCACCAGAAGCCGCGGCTGCGCGACATCTCCTCGGCGGCGATGAACTCCGCCAGCCCCCAGAAGACCGACGCGCCGTCCGGCTCCGCCAGCGCCCTGTCGTCCGCGCCCGAGGCCGCCACGACCCGCAGCGCGCCGCCCGATGCGTACGCCACCCACCGCCCGTCCGGCGAGGGCCGCGGATCGACCACGGGGCCGGGCACCGTCAACTCCCGCGCTCCCGCGGCCCCCGGCAGCAGCCCGGCGGTGAACAGCCGCCCGGAGAGCGCGAAGGCGGCCAGCGACACCGTGTCGTCCACCGCGTAGCCCACGACGCCCGCGGAGCCCTCCCGGCTGCGTTCCCTGCGCGCCCGCTCGGCCGCCGAGAGCTCCTCCTGGCCGCCGCCGAGCAGCGCCGCGGGGTCGGCCGCCGCGTACTCCGTGCCCGCGCCCTCGCCCGACCCCTCCTCCCGCAGGTCACGCACCCACAGCAGATGCGACGGGTCGTCCCCTGCGCGGGATCTGAGGAACACCACCCGGCCGCCGTCTGGCGACACGGTGAAGGAGCGCGGTGCGCCGAGGGTGAACCGCTGCGTACGGGCGTGCTGTCGGGGGAATGAGAGCTGCGTCATATCCGTGACACTAGGCCGTACGTCCGACACTCGCCGTTCTTCCCGTGGACCGGCCGCCGCTGTACCTCCCCACCTGCGCCGGAGCACCACCGCGAGGACCGCGCCCGGTGGCTGGATCTGGTCATGCGCCCCCATGTGCTTCCGTGCCCCGACATATGCGGTGGCACGGAAAGTTATGATCAGTAGCCGTGGGTGGGTAATAAGCATGTGGCAACTGACATGACCCTGCGTACTGGGAGGTGAGCCGCTGTGGCACTTTCGATTTCGGCGGTGCTGCTGCTGCTGATCGTCGTCGTCCTGTTGATCCGCCGTTCCGGGCTCAAAGCCGGGCACGCGATCGCCTGTGTGTTGCTCGGTTTCTATCTGGCGAGTTCAACCTGGGCGCCACAGATCACAGACCTCACCAACAACGTTGCGGGGATGATCTCGGACATCAAGTTCTGAGCGGCCCGTGCCGGGCTCGGTGAGCTGCGGGGAAGAGCGGTACGCCGGGGAGCCGTAGGCTTCCCTCATGACCGATCTTCCCGCGCGGCGTCTGCTGCTCGTCCACGCCCACCCGGACGACGAGACGATCAACAACGGCGCGACCATGGCCAAGTACGCGGCCGAGGGCGCCCTTGTCACCCTGGTCACCTGCACCCTCGGTGAAGAGGGTGAGGTGATCCCGCCCGAGCTGGCGCACCTGGCCGCCGACCGCGACGACACCCTCGGCGAGTACCGCATCGGTGAACTCGCCTCCGCGATGGCCGAGTTGGGCGTCACCGACCACCGCTTCCTCGGCGGCGCGGGCCGCTACCGCGACTCCGGGATGATGGGCGTCTCGCAGAACGACCGCGAGGAGTGCTTCTGGCGGGCCGACCTGGACGAGGCGGCGGGACACCTGGCCGAGGTGATCCTCGACACCCGCCCGCAGGCGCTGGTCACGTACGACAGCAACGGCGGCTACGGCCACCCCGACCACATCCAGGCGCACCGGGTCGCGCTGCGCGGCTACGAACTCGCCGCCGAGCGGGGCCACCGGATCGCGCGGGTCTATCAGATCTGCACCCCGCGCTCGATCGTCGAGGCGGGCTTCGCGCGGCTGGCGGCGGCGGGCAAGGACTTCCCCTTCGGCGGGATCGCCTCCGTGGACGACGTGCCGGGTGTCGTCGACGACGACCTCGTCACCGTCACCGTCGACGGCGCCGACTTCACCGGGCAGAAGACGGCCGCGATGCGCGCGCACGCCAGCCAGATCGCCGTGGACGGCCCCTTCTTCGCGCTCTCCAACGACCTCGGCCAGCCGTTCTTCGCCACCGAGCACTACCGGCAGGTGCGCGGCGAGGCCCTGACGGAGGGCCGCGGCGACGACCTCTTCCCCGCCGAGGGCGGCAGCGCTTCCGCTTCCGACGCCGCCTCCGACGCTGACGGCGGTGCCCGGTGAGCCAGCCGCTGCGCGTGGTCGCGTACGTCGTCCTCGGTGTGCTCGGAGCGCTGGTCGCGGCGGCCGGGGCGCTCGTCCAGGCGGGCTGGTTCCCCGGCGGGCTGCTCCTGGGTCTCGCGGGCTGCGTGGCGGTCTTCTACGGCGGTGTGACGCTCACCCGCACCCGGCTCGGCGCGGTCGTGCCCGCCGGGGTCTGGCTGGTGTGCGTGATGCTGCTGAGCACCACCCGCCCCGAAGGTGACTTCCTGTTCGCGGCCGGACTCGGACCGTATGTGTACCTGCTCGGCGGGGCCATGGCAGGCGTGATCTGCGCCACCCTGCCCCAACTGCCCCCATCCGGGCCGAATACCGCCTGACTTGGCGGGCGGGGGCGGGCTCGTGGTTGGCTGAGACCGAGCGTTCCGCCGGACCAGGGTCGTCGTTACACGCCGGTCGGTATGGTGGTGCGCGCCGGCGAGCCGCCCGCGGAGAACCGTGACGGGTGGCGAAGCTAACCGGGAGAGCCTGCTTTGAGTCGTGAAACTGACAGTTCGTCGTCCGGGCCGCAGGGCCGCGGCGGTGCCGCGTACCCCTCGGGCACTCCGCCGTACGGCTCGCGCCCGTTTCCCTCGCTGCACCCGCAGGAGCGTCCGCGACCGGGCGGTACGCCCGAGCCGGCCGCCGCGCCCGAGCCGCCGCCGGCCGACGAGCCGAAGACCGAGACGACGCTGACGACGCGCATCCGGATCAACATCCCCGGTTCGCGCCCGATCCCGCCGGTCGTGGTCCGCAAGCCGGTCGACGAGAACAACCCGGCGCCCGAGCCGCCCGCCCCCGAGCCCGCGCCCGCCGCGGAACCGGCCGCCGCCGAGGCGTCGGGCGAGCCGGAGCCGCAGCCGGAGAAGACCAGCGACTGGTTCGCGCCGCGCAAGTCCCAGGCAGGGCAGCCGGGACCGGGCCCCGCCGCTGGCGCGGGTTCCGGTACGGGCGCCGGTCCTGGTGCCGGTGCCGGTGCGGGCTCCGACTCCCGTACCGGTTCCAGCCCGTACCCGTCGTCGGCCTCCGCGTCCGGTACGGCGTCCACGCCGTACCTCCCGCCGCCGGTCGGCACCCCGCAGGGCGGCGCCCCCGCCTCCCGCGGCCCGCACGACACCCCGGCCGCCGGTGTCCCGTCGCTCTTCGCCGGGGAGTTCGGCCCGGAATTCGGTACGGAGCCGCAGCCGGAACCGCCGTACGGCATCGACGCGTTCCCGCCCGGAGTGCCGCGGCCCTCGGGCACCTTCCCCGGACCCGACCCGTACGGCCGTCCCGAGGATCAGGGCCAGGGCCAGGGGCACGGACAGGGGCAGGGTCCCGACCCGCTGAGCACCCCGTACGGCGCCCAGGCCGCCGCGGCCCCCTACGCGCCGCCCGCCGACGGGCCGGGCAGCCCCTTCCCGGAGTTCCAGCCGCCCTCGGGGCCGACCTCGGGCCCGGTGACCGGCCACATGCAGGTGCCGCCCGCCGCCGACCAGCGCGGCCGGTCCGCCCCCTCCGCCTTCCGCCCGCCGACGCCCGGCGACGG
>NZ_MECL01000252.1 GCF_014596445.1 Streptomyces sp. CBMA29 | reverse complement strand
GGGGGCGGGGGGGGGGGGGGGGGGGGGGGGGGGGGGCGGGGGGGGGGGGGGGGGGGGGGGGGGGGGGGGGGGGGGGGGGGGGGGGGGGGGGGGGGGGGGGGGACGCGAGGGCTCGGGGGGGTACGGCGGGGCGCGGGCTAGGCGGACGCGCCCTCGTGGGTGTGGTCGTCCTCGTGGGAGGGGTCCCGGTCGTCCGGGCCGGGAGCGTTCGGGCCGGGACCCTCGGGACCTGAGCCCTCGGGACCGGGGCCGTCGGGGCCGGGGCCGTCCGGTGTCGGGCCGCCGGAGGCGGGGGCCTCCGGGTCCGCCGGGGGCTGGCGGGGGGTGACCGGGGCGATCTCGTAGGCCGTCGCGCCGTGCGGACCGGCCGCGGCTGCCGCCCGCTCCTTGGCGTGGGCCCTGAGGTAGCCGACCACCGTGTTGCCGACCGCGACCAGCGGCACGGCGACGACGGCGCCGCCGATGCCCGCGATCATCGAACCGGCGGCGACGGACAGGACGACGGCCAGCGGGTGGACGCGGACGGCGCGGCCGAGGATGAACGGCTGGAGGATGTGCCCCTCGATCTGCTGGACGGCGAGCACGACGACCAGCACCATCAGCGCGGTGAACGGCCCCTGGGTGACCAGGGCCACGACGACCGCGACGAAGCCGGAGGCGACGGCGCCGACCAGCGGCACGAAGGACGACACGAAGATGACGACGGCCAGCGGCACGGCCATCGGGACGCCGAGGAAGAAGATGCCGACGCCGATGAAGATGGCGTCGATGAGGGCCACTATCACCGTGCCGCGCACATACAGGGTGAGGGTGCGCCAGGCGCGCGGCCCGGCTCCCGCGAGCCCGTCCCTGGCGTCCTCGGGGAAGAGCTTGAGGAACCAGTTCCAGATGTTCGGGCCGTCGTAGAGCAGGAACAGCGTGCTGAACATCGCCAGCAGTATGCCGGTGAGCAGTTCGACGATGACGGTGAGGGACTGGAGCCCGGCGTCGGTCAGCGCCTTGGTGTTGGAGCCGATCGCTTCCTGGAGGTTCTTGGCGACCTGGTTGATCTGGTCGTCGGTGACGTGGAAGGGGCTGTTGAGCAGCCACTTCTTCACCTCGTTGACGCCGTCCTGGAGGCTGCTCGACAGATTGCTGAGGTTGTCCATGACCTGCCAGACCACGAACCAGCCGACCAGGCCCATCATGACGAAGCCGCCGACGAAGACCATGGCCGTGGCCACCCCGCGCGGCACACCGCGCCGCTTGAGGCGGGCGACGAACGGCTGGAGCAGCGCGGTGATCAGCAGACCGGCGGTGAAGGCCAGCACCACGAGCTGTACGGCGCCGATCACCCGCATCAGCACCCAGACGGTGCCCGCGAGCACCAGCAGCCGCCAGCCGACCTCGGCGCCGACGCGCATGCTCCACGGCACGGCCGACACCGGATCGGGCTGCGGCGCGCGCGGCGCGGGCACGACGACGACGGGCGGGGGCGTGACGGCCCCGCCTCCCGCACCGGAAGCGGCGGCCCGCGCCGTACGCTTCGCGCCGCCCGGCCCGGCGACCGCGTCGGGCGTGTCGGCCTCCCCGGCCGTACCGACGGAGGGGTCGGTCGCGGGAGCGACGCCCGAGGCGTCGCGGGGCGGGTCCTCGATCGCGGCGCCGACGCCGCGGCTCGCGTTCACCGCCGCCTGGCGTTCGTCGATCCGTCCGGCGATTTCGGCCAGCCCGGAGGCCAGTACGGCGCTCCAGTGGCGCTTGTCCGGCATTGCTCTCCCCTGACCCCGTCGACCATCTGTGGAACTGCTGAGAATGACGATGTTATTCGCGAGGAGGGTTGCCTCCCGCATCCTCCCCTCGCCTACCCCGTTCCGGGACACGCACAAGCCCCCGGCCCTGAGGGCTCGGGGGCTTGCGGAAAAGCGTTGCTCACTGGCGCCTGGCGGCTGATCGCCGTCGGCTCAGTAGGAGTGGTGGCTCTGCCAGAACGACCAGGCGCCGCAGGGGCTGCCGTACCGGCTGTTCATGTAGTTGAGGCCCCACTTTATCTGCGTGGCCGGATTGGTCCGCCAGTCCGAGGCGACCGAGGCCATCTTCGTACCGGGGTTGGACTGCACCAGGCCGTACGCCCCGGAGGACGGGTTGGTCGCCGTGTAGTTCCAGCCGCTCTCGCGGGTCACGATGTTGGAGAAACAGGCGAACTGGTCGGCGCCGACGATCTGCTGCGCCATCGCCTTGACCTGCGCGACCGTGTACGACGCCTTGATCGGGAAATTCGCGCTGGAGTCGCCGCCCGCCTTGTTCGCGGCTTCGTCCTCCTTGCGCTTCTTCTCCTTGGCCGCCGCCTCGTCCGCCGCCTTCTTCTTGGACGCGGCGTCCTTGGCCGCCTGAACACGAGCGGTCTGCTCCGCGGACTGCCGGGCCGTGGCATCGGCGGCGTCCGACTGCGCCTGGACCTGCTCGGTCAGCGAAGCCTGCTGAATCTGCTGCCCAGCGGGAATGTCCGCAAGGAGGGTCGTCGTGCCGGCTGCTTCGACAGGCTCGGAAGAGCCTTGGTCGGCGCCCGACGCGACGCCTACGACGGCGCCCACAGTGGTGACGGCGGTGGCCGAAGCCACCGCGAGTCCCCGGACCGAGATCCGGCTCACACGGTTTCCTTCCAGCATCGCCCGATGGGTGACCTCACGGACGAAATCGTGCCCCTGGCACGGTCCCCTTCCTGCCGGTCCGTCCATACGGGCCGGTCGGTCACGGGGGCACTGGCCCGGTGCGAACTCCCGGAGGAGTCCCGCGTGGTGCTCGGGCGGCTCATGGCGGTCGATGTGGATTTGTGTGGAGCTGCTCTTCCTACGCCCCTGAAGGTGTAGGAGTGCCATAAGCGGGGCCTGACAGCCCCACACCCTGCCGTACGCGGACGCCGCGCGGCAATTTCCGGTTGAGTGGCAAAGCTCACATGCTGCCAAGGAAGGTAAATCCGAGCGGCGGGCCCCGTACAGCGCTAGGCTGCTGCGCCCTTCACGCCGGGCGCAGCAGCCTCAACTCACGCTATCACTCAGTAAATCCGGACACTTCAGGCCCCCGTCTTCCGGGGGCCCGCGCCCCGGTCAGGCCCCGCCGTCCTCCAGCATCTCGGTGACGAGAGCGGCGATCGGCGACCGCTCGGAGCGGTTGAGGGTGATGTGGGCGAACAGCGGATGGCCCTTCAGCTTCTCCACCACCGCCACGACGCCGTCGTAACGGCCCACCCGGAGGTTGTCGCGCTGCGCCACGTCGTGGGTGAGGACCACCCGCGATCCGGCGCCGATCCGCGACAGGACGGTCAGCAGGACGTTCCGCTCCAGCGACTGGGCCTCGTCGACGATCACGAAGGCGTCATGCAGCGAACGGCCCCTGATGTGGGTCAGCGGCAGCACTTCCAGCATGCCGCGGGCCACGACCTCCTCGATGACCTCCTTGGACGTCACGGCCGACAGCGTGTCGAAGACGGCCTGAGCCCAGGGGCTCATCTTCTCCGCCTCGCTGCCGGGCAGATAGCCCAGCTCCTGGCCGCCGACCGCGTACAGCGGCCTGAAGACCATCACCTTGCGGTGCTGACGGCGCTCCAGGACGGCTTCGAGGCCCGCGCACAGGGCCAGGGCCGACTTGCCGGTACCGGCGCGCCCGCCCATCGACACGATGCCGACCTCGGGGTCGAGCAGCAGATCGAGCGCGATCCGCTGTTCCGCGCTGCGGCCGTGGATGCCGAACGCCTCGCGGTCGCCGCGCACCAGCCGCACCCGGCCGTCCTCGGTGACCCGGCCCAGCGCCTTGCCGCGCTCGGACTGGAGCACCAGGCCGGTGTGCACCGGCAGATCGGCCGCCTCGGGCAGCGCGATGGACTCCTCCGCGAAGAGGGTGTCCACCTCGTCCGCCCCGACCAGCAGTTCCTCCATTCCCGTCCAGCCCGAGGTGATCGCCAGCTCGGCCCGGTACTCCTCGGCCAGCAGGCCGACGGAGGACGCCTTCACCCGCAGCGGCAGGTCCTTGGAGACGACGGTGACGTCGTACCCCTCGGCCTGCAGATTGCGGGCGACCGCCAGAATGCGCGAGTCGTTGTCACCGAGCCGGAATCCGGCGGGGAGCACCCCGGGATCCGAGTGGTTGAGCTCGACACGCAGCGTGCCACCGACGTCACCGATCGGAATCGGTGCGTCCAGACGGCCGTAGCGGATCCGGAACTCATCCAGCAGCCGCAACGCCTGGCGGGCGAAGTAGCCGAGTTCCGGGTGGTGGCGCTTGGCTTCCAACTCCGTCACCACGACGACCGGCAGCACAACCTCGTGCTCGTCGAAGCGGGCGATGGCATTGGGGTCTGCGAGCAGCACGCTGGTGTCGAGTACGTACGTGCGCCGGTCGTTGTCACGGCGATTCTTGCTGGTCACCACGTGTGGACGAACCCCCTCGGGAGAGGTCGAACTGCGGTACCGGCAGCCATGGGCCGGATGCCGGTCTCCCAGTGATATGCCCTGGAAGACCCTTGCCCATGCGAATGCATATGACAGTCATCCGACGGTCATCGCCCGGTCACCGACCGCTCACCGGCCATTACGCGGGAGAAACCGGCCTCCGCACGCCCTTGTCGAGCCCTCGCGGCGCCGGATTCAGGCCGCCCCTAAGCCGCCCGTACGGCCCACGCCGGGCCCGCCGCGCACGCCCCCCGTACCGGCGGCGCCGGTACGGAATCGTCAGGTGCCGTAGCGCCGGTGCCTGGCCGCGTAGTCGCGCAGCGCCCGCAGGAAGTCCACCTTGCGGAAGGCGGGCCAGAAGACCTCGCAGAAGTAGTACTCCGAGTGAGCGCTCTGCCAGAGCATGAAGCCGGACAGCCGCTGCTCCCCCGAGGTGCGGATCACCAGATCCGGGTCGGGCTGGCCGCGCGTGTAGAGGTGCTCCGAGATGTGCTCGACGTCCAGGATCTCGGCCAGGTCCTCGATGGTGGTGCCGCGCCCCGCGTGCTCGTGCAGCAGCGACCGTACGGCGTCGGCGATCTCCTGCCGGCCGCCGTAGCCCACCGCCACGTTCACCAGCAGGCCGCCGAGCGCGTGCGTCTCCTGCTCGGCCTCCTTGAGCACCGACTGGGTGTGCGCGGGCAGCAGGTCCATCGTGCCCACGTGGTGCACGCGCCAGCGGCCGGACGCGGCCAGCCCGCGTACCGTGTCCTCGATGATGCCCAGCAGCGGCACCAACTGGTCGGCGGGGCGGTCCAGATTGTCGGTGGACAGCATCCACAGCGTGACGATCTCGACCCCGGTCTCCTCGCACCAGCCGAGCATCTCGGAGATCTTGTCGGCCCCGGCCCTGTGCCCCTGCTCGGGGCTGCCGCCGGACGCCTTGGCCCAGCGCCGGTTGCCGTCCAGGATCACGCCGATGTGCTTGGGGCCCTGCGCCACGTCCAGCCGGTGTTCCACCCTGCGGGAGTACAGCCCGTACACCAGGTCGCGCAGATTCATCGCACACCAGCCCCTCCTGGGCTTGTCGCCCGGCGGCCACACTACTGCGCACAGGGGCTCCCGGACGAACCGGGGAGGCGGGGCCGACACCACCGCGTGATAAGCAGAGGCCGTGAATATTCGTTCCCTTTACCGCGCCCGCGACGAGCGCTACGACTCGATGGAGTACCGCAGGACCGGCCGCAGCGGCCTCAAGCTCCCCGCCGTCTCCCTGGGCCTGTGGCACAACTTCGGCGACGACCGCACCCTGGACTCCCAGCGGGCCATCCTGCGGCGCGCGTTCGACCTCGGCGTCACGCACTTCGACCTCGCCAACAACTACGGCCCGCCGTTCGGCGCCGCCGAGGCCAACTTCGGCACCCTCTTCGCCCAGGACTTCCGGCCCTACCGCGACGAGCTGGTCATCTCCACCAAGGCGGGCTACGACATGTGGCCGGGACCGTACGGGGAATGGGGCTCCCGCAAATACCTGCTGTCCTCCCTCGACCAGTCCCTGTCCCGCATGGGCCTGGACCACGTCGACATCTTCTACTCCCACCGCTTCGACCCCGACACACCCCTCGAGGAGACGATGGGCGCGCTGGCGACCGCCGTCCAGCAGGGCAAGGCCCTCTACGTCGGCATCTCCTCGTACGGTCCCGACCGTACGCGCGAGGCCGCGCGCATCCTGCGCGAGCTGGGGGTGCCCGCGCTGATCCACCAGCCCTCGTACTCCATGATCAACCGGTGGATCGAGGACGAGGGTCTGCTGGACGTCCTGGAGGAGGAGGGCATGGGCTGCATCGGCTTCGTGCCGCTCGCCCAGGGGCTGCTGACCGACCGTTACCTCGGCGGCATCCCCGAGGGGTCGCGGGCCGCCCAGGGCAAGTCCCTCAACCCCGGCCTCGTCAACGACGAGACCATCGGCCGGCTGCGCGCCCTCAACGACATCGCCGCCGCCCGCGGCCAGTCGCTCGCCCAGCTCGCCCTGTCCTGGGTCCTGCGCGACCCCCGCGTCACCTCCGCCCTCATCGGCGCCTCCTCCGTCGCCCAACTGGAGGCCAACGTCGCCGCCGTCGGCGCCGCCCCCCTCACCGCCGAGGAGCTCTCCTCCATCGACGCGCACGCGGTGGAGCCGGAGGGGGTCAACCTCTGGTCGGTCAGCAGCGACGCCTAGCCTGCGGCTCGCTTCCGCCCAAAGGGGGTGCCCCCTTTCGCCCCCTCACCGGGCGGAGGGGGCACCCCCTTTTTTCTGGGCGCGGCCCGTGTGCCCGCGGCTGCGCGGGGCGTTGCTTTTCGGGTACAGCCCGTAGGCCCGCGGCTGCGACGGGCGGCACGCCGAGTTTTTAGGGGCGCTGGGGGCACCTCCCGGCCGGAGGCTGGGGGAGGAACTGCGCGGCCGGCCACGGCGATGGCTGCACGTCACCACCGGTCCCGGAGGGGCAGTTCGGTGGTCTCCCGACCACCGGGCCGGTGGGGGCTGGGCGCGCAGTTCCCCGCGCCCCTGAAAAGCCGGGCCTTGCGCAGGGCGGGCGCGCAGTTCCCCGCGCCCCTCGGGGGGGCACCCTCCTGTGTGAGGTGGGCGGCGGGGGCTCAGGGGGTGAGGAGGAGGGCGGTGAGGGTGCCGAGGAGCATGAAGGGCCCGAACGGGAGTGGGGTTTTGCGGGTGGCGCGCCGAGTGGCGATGAGGGCGAGGCCGATGACGGCGCCGAGGGCGAAGCCGAGAAACGTGCCGGTGAAGACGGTGGGCCAGCCGTACCAGCCGAGGGCGAGGCCGAGGGTGGGGGCGAGTTTGACGTCGCCGAAGCCCATGCCGGCGGGGTTGATGAGGAAGAGGAGCAGGTAGACGAAGCCGACGGCGAGGGCGCCGAACAGGGCGCGCGGCCAGGAGCCCCGGTGCTCGGGGAGCAGGGCGGCGAGACCGAGCAGGGCGGCGGTGCCGAAGAAGGCGGGAAAGGTGAGGACGTCCGGGAGCCGGAAGACCTTGAGGTCGACGCGGCCGAGGACGACGCCGAGCGGCACCAGCAGGAGCCAGACGACGAGTTCGGGGTGGGCTCCGACCCGCACGGCCAGTCCTGCGCAGGCGAGCGCGCACGCGAGGGCGAGGACGAGGACGGCGACAGGACCGTAGGAGCCGTAGGAGCCGGGCTCGGCGCAGCGCGGGCAGCGGGCCGGTCCGAGCCAGCCGCGTATGCCCTCGGGCAGCGGGTGACCTCCGGGGCACCGCGCCGCCCACGGCTCACCTGACGGGACGGCCAACCGGTAGGCGGCGCGCGGCAGCAGCAGGCCGCTGACGATTCCCCACACGGCGGCGGCCACGATCGGATAGACATGCACCGGGCCGACCGTACACGGCCCCCGCGGACCCGTACCGGGGCCCGTACCACGCCGCCTGCCACCTGCCGCCTGCCGCCTGCCGCCTGATCGAGCACCCCCGGGGAGTGACCATGCGCCGACGTTGGCGAGACGGTGACAGTACGCTGCGTACGCCCGACGCCGAGGTGCCGCTGCGGGTCGCCGCGTCGTACCGGGCGCGGACCCGCGGGCTCCTCGGCCTGGACGGGATCGAGGGCGCCCTGCTGCTGACCCCGGCGTCCAGCGTGCACACCGTACGGATGCGGTTTCCGATCGACGTCGCCTATCTGGACCGTCGGCTGCGCGTTCTGGCCGTCCGTACGATGCCGCCCGGCCGCGTCGGCCGCCCCCGGCTGCTGGCCCGGCACGTCCTGGAGGCGGAGGCGGGGGCCCTGGCGCGGTGGGGGGTGCGCAAAGGGGTGCGGCTGGAGGCGGACGCGGCCGGCGGGCCGCGCGGCTAGCGGTTCGGGTCGGTGGCGAATTCGATGCTGTCGATGATCTGACGGAGCAGCATCGGGTCGGCCGTACCGTCGGCCGTCCAGGCGCGGACGGTGACCGGGTGGCCTTCGTAGTCGTGCAGGCGGACCTCGACGCGGGCGGCGGGGCGGCCGTCGGGCGCGGCCTGGACGTAGCTGAGGACCTGGCCGGGTTGGCCGTCGAAGTCCAGCGACTCCCTGCGGGCGGTGGCGAGGGCCGTGGCCGTCGCCTTGTCGGGGGGACCGCCGGCGCCCGGATTCGCGCTGACGGCGACCTCCCCGTCCGTACGGCCGTCAGGGCCGCGCAGCACCGCCCCGCCGCGCACGTCCTGCCAGGTCTTGGGGACCGCGACCGCCAGCGGGTCCGCCCGCAGATAGCGCCAGCCGTCCGGGGCGCCGGCGCCGGCCGAGCAGGCGGAGAGGGTGGCCACGGCCAGGCAGGTCAGGGCGGTGCCGGTGCCGGTGCCGGTGCCGGTGCCGGTGAGCGAATACCGGCGGCTTTTCGCCGTTCTGTTCCGCATGCGGGCAATCTACGGTGATCGACCGTCTCCGGGCCGGAACCTACGAGGGCCGCGCGGGTGTCGATGCGGGGCCGGGTGCGGAACGGGTTCGGGCCGGGTGCGGGTGCGGGAAAAGAAAAACGGGCCGGTTCGCAGGGGGGGGAGAGCGAACCGGCCCGAGGGGGGGAGTTACACCGTACCGCGTCAGAGCGACCGCTCAGCACGTTACGCGGCAGGTGGCGTGAAAGTGATCTCGACGCGGCGATTCTGACCGCGCCCGGTTTCAGATGAATTGTCGGCAATCGGGTAGTCCTCGCCGTACCCACGGACCTGAAACGTGTGGGATGAGTCACCGGCGTTGCCCATTTCCGTTGCCAGGACTTTGTAAACGGCGTCGGCGCGTTGCTTCGAGAGCACCATCCCGTGCTCGGAGCTGCCGAGGTTGTCCGTGAACCCGAACACCCGGATGGGTGACGTCACATGGCGTGCGGTGATGTCGTCCGCGATGGCCTGGATTCGCGAGGTCGCCGTGGGCGACAGCACGGCGCTGTCCTTCTTGAACAGCACCTCCGACTGGAGCGCGTAGGTGACCGTCGAGTTCGACGTCTCCTGCCGCTGCTCCGGCTGGCTCGCCTTCGTCGACGACTCGTCCGTCACCGACACAATGTCCAGCACCTTCGCCGGCGCCAGCGTCGAGCCCTCCGGCAGCCTGAGCCCTGGCGACGTCGGGTCGATCCGCACGGGGGCCGTCGGCGTGCTGTCACCGGCCGTCGGCGGCGGATTCGTATCGGCCACGGCCGCCGTCCCCCCGGCTGCCGTCCCGGCGGCCAGCACGAGCACGATCACCACACCCGCGGACATGGCGGCCCGGTGCCCTCCGGCGCGGGTTGCCGCCCCGGGCGGCGGCGCGTTGCGCTTCATCGTCCTCACCCCTCCGAGATCGTGATCTTCGCGGGCGGCATCGTCGGCAGTTCGAACGACACTTGGGTGGTGGCCTCCGGCGGTGCGGGGAACTGAGCGAAGAAGGGGCGGGATTCCTTGGGTTGGATGCCGACAAGCCCCATGGTGCACAGGCAGCGGCCGTCGGTGTCGCGGAGTATGTAGTAGCGCTTCTTGCCCGCCTCGTCGACGAGAATGGCACCCGCGACGGAAGCTCCCGACGCAGACAACGCCGTCTCGTTACCGGCCCAGTCATTGGCGGTGAAGAGTTCCGTGCCGTTGTTGGTAGCCACACCCTCCACAGTCACGAAGCCGCCGGAATCCCGTACGGCCGAGTTGATCGTGATCTCCATATTCTTGTCGCCCTTGACCTGGGCGAGGACCTGAGTCGGCGTGGCGCTCGGTGCGGCGCTGTCACCGCCGCTCGATCCAGGGTTCTTCGACGCGCTCGCGGAGGTGGACGGTTTGTTGTCCGCCTTGTCGCCACCGCCGCCTCCGCCACCGCATCCGGCCAGCGTGATGGCGGCACCGGCGGCGAACGCCACCGCAATCGTCGCCCTGCGCCCGTATCGCATCGTTCCCCGTTCCCTCATCGCTCGGCCGCCGTCACTTGCTCAAGTGGACGGTGTAGAAGATCGACAGGTCCAGCACGAAGCCGCCCGCCGTCGGATCGACCGTCACATGGTCGCCGTTGCAGATGAACCCGATCGCGTTGCCGTCCTTGTCGCCGAGGCCACAGCGCGGTTCGACCACCGCGGTGGCGGTGGCCGTGGCGTGTTTGGTCTCGGTGCCGTCGATCACGGAGGTGCCGACCGTGCCCAACGTCGTGACGGAGACGGTGTATCCGAGCCCAGAACTTGTGGGATCGCAGCCGTCCACTTTGGCCTCGTTCTCCGCCGCGTAGGTGTCCGCGGCACCGCAGGACTGCCCGTCGTGTCCCAAATTCGCGAGGAGATAACCCAGTTTGACGAGGTCACCAGAGGTCAGCGCGGCGAGAAAAGCGTCGTGCGCCGCGTCCCGGTCCGCTCGGGCGGCGGCGAGCGCCGCCGAATCCGCGGCGGTCTGGGCGGAGTTACGAACGACGGCGGCCTGCCCCACCGCGAAGAACGCGAAGGCGAGGAAGAACAGCGCGGACATGGCGACGATGTAGATCCCCAGTGTCTGACCACGGTCGTCGCCGAACCCGGCTACTTGCCACTGCCGCCGATGATCTTGCCGATCATGCCGGTGATTCCGTCCTTGACCATCTTGCCGATGTCCGTCGTCCCGGCCAGCACCCCGATGATCACCGCGATCACTACCGCGATCCCGAGATATTCGAACGACGTCTGACCCCGGTCGGCCGACCCGTCCGCCGACCGGTCGGCGATCCGGGCCGCGAGTCTGTCCGTGCGGTCGCGCAGCCAGATCTCGGCGTCTGTGTAGCGCCGGACTACCCACCTGTTCATCATCGTTCGCCCCATTCTTCGTCACCTGACGGATGCGTGCGACGGCCGCGTTCCACCTGTCGGGGTAGGTGTCCACGGCGCACCGCCTCTCGCTGGTCGTGTTGCCGTCCGCAGCGGATCGGTTCTGATTGCAGGTGCAAATATGGTTGCGAATGCAAAGGTACACCCGAACCTCGGGCATCCGCAGCCCGTTCTGCGCCAATTGGCGCTTACAGCATGCCGGTTGATCACGCTGTGTGGCCAGCGGATCACGGTAATCGCCAGGTCATCATCCGCTCATCTCCGGTCATCGGCCGCCATCTCCGCTCATCAACGCCTCGCCGCAACGCCCGTCACCCGCCGCCGAAGGTGTCGCCGAACTGGATGTGGGAGCCCATGATCGTGCCGGTGATCAGCAGGATCATCGTCGCCGGGACCAGAAGAGTCGTGATGACGCCCGTCGCGCGCGGGACCATGCGGGCGGCGCGGCGGCGGGCGTTCTGGGCCTCGGTGCGGCGCATGTCGTTGGCGATCTGGAGGAGGGTGCGGGCGATCGGGGCGCCCAGTTCCTCGCCCTGCTGGAGGGCGGTGACGAACTGGCCGACCTGGTCGCTGCGGTTGCGCCTGCGGAGCTGGTCGAAGGCGTCGCGGCGGCTGACGCCGACGTCCATCTGGCGCAGGGCGACCCGGATCTCGTCCGACCAGGGGCCCTGGTAGACGGCGTTGACGCGCTCCAGGGCCTGGCGGAAGCCGAGGCCCGCGCTGACGACGACGGCGAGGACGTCGAGGAAGTCGGGGAGGGTGCGTTCGATGTCGTCGCGGCGGCGGCGGACGGCCAGCCAGATGCCGAGGTCGGCCCACCACCAGGCGTACGCGGCGAGCAACAACGCGAGAATCCAGTGCCCTTGGACGAGCAGCAGCAGGGCCGCGAAGCCGCCGAGGCCGCCGTAGACGGCGCGGCGGGCGGCGTAGCGCTCGACGGTGAGGCCGTGCGGGTGGCCCGCGTGGTCGATCCGGGCGCGCATGGTGGCGATCCGGGCCGGGCCCATCATCCGCATCACCATCGGCGCCCAGCGGATGCCGATCCGGTCGATCGCGTTGCCGGTACGGGTCGTCCGGGTACTGCCGACTTCCAGGGCGAGGGCCAGGTCGTCGGGGAGCTTCACGTCGGCGCGCAGGAGTCCGACGGCGTGGACGACGCCGACGACGCCCGCGGCGACGACCGCCGCCAGGGCGAGGCCGATCAGGATCATCGGGAACTCCCTCCGGTCACCGGCCGGTTGCCGCGTGAGGTGTGCACGGTCGCGGTCATACGTCGATCCTCGACATCCGGCGGATCAGCGCGAAGCCGACCACGTACAGGCCCAGGGCGACCAGGACGCAGATCCGGCCGACGTTGGAACCGGTCATGGCGCTGAGCGAGCCCGGCATGATCTGGTTGAGGAGCAGCAGGGAGCCGATGCCGATGACCGGGACCGCGTAGGCGGTGACGGTGACCTGGGACATCTGGGTACGGATCTCGCGCCGGGTCTCCTTGCGCTCCTCCAGGGTGACGGTGAGGTTGCGCAGCGACTCGACGACGGAGCCGCCCGCGCGGCTGGAGAGCACCAGGGTGGAGACCAGCACGACCAACTCGCGGCTGGGCAGGCGCTGTTGCAGTTCCGCCAGCGCGTCCTCGATGGAGTGGCCCACCGCCATCGCGTCGGCGACCTGCTTCAGCTCCTCGCCCGCGGGCGCGTCCAGCTCCTCCGCCGCCATGGAGACGGCGGTGCGCAGGGCGAGCCCGGCCTGGGTGGCGTTGGCCAGAACGCGTGCGAGGTCGGGGAGTTGGGCGATGAAGCGCTCGGTACGGACGCGGCGGCGCCACTCCAGGAAGCTGTACGCGGACCAGCCCGCGATGAGTGCGGCGATCGGCCCGAAGAAGGGGGCGAGGATCGCCGCGGCGAGCACCCACGCGACGAGGACGACGCCGATAGCGGCTGCGGTGAACTGACCTGGCGTCAAGTTGGTCCCGGTGGCGGCCAGTCGGCCCGCGAGGCGCTGGCCCCAGGCGTAGCGGCGTACGCGGCGGTCGAGTCCGGCGAAGGCCGATTCGCGGGGCCCGCCGCCGAAGTCGCCGGCGAGCCGGTCGACGAGCGCGGCCCGGTCGGCCTTGCCGCCACGCCAGGCGTGGCCGCCCCACACGGCCAGCGCGAGGGCGACCACGCTGACGCCGAGGACGAGCAGCGGATACGGTCCCGAGGCGAATCCGGGGCCCAAGGCGAATCCGGGGCCCGCGGCCAGGTGCGGGAGACCGCTGCCGGGCGGAGCCGCCACCGCCGTCAACTCTTTTGGAATGGCGGTCACTTCGCCTCCCTGCTGTCGAGTTCGAGTTCGCTCGCGCCGATCCCGAAGGCGGCGGGCACGTGTTCGCCGGAGAGGTAGAGCCGCTCGGCGATCTCGCGCGGGACGGGCCGGTGTTCGTACCAGCCGCGGACGATGCGGTCGACGCCGAGCGGTTCCGCGCGGAAGCGGGTCGCGGAGGTGAGGCGGAAGACGTCACGGCCGCGGGAGGACAGGACGGCGATCTCGCCGATCCTGCGGGTGCCGTCGATATGGCGGTTGAGCTGGACGAGGACGTCCACGGCGCTGTTGATCTGGTCGCGCAGCGCCTCGAAGGGGATCTTGACCTCGCTCATCGACGCGAGCGTCTGGAGCCTGAGCACCGCGTCCTCGGCGGAGTTGGCGTGCACGGTGGCCAGTGAGCCGTCGTGTCCGGTGGACATCGCCTGGAGCATGTCGAGGGTCTCGCCGCCGCGTACCTCGCCGACGATGATCCGGTCGGGGCGCATCCGCAGGGAGTTGCGTACGAGGTCGCGAATCGTGATCCGGCCCTCGCCCTCGACGTTGGGCGGGCGCGACTCCAGCCGGATCACGTGCTCCTGCTGGAGCTGGAGTTCGGCGGCGTCCTCGACCGTGATGATCCGCTCGCCGTCGGGGATCAGCCCGGACAGCGCGTTGAGCAGCGTGGTCTTGCCCGAGCCCGTGCCGCCGCTGACGATGATGTTGCACTTCGCGCGCACGAACGACGAGAGCAGCAGCAGCATGTGCTCGTCCAGCGTCCCGAGGGCGATCAGCTCCTGGAGCGTGTACGCGCGCGGGAAGCGGCGGATGGTGAGCGTGGGTCCGGTCAACGACAGCGGCGGGATGATGACGTTGACGCGCTCGCCCGACGGCAGCCGGGCGTCGACCATCGGATTCGACTCGTCCACACGGCGGTTGACGGTGGAGACGATCCGCTCGATGGTCTGGAGGAGCTGTTCCGCCGACGAGAAGCGGGCGGCGACCGCCTCGACCCGGCCGCCGCGCTCGACGTAGATCTTGTCGGGGCCGTTGACCATGATCTCGGTGACGGTGGGGTCTTCGAGCAGCGGTTCCAGGATGCCGAGGCCGAGTGCCTCGTCCACCACACGGCGGATCAGCGCGGCGCGTTCCGCCGTGGACAGCACCGGGCCCTCGCGGCTGACGATGTGGCCGAGCACCCGTTCCAGCCGGGCCCTGCGCTCGCCCGGCGCGAGCGCCGACATCTCCGCGAGGTCGATCTCCTGGAGCAGCTTCGCGCGGTAGACGGCCACCATGTGGCCTTCCTGCGTCTGCGGGGTCGCCTCTTCGACGGCGAGGCGGGCACGGAGGCTCATCGTGTCGTGTCCTCCTTCGGCATGGTCGCGGAGCGCTTCACGGGGTCGAAGAAGCTGACTCCCGGCAGGACGGACGGGACCTTCACCGTGGCCTGCGCGGTCACGGTCGTCGAGTCGGACGTCGTGAACCGGATCGTCGCGGTCAGCCAGTCGCTGACCGCAGCCTCGCCCGCCTGCTGGCCGGCCGCCTCTCCCCCGTCCGGGCCCGCCTGCGCGGCGGTCCTGGCCGCCGTACGGGCCGCCGTCCCGGCCTGTTCGCCGCAGTACGCGACGAGGCCGAGTTGGATGCCCGCGAGGGCGATCAGGAGCAGGAGCGGGAGCATTCCGAGGTATTCGAGCGAGGCCACGCCCCGGTCCCGGGCGGACCCCAAGTGCCTCTCGGGGGCGCCGCCCCCGAACCCGCGCCGGGACGGCCCCGAAGGGGCGCTGGGGGTGCCCCCAGCGCCCCTGCGGGGCGCGACCCGCCTGCGCAAGGCGGAGGTACGGGCGTCGGGGGCCCAGCGGCGGGAGCGCTTCATCGCTTGGCCGTTTCGTCCAGCGTCTTCGCGTGGCCCGAGATGGGGACGAAGTCGCCGATGCCGGGGATGAGGAGGGGCATCTTGAGGGTGACGGTCGCCGAGACGGTGCCGTCCGCGCGGCTGACCGAGGTGTCGCCGGGCCCCCACGCGCTGGGAAGGTCGCTGCTCGCGGCGGCGGAGGCGTCCGAACCCACCGCCGCCGCCCGCGCCGCCTGGTCGGCGGCGTTGCCCGCCAGCGTGAAGGTGTAACCGGCCAGCACGGCCTGCCAGATCAGCAGCAGCGTGATGAGGATGATCGGCGTCATGCCGAGCGTTTCGAGGGTGACCTGACCCCGGTCGCCGCCGCGTTCACCGCGCTCGCGGCGCTGCTTCTTCCCGCGCGCGGCGGGCAGCGTCGCGCCGCTGACCAGGCCCAACTCCCCGGCCAGTGACCAGATTCCGGCCTTGACGGTGGAGCGCGCGTCGAGGTCCTGGAGGCGGCCCGCGTCGATGACGGCCTGGAGTTCGCGGAATCCGGCGGGGATGACGGAGGTGGCCATGCGGGTGCCGGTGATGCGGCCGATCAGCGACGGCTGGATCTCGGTGCCGCGGGTGTGGCGGTTGACGACGGCGGTGGTGTCCTGGGGTTTGCGGATCTGGAGCCGGTCCCACATGCGGACCATGCGCTTGGCGGCGCGCACGGCGATGACGTCGGGCGTGAGCACGAGGACGGCGGCGTCGGCGACTTCGACGGCGACGGCGTTGGCGCTGGTCATCTGAGTGCCGCAGTCCACGACCACGACTTCGTAGCGCTGCCGGAGCGCGGCGAGGACGAGGCGGGCCGAGCGGTCGGTGACGTCCTCGCCGCGTTCGCCGTCGGCGGGGGCGAGCAGCAGGGCGGGGCCTGACTCGTGGACGTACATGGCGTCGTGCAGGACGCGGGAGGAGACGTCCGCGATGTCGGCGAGGTCGGCGAGGGAGCGGCGGAACTGGACGTCGAGGTAGGAGGCGATGTCGCCGCCCTGGAGGTCGAGGTCGACCAGGGCGGTGGAGCGGCCCGACGCATGCGCGGCGAGGGCGAGTTGGACGGCGGTGACGGTGGTGCCGACACCGCCCTTGGCTCCCGCGACGGCGACGAGGGTGCCGCCGGCGACGGCGGGCAGGGCGCGCTGCGGGCCGAGGTGTCTGCGGACCCCGGCCGACCAGGTGGCGGCGGCTTCGACGCGGGCGCCCAACTCGTCGTAGGAGAGCGGGAATCCGACGACGCCCCGGGCGCCGGAGTCCATGGCGGCGGCGAGCACGGCGGGGCTGGGGTCGGCGGTGAGCAGGACGACGCCGATGGCGGGGAAACGCAGGGCGACGTCGCGGATGAGGTCGAGTGCGGGCATCGGTCCGATGCCCTCCTGCACGATGACGACTTCGGGCAGTTCGTCGATTCCGGCCTCGGCGGCGCGTATGAGGGTTTCGAGCAGGCTGGTGGAGTCGGCGAGGGCGGGCGCCGGTTCCGCGCCGGGCAGTTGGCCGAGCAGGCCGAGCAGGGCGCGCGCGGCGTCGGGGTCGGCGGTTCCGGCGAGGATGCGTACGGTCACGGCTTGCCTCCGGTGCCGCTGTCGCCGCTCAGGGTGTACGTGCGGTCGGTCTGCGAGGGTGCGGAGCTGTCACCTGGGGCGACGAGCGCGAGGCGGACGTGTTCGGCGAACGACTCGGCGTAGGCGACGCGTTGGGCGTCCCCGGCGTTGAGCGCGAAGGTGATCGGCACGCCCTCGGTGGACAGCCGCTGGGCGTTCTCGCTCTTGTCGAAAGCCTTGATCTCACCGACGTCGATGACCTGCGCGCCGGACACGATGATCTTCGAGACGTCGGGGTCGGTGTCCTTGCGGCCCTGGAAGGTGGCGAAGATGTTGACCCGGGCGCCGGGGGTGATCTTGCCCGCGACGCCGGTCTCGGCGTCGATCATGATGGCGATCTCCATCTGTCCGGGCTGGAGTTCGGGCCGGGCGGCGACCATGTCGGACTGGAGCAGCGAGCCCTTGCGCAGCGGCACGGCGGCGATCTTGCCCTGGAGCTGGCCGAGATCGCGTACGGCGGTGTCCGGCAGCCAGCGCTTCGGTATCCGGATCTGGTGCACCTGGGACGCGGTCAGCGCCTGGTACGCCGGTATGTCGGCGCTGAGTTCGTACGCGGTGACCTTCGGTCCGACCTGTGACCGCGCGTCGCTGACGACGGCGAGCACTCCCGCGAAGGCGGCCACCGCGCAGATCACGGAGATCACGAGGAGGACGACACCACGACGCTGACGTGAGTTCATGTGCGGGCGGACCTATCGCTTGTGGGGTTCGAGTTGGGGGCGGCGCGGTGTCTCGACCTCGCGCGCCGGCCGGGCGGCGGCGTGCTTCGCCGGAGCCGTACGGTCCCCCAGCCGTGTGGCGCAGAACAAGCACTGGTCACCGATGACTTCGAGCCCGCACCAGGTGCAGGTGTCGCGCCGTACCGAGGTGACGAGTTGGTAGAGCATGCCCACATCGGCGATGTAGGCGGTGAATTCGACCAGCCGGGACGTGCCCCACCAGCGTGGGGAGTCGGTCGGCAGCGGGACTTCGCGCAGGTGCTGGGCGCGCCAGCCGCTGGCGAGCGGTCCGGTGACCCAGGCGGGGTCGACGCCCTTGCCCGCGACGGCCAACTGTGTCTGGTAGCCGGGTCCCGGCGGTACGGTGCCCGGTTCGGCCTCGGCGAGATACGGCTCGGGGTGCGCGATGACGGCGAAGTGGCGTCCCGGCACGAGGGACTTGACGTGGGCGCCGACGCCGACCGGGACGCGGTCGAGCTTGGCGACGGAGCCGAGCAGCGCGCCGGAGTGCAGGTAGTACGTGAGCAGCCGGGCGGCGCCCGCGAGGACGCCGGGGCCGAGGTCGGTGCCGGAGAGCTGGCGCAGTTGTTCGGCGAGCAGGGCGACGGCCAGCGGGGGGAGCGGGCTGGGGACGATCGCTATCCGGTCGGCTTCGAGGGCGGACCGCACGGTGTGCATCCGGCGTCTGGCGGGGTCGGCCGCTTCGGCCGGCGCCAGGGCGATGAGGTGCCCGTACGTGTCGAGCGCGGTCGTGGTGCGCGCCAACTGCTCTTCCAGCGAGAGCGAGAGATCGTCGGAGGTGACGGTGATGACGCTCGGCATGCGGTACCTCCCCCTCCTGCGCCCGGTGGTGGCCGGTACCTGGCGATTCGCGGTCGTCAGCTTATCGATGTGTAGCGGCTTGGGTGCGGAAAGTTGCGGATCGGAAGTGGTGAACGACAGGTGTCCGGCAGAGGTCTTGACAACCCAATTGGTCTGGACCAGCTTTCTCCCTGTCAGCTGTTTTGTGTGTGCACTTCAAGTTGCTCCTCATGTCGCTCTTCATGTCGCTCTTCATGTCGTCGCTTCAGGTCACTGCTTCAGGTCACCGCTTCACGTCCGTACGTCATGTCATGCGCCACCCGCACTCCCACTACCCCCCAACTCCTTGCCCCCAGGAGGCAGTCGTGGAACGTGCATCGCACGCGAATCAAGCGAGCCATGCCCAGCACAGATCAAAGCTCGTCCGCTCCAAGTTCGTCCGCCGCGGCATCGCGGGGCTGAGCGCCGCCGCGGTGATCGGCACCGGTGTCGCGCTCGTCGACATGGGCAGCGCCAGCGCCGCGACCACCAACCTCGCCGCCAACCCCGGCTTCGAGAGCGGCCTTTCCGGCTGGACCTGCACCGCGGGCAGCGGCAGCACCGTCTCCAGCCCGGTGCACTCCGGTTCCGCCGCCCTCAAGGCCACCCCGACCAGCAGCGACACCGGCCAGTGTTCCCAGGTCGTCAGCGTGCAGCCCAACTCCCAGTACACGCTCAGCGGTTGGGTACAGGGCTCGTACGTCTACCTGGGCGCCACCGGCACCGGCGGCACCGACCCGTCCACCTGGACGCCGTCGGCCTCCTCGTACCAGCAGCTCAGCGTGAACTTCACCACCGGCGCGAACACCAAGTCCGTGACGATCTACACCCACGGCTGGTACGCGCAGCCCGCGTACTACGCGGACGACATCTCGCTGTCCGGCCCTGGCGGTACGGGCACGACCCCGCCGACCACCCCGCCGACGACGCCTCCCACGACGCCGCCGACCACTCCCCCCACGACACCCCCCACCACCCCGCCCACGACGCCGCCGACCAGCCCGCCGACCAGCAGCATCCCCAAGCACGCGGTCACCGGCTACTGGCAGAACTTCAACAACGGCGCCACCGTGCAGACCATCGCGCAGGTGCAGAGCCAGTACGACATCATCGCCGTCGCCTTCGCGGACGCGACGACCACGTCCGGCGCGGTCTCGTTCACCCTCGACCCGGCGCTGAACTACAGCACCGCGCAGTTCAAGGCGGACATCGCCGCCAAGCAGGCCGCGGGCAAGAAGGTGATCATCTCCGTCGGCGGCCAGAACGGCACCATCTCGGTCCGTGACTCCGCCTCGGCCACCAACTTCGCCAACAGCGTCTACACGCTGATGCAGACGTACGGCTTCAACGGCGTCGACATCGACCTCGAGAACGGCATCGACACCACCTACATGCCGCAGGCGCTGCGCGCACTGAGTGCCAAGGCGGGCTCGTCGCTCATCATCACGATGGCGCCGCAGACCATCGACATGCTCTCGGCGGGCAGTGACTACCTGGCCACCGCGCTGAAGATCAAGGACATCCTGACCGTCGTCAACACCCAGTACTACAACAGCGGTTCGATGAACGGGTGCGACGGCGGCGTCTACAGCCAGGGCACGGTGGACTTCATCACGACCCTGGCCTGCACCGCCATCCAGGCCGGGCTCTCCCCGTCCCAGGTCGGCATCGGCACCCCGGCGTCCACCAGCGCCGCGGGCTCCGGCTACGTCAGCCCGACCGTCGTCAACAACGCGCTCGACTGCCTCGCCAAGGGCACCGGCTGCGGCACCTTCAAGCCCTCCACCACCTGGCCCACCATCCGCGGGGCCATGACCTGGTCCACGAACTGGGACGCCTCGGCGGGCAACGCCTGGTCCAACGGCGTCGGGGCCCACGTGCACGGCATGCCGTAACACGGAGTCCTGCTCACAAGGGCGCCCCCTCACCCTCGGGTGAGGGGGCGCCCTTGTGCCCGTACGGGAACCGTCAGCCCAACACGGTCAGCCCAGCACGGCCAAGGCGTCGATCTCGATGAGCAGCCCGGCGGGGAGGCCGACGTAGATGGTGGTACGGGCGGCGGGCGCCTCGACGAGGGAGGCGAAGAACTCGTTGTAGATGGCGTTGAGTTCGGCGAAGTGGGCGGTGTCCGTGAGGTAGACGCGGATCATGATGACGTCCTCCCAGGTGGCGCCGCCCGCCTCGAGGACGGCCTGGACGTTGGCGAGGGTCTGGAGGGTCTGCTCGCGCAGACCCGGGCCCGCGGGCGTCGGGGGCTTGCCCTCGACGGCGGGGAGGAAACCGACCTGGCCGGCGACCTGGAGGAGATTCCCCTTGCGGACGCCGTGCGAGAACCTGGCGGGCGGCGCCGTGTGGGTGGCCGGGACGATCGCGGTCTTCTGGCCGTCGCTCATGCGGAGTTGTCCTTCACTGAATCTGGTGCGGGTGCGGGTACGGGTACGGGTACTGATGCGGATACAGGCGCGCTTCCCGACAGGTCGCGGCTGACGGCCTCGGCCGTGCGCAGCAACAGCGGGCGCAGGCGCAGCAGTTCGTCGGCGGAGACGACGACGTTGGGGGCCGAGAGCGACATGGCGGCGCAGACGCGGCCGTCGGGACCGCGCAGCGGCGCGCCGACGCAGTTGATCGACTCCTCGTGGCCGCCGAGGTCGGTGGCCCAGCCCTGTTCGCGGACGCGGGAAAGTTCGGCGAGGAACGCGGCGGCGTCGGGCGTGGACTTCGCGGTGTAGCGGGGGTACTCCAACTGCTCGGCCACCGAGCGCCGTTCGGGCTCCGGCAGGTCGGCCAGGAGCAGCTTGGCGACGGCGGCGACCGTAATGGCGACCGGGCGGCCGACGCGGGAGTACATCCGTACCGGATAGCGGCTCTCGACCTTGTCGATGTAGACGACCTCGCCCTGCTCGTACACCGCCAAGTGCACGGTGTGGCCGGTGCGTTCGTTGAGCGCGGCGAGGTGGGGGTGGGCGATGCCGCGGATGTCGAGGGTCTCGATGGCCTGCTGGGCGAGGGCGAACAGGCGGGCGCCGAGCCGGTAGCGCTGGTCCTGCTGCCGGTAGACCAGGCCGTGTTCGTGCAGGGTCCGCAGCAGCCGCAGCGCGGTGGACTTGTGGACGTCGAGCCGGGTGGCGACCTGTTCGAGCCCCGCCGGGCCCTCGGCCAGCAGCGGCAGGATGCTCAGCGCACGGTCGACCGTCTGGCTCACCGCGGTCCCTCCTCCGTCGTCGTGGGCGCACGATCTCCGGACGCCGTCCACCCGGCGCCCAGCCGCAGTCTCCCCCATGCGGCGTCGTCCAGGGCGACCAGCGCGTCGGCGCGGGCGCGGTCGGGCGGCGTGCCGAGGTCGCCCGACTCGGTCAGCGCGGCGGCGGCCAGCACATGGCCGTGCCGGACGCGGTCGCGTACGGGCAGACCGCGCAGGGCCGCCGACAGGTACCCGGCGGCGAAGGCGTCGCCCGCGCCGACGTGCGCGACGACGTCGACCGCGAGCGCGGGGACGTGGCGGCGTTCGTCGCCGTCGAAGACGGTCGCGCCCGCCTCGCCCTGCTTGACCACCAGCGTCCGCGGCTCGGGCAGCGCGGCCCGTACCGCGGCCGCGTCCGGCAGTCCCCAGGCGGCCTGCGCCTCGTCCTCGCCGACGAAGACGAGGTCGCAGCCGCGGGCGAGGCCGAGCGTCCGCCGGGGGTCGGCGTCGCGCCACAGCGCCGGGCGGTGGTTGACGTCGAAGGAGACCAGCGGGCGGCCCGGCGCGCGGCGGGTGAGGCCGCGCATCAGCTCCGCGCAGGTCGCGGAGAGCGCGGCGGTGATGCCGGTGAGGTGCAGCACCCGGCCGCTCCACGCGTCGGCGCGGGCGACGAGGCCGGGGGCGAGCGCGGAGGCGGCGGAACCGGCCCGGTAGTAGACGACCTCGGCCCGGTCCCCGGGGGCGTCCGTACCGACGGCGCGCTCGCCCGCCGTACGGAAGTACACGCCGGTGGGGCGGTGCGGATCGCGCTGTACGGCGCTGACGTCGACCCCGGCCGCGGCGACGGTCTCCACCAGGTGGTCGCCGAAGCCGTCGGCGCCGACGCGGCTGATCCAGCGGGCGCGGTGGCCGGTACGGGCCAGGGTGCAGGCCACGTTGGACTCGGCACCGCCGATCGCGCGGTGGAAGGCGGGTACGTCGGCAAGGCGGCCGGGGCGGGAGGGAACGAAGGTGACCATGGACTCGCCGAGGCAGACGACGTCGAAGTCGGCGGCGCCGGGGGCGGCGCTCGGGCTCGTCGGTACGGTCACGGCGGTCACTCACTTCTGCGGGCCGCGGCGGAAGCGGCGGTGGCCTGGTGGGCAGGAGCGCCGTTGACCAGGCACTCGCGGGGATGTTAGACACCTTGCATCACCTTATGCAACGGCCGTTGCATATGTTGCAACTCGGGAGGTTCGATGACGGCGGACGCGGGCGGACACGGGAACGGGGACGCGGCCGACACGGGCGCGGGTGCCGGTGCGGGAGCGGGTGCCGGTGCGGGAGCCGCTGCCGGTACGGGAGCCGCTGCCGGTGCAGGTGCCGAGCGGGTGGCGGCGCTGGCGGCCGGGCTGCGCGAGGAGCGGGTCGACCACCGTTTCAAGGGGCTGCCGCCGGACGCCGAGGGGCTGACCGTCGGCGAGCTGGCCGACCAGCGCCGCGGCCTCTTCGACGGCGGCTTCACCACCCCCGTCCTCGTGCTGTCCCAGGCCGCCCTCGCGCACAACCTCGACCTGCTGGAGCGGTACACCGCCCAACACGGCCTGTCCTTCGCCCCGCACGGCAAGACGTCCATGGCCCCGCAGCTCTTCGCCGACCAACTCGCGCGCGGCGCCTGGGGAATCACCGTCGCCGTACCCCACCAGGCGCGCGTGTGCCGGGCGTTCGGGGTGCCGCGGATCTTCATCGCCAACGAGGTCGTCGACCCGGTGGCGCTGCGCTGGATCGGCGGTCAGCTCGACGCCGACCCCGGCCTGACCGTCGTCACGTACGTCGACTCCGTGCGCGGGGTCGAGCTGATGGACGCGGCGCTGCGGGACGCCGGGACGCGGCGGCGGCTGGACGTCGTGGTCGAGCTCGCGGGCGGCGAGGGCGCCAGGACCGGCGTCAGGACCGAGGCCGAGTGCGCGGCCGTCGCGGCGGCCGTCGCCGCGACCGGCACCCTGCGGCTGGTCGGCGTCGCCGGGTACGAGGGCGAGGTGCCGGACGCCGACCCCGGGCGGGTACGCGCCTGGCTGCGCCGACTGGTCGCGCTCGCCGCCGGTCTCGACGCCGACGGGCTCTTCGGGGACGCCGAGCAGATCGTGGTCAGCGCCGGGGGCTCCGCCTGGTTCGACATGGTCGCGGAGGTCTTCGCGGACGTGCCCGCGATGTCCCGGCCGGTCCTGAAACTGCTGCGCTCCGGGGCGTACGTCACGCACGACGACGACCACTACCGGCGGCGTACGCCGTTCAACCGGGTCCCGGACGAGGGCGCCCTCGAACCGGCCTTCCGGCTCTGGGCGCAGGTCGTCTCCCGGCCCTCCCCCACCCAGGCGTTCCTCAACGCCGGGAAGCGCGACGCGCCGTACGATCTCGGGCTGCCGTCCGTCCGGACGGTCCGCGGCGCCGACGCCGCGCCGCGCCCGGCGCCGGACGGGCTCACCGTGACCGCCCTGTCCGACCAGCACACATGGCTGGCCGTGCCCGCCTCCGATCCCCTCGCCGTCGGCGACTGGGTCGCCCTCGGCCTCTCCCACCCCTGCACCACCTTCGACAAGTGGCCCCTCATCCCGGTCACCGCCCCCGACGCCACCGTCCCCGCCTACGTCCGCACCTTCTTCTAGCCCACCTCCCGGCACCCGTCGCCGCCGCGCCCCCACCGGGTACCGACCGAAAGGCCCTCCATGGATCTCGTGTTCCGCGACGCTCGCGTCATCGACGGGACGGGGGCACCGTCGTACGTGGCGGATGTGGGGGTGGCCGCGGGCCGGATCGCGGCGATCGGGGCGCGGCTCGGTGCCCGGCGGGTGGTGGACGCGAGGGGCCTGGCGCTGGCGCCGGGTTTCATCGACATGCACGCGCACAGCGACCTGGCGCTGCTGACGGACCCGTCGCACGAGGCGAAGGCGGCGCAGGGCGTGACGCTGGAGGTCCTCGGCCAGGACGGCCTGTCGTACGCACCGGTCGACGACCGGACGTTGGCGCAGGTGCGGGTGCAGATCGCGGGGTGGAACGGCGACGGCTCGGACGTGGAGTTCGACTGGCGGAGCGTCGGCGAGTACCTGGACCGGCTGGACCGGGGCATCGCGGTGAACGCCGCGTATCTGGTGCCGCAGGGCACGGTGCGGATGCTGGCGCTGGGGTGGGAGGACCGCCCGGCCACGGCGGCGGAGCTGGCCCGGATGAAGGAGCTGGTCGCCGACGGCCTGGCACAGGGTGCGGTGGGCCTGTCGTCGGGGCTGACGTACACACCGGGGATGTACGCGTCGGACGCCGAACTGACCGAGCTGTGCCGGGTGGTGGCGGCGTACGACGGCTACTACTGCCCGCACCACAGGTCGTACGGGGCGGGCGCGCTGCGGGCGTACGAGGAGATGGTGGCGCTCACCGAACAGGCGGGCTGCGCACTGCACTTGGCGCACGCCACGATGAACTTCCCCGAAAACGAGGGCCGCGCCCCCGAACTGCTGGCGCTGCTGGACGCGGCCCTCGCGGCAGGCGCGGACATCTCGCTGGACAGCTACCCCTACCTCCCCGGCTCCACAACCCTCGTGGCGATGCTGCCCAGTTGGGCCACCGAGGGCGGCCCCGAGGCGACGCTGGGCCGGCTGCGCGACGACGCGACGGCGGCGCGGATCCGCCGGGTGATGGAGGTGGACGGCGCGGACGGCAGCCACGGCGTCCCCGTCGACTGGTCGGTGATCGAGGTCGCCGGAGTGCGCGAGCGCTCGCTGGCCGCCCATGTCGGGCGCAGGATCGCGGACTTCGCGACCGCCCGGCGACTCCTGGTGGAGGACCGGCTCGCCACCACGATCCTCCAGCACGTCGGCCACGAGGAGAACGTCCGGGCCGTCATGCGGCACCGCGTGCACACCGGCGGTTCCGACGGCATCCTGCGCGGCGACAAGCCGCACCCGCGCGCGTACGGCACCTTCCCCGAGTATCTGGGGCGCTACGTCAGGGAGTTGGGGGTGCTGACCCTTGAGGAGTGCGTGGCCCACCTGACCGGCAGGCCCGCCGCCCGGCTGCGGCTGCCGGATCGCGGCCTGGTCCGCGAGGGCTACCGCGCCGACCTGGTGCTGTTCGACCCGGCCACCGTCGCGGCCGGTTCCACGTACGACCGCCCCCGCACCCTGCCCACCGGCATCCCGTACGTCCTGATCGACGGCCGGTTCGTCATCGAGGACGCTCGTCGGACGGACGTGCTGGCGGGACGCTCGGTGCGGCGGACCGAGGCGCGGCGGACCGCCCAGCGGTGAGCGTGAGCAAGTCCAGGAGTCCCCTGGCCCGGGAGAGCACGGCGGGCAGATCGTCAGCAAGGTACGCCGTCAGGTCGATGGCGGTCGCCTGCTGATCGGGCGTGACCCGCGGCGAGTAGAAGATCACCGGACCGCCGTACCCACGGGC
This sequence comes from Streptomyces sp. CBMA29, assembly GCF_014596445.1. Lineage (GTDB taxonomy): Bacteria > Actinomycetota > Actinomycetes > Streptomycetales > Streptomycetaceae > Actinacidiphila. The sequence goes on along the minus strand of NZ_MECL01000252.1, from coordinate 40,980 downwards.
GCGCTGCGCGCGGACGAGGTCGAAACCGCGGCCCCGGCCGTCCTCGAAGTCGACCTGGCAGATCAGCAGCGCGAGGTTCCCGGCAACCGACAGTTCCTGGTCCAGCCGCGCTTGCGACTCCGCCCACACCACGTCACCCCCGTCCGCCGTCAGTTGCCTGACCAGCCGGTTCCCGGCGGAATGCGGAAATCCCGCCACCAGCACACGGGGGTGTCGCCCGGTCGCCGTTTCCACCGGCGACTGCTCCGGCTGGCTCTGCGTGTACCAGGCCGGTGGTGAGTAGTCGATGACGAATTCGCCCGCGTCCTCGTCCAGCGCGGGGCTCACCGACTGCGGCCGTTCGAGCGGCTCGGGCCCGTAAGGCCCGTAAGGCCCGTACCCCGGGGCCGTATGCAGGTCCCGGCCGGCCTGGACGACCCCCGTATCGCCGTAGTCGACCGACGGCGCGCTCGGCCCGCTCGGCCCGCTCGGTCCCGGTGACGCCACCGGGTCCCCGGCCGGTTGCGGCCCGGCCCCGGGTTGCGGCGCGCTCCCCCACGGACCGGCCAGCGGCGGATACGGCGCCGCCTCGCCGTCCTCGGCGCCCTGCCGCAGCCGTCGCAGCACCAGTTCGGACTCGGGCAGCGCCACCAGGTCCTCGACCAGGGAGACGAAGGCGGGGTCGCCCGCCAGGTCAGGGAATCCGACCGGGAGTTGGGCTTCGAGGTCGGCGAGGACCGCGCCGTGGTTCTCGTGCCCGCGCAGCGGCGGCAGGGAGTGGGCGCGCAGGAAGTCGGCGACCATCGGCCGGTCGGGGTCGGCGAGCGGCGCCGGGGACCACAGGCGGGTGCGGACCCGGCGGTAGGTGCGGAATTCGCGGACCACGTCGGCGTCGTCGCCGGGCCCTGCGGGCGCCGTCATCATGCGGTGGAAGTCGGGATAGAGGTACTGGAGCAGCAGGGTGCGGATGACGGCCTCGGGGCGGATGCCCGCCCAGACCGGGTTGAGGCTCGCCTCCAACAGCAGGCCGTTGAGCAGGCGTTTGACCCGGCGCGGGTTGCGCGCGGCGCGGTAGGCGAGGAGTTCGACCAGGTGCGGGTCCAACAGGTGCTCGATACCGGCCAGTTCGGCGCAGGAGCGGACGTACGCCTGGATCTCCCGGCCGCTGGGGGCGGGGATGCGGTAGCTGGTCTGGAAGATCTTCTCCACGAAGGCGGCGCCTGCGGGCGACAGGTCGGGCAGCAGTCCGCCGGGGCCGATCGCGGCGCGGTCGCAGCCGATGACGAAGGCGAGGCCCGGCACGTCGAGGTAGACCTTCACGGCCTCGCAGACGGCGAGGAAGGTCTGCTCCGAGCAGCGGTCGAGGTCGTCGATGAAGATGACCAGCAGCTTGCCGCCGGGCGCGGAGCCGCGCGTCGCGGTCCACTCGCCGACCATGTCGCGCAGCGCGTCGCGCATGCCGTTGCGGGCGCCCGCGTCGACCGACAGGCGCTTCCACAGCTCGTCGACCATGCCCGCCACGCCGAGCGGCCCGGCGGCGACGACGGTCAGCGCCCGTAACAGGCCCGTCAGGGCGCCGCCGGCCCTGATCCGGCGCAGGGCGCGCCGCAGGATGCTGGGGTCGACCTGGTTGAGCACCGATTTGATGAGCCCTTCGAGGGCGTCGCCGCCGGTCGAGGTCCAGGCGTTGTACCAGACGGTGTGCACGTCGGGGAACCGCCCGAGCTGTACGTCGACCAGCCGCATCAGGCTGCTCTTGCCCATCCCCCATCCGGCGTCCACCGCGAGGGTGAAGGGCGTCGCGTCGCGCGAGGCCACCAGCAGTCCGGTGAGCTGCGCCGCCGCCCGGTTGGCGCCGAGCAGGTCGCGCGTCTCGTCCGCCACGGGTTCGTCGTTGAGCAGAGCGAACGCCGGCGGGGTCACCGGCGGGTACGAGGACGCGTACGGGTCGGGGTACGGCGTGCCGTAGGGGTACGCGTACGGCGACATGGGCGGCGGTCCGGCCGCTGGGGAGGGCACCTTCCAAGTCTGGCAGCCGCACCCCGGGTCCGCCGGTACGTGGCGGAAAACACCGAGCGGCGCGCGAGACGTGGCCGTAAGGTGACCGGCATGCAGGTGATCCAGTCCACGAAGCTCGCCAACGTCTGCTACGACATCCGGGGCCCGGTCCTCGAAGAGGCCATGCGGCTTCAGGCGGCGGGCCACCGCATCCTGGAGTTGAACACCGGGAATCCGGCGCCGTTCGGTTTCGAGTGCCCGCCGGAGATCCTGGAGGACATGCTCAGGTCGCTGGGGACGGCGCACGGGTATGTGAACTCCAAGGGCATCCTCCCGGCGCGCCGCGCGGTGATGCAGCACTACCAGACCAAGGGCATCGACCTGGACGTCGAGGACGTCTACCTCGGCAACGGGGTGTCGGAGCTGATCCAGATGTCGATGCAGGCGCTGCTCGACGACGGCGACGAGGTGCTGGTGCCCGCGCCGGACTACCCGCTGTGGACGGCGTCGGTCTCGCTGTCCGGCGGCACGGCCGTGCACTACCGCTGCGACGAGCAGGCGGACTGGCAGCCGGACCTCGCCGACATCGAGCGGAAGATCACCGACCGCACCAAGGCGATCGTGATCATCAACCCGAACAACCCGACCGGCGCCGTGTACGACGACGAGATGCTGCGCGGCGTCGCCGAGATCGCCCGCAGGCACCGGCTGATCGTCTGCGCCGACGAGATCTACGACAAGATCCTGTACGACGACGCGACGCACACCCCCTTCGCCGCCATCGCCCCCGACCTGATGACCCTGACCTTCAACGGTCTGTCGAAGGCGTACCGGGTGGCGGGCTTCCGCAGCGGCTGGCTGGCGGTCTGCGGCCCCAAGGACCACGCGACCAGCTACATCGAGGGTCTGACGATCCTGGCGAACATGCGGCTGTGCGCGAATGTGCCCGCGCAGCACGCCATCGCCACCGCCCTCGGCGGGCGCCAGTCCATCAAGGACCTCGTCCTGCCCGGCGGACGGCTGACCGAGCAGCGCGACGCGGCGTACGAGGCCCTGACCGCCATCCCCGGCGTCACCTGCGTGAAGCCCAAGGGCGCCCTCTACGCCTTCCCGCGCCTCGACCCCAAGGTGCACAAGATCAAGGACGACCAGCAGATGGTCCTCGACCTCCTGCGGGCCGAGCGCATCCTCGTCGTCCAGGGCACCGGCTTCAACTGGCCCGACCCCGACCACTTCCGCCTCGTCACCCTCCCCGCCAAGGAGGACCTGACGGACGCGGTCACCCGCATCGGCGACTTCCTGGGCGGCTACAGCCAGGTGCCGTAAGAGGTACGGCGAAGGGGCCCGTCAAGGGCCCGTCATGGGTACGGCTACGGGTCGCGGGAGGTTACCGCGAAGGGGCGCGGGCGATCCGCGCCCCCCACGTCAGCCCAGGCGCGCTACCAGGGACTCGTACTCGTCCCACAGCTCGCGCGGGGTGTGGGCGCCGAAGGTTTCGAGGTGGGCGGGGATGAGGGCGGCTTCCTCTTTCCAGACCTCGGGGTCCACGGACAGCAGCAGGTCGAGGTCGTCCTGGGAGATGTCGAGCCCTTCGGTGTCGAGGTCGCCGGGCGCCGGGAGGATGCCGATGGGGGTCTCGACGCCCTTGGCCTCGCCGTTGAGGCGTTCGACGATCCACTTCAGGACCCGGCTGTTCTCGCCGAAGCCCGGCCAGACGAAGCGCCCGGCGGCGTCCTTGCGGAACCAGTTGACGTAGTAGATCTTCGGCAGCTTGGCGGCGTCGTGCTTCTTGCCGAGCGCGACCCAGTGGCCGAAGTAGTCGCCCATGTTGTAGCCGCAGAACGGCAGCATGGCGAAGGGGTCGCGGCGCAGTTCGCCGACCTTGCCCTCGGCGGCGGCGGTCTTCTCGCTGGCGACGTTGGCGCCGAGGAAGACGCCGTGCTGCCAGTCGAAGGACTCGGTGACCAGCGGTACGGCCGAGGCGCGGCGTCCGCCGAAGAGGATCGCGGAGACCGGGACGCCGCGCGGGTCCTCCCACTCGGGCGCGATGATCGGGCACTGCGCGGCGGGGACGGTGAAGCGGGCGTTGGGGTGGGCGGCGGGCGTGCCGGACTCCGGCGTCCAGTCCTGGCCCTTCCAGTCCGTGAGGTGCGCGGGCGGCTCCTCGGTCATGCCCTCCCACCACACGTCGCCGTCGTCGGTGAGGGCGACATTGGTGAAGACCGAGTTGCCGTACATCGTCTTCATCGCGTTGGAGTTGGTGTGCTCTCCGGTGCCGGGCGCCACGCCGAAGAAACCGGCCTCGGGGTTGATGGCGTACAGGCGGCCGTCCTCACCGAAGCGCATCCAGGCGATGTCGTCGCCGATGGTCTCGACGGTCCAGCCGGAGACGGTGGGCTCCAGCATCGCAAGGTTGGTCTTGCCGCAGGCGGAGGGGAAGGCGGCGGCGACGTACTTCGGCTGCCCGTGCGGCGGGGTGAGCTTGAGGATCAGCATGTGCTCGGCGAGCCAGCCCTCGTCGCGGGCCATGACGGAGGCGATGCGCAGCGCGTAGCACTTCTTGCCGAGCAGGGCGTTGCCGCCGTAGCCGGAGCCGTAGGACCAGATCTCGCGGCTCTCGGGGAAGTGCGAGATGTACTTGGTGGTGTTGCACGGCCACGGCACGTCGGCCTGGCCTTCGGCGAGCGGGGCACCCAGGGTGTGCACGGCCTTGACGAAGAAGCCGTCGGTGCCCAGTTCGTCCAGCACGGCCTGGCCCATCCGGGTCATCGTGCGCATGGAGACGGCGACGTAGGCGGAGTCGGTGATCTCCACGCCGATGGCGGACAGCGGTGAGCCGACCGGGCCCATGCAGAAGGGCACGACGTACATCGTGCGGCCCTTCATCGAGCCGCGGAAGACGCCCCCTGAGCCGTCGGCGCCGGTGAAGATCTCCCGCATCTCGGCGGGGGCCTTCCAGTGGTTGGTCGGGCCCGCGTCCGCCTCTTTCTCGGAGCAGATGAAGGTCCGGTCCTCGACCCGCGCCACGTCCGAGGGGTCGGAGGCCGCGTAGTACGAGTTGGGGCGCAGGGTCGGATCGAGCTTGGTGAAGGTGCCCTTGGCGACGAGTTCTCCGGCCAGACGGTGGTACTCCGCCTCCGAGCCGTCGCACCACACGATCTCGTCGGGCTGGGTGAGTTCGGCGATCTCGCCGACCCAGCGGGTCAGTTCCTGATGGTTGGTGGGAGCCGCAATACCGCGCGCCACGATCGCTCCGTCCCGCCGGGTCCGCACAGAACCGGCGTCACAAATTGAGGGTTTGGTTCTCGGCCCCTTGGGGGCTGCGGCCCGGACGCGTTCGTGGAGTGCTCATCCGGTACCGACCGCACTCATATGAGTGTGGGCCCCGTCAAATGATTCTGTCCAGGGCGCCGCGAGTGAGCATCACCACTGCGGGGCGGCCCCGCGCCGGCCTTCAAGTTACTAACAGGTAACTTACGCGACCGTAGGTAGGATTGACGGCATGGTCCTTGGCAACGACACTTCAGAGGTGTCCCCCACCGTCGACGACGTCGACTTGCCGATCCCCGTGAAGCCCAAGCTCAGAGGGTGGTTGCACGCGGGGATGTTCCCCGCCGTGCTCATCTCAGGAGTCGTGCTCACCGCCTTCGCCCAGAGCACCAGGGGGCGGATCGCCTGCGCCGTCTTCACCGTGACCGCGTGCGCGCTGTTCGGTGTGAGCGCGCTCTACCACCGGGGCAACTGGGGCCCGCGGGGCGAAGCGATTTTGCGACGACTTGACCATGCGAACATCTTTCTGATCATCGCGGGCACCTATACGCCGCTGGCGATCCTGCTGCTGCCCGGCGGCACCTCGGAGGCGCTGCTGTGGGTCGTCTGGGCGGGCGCGCTCGCCGGGATCGCCTTCCGCGTCTTCTGGGTCGGCGCCCCGCGCTGGCTCTACACCCCGTGCTACATCGCGCTCGGCTGGGTCGCGGTCTTCTTCCTGCCGGACTTCATGCGGACCGGCGGCGTGGCCGTCATGGTCTGCGTCATCGTCGGCGGCCTGCTCTACAGCGGCGGCGCCGTCGTCTACGGCTTCAAGCGGCCGAACCCGTCACCGCGCTGGTTCGGCTTCCACGAGGTCTTCCACTCCTTCACGTTGGTCGCGTTCATCGTCCACTACGTCGGTATCTCGCTGGTCGCCTACCAGCACGCATAAGGCTGGTCGCCTACCGGCACGCCTGAGCCGGCGGGCCGCAGCCGCCCCTTCATTCACCCGCACCCGTCCCGACGGGGGCGGGTTTTTTCGTACGCCGGCGCGCTCACCTGCACGGGTTTCCATTCGGCGATCTGACAGCTACTCTCTTTTAGGAGTCACTATCATTTGACACGGACCTTCAGGAGCCGTCATGGCAACCTCTTCTTCCCAAGCCCCGCCCCCGGCGGACGGGCAGGCGGACGCGCATACGGGCGCGTACGCGGACGGGCATTCGAGCGGGCATACGGACGCGCATACGGGCGCACAGGCATCGCCGCAGGCGGACCCCCGGCGCTGGCTGGCACTGCTCGCGATCATCGCCAGCGTCCTCGTCCTCAGCTTCGACACGACGATCCTCAACGTGGCGCTGCCGACGATGTCCGCGCAGATCGGCGCCGACACCGGCGACATGCAGTGGATCGTGGACTCGTACACCGTCGTCTTCGCCGCCGCGATGCTCCCGGCGGGCCTGCTGGGCGACCGGTTCGGACGGCGCCGGATGCTGGTCACGGGCCTCATCGTGTTCCTGGCCGGATCGATGCTCGGCGTCCTGGCGCACAGCCCGGGACCGGTGATCGCCGCCCGTACGGTGATGGGCGTCGGCGGGGCCTTCATCATGCCGCTGGCGCTGTCGGTGCTGCCGTCGATGTTCAGCGGGCAGGAGCGCTCCCGGGCGGTCGCGATCGTGTCCACCGCGATGGCGCTCGGCATGCCGCTCGGCCCGATCATCGGCGGCACGCTGCTCGAACACTTCTGGTGGGGCTCGGTCTTCCTGATCAACATCCCGCTGGTCGGCCTGAGCGTCGTCGCCTGCATGACGCTGCTGCCCGAGACCCGCGACCCCGCCGCGCCCCGGGTGGACGTCCTCAGCACGGTGTTCGCCGCCGGGGGCCTCGGCGCCCTGGTCTTCGGCATCATCGAGGCGCCCGGCCGGGGCTGGGGCGACCCGCTGGTGCTGCTGATGCTGTTCGGCGGGGTCGCGCTGCTCACCGGGCTGGTGCTGCGCGAGCGCGGGGTGAGCAGGCCGATGCTCGACCTGACGCTGCTGCGACAGCGCGGCTTCGTGTGGAACGCGGTCGCCGCCACCCTGGTCACCTTCATCCTCACCGGGCTGCTCTTCGTCCTGCCGTCCTACCTCCAGACCTCCCTCGGCTACGACGCGTTCGGCACCGGTCTGCGGCTGCTGCCGATGATGGGCGGCCTGATGTTCTCCGCCCGCGCGGGCTCCCCGCTGGTCAAGCGGTTCGGCCCGCGGCCGGTGATCGTCGGCGGGCTCGCCGTCCTGGCGGGCGCGGCCTTCCTCGGCAGCACCACGAGCGTCGGTGACGGCTACGGCGCCACCGCCCTGTGGCTGTCGATCGCCGGGCTCGGCTTCGGCCTCGCCATCGTGCCCGCCATGGACAGCGCGCTCGGCGCGCTCCCCCGCGAGCGCGCGGGCAGCGGCTCGGGACTGCTCCAGACGCTGCGGCAGACCGGCGGCGCGATCGGCGTCGCCATCCTCGGCAGCGTCCTCGCCGCCGGGTACACCGGACGGTTGGACACCGGCGGCCTGTCCTCGGCCGCCGCGCGCACCGCCAAGGACTCCGTCGTCGGCGCCCACGCCGTCGCGGCCTCCCTGGGCGACCGCGCGCTGGCCACCGCCGCCGACGCCGCGTACCTGCACGGTATGAGCGTCGTCCTCACCGTGTGCGGCATCGCGTCGCTCGTGGCCGCCGCGCTGGTGGCGGCCTTCCTGCCGAACCCGCGCACCGGGAACGCGGCGGACGGGGGCCCGGCCGCGAAGGCGTCAGGGGACGGGCACGGATACGGGTCCGGGTCCGGGAGCGACACCGCGCCCGGCGGCGTGACTGGCGCCGCTCCCGGCTCCAGGACCAGTGCGGGAACCGGCTCCGGCACCCGCGCCGGGGCACCGCTGCCCGTGGCAGAACGCACCACGGATGCCGGACAATGACGCCATGTCCCCTCGTTACAGCGGCCTCATCCCGGCGAAGACCGGTCTGCGCGAACGCAAGAAGGCCCAGACCCGCCAGGCCATCCGCGCCGCCGCGTACCGGCTCTTCGCCGAGCAGGGGTACGACGCCACCCCCGTCGACCAGATCGCGGCCGAGGCGGACGTCTCGCCGAGCACCGTCTTCCGGTACTTCCCCACCAAGGAGGACATCGTCCTCACGGACGAGTACGACGCGGGCATGGCCGAGATGCTGCGGTCCCGGCCCGCCGAGGAGAGTCCGCTGACGGCGCTGGAGATGGTGATGCACGAATCGCTCAGCCTGCTGCTCCAGGACCCCGAGGGCCAGGCCGAGATGGTTCAGCGCGAAGAACTGGTCCGCGACGTCCCCGCGATCCGCGCCCGTTCCCACGAGAGCATGTCGGAGACCGGCCGGCTGCTCGGCGGCATCATCGCCGAGCGGTCGGGCTGCTCGGCAGACGACCTCGAAGTACGCGTCTTCACCGCCGCCGTCTTCAGCGTCATCCACGAGACGACGATGTACTGGGTCGACCAGGGCCGCACCGAAGACCTCCTCCCCCTCCTCGACCGCGCCCTCGCCCTGCTGCGCGGCGGCCTGGAGTTCTGACCCAGCGGGCACGGCGGGGGCGGCGGCCTCAACCGGGCTCAGCACAGGGGGTCGAGGCCCGTAGGGGCGCTGGGGGCACCTCCCAGCGGTAGCTGGGGAGGGGGGGAGGACTGCGCGAACAGCCACGACCGCGGTCGCACGTCACCACCGGCCCCGGTGGTGGAGCAGACGCGAGGGTCCGTGGGCCGCTCCCCGCACGGGACCAGTGCCCCTCCCGGCAAGCTTTGCCCCCGTCGCGCTGCCCTGACCGCGCCCTCGCTGCGTCGGACGACGCTCCTTCCGGGCAAACATTGCCGGTCACGGCACTAGCTCGGCCGGGGTCCGGTCCACACGTCCGAGCGGAGCTGCGAGCGCAGGGTGCGCGCGTCGGACGTCGGCGCGTCGCAGACGAAGTTGCGGCAGACGTACGCGGCGGCCTGCCCGGCGCGCGTCGGCCGGGCGTGTAGCAGCGGGAACTCCGTACTGCCCTCCTCGCCGACCGCGACCACGACGCCGGGCGCGGCGCCGAGCAGCGCGGTGAGGTGGAGTTCGTCGGTGAGGGGGTCGCCGACCGCGCCGACGACGGCGACCTCGCGCGGCCCGTCGAGGGCGGCCTCGGCGACGGCGAGACCCCAGCCGACGAACCGCGGCGCGCGGGAGGCGAGCGCGCCGACGACGCCCAACGCCCTTTCCGCGGCGGTGCGGTGGGCGTCGGAGCCGGTGTGGGCGGCGTACGTGAGCAGCGCACCGGCGGCGGCGGTCCAGCCGGACGGCGTCGCGTTGTCGGTGGGGTCCTGCGGGCGGCGGATCAGGGTCTCCGCGTCGTCCGCGGTGTCGTACAGCCCGCCGTCGTCGGCGGTGAAGTGGACGATGACGGAGTCGAGCAGCAGCCCCGCGAAGTCCAGCCAGACGCCCTCGCCGGTCACCGACGCGAGCGCCAGGAAGCCCTCGGCGACGTCGCCGTAGTCCTCCAGCACACCGTCGTTGGTCCCGGCGACACCGTCACGCGAGGTGCGCGAGAGCCGTCCGCGCTCGTCCATGTGGACGCGTACGAGCAGGTCGGCGGCGTCGACCGCGGCCTGTACGAGGTCGGGCCTGTCGAAGTAGGCGCCGGTCTCGGCGAGCGCGGCGATGGCCAGGCCGTTCCAGGCGGCGACCACCTTGTCGTCACGCCCCGGACGGGGACGCGACGCCCGCGCGGTGAGCAGCCGTTCGCGTACGGAGCCGACCCGGTCGGCGTCCACCACCCCGTTGCCCTGCGGGAGTTGGAGCACGGAGGCGCCCTCCTCGAAGGTGCCCTCCTCGGTGACGCCGAAGTAGCCCGCCGCGAACTCCCCGTCGGCCGCGCCCAGTACCTCGGTGAGCTGCGCGGGCGTCCACGCGTAGTAGGCGCCCTCGGCGTGCTTGCCGGTGCCGTCGTCGCTGTCGGCGTCCAGCGCGGACGCGAACCCGCCCTCGTCCGTGGCCAGTTCGGCGATCATGAAGTCCGCGGTCTCCAGCGCGACGCGACGCGCGAAGTCGGAGCCGGTGGCCCGCCACAGGTGCGCGTACACGCGGGTGAGCAGCGCGTTGTCGTACAGCATCTTCTCGAAGTGCGGCACGGTCCAGGTGCGGTCGACCGCGTACCGGGCGAAGCCGCCGCCGAGTTGGTCGTAGATCCCGCCGCGCGCCATCGCCTCGCAGGTGTCGCGGGCCATCTGCAACGCGCCCTCGGCGCCGGTCCGCGCGTGGTGCCGCAGCAGGAACTCCAGTGCCATGGACGGCGGGAACTTCGGCGCCCCGCCGAACCCGCCGCGCCGCGCGTCGTATTCACGGGTCAGCCCGAGCAGCGCCGCCGACAGTTCGCCTTCACCCGGATGAACGGCCGCGCCGTACGCGTCGGCCCGCTCGGCCAGGTCCCGGACGATCCGCGTCGCGACATCCGTGACCTCCTCGCGCCGGTCCCGCCACGCCGCGACGACACCCTCCAGCACATCCCGGAACCCCGGCATCCCCTGCCGGGCGGCAGGCGGGAAGTACGTACCGAAGTAGAACGGCTCGCCCTCCGGCGTCAGGAACACCGTCATCGGCCAGCCGCCCTGACCGGTGGCCGCCTGCACGGCCTCCATGTACACGGCGTCGACGTCCGGCCGCTCCTCGCGGTCCACCTTCACCGACACGAAGTGCTCATTGAGATACCCGGCCGTCACCTCGTCCTCGAAGGACTCGTGCGCCATCACATGACACCAGTGACACGCGCTGTACCCCACGCTCAGCAGCACCGGCACCCCACGCTTGCGCGCCTCCGCGAACGCCCCTGCCCCCCACGGCCACCAGTCGACCGGATTCTCCGCATGCTGAAGCAAATAGGGCGAGGTCGCGTCACCGAGTCGGTTCACAGAGAACAGCGTTGCACATCCCCGCCCACGGAACGGCCCCCAGCCGGACCGCGCGTCGACACCCCGCCATCACCACCCCCAGCTCCACCGCTCCATGACGTAGTGGACCGTTTTGTCCCCTACGCGCCAGCGGCCAGGCCGTTCCGACACCTCCCCTGCACTGCCACGGCGCCCCTACGACCTGCTGACGACGTGCCGGAGCGCCGGGACTACCCCCCGGCGCGGCGGCAGTCGTGACGGCTTCGACCGCTCACGACTACCCGGTAGCGTGCGTCGAAACTGGGCTTCTGCGGAGTCGCCGGTCGCATAAGGGCTTTCGGCCGTGGCCCGTCGCCCCATAGGTCGCCAAGGCGTCGCTTCTCGGTACTGGCCGAACGCGTCGGTGCGCGCCGGCGCGGGTGGATGCAGAGCCTGGCGTTTCTGGCGCGGCGCGGGCGGCGGCCGATGCACTGAAGGACCGTCCGGGACGGACACCGGATTCACCCGCGATCCCCAGGGCACACTCAACTCCATGCGGACCGGGGGAAAAAGTTACTACTACCTCACCGACGCCGACGATTCCGTGCTCGGCCTGGTCAACAACACCGGCAGCCGCGTCTACACCTACGCCTACACCCCCGCCGGCGTCGCCGACACCACCACCGAGACCGTCCCCCAGCCCTACCGGTTCCAGGGCACCTACCTCGACCCCACCGGCCTGTACAAGATGGGCGCCCGCCCCATCAACCACACCGACCCAGACGGGACATTGTTGGAATCAACTTCCACATCCATCTGGACATCAACTGTAAGTGCGCCGCCTCGGGATTGGGCCTTATGCGGCGTCGACTGCGAGCGCTCCGGCAAGCGGCGGTTCTTCGCTCGTCGACTTCGGCTACCTGGCCTCCGGCACTGCGGCCACAATCAATGGAGTGAACGCATGCTCGTAAAGGTAGGTCCGACCCTTGCCGTTGTCGGATTGCTCCTCATGGCCACGGCGGAAATCGTGGCCGGGGTCAACGGCTTGTTCTGGCTTGTCGCGGCGATGTGCGTCGGAATGGTCACTCTTACCGCATCGATGATTGCGGGCCACAGGAAAAATCCCGGTAGTTAGCGCCAGTGCGATAAGAGCAGAAACCATTGAAGTGTCGTGCCGCCGCGACGGTTTCCGAGACGGAAACGAAATGGAATAATACAACTCCCGCTCCGCGCAGTGGCAGCAGCGACAGATCCCAGCCCAGGGCCCACGGCGCTCCGGTAGCTCCTGCTGATGCGCCTTTTCGGCCCCCCTCCGCACCCTCGGCTGTCACAGGATAAACGCCTCTACAGAACACTAAGCGATGGCGCGCGGAGTACGGACTTCCAGCCCGTCCCCCACACACTTTGACACGTGAAGGTAGTCACAGATGAGCCGTGATGAAAGCAAAGGAAGACGTGTAATGTTGCACTGGTCGGCGATATTCATGATTATATCCGCCGTCGTTTTTCTTGTTCCGGGGCATAAGAGCACCATGATGTACGTGATGGCCACCACTCTCGGAGTGGTGGGAATCTTCATGCTTGCCAGAGGGGTCCGCACAGGGCGCAATAGATAACCTGTAAGATTCCCTTTCCGTGCTTTTCGCCGAAAAATAGTCGGTACTCACGCACCGGCGTTCCGAGACCGGGAAGGCAAACCCTGATCATGCTCTTCGTCGAGCTGGCAGTGCGGGCCGGGCACGAACCTCGTTCGTACGGACTGATGTGGTGCCGGTCGTCGGACCCGGATCTCGGTGGCGCCGATGGTCCCGGTCTGTCCGGCCGGGCCGAGATGGGGGACTCCATGCCGCAGGCGAACCAGCGTTGTCAGGAGCCGGTCGACGAATAGGAGCTTGTACTTCGGCGCCCGCTCCGACCGCACGCTGTCTGCGACGGGCACACGGCCCTGGGCATCGCGCCGGGCCTGCCGTACCAGACCCATGACCCGACGCTCCGACACGGTCGACCCACGCGGACACAGGCCACGGCCAACCATGCGGCAGCTCGTGTGGAGGCTGAAAGACGTAGGGCGAGCAGGACCTGGGAATGTCCCGGCGGCGGCGCGCAGCGCTGATACTTGGCGGTATGAACGACTTCACCTATGCCACGGTGGGCATGACGGCTTCGGGTGGGACGGTGCCGCCTGGGTTTCGCGCCTTGCGGGTCCGCGTCCGGCTGGAGGACGGGTGTTTCGAGCGTGCGGCCGAGGTGCTTGTCGGCTGGGGGATGCACCGGGCCACGCCCCTCGTACGCGTTGAGTCCGTCACGGGGAACGCGGCGCCGGGCGAGCGTGTGGTGTTGCGGCTGGGCCCGTGGCGGGCGCCGTGCGAAGTGGTGTGGGCGGTCATGGAGGACGACCGTGTCGGCTTCGGCTACGGAACCCTCGCGGGGCACCCCGAGTGCGGTGAGGAGTCGTTCGTCCTGCAACGCCTGCCGGACGGGGCGGTGGAGTTCACCGTCCTCGCGATCAGCCGGCCCGCGGTGTGGTGCCTGCGGGCTGTCGGGCCGGTGACGCGAGGTGCCCAGCGGCTGGCCGCCCACCTGTACGGGAGAGCGCTGCGCGCCGAGTCCGCGGCCCGGCCCGTACGAGGGCCGCCGAATCCTGTTCACCGCATACGCCGTAGCCGCCGTATCTGCTCTTCGTCCGGCCGCCTGGGGCTCCTGGGACCGGAAACGGGCGGCGGTAGGGTGGTCCGGCCGGGCAGTCAGGCGCGGACGGCGCGAGGCAGACGGTCTACCACCACCTCACGTATCGGGGATCAGGTTATGGCGGCATCACGTTCCACCGTGGCCGACGCCCTGACGCGCCTGTTGCAGGACAGCCCGCGGGCGACTTTCGAGCAGATACCCGCGCTGCTGAACGACGCCGCGATGCGCTGCGGTCTCGGGCGGGTCCGATTGTTCGTGGCGGACCTGCAACAGGTCGTCCTGCGTGAAGTCACCGGCCGAGGCCGGAACGCGGGTGCGGGCGGCCAGGAACTGAAGATCGACAGCACACTCGCCGGCCGCGCGTACCAGACCGAACAGGCGCTGAGCGATTCACAGAGCTGCGGCCGCTGGGTCCCGGTCACAGACGGCACTCAGCGACTGGGCGTACTGCATCTGAGGCCGGACGGGGAGGCGCGGCCCGATCCGCAGATCGCACAGGCCCTCGCCGCGATGACCGGGTTGCTGCTGACCTCCAAGCGTCCGCAGAGTGACTCGTACGCGCAGCTGATCCGTACCCGCGCGATGGCCGTCTCCGCCGAAGTGCAGTGGACGCTGATGCCGCCGCCCACCTTCGCCAACGACCGGGTCACGGTGAGCGCCGCCATGGAACCGGCCTATCAGGTCGCCGGGGACGGATACGACTACGCCATCTGCGGTGACACCGTGCACATGGCCGTCTTCGACGCCATGGGTCACAACACCACCTCCGGTTTGACCGCCAGTCTGGTGATGGCCGCCTGCCGCAACGTGCGACGGCAGGGCGCCGACCCCGCCGAAGTGAGTCGGGCCATAGAGGACGTGCTGATCCGGCAGTTCGACCACAAGAGCTACGCCACCGGCATACTCGCCGATCTCGACCTGAATACCGGTGTCCTGTCCTGGGTCAACCGCGGGCACCTGTTGCCCATCATCATTCGCGGTCGCCGCTGGGCCATCACCGCCCACTGCCCACCGGCCGGTCCCATGGGCACCGGACTCCACCTGCCGATCAGCGTCTGCCAGGAACAACTCGAACCCGGCGACCGGCTGCTCCTCTACACCGACGGCATCACCGAAGCCCGCGGCTCCGACGGCCAGCAGTTCGGCGTCGACCGTTTCACCGATTTCGTCATTCGTCACCACGCCGACGCCATGCCGGTCGCAGAAACCCTGCGCCGCCTCATCCACACCCTCCTCGACCACCAGGAGGGCCGCCTCGACGACGACGCCACCGTCCTGGTCTGTCAGTGGAACGGCCCCAACGCCCCCTGAACACGCATGCCCGCGGCGAGGCCGCCGTCCAGGCCGATCCAGATCGTGGCGTCCGTGCAGGGCCTGGCGGGGTCGGGGAGGCGGGCGCAGTCTGCCGGGGGAACCCGGTAGTGGGAGGTGATCTTGCGCAACAGGCCCCGCTCGGCCGCCTCACTCCCGCCGAGTCCGAGGCCGTCATGACCGCACCCGCCCGCGGACCCCGCGGCCCAACCCGTCAACCAACCCTGCGCCCGGACCCGGACGCCCTAGGACCAGGTGCCGCCGTTGCCGTAGTGGATGGTGGTGATGCCGGTGGTTTTGTCGAGGTAGAAGTTGGCGTTGGAGGGGCGGTAGAGGCCGGCTTCGGTCTTGCCGTTGCCTTCCCAGTCGCCGAGGACCGGCAGGTCACCGGAGTTGCCGAGGCTGAAGGAGGTGGTCGTGCCGTTGGCGTGGCGCAGGTAGAAGGTGCCGCCCGAGCCGGTGCTGGGGCGGAAGACTCCGACCTGGGTCGTGCCGGTGCCGTCCCAGTCGCCGGTGATGGGCATGTCACCGGGGCTGCCGAACGCGATGGAGGTCACCGTCGCGTCGGCGTGGCGCAGGAAGAACGTGTTGGTGTGCCCGGTCACGCGGAAGACCCCGATTCCGGTGCCGCCCGCGCCGTCCCAGTTGCCGGTGATCGGCGTGTCACCGGAGTCGCCGAACTTCCACTGAGTGGTGTTGCCGTTGTCCAGCCGCAGGTAGAAGGCACGGGTGCTGGGCCGGTAGACCCCGACCTGGGTGTGGCCGACGTTGCTCCAGTCACCGGTGATGGGCACGTCACCGACACTGCCCAGGGAAATCGTCGAATCGGCGGTGCCGGCGGTGTTGCTGTCGCGCAGGTAGAACGTGCCGCCCGAACCAGTGCTGGGACGGTAGACACCGATCGTGGCGATGTAACCGCCAGCCCACTTGCCGGCCAACGGCACATCACCGGAATACACCGGAGCAGCGGGCGGTGTGGTGGCGGTGTAGGCGGGAGCGACGTAGCCGCTGATGGTGCCGTTGTAGGTCGAGGTGCCGACGGCGTCGTGGGTGAAGGTGTCGCGTTCGACCTGGCCGTTCTCGTTGCCGCCGACCGCGGTGATGGTGCTGCCGGACACCGCGGTGACGATCTCGACGTGCTTGGCCCAGTCGCTGGAGGCGCTGTAGCTGAAGACGACGGCGTCGCCCACGGCGGGGGTGTTGGACAGGGTGTCGTAGTCCTGGCCGTAGTTGTAGAAGCTGGCGGCGCCGTCGTCCAGGGTGCTCAGGTGCTTGACGCCGCCGCCCTGGGCCCAGGCCCATCCGGCGAAGTCGGCGCACCAGCTCTGGCCGTGCGTGGAGTTGGTCTGGCTCACTCCGTTGCTGTAACCGGCTCCCGTGGAGCCGCTGGGACCGTATCCGACCTGGCTGTTGACGGCGGCGGCGATGTTCGAGGGGGTGTCGGCGCGGGCGGGCAGCGCCGTCAGTCCGGCGACGGCGACGGCGGCGACCGCGGTGGAGATGGCGATCGCGGAGTTCTTCAGGCGCGGCAGAGCAGGAGGCATGGCAGAGATTCCTTGAGGTAGCGGCACTGTGCGTGCGCGAGGCGGTAGGGAGTGCCCGTTCGGGCGGTGAGACCGTCGCCAGCGGCGGCTGTCCTGCAGGAACAGCCGTCAGGGACTTTTTGCAGGGGCTGGCGTGGACTGGCGTGGACTGACAGGCGCGGGCATGGACTGGCATGGACTGACAGGCGCGGGCATGGACTGGCATGGACTGCCAGGTGCTGACAGGGGCTGGCTCTCCGGACTGCACCGAGGTCGCGCAGGTCCTGGACCCGGTGGAGCGGGTCAGGTGTCGAGGCTTGCGAAGAAGGTCCGGACGTCGGCGATGTAGTCCTGCGGCTGTTCGAGGGCGAGGAAGTTGCCGCCGCGCGGCAGCTCGCTCCAGTGGGTGATGTGGTGGTCGCGTTCGGCGAAGCGGCGGATGGCGACGTCGGTGGGCAGTGCGACGGCCACGCCGGTGGGTACGGTCCCTCGCGGCTTGGGTGCCCAGGCGCTCGCGTCGTGCCCGGACTCGTAGTAGAGGTTGGCCGAGGAGCCGGCGGTGCCGGTGAACCAATAGATGCTGATGTTGGTCAGCAGCCGGTCCAGGCCCACCGCGTCCTGCGGCAGCTCGGCGGCCGGGTCGGTCCACTCCTTGAACTTCTCGGCGATCCAGGCCGCTTGGCCGACGGGCGAGTCGGTCAGGCCGTGGGCCAGGGTGTGCGGGCGCGTCGACTGGATCGCGTTGAAGCCCATCTGGTCCTCGCGGAAGCGCTCCAGGCGGGCCAGCCGCTCCTGCTCAGCCTCGGTCAGCCCCTCGAACTCGGCGGGGTCTCCGGAGGGGAAGGTGACCAGGCCGTTCAGGTGCACGCCCAGCACCCGCTGCGGCGCCTGCCGACCCATCTCCGCCGCGATCCAGGCGCCCCCGCCGGTTCCCTGGACGCCGTAGCGCCGGTAGCCGAGACGGTCCATCAGCTCGACGAAGGCGCCGGCGATCCGGCCGGTGGTCCAGCCTGCCTCGCCCAGCGGGCCGGAGAACCCGGTGCCGGGCGTGGAGGTGACGACCACGTGGAAGTCGGCGGCCATCTGCGCGATCACGTCGGCGAACTGCACGATGGAGCAGGGCCAGTCGTGGATCAGCAGCAACGGCACCGCCGTGGGGGCGTCGGAGCGCAGGTGTACGAAGTGCACGTTCTGCCCGTCCACTTCGGTGGTGAACTGCGGGTACCCGTTGAGCTCGGCCTCGGCCTCGCGCCAGTCGAATCTCTCCGCCCAGTAGCCGGCGAGCTCCTTCAGGTAGCCGACCGGCACGCCCCGGCTCCACCCTGTGCCGGGGATCTCGCTTCCCCAGCGGGTGCGCGCCAGCCGGTCGCGCAGATCGTCGAGGTCCGCCTGCGGGACGTCGATCCGGAAGGGCGTGATCCGGGTGTCGCTGCTGCTGCTCACGGTGGTCTCCATGGGTTGTGCCGGCAAAGCCGAAGGGGTGTCGTACGTCCGCCCCGACAACCCCATCGGGGTGACGAGGTCCCGTTTTCGGGACGTGGGACCAGCCTGGGGCTCATCGCTCTAACGCGGCTAACATCTGACCAACACGGTCCGCAGGAACGGGTGCACAGAGCGGAGACGGGGCCGACGTGCGATTCGAGATCCTCGGGCCGGTACGAGTCACCGGCGGCCAGGCGACGCAGCAGGTGCTGACCGGCATTCCGGGCACGATCCTCGCGGTGCTGTTGTCGAGCCCGAACACATCAGTGTCCGCGCAGCGGTTGACGCAGGCGGTGTGGGGTTCACAGCGGCCGGCATCAGCGGTCGCCTCCCTGCACAACCACATGTCACGCCTGCGGCGGCAGGTCGGCAGCGAGGCAGCCGCGCGAATCCGTACCGTGCCCTCGGGTTACCGCGTCGAGGTGGGCGAAGGAGAGCTCGACACCCTGGACTTCCTCGCCTTGTGCGAACGGGGCGGGCGGGCGCTGCGTGGCGGAGACTGGCCTGCCGCTACCGGATTGCTGGCCGGTGCTCTGGCGCTGTGGCAAGCCGATCCCCTGGACGGGATGCCGGTGGGCCCCGAGCTCGAATCGGGTGTCCAGGCGCTGAAAGAGGCCCGCCTGCTGGCGTGGGAGCGGCGCATCGAGGCGGACCTGCGGCTGGGCCGACACCCCGATCTCGTCCCCGAGTTGCAGGGACTGGTGCGCCAGTACCCGTTGCGCGAGGCGCTGCACGGGCAGTTGATGCTGGCACTGCACAGGACAGGCCGCCGCGCGGAGGCGCTGGAGTCATTCCGCCGGCTGCGCGACATCCTGGTCGCGGACCTCGGTGTGGAGCCCTCCACCGAACTGCAGAACCTCCACAGCCGGATCCTCGACGCCCACCCCGGGCTCGACGCACCGACGGTTCCCGCCCCGGCTCAGGAGCTGACGTGCGCTCCCGTGACGCCCGACGTGACACCCGAGGAGCATCCGCCCCGGCCGAGCACGCGATTCCAACTTCCCGCGGACCTGCGCACGTTCACCGGTCGCTCCCTGGAACTCGCGCAGATCCTGGCCCTGGCCGAGCAGGCGCGGACCGGCCAGAGCACCGCGGCCGCGTGGGTCTGCGCCGTTGACGGAATGGCCGGAGTGGGCAAGACGTCGCTGGCCGTTCATGCCGCGCACCGGCTACGCCAACAATTCCCCGACGGGCAGCTGTTCCTGGACCTGCACGGGCACACTCCGGGCCTGGAAGCCCTGAGCGCCGAAGAGGCTTTGGAGCGGCTGCTGCGTTCACTGGGCGTCGCACCGCACCTGATCCCACGCGAGGTCGAACAGCGGGCCGCACTCTACCGTGGTCGGCTCGCCGACACCCGCACCCTGCTCGTCTTGGACAACGCCTCCGACGCCGTCCAGATTCGCCAACTCATCCCCGCGGCATCGGGTTGCCTGGTCATCGTGACCAGCAGGAAACACCTGACAGCACTCGACGACGCCCACACCCTCACCGTGGATCCCCTCTCACAGACACAGGCCCACGACCTACTGCGCGCGGCAGCAGGCTCCGACCGCGTCCCGGACAACGACCCGTTCGTGCCCGAGCTCATGGCACTGTGTGCGGGGCTGCCGCTGGCGCTGCGCATCGCCGCCGCGCGGCTGCGGCACCGGCGAGCGCTTCGTGTGCAGGACCTCGTCGTACAGTTGCGCGAGCAGCGGCAGCGCCTGAACCACCTCAAAGACGAGAACCGCAGCCTGGTCGCGGTCTTCGACTCCTCCTACACGGTCCTGACCGACTCACAGCAGCACGCCTACCGGCGACTGGCTTTGGTCCCCGGGCCCGACGTGGACAGCTACGCGGCCGCCAACCTCCTCGGGACGGACGTACGCTCGGCCCAGGATCTGCTGGAGACCCTGCTGGACCACAATCTCCTCCAGCAGAACCGCGCGGGTCGCTACTGCTTCCACGACTTGGTCCGCCTGCACGCCGTCCGCGTGGCTGCGACCGTGACCTCGGACGCTGCGGAGCGCGAGTGCGCCCAGGACCGGCTGCTGGGCTTCTACCAGTACACCGCGACCGCGGCCGACCGCTATCTGGCCCGTCACGTACGCCCGGAGCGCCCACTGGCCCAGCCCGTCCCCGCGGCCTTCCCTGACATTGCCGGCCGTGACCAGGCGCTCGCGTGGATGCGCGGCGAAAGAGACAATCTGACCGCCGCTCTGGCGCTCGCCGTCAAGCACACAGGGCGTACGTGGCCTGTTCAACTAGCCGCGGCGCTAGCCCCGTTCCTGCGAACGGAGGGACCGCTGCCGCAGGCACGGGCGCTGAGCCGCACCGCGGCACGGATGGCCGGCGAGGAAGGTGACCTGCTGGCCCAGGCGAACGCCCTGACCGAGGCGGCGCGGTGCGGCATCAGCACGGGCGACTACGCCGGCGCCCTCCAGGAGATCGATCGGGCACTGGCCGTCTTCCGCGGTCTCGACAGCCTCCAGGGCGAGGCCAACGCCCTCCAGGTGTCGAGCATGGCCCGGTTCATGATCGGAGATGGAGCGGCGCAGAGCGAACTGCTGGGGCAGGCAATCGCGTTGTACAACCTGCTGGGCGACCGCCTGGGCGAGGCCAACGTGCTTTGCGACGTGGCACAGATGCACCACGACATGGGAAACCGTACGGAGGCGCTCGGGTCCGTCCTGCCGGCACTGCGGATCTACCAAGAGGTCGGGCACAGGACAGGCGAAGGGAATGCGCTCTTTCTGCTGGGGCGGCTCCAGAATTCCTCCGCGCTGTACCCGACAGCCGCGGAGAGCCTCGAACGCGCCCTGTCCATCTTCGGCGGCCTCGGCGTCCGCCAAGGCGAGGGCGACACGCTGTGCGAACTCGGCCACACTCGCATGATCACCGGTGACTACCGCGCGGCCGCAGAACTCTTCCGCCAGGGCCTGACGCTCTATCAGGAGTTGGGGCACGCGAACGGTTTGGCCTATGCGCAGTGGGATCTGGGACGCGTTCTGCTGGCAACGGGCAGACATGAGGAAGCGGCCCGCGCGCTGGAGGCAGTGCTGCGGCGCTTCGGCGAACTCGGCAACGTTCAGGGCCAGGCGAACAGTCTCCACGAACTGGGCCGCGCACGGCACGCGATCGGGGACCTCACAGCAGCCCACGACCTGATCGAAAAGGCCCTCGGACTCTTTCGAGAACTGCGCGACCGCAACGGCGAAGCAAGCGCGCTGACAAGCTCGGGCGAACTGCGGATCAGTTGCAACCGGCCGGACCAGGCCGCAGCCCGTCTCCGTCAAGCCCTCCGACTGGCCCAAGAGATCCACCTCCCCCTCACCGAAGCCCGCGCGCTGGAGGCCATGGCCCGGTGCGGGACAGCCGGCGAGAACCAGGCGGCGGCGATCTATCGACGGATCGGAGCCGTCCCCGGAACCTGGCAGCCGTACTGCTGACGAGCTCTCGCTCGGAGCCGGCAGCCAGGCCCCGGGGACGGCTCCGATGTGCTCAGCCGCGCGTCGGTCGGCGTGACGAACCCGAGGTCTCGGTGCGACCGAGGCAGGGATGTATCGAATGCCGGCGCCAGCCGGGCCGGAGGGCCGGAGCGGACGACCCGAGGCGTATTTGCCACCGTGAAATGCTCGACGCCGTGCGCTTCCTCGTTGACAACGGCGTGAAGTGGCGAGCGATGGCCATGGACCCGCCGGGCGCGCGCAAGGTCTACGACTTCTTCCGCCGCTGATCACGCCACGGGTATGCGCGAGCTCTACCAGCGGCTACGTCGCCAACGGGACGGGTGGGCCCGGCGGGCCGAGCGCGGGCATCATGGACGCGCAGTCGGTGGACGGCTCGGAGACCTGCCCGTCGGCGTCCGGCCCGGCCTGCCACACCGGCGGCCGAGCACCATAACCCTCCCGCAACACCGGACCTGCGGGCCATCTCCTGACGGGCGATCCGCGCATGCTCCAGCCGCTGCCGGGCCGCAGCCGCCAGATCCTCCTGAGCCACGCCGACTCCACAACCACTCGAAAGCTGCTGGTCATCGAGTTACAGACCGGTTCACCACCACACGCTGACTCTCCGTGGCACCGGCACCAGAAGCGGAGCCAGCGCCGGATGGAGCTGGCAATGTGACGTTGATCGCCGGTAACCCGGGGCGAATGCCGCTCCCTGGACGCAAGAACGGAAACTCCATTCAGGTCACGGAGCAGATCTCAGCTCCTCCATGAGCGACTTAGCAGTCACCCTCTCCTCTTCGCAATAAACAGTACTTCCAAACACAGATAGCAGCTGCTCGCAACGAATAATATCCACCTCTTCGCCGCCTCCATCCAGAACCAGGTACTGATTCGCAACCCACTGCTGAATTGTGAACCTGAAAAGCTCACGATTAGCGAGCCTCACGAGATGGTCACATACCGCGAAAGCACGCTGAACAAGAGGTGCGTTCAATTTTATTCTATAAACTTCACCCCTGGTGACAAAAACACCCAAACGCCTTGCACCATCAGAGTCCAGGTGGCCCCGCCAGTGGGCCGCAGCGTGCCTGATGTGGCAAATTGTCTCGAATGATTCAACAGCAGCACTCAGTTCGCGGTGTTTACTGGCCTCGAATTTTGTGAACCTTTTTATTTCCTTGAAAATAACACCCTTCGAGCTGAAGAGTGACCGCTCAAGCAGTGCGAGGCTCAGCAACTCCTGTGGATAAGCGGCTGCCGCCGAATAATTCAGGGCCTCTCTACCTATATTATCCGCTGTGAGAGGACACACTGCCGCCAGCGAACTCAGCAAACGTCGAAAATATGATTCAGTCGAACTTACTGCCGAAATTATGAACATCTCTGCAAGAACATCGGGGTGAGCGGCGGCATCAATTATTCCGCTCGTTCTAGCCAGCGCAACCAACGCAGCTTCAAACTCATCGATTGCAGAGCCGGGGCTGTGCTCGACTCCTGTCACGCAGTCAGCAAGGTGCATCGTTTCTGGCTGAGAGCCAGCCGACACCTGGGGCCCTCTACTCATAGACGAACTCCTCTGCCAGCACCCGAATTCGGCTAGCCTTGACCGGCCCTACGTAGGGGACCTTCAACAAGACCTGCCGATCGTCATCCAAGAGGATATCCTTGACTTTTCTAATGTCGCTGTTGCTCTTGATCCTGTCCAGTAGGGCGTTCCCAATTGGAAGTTTTTCGATCGGCGCATCCAGCAATTCCTCGAATACCGATACCTGTTCAAGCCGGGTGCCACAAGTGGAGCAGAATCGTGCTTCCGGGTTGTCCCTTTCGGTTTGACAATTCGAGCAGGCGCCGAGATTGAGACGGCAACGACTCTGATAGTCCTCACCGAGCAGTGTGCCAACCTGTCGACGAACCCGAACATGGGGATCACGGCGAGTAAAGGCTTGGATGGCAGAGGCCACACTGGGATTCCTACCCAACCCCAAGGCCGTCCTAGTGATGAGGAGGCTGAAGTGGGGGACAATCACTCTGAAGTTGGCCTTCCCCATGCTGATCCCCCCTGCCACTGGTCTCACTACTCCCGCATATTCCAGAAAACCTAGAACTCTTTCGATCTCCGCGCTCACGGGCTCCTGAATCAGTAGCGTGGACGCTCTCCCGCTGTCCGGATCCACCGTTACCCTGCGATCGTTGTATTCACGGATCGCTTCGATTCCATTGTCAACCAATTGCTGTCCAATGGCTACGAAATTCTTATAGCGAGGCAGCTTATCCTCAAGCGAGGTGAAAACTTTTAGCGCACCATTGGCATTCTCGGCGATAGCCGCATCAGCCAATCGACGCGCCGTCGACTGGCGGTGGGTCGTGTCTGACTCCTCCAAAACTTGAGCGATCATCGCAAGGAAAGCACGAGGAACACCAAACGATGCGAGCGCGAGATAATCGATTACGCCGTCGCGCTGCGACAATCTCTCGAGGTTCTCCTTCGTGAGACGTCGCTCAGCGATGTCACGCATCATCTCCGCGAAACCGGGTGAATCCGTCTTGAGCCATACGCTAGTGAGCTGAGCATCCTGCCCCACATGGAACCTAGGGGTATAGCTGGTGACGCCGGGATACACGGCGGCCTTTGCGCTTACACTACGCGACCGCAATGCGCCAAATACCTCGAAAAATTCGCGCTGCTGCTCGGCAGAAAATGCATGGGCAGCGTCATCCAGTAGAAGCACGGTTCGACGTCGACCTGTGTGCTTTTTGCAAATCTCCAAAAATTCAAGGACTCCGGTAATGTCGAACGAGCTTTCCGGCGCTCTCTCCAAGTGCCTACGCTCAACAGCAGAAACCAGATCATGCGCCGTGCGACACAGAGCATCCAGACCTTCCGGTACAGATGCCTCCAATTCACGCAGGGTGGCTGAAGCTCCTGCAACCACTTGGGCAAGAATCCACTGACGGAAGAAGGGAAGAGCCGTAGCCGACCGACGGAATTCCGGCTCGATCGAGATTGAATTCGAGTAGTTCACATACACTGGAAATACTTTTGAGCCACCCAATTCCCTGTAGTACGCCATTTTCAGGTAGGTGCTCTTACCTGACCCACGAGGACCGATTAGCAGTCTCTGGCCCGGCGACTCGAGGGAGTTCAGAATCGAGTGCTCCCGTTCACTCAGCACAGTCCATGCCTCAAGTTGCTTCCGACTCAGATCCTCAGCCCGAAGGTTACCGCCGAGGATGTCATTGGAATCCGGCTGAGGCTGGTCAACATCATCTTTACTCAAATTACCCCACTCCGCTCATAGAGGACTTCTGGGACATAAGAATATTTCACCAAATCGAATAAGTCCACAAACGGGACATTGGGGACTTGGTCTCCAAGTGGACTCTAATCCACCTCTAGACTTTGGTTCCTGTCTTTGCACTTCTTATGCCCGCTCGAGCTCATCCGGTTTGGGCAGTGCCCGCCCGCACCAGGTCAGAGTGGACCGGTTACGGCTCACACGCGGCCTGTTCCCTCGGAGTCGTTGGCAAGTACGACGCACGCGAGCTTTGCAGAGCTGCATGGCTCCGAAGCATTCGCTCCCAGGGCGCTGCCGTCTTCTGTCCAGGCCCGATCGTCGGGACTCGCGACTCTGCACATACGTGCTGCCCAGGTTGGCTGGCGCCAGAGCTACCTGGTTGCGTACGTCTACTGGCACCAGCGGCACGCGCCGTATCCCACGCTCGGCGGCACCGGTACACCGGGTTTGCGGGCCTTCGCGAAAGGCTCCGCCTCCTACGGCCAGCAGACCGCGGGATTCGTAGCGTGCTGGAGAAGATGGGGCGAGGTCGCGTCAGCCAGGTGATTCACGGGGCCTGGCCTGTCGCGAAGGAAGGCCCGCGAGACGGTCGCGCGGGGCGGCGGGACGCCGTTCGGGCTCAGCCGCGCACCGGGGCGGGCAGGGGACGGAAGCGAGCGTGACGGCGGCGCGGTCAGGGCGCGGGGGGGCGGCGCGATGGCGTGGAGCAGGGTCTCGACCAGGGACTTGATCTCGTCGCGGATCGGGCGCACGGCTTCGACGTCCTGGCCGGCCGGGTCGGCGAGCTTCCAGTCGAGGTAGCGCTTGCCCGGGAAGACCGGGCAGGTGTCGCCGCAGCCCATCGTGACGCACACGTCGGCCTCGCGTACCGCGTTCGCGGTGAGGACCTTCGGGGTCTCGGCGGAGATGTCGATGCCGACCTCGGCCATGGCCTGGACGGCGGCCGGGTTCACGGCGGCGCCCGGGTCGGACCCGGCGGAGCGGACCTCGACGCGGTCCCCCGCCAGGTGGGTGAGCCACGCGGCGGCCATCTGCGACCGGCCGGCGTTGTGGACGCAGACGAACAGGACGGAAGGCTTGTCGGACATGGGACTTCCCTGTTCCTTCCTTGACGGGACGGGCTTGGCGGGACGGCTAAACGAGGCGGCTTGGTGAGGCGACCGGCCGTTTCGGCCCGTGCTGGTGTCAGCAGCGACTGACGCATGAAAGTATCAGTCCATGCTGACATCAGTCGAGACTGATCTGATGCGGGTGCTGGCCGACCCGCTCAGGCTGCGGATCGTGACCCTGCTCGCCCGCGAGACCCTGTGCACCACGCACCTGGTCGAGGAGACCGGAGCCAGGCAGACCAATCTCTCCAACCACATGAAGGTCCTGCGCGAGGCGGGCGTGGTGGACACCGAGCCCTGCGGCCGGTTCGTCTACTACAAGCTGCGCCCCGAGGTGCTGGCCGGACTGTCCGAGCGGTTCGCCGCGCTCGCGGAGTCCGCGCGTACCGCCGCCGAGAACAAGCGGGCGTGCCCGTGACCTCGGCGGAGCCCGGATCAGTGACCTCGGCGGAGCCCGCCGCCGCCCGCCCACCGGGCGGCGATCCGGTGCCGCGCGATCCGGTCCCGCGCGACCCGGTCGTCGGGAAGCTCTCCGCCCTGGACCGCTACCTCGCGGTCTGGATTCTGGCCGCGATGGGGGCCGGTCTGGGCCTGGGCCGCGCCGTCCCGGGGCTGGACGACGCGCTCGCGAAAACCGAGGTCGGCGGGATCTCGCTGCCGATCGCGCTCGGCCTGCTCGTGATGATGTATCCGGTGCTGGCCAAGGTCCGCTACGACCGGCTCGACCGCGTCACCGGCGACCGGAAGCTGATGGCGTCCTCCCTGTTCCTCAACTGGGTCGTCGGCCCCGCGACCATGTTCGCGCTGGCCTGGATCTTCCTGCCGGACCTGCCTGAGTACCGCACCGGTCTGATCATCGTGGGACTCGCCCGCTGCATCGCCATGGTCATCATCTGGAACGACCTCGCGTGCGGCGACCGCGAGGCCGCGGCCGTCCTGGTCGCGCTCAACTCGGTGTTCCAGGTGGTCGCGTTCGGGCTGCTGGGCTGGTTCTACCTCGACCTGCTGCCGCGCCTGCTCAGCCTCGGGGACGGCCAGGGCCTGGACGTCTCCGCCTGGCACATCGCGCTGAACGTCGTCGTCTTCCTCGGCGCGCCCCTGCTCGCGGGGTTCCTCACGCGCCGCGTCGGCGAGCGGCGCGTGGGGCGCGAGCGGTACGAGAGCGCGTTCTTGCCGAGGATCGGCCCGTGGGCGCTGTACGGGCTGCTGTTCACGATCGTCGTCCTCTTCGCCCTCCAGGGCGGGACGATCACCTCGCGCCCGCTGGACGTCGTACGGATCGCGGCTCCGCTGCTGGTCTACTTCGCGGTCGTGTTCTTCGGCGCCTTCCTCCTCGGCAAGGGTGTCGGTCTCGCCTACGACCGCGCCGCGACCCTCGCGTTCACCGCGGCGGGCAACAACTTCGAGCTGGCCATCGCGGTCGCCGTCGCCACCTTCGGGGTCACCTCCGGCCAGGCGCTGGCCGGGGTCGTCGGCCCGCTGATCGAGGTCCCCGTCCTGATCGGCCTCGTCCACGTCGCGCTCGCCTGGCGCCGGAGGTTCACCGCCGACGCGCTGACATCGGTCGTCGCTGCGACGCCGGGCGCGAGTGCGGTCAGTCCCGGTCCGCAACAGCGGAGCGGCGGGGCCTCCGCCCCGAATCGCTTTGCGGCGTCCACGGCCGGCCCACGAGACTGTGCCGATGCTGATCCGACGTGAAGAACCCACCGACGTGGTAGCGGTACGCGCGGTGGTCACCGCCGCCTTCGCCAAGCCGCAGGTGCCGGTTGTCGCGGAGGCCACCCTCGTGGACGCGCTGCGGACCTGCGGGGCCTGGCTCCCCGCGCTGTCGCTCGTGGCGATCGGTGACCAGGAGGAGATCGTCGGACACGTGGTCTGCACGCGCGGGCGGGTGGACGGCGCACCGGCGCTCGGGCTCGGCCCGCTCAGCGTGGACCCCCGGTACCAGCGGCGCGGCGTCGGCATGGCGCTCGTCCACTCCGTCCTGGGCGCGGCCGACGCGCTCGACGAACCACTCGTCGCGCTCCTCGGCGACCCCGCCTACTACGGCCGGTTCGGGTTCCGTGCCGGCACGGACCTCGGCATCACCCCGCCGGACCCCGGCTGGTCCCCGTATTTCCAGATCCGCGCCCTGACCGCGTACCAGCCGTCCCTGCGCGGACCGTTCGCCTACGCCGAGCCGTTCAGCCGCCTCTGAGCGCCGCCTTCCGGCCGCGGAACGCTTCGCCGCGGCGGTCGGTCAGGGTCGGTCGGCCCGGGGGCGGTCGGTCAGGGGCGGTCGGGGGCCAGGGTTGGCTTCGGGGTCGGGGGGAGGTCGCGGCGGGGCAGCAGGAGCGGGGTGGTCAGGATGAGCAGGCCCGCGACCGTGAGGGCGGTACGCGCGCTGGTGACGTCGGCGAGCAGCCCGGCGAGCGCGGTGAGGACGGCGATCGCCGTCTGCTGGCCGATCGACCAGGCCGACAGGGTCCGGGCGACGAGGTGCCGGGGGGTGTGTTCGAGCCGGTAGGTGGCGAGCACCGGCGTGTACAGGCTCATGTTGACGATGATCGCCAGCTCGACGGCGATCACGGTGAGCAGGCCGACGACGCCGGGCCGGACGAAGGCCAGTCCGATCAGCCAGACCGCGCGCAGGGTGCCGACGGTCCGGAAGACCCACTGCTGCCCGTGGCGGGCCACCACCCGGCGGGCCAGCCGCGAGCCGATGAGCCCGCCGACGCAGGGCGCGGCGAAGGCGAGGCCGTACTGCCAGGGCGGGAAGCCGAGTTGGCGCAGCAGGAGCACGGCGAGCAGCGGTTCGGTGGCCATGATCAGACCGCCGACGAGCAGCTGGTTGAGGTAGAGCGCCCGCAGTCCCGGATGGCCCAGGAGGTGCCGCCAGCCGTCGAGCAGCGCGCCCGCCCGGGTCGTCGGTGTGCCGGCGGGTCGCGGCGCGTCCTCTTGCCTGCGGATCGCGGTGATGCACAGCGCGGAGCACAGGTAGCTGAGCGCGTCGGCCACGACGGTGACGACCGGACCGAACAGGCCGATCGCCGCTCCGCCCAGCGGTGGCCCGACCGCGATGGAGCTCCAGTTCGTGGACTCGAAGCGGGCGTTGGCCACGAGCAGGTCGTCCGGCCGGACGAGCGCCTTGAGGTAGGCGCCGCTGGAGGCGTTGAAGGCGATCTTGGCCGCCGCGGACACGGCGGAGACCACGAGCAGGTGGACGAAGCTGAGCCACCCGAGGGCGTAGGCGGCCGGGACCGTCGCCATGACCGCGAACCGGGTCAGGTCCATCGCGACCATGACCGGGCGCTTGCGCCGGAACTCCACCCACGGCGCGAGCGGCAGCGCGATCAGCGCACCCACCGCGGGCCCCACCGCGGACAGCGCGGACACCTCGGCGGGGCCGGCGTGCAAGGCCAGCACCGCGATCAGCGGCAGCGCGCCGAAGCCGAGGCCCGACCCGTAGGCGCTCACCGCGTACGCCGTCCACAGCCAGCCGAACGGCCGGCCCAGCGCTCTCCTGCCCCTCATGCGCGGCGCTTCCCCTTCGACAAGCCGACGTTGACCGGTGAGAGCCAAGCGGGCGGCGCAACCGCAGGTCAAACAACCGCACCGCCCGCGAGCCACAACCGTTCGTTGTTCACTAAGGTGAGTCGACGTGGACCTCGAAGCCGTACGCACCTTCGTCGCCGTCGCGGACGCGGGCCAGTTCCAGAAGGCCGCCGCCGACCTGTCGATCACCCAGCAGGCGGTCTCCAAGCGGGTCGCCGCGCTGGAACGCGCCCTGGGCATGCGGCTGTTCACCCGCGCCCCGCGCGGCGCCGAACTCACCATCGACGGCCAGGCGTTCCTGCCCCACGCGCGCGAGCTGCTGCGCGTCGCCGAGCGCGCGGTCGCGTCCGTACGCCCCGGCCGCCGTCCGCTGCGGATCGACGTGATGGCTTCGCGCAGCGCCCAGGCGGGCCTGATGCGCGGCTTCCACCGCGCGCACCCCGAGATCGACCTCGACGTGGTGATGCTGCTGGAATTCGGCACGGCCGTCGGCGCCGTCCGGTCCGGTGCGATCGACGCCACCTTCCGCGCCGTCGCCGCGCCCGGCCTGCCGCTCCCCGAGGACGTCGAGTCCGTACGGGTGCTCGACGAGCCGCTCCAGCTCCTCACCGGCCCGGCCCACGCGCTGGCGGGCGCCCGGTCGGTGACCGTCGCGCAGCTCGCGGGGCACCGGATCTGGATGCCCGGAATCGTCCCCGGCACCGAGTGGGGCGCCTACTACGACGACCTCGTCGACGAGTTCGGCCTCACCATCGAGGCGACCGGCCCCAACTTCGGCTCCGACGCGCTCCTCGACACCATCGCCGACACCCCGGCGCTGGCCACCTTCATGGGCGAGCACACCCGTCTCATCTGGCCCGCGGGCCACGGCCTGCGCCGTATCCCGGTGACCGACCCCACCCCGGTCTACCCGCACGCGCTCCTGTGGCACCGCGACAACCCCCACCCGGCGCTGGCCGGTCTGCGCGCCCACCTCGCCGCCGCGGCGACCGCCCACGACGCCGCCGGGACCTGGCGCCCCGACTGGGTGATCCCGCGCTGAACACCCCCGGGCACCACCGGACACTCCTGGACGCCACCAGACACCCCCGGACACCCCGGCCCGGCGGGCGTCACACCTGGTCGGCGCGGAGAGCCGCCGTCAGGGCGGTGCGCGCCCACCGCTCCCAGTCGTCGGGGGACCAGCCCCGGTCGCGGACGAAGACCAGGTACAGCTCCGGGCCGAGCAGCCCGTACAGCAGGTCGGCGGCGCACGCGGTGTCACCGCCGACGAACTCCGCGCCAGGTTCGCCGGGTGGCGGCTGACCGACGTGACGCCCGGTACGAATCCGGTCCCGACGTTCTGGTTCACGCTGCACCGCGCCGACGCCACGCGGTGAGCCCGGAAAGCCGGGGACCGGCGCGTACGCTCAGGAGCGCAAACGGTGGAAGTGGGCGCAATACCGGGTGAACGTGAGGGGTTGTCACGGATGGCAGGTCGGGTTCGGGTGCTGCTGACGGCCGTACTGGTGGCCGTGACGGGGATCGTGACGGCGTCGGCACCGGCCTCCGCGGTGATCGGCGGGTCGAAGAGCACGTACGCGCCGTGGGCGGTGCGGATGTTCGTCGACGGGAAACCGGTGTGCACGGGAACGGCCGTGACGCGCCGGTGGATTCTGACCGCGTCACACTGCTTCTTCGAGCAGGCGCGGCCGGTCGCGGACAAGCGGATCACGTTCCGGGTGGGCAGTCTCGACGTCCGCAAGGGCACGACGGTCCGGCCGGTGCCCGGCGGGCGCGTGGGAAGCGCGGTCGCCGACATGATGCTGGTCAAGGTGCCGGCCATGAACGTCCGCACGGCGCGCCTTTCCACCGCGCCCGTCCGCCCCGGCCGGACCGTGCGGGTGTACGGGTGGGGCGCGACGTGCGCCGGGGACGAGAACTCCTGCCAGTCGCCGGTGCTCAAGCAGGCGCGGCTGCGGGTCGTCCGGCCGGACGACCCGCGGTGCGCCGGTGCCACCGTGCCGGGCGGCACGGACTTCTGCATGGTGAAGGTGTCCGGAATCCCCGCGGGCGGGGACTCCGGCGGACCGGTGATGAGCGTCGCGCCGCACGGCGCGGAGACGCTCCTCGGCGTCTTCGACGGCTCCGACCGGGAGAAGGTCGCCGAGGCCGGGGACGTCTGCCAGCAACTCGCCTGGATCCGCTCCGTCACCCGGCGGTAGCCACGACGGCTCGCCCGGATCCGCTCGGTCACCCGGCGGTAGCCACGACGGCTCGCCTGGATCCGCTCCGTCACCCGGCGGTAGCCACGACGG
This sequence comes from Streptomyces sp. CBMA29, assembly GCF_014596445.1. Taxonomy (GTDB): domain Bacteria; phylum Actinomycetota; class Actinomycetes; order Streptomycetales; family Streptomycetaceae; genus Actinacidiphila. The sequence goes on along the minus strand of NZ_MECL01000252.1, from coordinate 9,201 downwards.
CTCGCCCGGATCCGCTCCGTCACCCGGCGGTAGCCGCCACCGCTACCAAGCCTGCTGGGTACGGAAGAAGCGGGTCCAGAAGTCCAGGCGGGGCGCGTCGGCGAGGGGGACGGGGGCGAAGGCGGTGCCCAGGTCCATGACGGCGGGGGTGCCGGGCGACCAGGCCGGCCAGGGCGGCAGACCGCGGCCGTTGGGGTCGCCGGTGGCGATGAAGTTGGCCCAGTAAGAACTCATCGTCCCGGCGACGGCGCGGTCCTCGTCGGTCCAGTCGCCGCGCTCGGGGTGGAGATTGCCGAAGACGAAGTCGATCTCGGAGCCGTGCGAGGCGCGGCGGGGGTTCTGGCCCATGACCGGGGAGGCGTGGGTCCAGAAATACGTGTAGACCGGACGTCGGCCGTGCGCGGTCCAGTCCTCGGCCCACAGCCAGGTGGAGATCCGGGCGTTGTCGCGTACGGCGGCGCAGTGTGCGCGACCGGCCTCGTCGTCGGTGCCGGCCGGGTAGAGCCGCAGGAATTCCTCGGCCATCGCGCCGAACTTCTCGCGGGAGGCGGTGACGAAGGCGTCCCGGGTGACATGGACCGGCGGGGCGCCGGGCCGCCAGAATCTGCGGCCCGCCGTACGGTACGCGGCGAAGGTGCTCTCGGGCACCGCGCCGCTCTCGTCGAGGTTGTTGCCCGCGAGGTACCAGACGTCGTTCTGGAGGCCCCGGGCGTACGTCTCCGCGTAGCCGTGCGGGATCACCCAGCCGTCCACGACCGGCCGGAACAGCGGCGGTTTGGCGGGGCCGCCGGTGTCGGCGGCGCTGTCGACGGCGGAGGCGTTGCCCTCGACGAGCTTGGGCCACGGCAGTGACCGCAGCCGCCGCAGGGTGCGCGCGCCGCGCTCGGCCGCGTATCGGATGCCGGCGGACTCGGCGTCGGACAGCGTGCGGTAGGAGGACGCCAGATACAGCAGCTCCGGGTCGCGGAAGTGACGGGCGTGGCTCTGCGCGACCGCGCGGTGGAAGAGGCCCTCGGCCAGCGGCGACATGGCCAGGAAGTTGGCGGAACCGGCACCGGCGGACTGCCCGGCGATCGTGATCCGGCCGGGGTCGCCGCCGAAGTCGGCGATGTTGCGCCGTACCCAGGTGAGCGCGGCGACCTGGTCGAGCAGCCCGTAGTTGCCCGAGGCCCGGTGCTCGGACTCGGCGCTCAGCTCCGGTGTGGCGAGGAAACCGAGCGCGCCCAGCCGGTAGTTCAAGGTGACCACCACGACGCCTTTACGTGCCAGCGCCTCACCGTCGTAGCGCGGGTGCGCGCCCGTGCCGACCCGGAAGCCGCCGCCGTGGATCCACACCAGTACGGGGCGGGGCGCTTCGGGGGCGGCGGGCCCGGACACGGCGTCCGCACGCGCTGCCGTCCACACGTTGAGGTACAGGCAGTCCTCGCTCATCGGCAGGTCGAGCCCGTCCAGTTCGGGTCCCGGCGCCTGCGGGCCGACCGGGCCGAAGCGGTCCGCCCTGCGCACCCCTGACCAGGGCTCCGGTGGCCGCGGTGGCCGCCAGCGCAGCTCGCCGACCGGCGGGGCCGCGTAGGGGATGCCCCGGAAGACGGTCACCGCCGGGTCCCGCCCGGATATGCCCGCCACCAGGCCCGCCTCGGTCTTCACTGGCTGGAGCATGCTGTCTCTTTCCGGTAGGCGGCGGGCGGTACGTCAGCGGTCGGGGGTCAGGCGCCCGGCGGGGAGTCCGTCGGCTCGCGCCGCGTCCGCAGCATCAGCGCCTCCCGCGCGGACGCGACGTGGTGGCGCATCGCCGCGGTCGCGGCCTGCGGATTGCGGGTGACGATGGACAGCAGGATGGCCTGGTGCTCCTCCAGCGAACCGGCGCGCGGGTGCGGCGCGGACAGGTTGCGGTACTGGCGCATCACCAGCGGGTACAGCAGCGTGTCGTACGCCCGCGCCAGGGTGTGCTGGTGCGCGGCCTCCTTGACCTGCTGGTGGAAGCGGCGGTTGCCCTGGGAGTAACCGGCCTGGTCGCCGCGGGCCTTGCACGCCTCCATCTCCTCCAGCGTGCGCCGCAGTTCGGCGATCTCCTCGTCGGTGGCGCGTTCCGCCGCCTTGCCCGCCAGGGCGGATTCCAGTGTCTCGCGCGCCTCCAGGATGTCGGCGGCCTCCTCGACGGAGAAACTGCGGGTCCGCACACCGCGGTTGACCTCGCTGGTGACATAGCCCTCCTGGGCCAGCCGGACCAGGACCGCCCGCATGGTGCTGCGCGAGACGTTGAACATCCTGGTCAGATCGGCCTCGGTCAGCCGCGTGCCCGGCTCGATGCTCTCCGACAGCAGCAGCGAGCGCAGCCCGTCGTACGCCTGGTCCTGGCGGGTCGCCGACGTGCGGACCGCGTCCGTCTCGTCGAAGCCATTGGAATCCACCTTGATCACCCCGTGGGTCTGCTGGAAAAGGACAACCGCTGGCGGGAGTATCGCGGAAGCGCGGCGCACCCCGGCGGCAACGGGGCGGCGAAGTCCACCCGTTCAGCCACGGCCACCGGCGAGTCCCGGGTACAGGCGGCGGGCCGTGCCCGCGAAGATCTCCCGCCGGTCGGCCTCCGGCAGCGCCGCCAGCACGCCCTCGGCCAGCGCGCGCAGCTCCGGCAGCGACTGCTCCGCGGCCGGGAGGTTCGACCCCCAGGCGATCCGCCGGGCGCCGAACGCCGCGACGACCGGGCGGAGGAAGTCGCCCGCCCGCTCCCCCGCGTCCCTCAGCCGTTCGAGATTGCGGTGGGTGAGCTTGAGGTGCAGCCCCGGATGGACGCCGAGCGCGGCGACCTCCGCGCCCGCACCGGCCGGCGAGGCGGCGATGTCGGGGTAGCCGATGTGGTCGAGGAGCACCGTCACCCCGGGGAAACGCCCCAGCAGCCCGGTCAGTTGCGCGGTCGCGGGACCGAGCCGCATCTGGAGGCAGACGGGCAGGCCGAGTTCCGCTGCCTGCTCCCAGAAGGGGTACGTCTCGGGCGCGGCGAACCACTCGCCCTGTACGGGCACGGTGCTGCCGCTGGTGAACAGCCGCACCCCGGCCAGGCCGCCCTCGCCGGCCGCGGCCTTGAGCGAGGCGGCGGCGTCGGCGCGCAGCGGGTCGACGGTGCCGACGGCGACGAACCGGTCCGGCCGCCGCCGGGCGCTGTCCAGGACGTAGGAGTTGTCGTAGCCGTAGTTCGTGGTGGCCTGGACCAGGACGGCCTGCGCGATGCCCGCCTCGTCCATCCGCTCGGCCATGCCGTCGGCGGTCACCGGCCGGGTCGCGGCCCACGCGGACTGCTTGCCCCCGATCGGGGCTCGGGGGTAGGCCGTCAGGTCGTCGGAGATGATGTGGCAGTGCGCGTCGACGATGTCCACGGTGAAAGCGCCCTTCTGTTCGGTCGGTGAGGTCTTTTCGCTGCTCAGGCGTCCGGGTAGTCGCCGGGGGCGAACAGCGACGGCAGGTCGGCGGGGAAGCCGGGGTCCAGCAGCCGCTGGTCGCTGGCGAACCGCACCATCGCGTTCAGGCTCCGCTCGTTGGACGCGATCCCGTACGGGACGGGGTCGGTGCCGAGCTGCCGCGCCTGGCGGGCCAGCCGAGGGGCCGCCGCCCAGTCGGGCCGGCCGGCGAGGTGGCGGCGCTTGCTCTCCGCGAGGGCCGCGTACAGCCTGGTCGGCAACTCGGGCTCCCGCTCGACCAGTTCCGAGCGAAGGGAGACCAGCGAGTGCAGCGGGTAGACCCCGGTGCGCAGATAGTGGTCCACGGCGAGGGTCCCGGCGTCGGGGAAGAGCGGGTACGGGCCCTCCTCGCCGGTCGGCTCGGGCTCGGCGGTACCGGCCGACCACCCCGCGCGCGGGGCGCCCGCGCGCCCGGTGCCCGCGTTGCCGGTCAGGGCGGCGTCGATCTCCCCGGCGCGCAGCAGGTCCCCCAACGACCGCCCGTCGGTGACGCGTTCGACGTTGGACGGGACGCGGCCCTCGATGTGGTCGTCGTCGTCCACCACCCAGGTGATCGTGTCGATGTCCACCCCGTACTCGTCGCGCAGCACACCGCGCACCCACACTCCGGTGCTCACCGAGTACGCCCGCACGCCGATCCGGCGGCCCTCCAGGTCACGCGGTACGCGGATGCCGGAGCCCGCGGCGCACTGCACGTCGCCGTGGTGGAAGCGCCGGTTGAGGAACACCGGCACGGCGGTCAGCGCTATGCCCTCCTGGCGGGCCATCAGGTAGGAGACCGGCGCCAGTTCGCACACGTCGAATTCCAGGTCGCGGATCATCCGCCGGTACGCGCCGATGACCGGTGCGACCTCCACCGGCTCGACCTGGTGGCCGTCCAGCCCGACGTCGCCGTCCAGCAGCGGCCGGGCGTGCGGGTAGTCGCCCAGAACGACCGTGAGCTTGCCCATCGTTGTCTCTCCTCGTTCGTGTGTGTGGCGGATCGCGGCTCAGCCGCCGAGGCGGGCCGCTGGCACGTCGAGCGCCGCGCAGGTCCGCTCGACGAGTTCGTCGTAGTCCACGGCGCGCGGGATCACGCCCTGCTCCAGCGCGTACGCGGCGGCCTTGGTGAACGCGGCGCGCAACGCCTCGAAGCCCACCGGGTGCAGGGGGACGGGGCCGCGCTCCTCCTTGGCGGTGAGCACGGACCGCATGGCGTCGTAGGCGGCGAGTACGGCGGCGGGGTGGTCGGCCGCGGCGCGCTCGCCGACGCCGACGACGTGGTTGACGGGGATGAACCCCTGGTCCCTCGACCACTGTTCGGCGGTCTCCCGCGCGTTGTCGACGGCGGTGCGGATGGAGTCGTCCGCGGGGAGTTCGTTGCCCATGATCCCGAAGTCGAGGCGGCCGTCGAGGAAGTCCGCGGGCAGCTTGGCGCCCTGCGGCGCGCGCCGCACCCACGACGGGTCCTTCGCGCCGTCGACGTGGCTGCCCTCGTACGTCGTCCAGTCCGCCTTGCGCAGGTCGACGCCGTACTGCTCGGTGAGGAAGCCGCGCATCCACACGCCGGTGGTCTGGCTCCAGGAGCGGACGCCGACGCTGCGCCCCTCGACGTCGGCGACCGACAACTTCCCCCGGGTGACCAGGGTCTGGTGCTGGTGGCGGCCGAGGGTGGTGACCGGCAGCAGCAGCACCGGCTTGCCGTGGGCGACGGCTTGCAGGACGGTCACGATCGCCACTTCGCAGATGTCCGCGGCGGAGTCGTTGACGAAGCCGCGCGACGCCTTGTGCACCGGCGTGATGCCGAGCCGTTCGGGTTCCGTGCCCGTCTCACGGACGGCCGCCGCCGCGGCTGCCGCGAGATCGTCGCGGCCGAGCACCAGTTTCATAGAACTCTCCTTTAAGAGGCGGGGTCCGGGCGGGGGTTGTCGTACGAAGGGGCGGACGGCCGGCTCACACGTCCTCGCCGTACTGGATACGGCGGTACGGCGTGCTCATCACCTGCCGGGTGATGCGGACGTCGATCACCGTGGGCCGCGGCGCGCGTACGTACTCCGCCAGCGCCGCGCGCAGTTCGTCCGCCGTGCGGACCGTGGCGCCGCCGCCGCCGAGCGCTTCGGCGACGCGGCCGAGTTCGGGCGTGGGGATGGTCGCCAGCTCCGGGTCCAGGTTCTTCGCCCTGGCCTTGTGGTACTCGGCGCCGAGCCCCTGGTCGTTCATCACCACGACCAGCAGCGGGACGTCGTACCGGCACGCGGTCTCGAACTCCGACAGGTGCATGAGGAAGCTCGCGTCGCCCTCGACCACGAAGCCGGGCCTGTTGCCGTGGGCGATCATCTGGCCGAGCGCGATCAGCGGGGCCTGGCCGATGGCGCCGAACATGCCGTAGTTGGAGAGCACGTCGCGGGAACGCTGGAAGAGCATGGTGCCGAAGTCGGTCTGGTGACCGCTGCCCAGCACCAGGCCCATCTCGCCGGGGAGTTCCCGGTCGAGAATCCAGATCGCCTCGCGCGGGTCGAGCAGTCCGGGCTCGGTCACGTACTCGGCCGGCGGCCGGAGCCGGTCGGTCAGGCGGCGCCGTACGTCGTCGGTGTGGAAGCCCTCCAGGCGCGCGGACCGTCCCTCCAGCTCCCGGGTCAGTTCGGTCAGGGCGGTGACCGCGTCGGCCTGGAGGTAGCAGTCGGCCACCTTGCCGTTGCCCATCACCAGGTGCGGGGCGGTGTCGATCTGGACGTACTTGGCCTCGGGGTAGAGGTAGCCGCTCTCGATCGTGTAATGGTTCAGGCTGGCGCCGACCGCGATCACGCAGTCCGCCTCCTGGAGCAGCTCCATCGACGCCTTGTCGCCGAACAGGCCGGAGAGTCCGACGTGGAAGTCGGTGCGGTCGCACAGCCAGTTCTTCGCCTGGAGGGTGGTGGCGAGCAGCGCGCCGGTCCGCTGCTGGAGGGCGAGGATCTGTTCGCCGGAGTCGGCCTGGCGCGCGCCCCGGCCCGCGATGATCACCACGCGCTCGGCGTTCTCGATCAGGTCGCACGCGGCCCGCACCCCGGCGGGGTCGGGCAGCAGGCGGGCCCGCGAGATCAGCGCCGTGGACGGCACGTACTCGTCGTCGTAGTCGTCGAGTTCGGCGAGCTGTACGTCGAAGGGCGCGCTGATCATCACCGGCTTGGACTCGGTGCGCGCCAGGTAGAAGGCGCGCCGTACGGCCTCCTGGGCGGCTTCCGGCCGGGCCACGTGGAGGAATTCGCACTCGATGGCGGCGGCGAAGCGGCGCTGGTCGAGGTACTGCACGGCGCTGTCGTCGCCCAGCGGCACCTCGCCGCAGAAGGCGACGAGCGGGGTACGGGCCCGGCTGGCGACGATCATCGAGGTGGCGAGCTGCGCGACGCCGGGGCCGCTGGTGGTGGTGAGCACGCCCGGCTGCCCGGCGCCGCGCGCCCAGCCGTCGGCCATGCCGAGCCCCGAGCCCTCGTGCCGTACTTCGTAGAGCCGCACCCCGCGCTCGGCGAGCGCGTTCATCCAGTGCATGTTGGCGTCGCCCATCATGCCGAAGACGTCGGTGGTGCCCTCCAGGACGAACGCCTCGGCGAGTGCTTCGTAGACCTTCACTTGTGGTTCTCCTTCGCCGGGGCCGGGGCCGTCGCGTACGTCGGTTCCTTCGCGCGGGAGTCGCGGGAGTCGCGGGAGTCGCGGGAGCCGAGGACTCGGTCGAGGCGGGGGTAGACCCGCAGCGCGTTGCCTCCGTAGACCGCCCGCCGGTCGGCGTCGCTCAGGCCGGTGAGGGAGTCGAGCGTGTACTTGGTGTCGTCGAAGCGCCGCCCCGTCTCCGGGTCCACGCCGCGGACCGCGCCGATCATCTCCGAGGCGAACAGGACGTTCCGCGCGGGAATGACGTCCAGCAGCAGCTCCATGCCGCGCCGGTGGTACACGCAGGTGTCGAAGAAGACGTTGCCGAGGATCGACTCCGCCAGCGGCGGCCTGCCCTGGTCCTGCATGACGCCCCGGTAGCGGCCCCAGTGGTACGGGACGGCGCCGCCGCCGTGCGGCAGGACGAGCCTGAGCGTCGGGAAGTCCTTGAACAGGTCCGACATGCAGAGCTGCATGAACGCGGCGGTGTCACCCGCGAGATAGTGCGCGCAGGTGCCCTGGAGCGCCGGGTTCCGCGACATCGCGACGTGGATCATCGCGGGGACGTCGAGTTCGACCATCTTCTCGTACAGGGGGTAGTAGACCCGGTCGGTGATCGGCGGGGCGTCGTAGTACCCGTCCGAGGGGTCGGGGTTGAGCAGACAGCCGACGAAGCCCAACTCCTCGACGCAGCGTTCGAGTTCGGCGACGCAGTTGCGTACGGAGGCGGGCAGCGCGTCGCCCGGCGACTGCGGGAGCTGGCACACCCCGGCGAACCGGCCGGGGAACAGGCCGCACACCCGGGCGATGAGGTCGTTGCTGACCAGGGACCAGTCGAGACTGGTGCGCTCGTCGCCGTAGTGGTGGGCCATCTTGCCCGCGCCCGGCGAGAAGAGCATCAGGTCGGTGCCGCGCTCGGTCTGGAGCTTCAACTGGCCGTCCTGGACGGCGGTACGGATCTCGTCGTCGCCGATGCGCAGTTCGTCGGGTGAGACCCTGGCGCCGGATTCCTCGTAGGCGCGGATCTGCCGGCTCCGCCACTCGCCGAGCGCGGGCGGTGCCGTGGTGAAGTGGCCGTGGCAGTCGATGATCATGAGGTGCTCCGAGGCTCGCGGCCGGTCAGTTCGCGGGAGTTCGTGTTGCCGCCGGTCAGTTCGCGGCCCTTGACCAGGCCGGGGTAGGTGCGTACCGGCGCCGTCATGAGGAACCGGTATCCGTCGTCGAGGACCCGCTCGACATTGCCCGCCGTCACGTGGGGGTGCCCCACGGCGACCCCGCGTTCGGCGCAGACGTCGAGGATGCGCCGCTTGCACTCCAGGACCCGCGGGTGCTCGTACTGGCGGGGGACGCCCAGCTCCTGGCTCATGTCGCCCTCGCCGATGAGGATCAGGCCGATGCCCGGCACCTGGTCGAGGATGTCCGGCAGATTCGCGATGCCGAGCTGGTCCTCGATCATGAGGCCGACGAGGATCTCGCCGTCAGGGGCGAGCGGCCACACGTCGGCCCTGGCGTAGTACTCGGTGTTGGGGATGCCCCAGTAGCGCGTCGCCGCGTGCGGGCCGTCGCCGCGCAGGCCGGGCGGCTCGTACAGCGGGGCGTCGGGCAGCCGCGGGTAGCGGCAGGCGGCGACGGCGTTACGGGCCTCCCCGACCGTGGACACGTGCGGCCAGATGACGCCGAACGCGCCGAGGTCGAGGGCCTGTTTGGCGTGCCACTGCGACTTCTCCGCGCCGTTGGCGGGGATGCGGACGATCGGGGTGACGGACGGCGCGAGGCTGTCCGCGCCGAAGATCCGGCGCCGGTTGAGCAGGTACTGGAAGCTGTCGCGCAGCGCGGTGACGTCCCACGGCTTGTGTTCCGTCTCGAACACCACCGCGTCGTAGTCGCCGGTGCTCAGCTCGATCGCGGACGCCGGGTCCGCGGCCGAGAACGTGGCGAAGACGTGGTCGCCGGCGGCGAGAGCGCCGATCACCTTGTTGAGCCTGGTCGCGGCCATCACCGGCCTCCTCTGCCGAGCGGTTCGTCGGGCGTGCGGACGGGGACGGGCGCCTGGTGCGGCGACCGGCCCCTTCGCCGGTCCCCGCTGACCCGCCGCCCCGCCCCCGGGCCCCGCCGCCACCACGCGCGCAGCCGGGCGAAC
>NZ_MECL01000251.1 GCF_014596445.1 Streptomyces sp. CBMA29 | reverse complement strand
GACGAAGGTCGCGCGGGCGCTGGGCGCGGCGGGCGTACGGACGCTCGCCCCGCTCCAGCGCGGGTACGCGCCCGGCGCCCGCCCGCGCCGGACGCGCGACTACCGGCTGCCGCTGCTGGTCGAGGACGTCATCGGCCTGCTGGACGCGGCGGGCGACGCTCGCCCCGCTCCAGCGCGGGTACGCGCCCGGCGCCCGCCCGCGCCGGACGCGCGACTACCGGCTGCCGCTGCTGGTCGAGGACGTCATCGGCCTGCTGGACGCGGCGGGCCTGGAGCGCGCGCATGTCGTCGGGCACGACTGGGGAGGGAGTGTGGCCTGGGCGCTCGCCGAGCGGGCGCCGGACCGCGTCGCGTCCCTGACCGCCGTGTCGACGCCGCACCCGGCCGCCCTGGGCCGGTCGCTGCTGACCAGCCGTCAGGCCCTGCTCTCCTGGTATCTGCTCTTCTTCCAACTCCCCTGGCTGCCCGAGGCGGTGATCACCCACGACCGCGGGCACACCGGTGCGCGCTGGCTGCGCCGGCTCGGCCTGGAGGAGGCGACGGCCCTCGGGTACGCGCGGCGGTTCGTGACCGACCGGGCCGCGCTGACCGGCGCGCTCGGCTGGTACCGGGCGCTCCCCCGCGAGGCGGGCCACGGGCTGCGGGCCGCGCCGGTGTCGGTCCCCACGCTGTTCGTGTGGGGTACGGCGGACGCCGTGATCAGCGCGCGGTCGGCGTGGCTGACCGAGCGGTGGGCGGCGGGTCCTTACGCCTTCCACCCGCTCGTCGGCGGCACGCACTGGCTGCCGGAGCAACGGCCGGACCTGCTGGCCGAGTTGATCCTCGGGCAGCTCGCGAACCACCCCGCCGCCCGCTGAACCGGACTCGCGGCGACCCGGAGAACAGGCCGACTCCGACCCCGAAAACCGTTATCCATACGGGCGTTGGCCCCGGCGCTGTCACGGGGATTGACACTGTTCAGACGTTGGAAGAGACTCCCACGGAGAGCGCTCTCCGCCGTCATCTCCGGCCATTGTGCGACGAGTCCGGAGCAGTTCGCAGCCGCCACCGTGGATGCCGCCGCCTGCCGCCCGTCGCCCGTCCGGCGACGGCCTCCACGGTGATCAGAGTCATCACACCCCCACGTGGAGATGCACATGAGCCTCCTGAGCTTTCCGCTCACCCTCCTGAGATCCGTCAGACGGCACAGACCGCTGGTGGCCGTCGCCCTCGCGGCGGCCCTGGCGACCGGCGGTGCCATCGGCACCACGACCGGCACCGCGCACGCGGCCGACACCCTGCTGTCCCAGGGCAGAACCGCCACCGCCTCCTCGACCGAGAACGCGGGCACCCCCGCCTCGGCCGCCGTCGACGGCGACGTCGGCACCCGCTGGTCCAGCGCCGCCTCCGACCCGCAGTGGCTCCAGGTCGACCTCGGCGCGTCCGCGACCATCAGCTCGGTCAGCCTCAACTGGGAGACCGCGTACGCCACGGCCTTCAAGATCCAGGTCTCCGACACCGGCACCACCTGGACCGACGCCTACTCGACGACGACAGGACCCGGCGGAAAGCAGACACTTTCCGTAAACGCTTCCGGGCGCTATGTCCGGATGTACGGCACCGCGCGCGCCACCGGATACGGCTACTCGCTCTGGGAGTTCCAGGTCTACGGCTCGACCGGGGCCGCGGGCGGCACCTGCGGCAGCACGAACGCCGCGCTCAACCACCCGGCCACGGCGTCCTCCACGGAGAACGCGGGCACCCCCGCCTCCGCCGCCGTCGACGGCGACGCGGGCACCCGCTGGTCCAGCGCGGCCGGTGACCCGCAGTGGCTCCAGGTCGACCTCGGCTCCTCGCAGGCGGTCTGCAAGGTCGGTCTCATCTGGGAGGCGGCCTACGCGACCGCCTTCAAGATCCAGGTCTCGGACAACGGCACCGCCTGGACCGACGTCTACTCCACCACCACCGGCGCCGGCGGCGCCCAGAACCTCACGGTCAGCGGCACCGGACGCTACGTCCGGATGAACGGCACCGCGCGCGCCACCGGATACGGCTACTCCCTCTGGGAGTTCCAGGTCTACACCACCGGGGGCGGCGGGTCCGGCGGCGGGACCGGGGGCACCACCACCCCGCCCACCAACGGCGGCGGCGGTGACTTCTCCGGCACGGTGATCTCCGCCTACAAGCAGGTGTCGGCCTCGTCGTACGAGGGCGGCAACGCTCCGGCCGCCGCTCTCGACGGCCGCACCACCACGCGCTGGTCCAGCCTCTCCACGGACAACGAGTGGATCCAGGTCGACCTCGGCAACATCGGCAAGATCAGCGGCATCGTGCTCAACTGGGAGTCGGCGTACGGCAAGGGCTACCACATCGACGTCTCGGACAACGGCACGGCGTGGACGCCGGTCTACACCACCGCCAACGGCCCCGGCGGCATCGAGCGGCTGCCCGTCACCGGCCAGGGCCGCTACGTCCGGCTGACCGGCACGGCCCGCGCCACCGGATACGGCTACTCGCTCTGGGAGTTCCAGGTGTACGGCACGGTGGACAACTCCACCGCGACCCCGCCGCTGCTCTCGGCGCCCGCCAAGGCCCCGGCCACGCTCAACCAGTTCGCGCTGTCCGCACCGGCCGACAAGGCCATGGTCACCAACACCCGGCGTCCCGCGCTGAGCTGGGCGGCCGTCGGCGGCGCCGCGCACTACGAGGTGTGGCTCAACATCAGCCGCACCGACTACGACTTCACCGCGTCGGGCAATCTGCTCGACCTGTACACCAAGGTCGCCGAGCCCACCGGCACCACGTACACGCCGAGTTGGGACATCACCGACCGCTGGACGTACAAGTGGTTCGTCGTCTCGGTCAGCGGTTCGGGCGCGAAGACGACGTCCAACATCCGCACGTTCAGCGTCTATCTGCCCGACGTCAAGCAGGCCGCCGACGGCATCAGCATCATCAACGGCGCACGGGACCTCAACAAGGACGGCTCCATCGAGCCGTACGAGGACTGGCGGCTGCCGGTCGACACGCGGGTCGGTGACCTCCTCGGGCGGATGACGCTGGAGGAGAAGGCGTTCCAGATGTTCTACAACGTCCAGTCGTACCCGATGTCCGGCTGGCACTTCGGGCCGGCGCAACCCGCCGACCTGGACAACGTGCTGAAGTCCACGGCGGCCACTCGGCTCGGTATCCCGCCGGTCTCGGCCGGTGACACCACCGCCGGCTACCAGACCACGTATCCGTTGCAGAGCACCCTGGCGGCGGGCAAGGACTATCCGCTCGACTACAAGCTCGGCGACATGCAGCGCAAGGAGGAGCTGGAGGTCGGCGCGCGCGGCACGCTGTCCCCGCTGGCCGAGGTCGGCACGAAGGTGCTGTACCCGCGCATCCAGGAGGGCGGCGGCGAGAACGCCGACGTGGCGGCGGCCCAACTGCGGGCGCTGGTGGCCGGTTTGCAGGGCGGCCCGGAGCTGAACCCCGGCTCGGTGCTCGCCACCGTCAAGCACTGGCCCGGCGAGGGCGCGGGCGGCGAGGCCGGCATCGTCTACGACGGGGTCACGATCAAGTACCACATGATCCCGTTCAAGGCCGCGATGGAGGCGGGCGCGGTCAACATCATGCCCGGCTACGCGGGCAGTTCGTATCTCGACCCGGGCGGTCCCGGCGCGGGCGACAGCGCGAAGATCCTCACCTACCTGCGGCAGAATCTCGGTTACACCGGTCTGATCACCACGGACTGGCTGCCGTCGACGGCCTGGATCAACGCGGCCAACGCGGGCTCCGACGTGATGGGCGGCGCCGACCCGGGCGCGGCCGACTTCACCATGGCGAGCTTCGAGAACGGCGTGCCGCTGGCCCGGATCAACGACGCGGTCACGCGGATCCTGAAGCTCAAGTTCGAACTGGGCATCTTCGACCACCCGTACGGCGACCCGGTCAACGGCCCGTACCGCTTCCACCAGCCGAGCTACACGGCGCTGGCCAACCAGGCGTCGCGGGAGTCCAACACGCTGCTGAAGAACAACGGTGTGCTGCCGATCAGGCTCAACTCCGGTGACAACATCGTGGTCGCGGGTCCGCGGGCGACCGACGGCGCCGCGTGCTGCATCTGGTCCAGCTACTTCCACCCGGACTACGGCTCGCTGACCGTGCTCGACGCGATCAAGGCGAGAGCGGCGACGGCCGGTGTCCACGTCTACCAGGACACGGGACCGGCCCCGAAGCTCGCGGTCGTGGCGGTCGGCGAACCGTCGTACACCCACGCCACCTCGTGGCCCGACACCCAGCCGTACCTCCCGGCGGACCAGCTCGCCGTCATCCAGAATTTCAAGAACCAGGGGATTCCGGTGGTGGTCGTGCTGACCCTGCCCAGACCCATCGTCATGAGCGACTGGAACAACCTGGCCGACGCCATCGTGGTGACCTACCGCGGCGGTGAGGAGGTCGGACCGGCGACGGCCAGCCTGCTCTTCGGGGACTACACCCCGCGCGGCAAGCTGCCCTGGCAGCTGCCCAGAAGCCTCGACCAGGTGCTCAAGCCCGGTGGCGGCGACAATCAGGCGGACGCCAACGAGGCGTGGGACCTGCCCTACGACCTCGGCGCCACCGCGGCCGAGCGGGCCGACATCCGGGCGAAGATCGACGCCGGTCAGACGGTGCCGACGACGTACGGAAATCCGCTCTACCCCTACGGTGCCGGTCTGACGAGCTGGTAGACCACACCCGCTCTGAGATCACAGCGCCTCTCGTCGGCTCCGGCCGACGAGGGGCGCTGCCCGTGCCGGCTCCGCTCAGGGCCGGGCCGGGACGTGCTGCTCGACCCAGATCGTCTTGCCGTCCTCGCTGTAACGCGTCCCCCAGCGGTCGGCGAGCTGCCCGATGAGGAAGAGGCCGCGCCCGCCCTCGTCCAGGAGCTGGGCGTGCCGCATGTGCGGCGCGGTGTCGCTGCCGTCGGAGACCTCGCAGATGAGCCCCGCGTCCCTGATCAGCCGGAGCGAGACCGGGCCGCGGGCGTGGGTGACGGCGTTGGTGAGCAGTTCGCTGACCACCAGTTCGGTGGCGAAGGCGTGGTCGGACAGGCCCCACTCCTCCAGCCGGGCCATGACCGCGGCGCGGGCGGCCGGGACGCTCTCCGGGAGCGCCGGGTACTGCCAGCTCGCGACGTTCGCGCCGTCCAGGGTCCTGGTGCGGGCCAGCAGCAGCGCCACGTCGTCGTCGTGTTCCGCGGGCAGCCCCGACCAGACGCGGTCGCACAGCGCGTCGAGGCTGTCGGTGGCGGGCAGCAGGGCCCGCGCGAGGGCGGCGACGGCCGCGTCGGTGCCCTGGTGGCGCAGGTCGAGCAGGCCGTCGGTGTAGAGCGCGACGACCGTGCCCTCGTCGAGGGTGAGGGTGCTGCTCTCGAAGGGCGTGCCGCCGACGCCGAGCGGCGGATTCTCCGCGAGCCGCTGGAATTCCACCCGGCCGTCCGGGTGGACGAACGCGGGCGGGGTGTGGCCCGCGCTGGCCACCGTGCACTGCCGTGAGATGGGGTCGTAGACCATGTACAGGCAGGTGGCGCCCAGCTCGCGGTCCGCGTCGTCGTCGGCGAGGCGTACCGCCAGGTCGTCCATGCGGGACAGCAGTTCGTCGGGCGCGAGGTCGAGGTCGGCGAGGGTGTGCACGGCGGTACGCAGCCGCCCCATCATCGCCGCCGCGTGGATGCCGTGGCCGACCACGTCCCCCATGACGAGCGCGACCCGTGTGCCGGACAGCGGGATCACGTCGAACCAGTCGCCGCCGACGCCCGCCGCGGTGTCGGCGGGGACGTAGCGGTAGCTGGCGTCCACGGCGCTGTTGCGCGGCACCTTGTGCGGCAGCAGACCCTGCTGGAGCGCCAGGGCGATGTCGCGGCTGCGGGTGAGCTGCTGCGCCCTGACCCTGGCCTGGCTGATCAGGACGGCGACCACGGCGGAGGCGGCGAGGAACGCCAGCTTGACCAGCCACAGGTCGGTGCCCTCGGTCAGCCAGTGCCGCAGCGAGGCGTACATCGCGACGGTGAGGGCGCCGAGGACCGCGGTGACGGTGACCGAGTGCACCGCGGCGGCCAGAAAGGGCACGACCGCGAGGGCCAGCCCGAAGTGACCGTCGGGGGCGGTGCCGACGATGGCGGAGCCCGCTCCGACCAGCACGGCGGAGGGCACGACACGCGCGGCGCGAGCGAGCAGGCGGCCGGACACGCGCGGCACCCCGGCGTACACGACGTCCATTCCGGCCCACTTTCGGTTCGGCGCGGTACTGTCCCGCAGTCCGCGCCTATGACAAAAGCCTACGTCACAGACGTATCCTCCGATCCTGGACACGGATGGGGCGGGAGGGTACGCGAGATACGGATGAGGCGCGCGCCGAGCCAGGGGCGGGATCGCGCCGATCTCCCGGCGGGAAGCCTCGAACACGCGGCGCGACGGCCGGCGACGCCGTAACGTCCCCTCGGCACGTTGCCCGGCGTCCGGCCGGACTCCCGGCCGCTGTCCCCCGGGGAGGACACGTATGACCACTGACGCCGTCGTCGATCTCGGCGCGCTCGGCGAGGAGTTCAGACGCGACCCGTATCCGGTCTACGCGGAGCTGCGCGCGCGGGGGCCGGTCCACCGGGTGGTGATCCCCGAGGGCCACGAGGCGTGGCTGATCGTCGGGTACGAGGCGGGCCGTGCGGCCCTCAACGACGCCCGGCTGTCGAAGGTGTGGTCCAACGCGGCGCCCGAACTGGGCGTGCGGACGGTGGCGTCGGGCCTGTCGATGCTGAGTACCGATCCGCCGGTGCACAGCAGGCTGCGCAAGCTGGTGGCGCGGGAGTTCACCCCCCGCCGGGTGGACGCGATGGCGCCGCGGGTCCAGGCGCTCGCGGACGGCATGCTGGACGCGATGGCGAAGGAGCCCTCGCGCCGCGGCGACCTGGTGGAGTCGCTGGCCTTCCCGCTGCCGATCTCGGTCATCTGCGATCTGCTCGGGGTGCCCTTCATGGACCGCGAGCAGTTCAGGACCTGGTCGAACATCGCGCTGTCCACCTCGTCGGCGCAGGCCAGGACGGACGCGGCGGACGCGATGAACGGCTTCCTCGTCCGCCTGGTGGCCGACAAGCGCGAGCGGCCGGGCGAGGACCTGATGAGCGCCCTGATCCACACCGCGGACGAGGACGGCGACCGGCTCAACGCCGAGGAACTGCTGGGCATGGCCTGGGTGCTGCTGGTCGCGGGCCACGAGACCACGGTCAACCTGATCTCCAACGGGGTGCTGGCCCTGCTCACCCACCCCGAGCAGCTCGCCGCGCTGCGCGCCGACCCGGAGGGTCTGATGGAGGGCGCGGTCGAGGAGATCCTGCGGTACGACGGCCCGGTGGAGACGCCCACCTACCGCTTCTCGACCGCTCCGGTCGAGGTGGGCGGCACGGTGATCCCCGGCGACGGGCGGCTGGTGCTGGTAGCGCTCGCCGACGCCGACCGCGACCCCGCGCGCTTCCCCGACCCCGACCGTTTCGACGTCCGCCGCGACGCCCGGGGCCACATCGCCTTCGGGCACGGCATCCACTACTGCCTGGGCGCGCCGCTGGCCCGTCTTGAGGCCAGGATCGCGCTGCGCGGCCTGCTGGACCGCTTCCCCGGCCTGGCGCTCGACGCGGACCCGGCCGGGCTCGAATGGCGCGGCGGCCTACTCATCCGGGGTCCCGAGCGGCTGCCGGTGCGCTGGTGACACCGTCCCCGGGGAGGGCCCGCCGGTGACGGCGGGCTACTCGCCGTGCCAGGAGTGCCACAGCGCCGCGTAGCCGCCACCGGCCGTGACCAGCTCGTCATGGGTGCCCAGCTCGGTGACGACCCCGGCCTCCATGACGGCGACGCGGTCCGCGTCGTGGGCGGTCTGGAGCCGGTGGGCGATGGCGATGACCGTACGGCCCTCCAGCACGGTCGCCAGCGCGCGTTCCGTGCTGCGGGCGGTCGCCGGGTCCAGCAGGGCGGTGGCCTCGTCCAGGATCACCGTGTGCGGGTCGGCGAGGATCACCCGGGCGAGCGAGAGCTGCTGCGCCCTGGCACCGTCCAGGTGACGGCCGTCGCCGCCCAGCCGGGTGTCGAGGCCGTCGGGCAGGTCGTCGGCCCAGCCGGTGTCCACCGCGTCCAGCGCGGCGCGCAGCTCCTGGTCGGTGGCGGCGGGCCGGGCGATCAGCAGATTGTCGCGGAGCGTGTCGCGGAAGACGTGGTGGTCCTGGGTGACCAGCACGATCTGGCGGCGCAGCCGGTCCGGCGGCAGGTCGGCGACCGGCACCCCGCCGACGGTGACCGAGCCCGCCCGCGGCCGGTCGATCCCGGCCAGCAGCCTGCCGAGCGTCGACTTCCCCGCGCCCGAGGGACCGACGACGGCCAGCCGCTCGCCCGGCCGCACGTCGAGGTCCACGCCGTGCAGGATGTCACCGCCGTCGACGACACCGCCGTAGGAGTAGCGGACGCCGCTGACCTCGATCCGGTCGTCGGCCGGCACCGCGTCGGCGTCGGTGCGCGTGCGCGGCAGCACGTCCAGGCCCTCCACCCGCGCGTACGAGGCGCCGCTGCTCTGCAACAGCTCGACCCGCATCAAGATCGTGTCCAGCGGCCCGACGAGCTGCCGCAGGTAGACCGCGGAGGCGACGACCGTACCGAGCGAGACACCGCCGTGGTCGTACAGCGCGCCGCCGACGAGCAGCACGCCGAGGACGGGCAGCGCGTACGAGATGTCGACGCTCGGGAAGTACACCGAGCGCAGCCACAGGGTGCCGAGGCGGGCGCGCCTGGCGCCCGCGATGGCCGCCTCCGCGGTGGCGATCCGCCGCTCCTGGAGGCCGAGGGCCTCGACGGTACGGGCGCCGCCCGCGGTCGCCGCGAGGACTTCGGCGAGTACGGAGTTGGCCGCGCCCTCGGCGAGGTACGCGGTCCGCGCGCGGCGCAGGTACCAGCGGGTGGCGACCGCGATCACCAGCAGACAGGACAGCCCGCACAGGCCGAGCAGCGGGTCGAGCACGAGCACCGCGGCGATGATGAACAGCGCCTGCATGGTGGCGATCAGCACGGTCGGCACGTCGCTGCGCAGCGTCGTCGCGACGACGTCGATGTCCGTGGTGCCGCGCGCCGCGAGGTCGCCGGTCGGCGCGTGCTCCACGACGGCGGCGGGCAGCGCGAGCGTACGGTCCACGAAACGCTCGCGGATCCGCGCGGCGGCGCGCTCCCCGAACTGGGCGGCGAGGTTGAGCGCGTAGCGCGACAGCACCGTCTGGACGACCGTGGCGACCACGATGGCGACCGCCAGCCGGTCCACGGTGGACACGGCGGCGTGGCCGGTCGAGCCCCTGACCGTGTCCACGATCCTGCCCAGCAGCCAGGGGCTGACGAGGCCGGCCGCGGCGGCCAGCGCGTTGAGGCCGAGGACCGCACAGAACGCGCGCTTGTCGGCGGCGAGCTCGCCGACGGCGGCGCGCCGCACCCGCTCCTGGTCGGCGACGGGGAGCGCGGCGGACGGCTCCCCCTGCCCGGTCAGGC
>NZ_MECL01000250.1 GCF_014596445.1 Streptomyces sp. CBMA29 | reverse complement strand
CCGCCGCGGCTGCCGCCGCCTCGGCTCCCGGCGGCCGGTACGGCGAGGGCCGCAGGCCCGGCTTCGGCGCCCGTTTCCGGGCCGGCTCGGGCACCGGCGGACCGCGCGGCCAGACCGGGCGGCAGAGCGGCGCGTACCGCTCCTTCGCCTGGTTCTACGCCGTCAGCAGCGGCCAGATCTCGATCAGGGACGGCATGAAGGGCCTGGACGCCGTGGCGCACGCCCGGCTGCAGATCCGGCAGGGCGGACGGCTCATCGTCTCCGGTGGTGTGGACGCGCCCGTCTGCCCCGCCGCCTGGAGCGCGCACACCCCACCGCCCGCCGTCCGGCCAGGCGGCGGAGCGCTGCTGGTGCTGGAGACCGCGCACGCGGCCCTGGCCCGCGGCGCCAAGATCTACGGCGAGGTCGCCGGATACGGCGCGACGTTCGACCCCGACCCGAGCGGCGGACGCGAACCGGGCCTGCGGCGCGCGGTGGAACTGGCCCTGTGCGACGCGGGAGCCGTCCCAGGCGAGGTGGACGCGGTGTTCGTCCCCGGCCTCGACGCGGCCGAATCGGCCGCTGTCACCGCGGTGTTCGGCGTGCACGCCGTACCCGTCACCGCGCCCCGCACGATGACCGGGCGCCGCTACCCGGGTACGGCCGCACCGCTGGACCTGGCGGCGGCCCTGCTCGCCATGGAGGAGGGCCTGATCCCGCCGACCGCGGACGATCTGCCGTCCCCCGGCTACGACCTCAATCTGGTCCTGTCGCCGCGCACCGCGGAACTGCGCACCACGCTGGTGGTGGCCCGCGGCCACGGCGGCTTCAACTCCGCCGTCGTGCTGCGCACCCTGGACTGACCCGCACCGACCCTGCGACGTCCCCCCTCCCGTACCGGGAGCCGGGGACGTTTTCGCGTGCCCCGACATATACCCGACCCGGAGGGACGAAGCAGCATGAACGCAACCGCCGAACAGGCCCAGTCCAGTGAGAAGTTCGATGTGGCGATCCTCGGCGCGGGTATGGCCGGCGGTCTGCTGGGCTCGGTGCTGGCCCGTAACGGGGTGAAGGTCCTGCTCATCGACGCGGGCGTGCACCCGCGCTTCGCGGTGGGGGAGTCCACCATCCCGTACACCTCGTCGATGACCCGGATCATCGCCGAGCGCTACCAGGTGCCCGAGATCGAGCCGCTGGCCAGTTTCAAGGGCATCCAGGAGAAGGTCGCCCCGTCGTGCGGGCGGAAGCAGAACTTCGGCTTCGTCTACCACGTCGAAGGTCGGCCGCAGGACCCCGAGCAGATCAACCAGCTCGTGGTGCCCGAGTGGCAGCGCACCGAGACGCACCTGTTCCGGCAGGACGTGGACGCCTATCTGTTCAACCTCGCCGTCAAGTACGGCGCGGTGCCCAAGGTCGCCACGAAGATCGCCGACATCGAGGTGTTCCCCGAGCACGGGGTGCTGCTCAGGTCCGACAAGGGCGAGGAATTCCACGCCAGTTACCTCATCGACGGCAGCGGCTTCCGGTCGCCGGTCGCGGAGAAGTTCGGGCTGCGCGAGACCCCGACCCGCGCCAGGGCGCACTCGCGCTCGCTGTTCACGCACATGGTCGGCGTCACACCGTTCGACGACGCGAAGGCGGCCCGCTCGCACAAGCAGCCCAGCCCCTGGCACAACGGCACCCTGCACCACGTCTTCGACGGCGGCTGGCTCTGGGTCATCCCGTTCGACAACCACGACGGCGCCCTCAACCCGCTGTGCAGCGTGGGCCTGCAACTGGACGAGCGGAAGTTCCCCGCCGAGCCGGGCGTCTCCGCGCAGGAGCAGTTCGACCGGTTCCTGGAGCGGTACCCGGAGATCGCCGAGCAGTTCACCGACGCCACCGCCGTACGCCCGTGGGTGGCCACCGGCCGGCTCCAGTACTCCGCGACGCAGACTGTCGGCGAGCGCTACTGTCTGACCGCGCACGCCGCCGGATTCATCGACGCGCTCTACTCGCGCGGCCTGACCAACACCCTTGAGGTCGTCAACGCGCTGGCCTGGCGGCTGATCGAGGCGTCCAAGGACGGCGACTGGTCCGTCGAGCGGTTCGCGTACGTCGACAGCCTCCAGCAGGGCCTGTTCGACATCCACGACGACCTGGTCTACTGCTCCTTCGTCGGCTTCCGCGACTACGACCTGTGGAACGCGGTCATCCGGGTGTGGGAGTCGACCAGCATCCTGCCGACGGTCACCATCGACCGGGCGTACCGCACCTTCATGGCCGACCCCGAGCGCGACGAGCAGGTCTTCCGCGACCTGGAGAAGCGCGACGTGCCCGGACTCCCGGCCCCGGTCGGCCAGGACATCTCGGAGCTGCTCGGCTTCACCCGCTCCATCTGCCAGCAGGTCGAGGCGGGCACGCTGGAGGCCAAGGCCGGCGCCGCCCAGCTCTTCGAGCGGCTGCGGACGTCCGAATTCCTGCCCGCGCCCTTCGAGTTGGGCTCGCCCGACAACAAGTGCTTCGAGGCCACGCCCGCGCTGGTCCAGAGCGCCGTCGAATGGGCCGGTACGGACGCGCCCGCGCACATCGCGCAGCTCTTCGCGCGCTGAGCCACCGCCGTACGCAGAGCGCCGTACGCTCGGCGCCGGGCGCCGGGCGCGGGGGGCCGGGCTCCCGCCCCACGCATCGCAGACGCACCGCACCCGCGACAGCGCCGCCGGACGCCTCCTGACGGGCCGTCCGGCGGCGCGTCCCTGGCCGTGGCCCCGTTCGCCGGAGGCAACTTCCTTTCAGACAGGAGTCAGACGTGGACGAGAACGTCGACGAGAAGGTGGACGAGACGGTGGAAGAGAAGGTGGACGAGAGGGACAGCACGGACGCGGGCGGAGCCGCTGCCCTGGACACCGATGTGATCATCGTGGGGGCGGGCCCCACCGGGCTGATGCTCGCCGGTGAACTGCTGCTGGGCGGCGCCCGGGTGATCGTGGTGGAACGCCTCGACGAACCCACCGGGCAGTCACGCGGCCTGGGCTTCACCGCCCGCGCCATGGAGGTGTTCGACCAGCGCGGGCTGCTGCCCGCCTTCGGCGGCCCCGACGGCACCCTGGAGATCTCCCCGGTCGGCCACTTCGGCGGCCTGGTCTTCGACTACACGGTGCTGGAGGGCGCGCACTTCGGCGCCCGCGGCATCCCGCAGTCGCTCACCGAGTCCGTGCTGGAGGCGTGGGCCGTGGGCCTGGGCGCCGACATCCGCCGCGGCTGGGAATTCCTCGAAGTCGCCGACGGGGAAGGGGCGGTGACGCTCACCGCGGGAACCGCCGACGGCGTACGCCACCTGCGTGCCTCGTACCTGGTCGGCTGCGACGGCGGAAAGAGCGCGGTCCGCAAGGCCGTCGGCTTCGACTTCCCCGGCACCGACCCGACCCGCGGCATGTACCTCGCCGACGTGGTCGGCTGCGGGCTGCGCCCGCGGTTCCTCGGCGAGCGGCTGCCCGGCGGCATGATCATGGCCGCACCGCTCGGCGAGAACGTCGACCGGGTCATCGTGGTCGAGAACGGCACCCCGCCGCCGGACCGCACCGAGGAGCCGACCTTCGCCGAAGTGGCAGGGGCCTGGCAGCGGATCACCGGCGAGGACATCAGCGCCGGTACCGCCGACTGGGTCGGCTCGTTCACCGACGCCAACCGGCTGGTCACCGAATACCGGCGCGGGCGCGTGCTGTTGGCGGGCGACGCCGCCCACATCCACCTGCCCGCGGGCGGCCAGGGCCTGAGCACCGGCGTGCAGGACGCGGCCAACCTCGGCTGGAAGCTGGCCGCGGTCGTCACCGGCTGGGCGCCCGAGGGTCTGCTCGACACTTACCACGCCGAGCGGCACCGGGTCGGTGAGCGGCTGATGATGAACACCGCCACCCAGGGCATGGTCTACGTCGGCGGTCCCGAAATGGACCCGATCCGCGAGATGTTCGCCGAGCTGATCGAGTACGACGAGGTCAAGCGGCACCTCGCGGGCACCGTCAGCGGCCTCGACATCCGCTACGACTTCGGCGCGAAGGACGACGACCACCCGCTGACCGGACGCCGGTTGACCCCGCTGAGGGTCGACACCGACGGCGGCGGCACCGACACCACGGAACTGCTGCACACCGCGCAGGGCGTGCTCGTCGACCTCGCCGACGCGGCGGCCGTGCGCGCGGTCGCCGCTCCCTGGAAGAGCCGCGTCCTGACCGTCAGCGGCACGGTCGCCGAGCCCGAGGGGCTGTCCGCACGGGAGTTGGCAGGGGCCACCGCGGTCCTGCTCCGGCCCGACGGATATGTCGCCTGGCTCTCGACGGGCGGCGAAGACGGCCTGGCCGAAGCGCTTGAGCGGTGGTTCGGCGCGCCCGACACGGGCGCGTGAGTTCCAGGATCCGACCGGAGGGCGCCGACCGTTCGCGGACCGGCGCCCTCCGCCAGCCCAACGGCGGGGCACGGCGGTCCACGGGCGGGCCCTTCCGGTCGCTGGCCGTCCGCAACTTCCGGCTCTTCGCGCTCGGCCAGGTCGTCTCGGCGGCGGGCACCTGGATGATGGTGGTCGCGCAGGACTGGGCGGTGCTCTCGCTCACCGACAACTCACCCACCGCGCTCGGCCTGGTGACGGCCCTTCAGTTCACCCCGGTGCTGCTGCTCGCCCTCTACGGCGGGCGGCTCGCCGACCGCTACGACAAGCGCGCGCTGCTCGTCGCCGCCAACCTGGTCTGCGGTGTGCTCGCCGCCCTGCTCGCGCCCCTGATGCTCACCGGCACGCTGCGACTGTGGCACCTGTACCTCTTCGCCCTCGGCCTCGGCACCGCGAGCGCCGTGGAGATCCCCACCCGCATGTCGTTCGTGCGCGAGATGGTCGGCCCCGAACTGCTGCCCAACGCCTCGGCGTTGAGCGCCGCGTACTTCAACATCGCGCGGGTGGCCGGGCCCGCCTTCGGCGGTCTGCTGGTCGGCTGGCTCGGCACCGGCCCCGTCGTCCTGCTCAACGCCGTCAGCTATCTGGCCACGGTCGTCGCGCTGCGGATGATGCGGCCCGCCGAACTCCACCGCGGACCGCCGGGCGCAGCCCGCGCCCGCGTCATCGACGGCCTGCGCTACACCGCGAGCCGCCCCGACCTGCTGCTGCCGCTCGCCCTGGTGGCCGTCATCGGCCTGGCCGGGTTCAACTTCCAGCTCACGCTGCCGCTGATGGCCAAGACGGTCTTCCACACCTCAGCGGCCTCCTTCGGGCTGCTCACCACGGCGCTGGCGGCCGGATCACTGCTGGCGGCGTTGGTCACCACCTCGCGTACGACCCGGCCGAGCGGACGGCTGGTGACCGGCTCCGCGCTGGCCTTCGGCGCGGCCGAGACCGCGGCGGGCTGGGCGCCGAACTATCTGAGCGAGCTGCTGCTGCTCGCGGTCACCGGCTTCACCACGCTCTACTTCGCCCAGGCCGCCAACCACCGCATCCAGCTCGGCGCCGATCCCGCGTTCAGCGGGCGGGTGCTGGCCATCTACGCGCTCATCCTCCAGGGGACCACCCCGCTGGGCGCGCTGGCGGTCGGCTGGCTCACCGAGCACTGGGGCGCCAGATCCGGACTCTACGCGGGTGGCATCGTCTCGCTGACCGCGGCGGCGGTCGCCATGCTCCTGGACCGGCCGCGTCCGGACCGTGCGGACGGCGGCGACCGGCGGGAGCGCGCGGCGGAGACCGCCGACCGGTCACCCGAGACCCCGACCGTCCCGACCCCCGGCGCGTGACGCCGGGCCCGCGCCCGACGCGCGACCCGGTCCCGTACGCGAGCCGTACGCATTCGTACCGCGTCCGTCCCCACGAGGGCGTTCGCCGCGCGGCCCGGTTCCGTACCCCGTCCGTATGCGTCCGCAGATCGTCCGTACCGTGCCGCGTCCCACCGGGCCCGCGCCTCGTACGTATCGTGCCCCGTCCCCACGAGGGTCGCGGATCCGGTCTCGGACGACCGCCGCCGTCCGCGCCGTCCGCGCCGTCCGCGCCGTCCGCGCCGAACGGGCCGCGACCCGTGGAGCCGTCCGCGCGGAGGCGGACCGTGACCCGTGGAGCCGTCCGCAGGACACGCCTCGAACCTGCCGGTGAATCGCCGCGCCACAGCGCAACGGCGGCGCCGGTCCGTGCACTACCGATGGAAGGCGGTATGCCGTGATGGAACAGACGGTCCCCCTGCACCTGAGGGGGCTTCCCGACCCGCACGTCCTGCGTGCCGCGGGCATCGACGTGCGGACCAGGATCATCGAGCGTTACATCTGCCGTCAGTTGGAGCCGTATCTTCATGTGCCCCCGGCCCACCGGATCAGCACCGACCGGTCGCTGCGCAGCCAGGGCGTCGACTCGATCACCGCGCTGGCGCTGCGCCGCAGGCTCGTCTCGGCGCTGGGCGTCGACGTCCCCGCCGCGGACCTGCTGCGCGACGACTCGGTCACCGAGGTGGCGGCGCTGCTGGCCGCACTGGTGACCCCCGTACCGCAGAGCACCCCGCAGGCGGCCCCCGTCGGCGCCGCCGCCGAGGCCGTCCTCGACACCCCGGCGCAGAGGCCGCGGCTCACCGCTGCGGCGCGCACCGCGCGGTGAGCGGCGCGGTGGACCGTACGGGGGCCGCCACCGCACCGGCTCTGACCGTCGCGCCGGGCGACCTGCACATCTGGGTGCTGCCCCGGCCCTGGACCCACACCGACCCGGCACCGCTGCCGGTCGGGGAACTGGACGACGGCGAACGCGAGCGCGCCGCGGGCCTGCTGCGTACGGGCGACCGGGTGCGCTACCTCTCCGCCCACGTCGCCCTGCGCCGCCTGCTGTCGGCCTACACCGGCCTCCCGCCGCGGGCGCTGCGGCTCGGCCGGGACCGCTGCCCCTGCTGCGGCGGCCCGCACGGCCGCCCGGTGCTGCTCGACCGCCCGCGCGGTCCCGTACCCGACTGGCCGCACTTCTCGCTGTCGCACAGCCACCAGGTCGCGGTCGTCGCCTTCGCGGGCGTCACCGTCGGCGTGGACGTGCAGCGGGTGCCGCCGGCCAACGCCGTACGGCTGTGCGTGCCTGACCTGCACCCCGCGGAACAGACGGAGCTGGCCGCCGTGCCCGGCCGCAGGAGGCCCGCGGCCTTCGCCCGGCTGTGGACCCGCAAGGAGGCGTATCTCAAGGGCCTCGGCACCGGTCTGCGCCGCGACCTGGCCGCCGACTACCTCGGGACCGCGGCGGGCCGGCGCGGCGGCCCGCACCGCCCGTCCGGATGGTCCGTCACCGACGTGCCGGGACCACCGGGCCACGCCACCGCCGCGGCCGTCCGCACCTCGCACCACTACCGCACCGTCGTCCGCACACTGACCGCCGACTGCCTCCACGCCGAGGACGCCACGGAGCTGATCGCCGACTCACGCGCGCGGGTGCACCGCGTGCCGCAGGCCGCCGTCCGGCGGCCACAGGAGTGATCGACATGAACCCGAGCAAGGGAGGGTGGAGCGCCATGCCCAACGCGGAGTCTCCCGCCGAGGTCCCCGACCGGTTGCAGGAACTGAGCGACCTCAAGGAGCTGGCCCGCCAGGGCCCCGACCCCACGGCGACAGAACGCCAGCACGCCAAGGGCAAGCTGACCGCGCGGGAGCGGATCGACCTGCTCCTGGACAAGGGCAGCTTCACCGAGGTCGAGGCGCTGCGGCGGCACCGGGCCAGCGGCTTCGGCCTGGAGGGCAAGCGCCCGCACACCGACGGCGTGGTCACCGGCTGGGGCACCGTCGAGGCCCGGACGGTCTTCGTCTACGCCCACGACTTCCGGATGTTCGGCGGCGCGCTCGGCGAGGCGCACGCCGAGAAGATCCACAAGATCATGGACATGGCCATCGCGGCCGGCGCCCCGCTGGTCTCGCTCAACGACGGCGCGGGCGCCCGTATCCAGGAAGGCGTCTCCGCGCTCGCCGGCTACGGCGGGATCTTCCAGCGCAACACCAAGGCGTCAGGCGTGATCCCGCAGATCAGCGTGATGCTCGGCCCGTGCGCCGGGGGCGCCGCGTACTCCCCGGCTCTGACCGACTTCATCTTCGCGGTCCGCGGCATCTCGCAGATGTTCATCACCGGGCCCGACGTCGTGCAGGCCGTCACCGGCGAGGAGGTCACCCAGGACGCGCTCGGCGGCGCCGATGTGCACGCGAGCGTGTCGGGCGTGGCCCACTTCGCCTACGACGACGTGCACACCTGCCTCGCCGAGGTCCGCTACCTGCTGTCGCTGCTGCCGTCCAACAACCGCGAACTGCCCCCGGCCAGCGCCGGACAGGACCCGGTGGACCGGCCGGGCGACGCGCTGCTGGAGATCGTGCCGAACGACGGCAACCGCAGCTACGACATCAGGGACGTCATCGAGGAACTGGTCGACGACGGCGACTCGATGGAGGTGCACGCCGCCTGGGCGCCCAACATCGTCTGCGCGCTGGCCCGGCTCGACGGGCAGACCGTCGGCATCGTCGCCAACCAGCCGTCGGCGATGGCCGGGGTGCTGGACATCAAGGCGTCGGAGAAGGCCGCGCGCTTCGTGCAGTTCTGCGACGCCTTCAACATCCCGATCGTCACCCTGGTCGACGTCCCCGGCTTCCTGCCCGGCGTCGACCAGGAACACGACGGCATCATCCGGCGCGGCGCCAAACTGCTGTACGCCTACTGCAACGCGTCGGTGCCGCGGATCTCGGTGGTGCTGCGCAAGGCGTACGGCGGCGCGTACATCGTCATGGACTCGCAGTCGATCGGCGCCGACATCGCGCTGGCCTGGCCCGGCAACGAGATCGCCGTCATGGGCGCGGAGGGCGCGGCCAACGTCGTCTTCCGCCGCGAGATCGCCGCCGCCGAGGACCCCGAGGCGATGCGGATCCAGAAGATCGAGGAGTACCGCAGGGAACTCGTGCACCCCTATTACGCGGCCGAGCGCGGCCTGGTGGACGACGTCATCGACCCACGCGACACGCGGTCGGTGCTGATCCGGTCGCTGTCCATGCTGCGGACGAAGGACGCGGACCTGCCGCGCCGCAAGCACGGCAACCCGCCGCAGTAGTCCGTCCGCACTCCGCACAGCCCTTGACGGTGCGTCAGCGCAGCCGCCCGCAACTCGTGCATTCCGTACGGCAGTTCCGAGACCGAAGGGGACACCGCCCATGCCCGCCGCCATCACCGCTCCCACCCCCGCCGCACCCCACCTGGTGCGGGTCGGCACCCTGACCATCCCGGCGCAGCCGGGACCGCCCGCCCTGGAGACGATCAACGCCACGCCCGCCGTGGCGCCGCTCGCCGCCCCCGAGGCGGCTCCGGCGCCGCTGCCCACGACGCTGGTACGTGTCGAGCGCGGCACCGCGACATCCGAGGAGATCGCCGCGGTCACCGCCGTACTGCTCGCCCGCGCCGCCACCGTCCGCGCGGCGGCCGACGCCGACCACGCGACGGCCGCCCGCCGCCGTGGCGCCGCCCGCTGGCGCGCGCACGGCTTCACCGGCCCGCGAGCCTGGACCGCCGGCACCCGGGATCTGCTGGCGAGTTGAGCGCGGGCGGTCCCGTAGGAGTACATGAGCACTCGATCCTTTGAGCACCGAGCACCGAGCACCGAGCACCGAGCACCGAGCACCGAGCACCGTCAACGGCCCCACGCGCTTCGGCGCGTGGGGCCGTTTTTGCCGTTTTCCGTCCTCTCACCGGCGATTCGCACCGGGGGTGATTTCCCCCGGCCGCGCGGCGGGGTCCCGCCGCCGGAGGAGGGCAGGCGTCGTAGCGTGACGGGGACGTACAGCGGATCATCGGACCGTACGACGCGAGGGGACCTCATGTGCTGGAGCGCCACGGCCGATCTGGCGGCGGGCTCGGTGATCTGCGCCCTTGGCGTGACCTGCGTCGCGCGCGTACGCCGGGCGCGGGACCTGCCGCTGGCCGCGTTGCCGCTGGTGCTCGGCGCCCATCAGCTCATCGAGGCCGCGGTCTGGCACCGCGGCGGCGGCACGGGGCCGGCCACCCTCGCGTGGGCGATCATCGCACTGCCGCTGCTGGCCGCCTATGTGCCGCTCGCCGTGCTGACCGCCGCGCCGCCGGGCGGGCGGCTGCGGCTGGCCGTACCGGTCCTGGCCGGACTCGCCACCGCCGTCGTGCTCGTCGCCTGCCTGATCGACCGGGCGCCCGTCGCCGACATCCGGGGCCACACCGTCGGCTACGCGGTGGACGTGCCCGCCGCGCCGCTGGTCATCGCCGGATATCTGGTGGCCACGGTCGGCTCCCTGCTGCTCAGCGCGGACCGCGTGCTGCGCCTGCTCGGCGTCCTCACCGGGGCGGGGGCCGCGGTCTGCGCGGCGGTGTGGCGGACCGAATTCGTCTCCACCTGGTGTGCCTTCGCCGCCGTCGTCTCCGTCGTCCTCCTGTTGTGGGTACGGCGGCCGTCCACGGCACCGGCGCCGACCGCGCCCGTGCCGTCGTAGCGGCTGATCGCACGTCGGACCGGGCGGACGCGTCCTCGGCGTACGGCTTCCACGGTCGCCCTGATCGGCAGCGGCGCGGTGCCGGTACGGCTCACAGTGAGCGGGGTGACGCAGCGGCCGTGACCGCTCGCCGCGCCGGCGTGATCGTCGAGGACTGTGTGTCCGGCGTGTGTTCGGGTGTGTGTTTGGCTAGGGTGACGGCCGGAGGTGGTCCGGTTGTCCAATGAGCAGGGCGAGCTGTTCGCTTCGGTCGACGCGCTGCTCGAACGGGTGGCCGCGCAGGACTCGCTGCCCGAACCCGCCGAGCGCAAGCGGCTGCGCGAGGCGGCCGGGATCAGCCAGGACCAGATCGCGAAGACGCTCAAGGTGCGGCGCGAGACGGTCACCGCCTGGGAGTCCGGCCGCGCCGAGCCGCGGTCGCCGAAGCGGGCGGCGTACGTACGACTGCTGGACGGTCTCGCGGCGCTGCATCCGGCGTCGCCGGTCGCCACACCCCCGGAACCGGCCCCGGAACCGGCCCCGGAACCGGCCCCGGAGCCGGCCCCGGAGCCGACCCCGGAACCTGTGTCCGTACCGGAGCCCGCGCCGGTCGTCGTGGCAGCGCCGCCAACTCCCCAGTCCCCGGCCCCCGTTGACCCCGCTCCCGCTCCCGTACCCGCTCCCGTACGCCGCCCCGCCCCTGCCCGCCGCCCCCAGGCCCCCGCCTCCGCCCGTGCTCCCGAGCCCGGCGCCGATCCGCGGTTCGCCAACGGGCCGCTGGCCGTCGTGGACGGCGACGGCAGCGCGTACTGCGTCGGCGGCCTCGTCCTGGAGTGCCCGGCGGACGACATCCCGTCGCTCGTGCGGTGGGCACTCACCGACGCGCGCCTGGGCGCGGCCCGGCTGCACCGCTCGGGCAAGGACTCCGACCCGCTGGTCGTCCTCACTGAGTCGGCCACCACCCGCTTCGGCCTCCCCGTCGAACTGGCCGACCGCCGCGGGCTGCGGCTGCCCGAGGACCACGAGGCCGTCCGCCGCGTCGCCCGCGCGGGCTGGCAGCTCACCCGGCGCGGCTTCGGCCCCTGGGCGCGGATCTACCGGCCCGCGCAGGCCGGTCAGCGCCAGTGCGTACAGCTCGCGATCCTGCCCTGGGGCGCACTGGACAGCCGGTCGTGGGGGAACGCGGACCAGGCGCCGCCCGCCGAAGTGGCCCGCGTCCTGGGCACGTACGCCACCCGCGTGATCACCCCGCGCGGCTCGACCGCCGTCTGCGGCCTCGAACTGATGACGAGTCTGCGCCCGCCGACCAGGGCCGTACGGGACGAGGCGAGCGGCGCGTGGGTGTCGGGGCAGGTGGCCGGCGCGCTCGCCGCCGCCGTCGACCCCGCGCCGCCCGAGGCCCCCGACGAGCACCCCGTCGCCGCCCAGCTCCATCCGCGCGGCCACCAGCGCACGCCGGACCAGGTGCTGGACGAGGAGGCGTACGACTGGATCCGCGACCCGCAGCTCCTCGGCGACGACGAGTGCGCCCGGCCGTACGCGGTCGGCATCGACGTCAACATGGCCTTCGCCGCCGCCGCGAACCGCCTCACCGTCGGCCTCGGCGCCCCCGTCCACCGCACCGCCCCCGGCTTCGACAAGGCGCTGCCCGGCTGCTGGCTCGTCGACCTCTCCGGCATCGAACTCGACCCCCGGCTGCCGAGCCCCTTCACCCCCCAGGGCACCCGCCCCGAGGGACCCGCCTGGTACGCCACCCCGACCGTCGCCTACGCCGTGGAACTCGGCCATGACGTCAAGCCCGTCGAGGCGTACGTACGGCCGGAGACCGGCGCGTATCTGGACGCCTGGTACACCCGGCTGCGGGACGCGTACCTCGCCACGATGGGTCAGCTCGGCGTCACCGCGGGGATGGACGAGGCGGACTTCCTGGCCGCGATGGCCGTCCACAAGGACGCCGATCCGGGCCTGGCCGCCGTGCTGTCCGCCGTCAAAGCGACCGTCAAGGGCGGCATCGGCAAGCTCCGCGAGCGCCCGCAGGGCGCGGGCTACCGGCCGGGGGAGCGGTGGTCCGCGCTGGACCGCCCCACCTGGCGCCCCGACATCCGCGCGGCCGTGATCTCCTCCGCGCGGGTCAACATGCACCGCAAGATGCGGAAATTCGCCGCCGTCGGGCGCTACCCGCTCGCCGTGCTCTCCGACTGCGCCGTCTACGCCTCGGACGGCCCCTCACCGCTGGACTTCCTGCCGCGCGGGCCGGAGGGGAAGCCGCTGCCCGGCGGATTCCGGCTCGGCGTCAGTCCCGGCATGGTCAAGCACGAGGGCACCCAGGACCTGATGTGGGCGGTCGAACTCCTCGACCAGGGCCACAATCCGGCCCGGCACATCAAGGGCACCGACGCCGCCGCCGACGGAGAGTAGGACCACAGCGTGGGCATCATCGCCGACAGCCTCGACAAGGCGACGGCCAACACCCAGACCCGGCCGATCCCCAAGTCCGCACAGGCCCAGATGCGCTTCCTCGTCAAATACGCCAAGGGCTCCACCCGCGCCGTCGCCCAGCGCCTCGGCGTCACCCAGCGCACCGTCGAGCGCTACCTGAAGGGCACGCTCAAGCGGCCACGGCGCGAACTCGCCGACCGCCTCGCCGCCGCCGTCCGCCAGGACTGGCAGCCGCGTGTCAAACAGCGCGCCCAGCGCCGCGCCGCCACCTCGGACGGCCTCGTCATCGAGACCCGCGCCCGCTTCGGTTTCACCGCCGCCCCCGGTTCCACCGACGACGGCCGCATGCGCCGCGTCACCCAGCACCTCCCGCCCGCCTACGCCGCCCGCCTCTTCGAAGCCCAGTCCTCCGGCGCCACCGAACAACAGCTCCAGGCCATCGCCGCCGAGGGCCTCCAGGAGGTCTACTTCAAGGACGGAGGCCGCCGCGCGGACGGCCTGCTGGTCGAGTTCACCGACATCGACTACGTGGAAATCGACTTCTGACCCCCGCCGCGGGAACGCCTTGTCTCTTTGTTGACTCGTGCACGTCAGGGGACCTACTGTCTGCGGTTCCGGCCGGTGATCGGCACGGATGATCGCTTGATCGAAACTTCAGGTCCTTGGGGGGACTCGCCGTGCAGTGGTACATCGACGTGCTCAAGAAGTATGCCGTTTTCAGCGGGAGGGCCCGCCGCAAGGAGTACTGGATGTACTTCTTGTTCAACTGCATCGCCCTTGTGGTGATGATCATCATCGGGGCCGTGGCCCACACGATGATCCCGTACTTCATCTACGTGATCGCGATCATCCTGCCGACCCTGGGCGTCACCGTGCGGCGGCTGCACGACACGGGCAAGTCCGGGTGGATGGTCCTGCTCGGGCTGATTCCGCTGGTCGGCGGGATCATCATGCTGGTCTTCGCCTGCACCGAGGGGGAGCGGAGCCAGAACGCGTACGGCCCCGACCCCAAGGCGGCGGACGGACTCCCGTACATGGCGCAGCCGCAGCACTGAGCACGGAAGGCACCGGCCGTCAGTAGCGCAGGACCGCCGCGATGTGGTGGGAGCCGTTGAGCTTCGCGTCGGGCACGAAGTGGACGCGGGCGCCGGTGTCGAGGGCCTGTTCGGCGATCTCGTCGACGATGTCCTCACGGGCGCCGGGGGTTTCGGGCGTGGCGGGGACGAGGTGGTCGGCGTCGTCGCGGACCGTGGTGCGGTAGTCGTCCTCGATGACGACGACGGCGGCGCGGCCCTCGACGACGGACTGCCAGACCTCGTCCACGCCCGCGGCGAAGGTGCGGCGGCCACGGGCGGCGTCGAGTTCCGCGAGGACATCGGCGACGTCCTGGCCGGCGCGCTCGCCGACGGCGGGCAGCACGGCCTGCCGGACGGCTTCGGCGGGGCCCTTGGACAGGCCGCCCTGGAGGACCCGGACGGCCTCCTTGGCATCCGGGCTGACCTCGTCCAGGACGGCGAGGGCCTCGGCCTCCGCGACGACGTAGAGGGGTCGCGGCTCGTCGGTGAGCACCGTACCGACGGCGTCGGCGACCTCGCGCAGATAGCGGCGGGTCTCCTCGTCGTTGAAGGTGCTGGGCCGGTCCCCGATGCGCTCCTCCCGCTCGATGTCGGTGTCGGGCAGCGACCGGGTCTTCGGGAAGCCGCTCGCGGTGTGCTCGGCCAGCCGCTCCCGGCCGCCGCCCCACAGCGTGGCGTGGTCGGCGGAGACCGCCAGCACCCAGTACGGCTGGTCGGCCGCCTGCGCGGCGATGAGATTGCGGGTCAGGAAGGTCTGCGCGAGCAGCACCCGCTCCGGCACCGAGCGGTCCAGCGACCACACCTGGTGCTCACCGGGCGCGGCGAAGATCGCCAGACCGTCCTCGGCGTGCACCAGGTCCACCTCGGCCAGCGCTCTGTCCAGCTGCTCGACCACATCGATCCGGTCGGTCCTGGACACCTCGGGGTCGGACTGCACCTCGTCCTTGGCGCGCGCGATGAGATTGCGCAGGCGTACGGCGTCCTGCGCGTTGTCCGGCTCCCGGCGGTGCGTCGGCATCAGCACCGAGACGGCGGGGTAGTGCCGCGGACGGCGCAGGTCGGCGAGGGTGGCGGGGCTGAGAGGCGAGTGCATGGCAGGCCCTTCCGGCGAAGTCCCCCCGGACATGAGATCTCTTTGTCTCTTTGTCTGTCTCTTTATGGATATCTCACCGGGGCAGTGGCCGCAGCTCGTACAGCAGTGCGTCCTCCGCCCACGCCAGCGCGTCCTCGACGCTGTCGTGCCGCGCCGCGACACCGCCCCAGTGCTGGTCCGCCGCACCGACCAGGGCGACCTGGTGCCCCGCCGCCGAGATCCGCTC
This sequence comes from Streptomyces sp. CBMA29, assembly GCF_014596445.1. Taxonomy (GTDB): domain Bacteria; phylum Actinomycetota; class Actinomycetes; order Streptomycetales; family Streptomycetaceae; genus Actinacidiphila. The sequence continues at coordinate 4,977 of NZ_MECL01000250.1, read as the reverse complement.
GAAGGCGTTGCCGAGCATCAGCCCGGCCACCGGTCTGACGTGCGTCACGCGCTCCAAGTCGACCACCACCCAGCCGGGCGCCAGTGGCACGGCGCTCGCCAGCGCGTGCAGCAGCCGCTCCGCGGCGGGGAAGTCGACCTCGCCGCGCGCGGCCACCAGCACCACCCGGTCGCCGTCCCGGTCCAGCAGGTCGCGGTCGGCCGTCACCCGCTCCCGCCCCGAGGAGACCCGGGTCCCCGTACCGCCGCTGCCGCCCGCGCCGACCCGCGTCACGGTGTCCGCGCCCGGCGCCGGGTGATGCATCAGATGCATGCCGAACCGCCGCGACAGCTCCCGCAGCGCGACCACCCCGCGGACCGTACTGCCGGTAGGGTCCAGCGGCGGGCTGTAGCAGGCGATGCCGAACCGGGCCGGGCTGGCCGCGGTGAGCCCGCCGGACACCCCGCTCTTGGCGGGCAGCCCCACCCGCATCAGCCAGTCACCGGCCGCGTCGTACATCCCGCAGGTCGCCATCACCGACAGCACCTCGACCGCCACCTGCTCGGCCACCACCCGCTCGCGCGTCACCGGATTGACCCCGCCGTTGGCGAGCGTCCCCGCCATCACCGCCAGATCGACGGTGTTCACCAGCACCGAGCACTGCCGGAAGTACACCTCGGCCGCCTCCACCGGGTCGGTGCGCAACGATCCGGCCGCGTGCATGAGATACGCCAGCGCCCGGTTGCGGTCGCCGGTGGCCGCCTCCGAGCGGTAGACGTCCTCGTCCACGGTGAGCCGCCGCCCGGCGAAGGCGCTCAGCGTGTCGAGGATGCGCGCGGACCGTTCGCCCGGCGAGGCGGCCGGTACGAGATTGGTCGTCGCGATGGCCCCCGCGTTGATCATGGGGTTGGCGGGGCGGCCGGTGCCGTGCTCCAGGCTGATCGCGTTGAAGGCGTCGCCGCTCGGCTCGTTGCCCACCCAGCGGGTCATCTCATCGAGGCCCAGCTCGGACAGGGCCAGCGCGTGCACGAACGGCTTGGACACCGACTGCACGGTGAACTCGGTACGTGACCTGCCCGCCTCGTAACGGTGGCCGCCCATGCTCACCAGCGCGATGCCGAAGTCGTCCGGGTCGGCCAGCGCGAGCTGCGGGATGTACGACGCCACCTCGCCGTCCCGCAGCGGCAGCAGCCGCCGGTGCACCTCCGCCAAGCCCTCGCTGACCACGTCGAACGCCACCGGATCGGTCATGGCCTCATGCTCGGCCCGCCCCGCCGACCCCGCAAACGCGGAAGGCTCGCCGCGGACGCGGGACGGCCGGCCCTAGCGCGTCACCCGTACGAGGCCGGGCCGGCCCCCCCCGCCGCCGGGCCCGGCGTCACCCGTACGGCACCGCGCACGCTGCGCACCGCCGGGGCACCCCGCACGGTGGAGGGGCGGCCGGAGCGTGTGCCCGGCCGGTGACCAGCGCAGAAGCCGGAGGGGAAGCCCGTGAGCCGACGTCGTACCGAGGGGACCCGCGCAGGAGAAGCCGGTGACGGACGGGCCCGTACGGACCGCTCGCGCCGCCTGCGCTCGCTGACCGCGGCGGCGCTGGTGGCCATGGCGGCCGGCGGCCTCGCGCTGGTGTCGGCCTGCGACGACTCCTCCGGCAGCAGCTCAGCCGGAGCGACGACGCCCGGCGCCCCGCCCAGCACCGGGAACTTCTCCGGCACCCTGCCCTCCCCGCTGGACTCCCGCGCCTCGGCCGCCCAGCAGACCGCCTCCGCCGCGCAGTCCTCCGCGAAGGCCGCCGCTTCCAGCTTCGAGGCGTCGGTGGAGGCGGGCGCGGGCAGCGCCGCGGCCGAGGCGAAGTCGGAGCTGGCCAAGGTCGACGGGCAGGGCAACGCCGTCAAGGACGTCCAGCTCACCGGCTTCCCCAAGGACAGGACCGGCGGCCTCAACGCCGTCCTGGTCAGCATCACCAACACCACCGACGCGAAGGCGTCCTTCGCCGTGAAGGTCGAATTCGCCGACTCGGACGGCGCCGTCGTGGACTCCACGATCGTCGGCGCCCGCGACGTCGAGCCCGGCAAACGCGCCCAGCCGGTCGCCTTCAGCACGAAGGACCCCGACAAGACGCTCTTCCCGCGCGTGGCCCAGGCCCAGCGCTACTGAACCACGCCCCGGCCCGCTCCCGCCGTCCGTCAGGGCGTCCGCCCCGGCGGGGGGCGTGCTGACAGCCCCGGACTCGTGTGCGAAGCTGCCTTCCGCGACATGGGGAGGTGGCGGTGGGACGGCTGGGCAACGGGGGAGGACCGCGGACAAGCGCCGGGGCACGGGCGGCGCTCGGCGTCCTGGTGATCGGCGGTCTGGCGCTCAGCGCCCTGCTGCTGCGGCCCGAGGGCACGGCGTTCGGCAAGGGCGGCGGACCGCTCGGCGGCACTGTGCTGGTGGCGGCGCTCGGCCTCGCGTGGTTCATCGGCGCGCTGATGCTCCACAACCGCTATGTGCTCCAGGTCGGTGACGACGCGGAGTCCGACCCGCTGCGGCAGCGGCTGGTGGACGTGGTCCGCGCCGCACTGCTGGGCGCCGCCTTCGCCGTACCGCTGCTGATATTCGTCATGCACCGGTTCCACGCGTCCGGCCGTACCCCGGGCGGCGGCAAGGACCGTCAACGGCGCGACGCCACCGCGCCGCCGCCCAGCGCCCCCACACCGCCGCGCCCGCTCAAGAGGCAGGACAACCACGGCTTCCTTTCCTGGCTGCCGCACGTCCTGATCGGCATCGGCATCGCGCTGCTGGTGCTGGCCGTCGTCTTCGCCGCCGTGCTGCTCTGGCGCTATCTGCGGTCGGGCGAAGCGGAGCAGCAGGACGGCCCCGGGTACGAACAGGCCGACGACGAGGACGAACTGCTCGCCGAGGCCGTGGAGTCCGGGCGCCGGGCGCTGCGGGACGACGCCGACGCGCGCGCCGCCGTCATCGCCTGCTACGCCGCCATGGAACGGTCCCTCGCCGCCTCCGGCATCGCCCGCCGGGCCTCCGACAGCCCGCAGGACCTGCTCGAACGGGCCTCGACGGCAGGCCGGTTGGCGGGCCCGAGCGCGGCGGCGCTCACCGCGCTCTTCCGTGAGGCGCGCTACTCCACCCACCCCATGGGCGACGGCCACCGGGACCGCGCCGCGCGGGCACTCACCGAGATCGCCGCCCAACTCGCGGCGAACGACGGCGCATCGGGCGACGGCGGCGGTCCCGGAGAGCGGACCGCCGGAACAGCCGCGGAGGCCACACCGTGAAAGAACGCCTCCAGCGGGCGGCGGGCCCGCCCGGCTCCGTACGCCACTCGCTGACCCTCCTCGGCTGCCTCGTCGTCGCCGCCGAAGCGCTGCTCGCGCTCACCGACGGCCTCGTCGCAGCGGCCACCGGCCTCGCCCTGATCACCGTCGTCGCGCTGGGCGTCGCCCGGTACGTCGGCGGCGCGGGCGCGCAGGACAGCGGCTACCGCAAGTCCGTGCGCCTGCTCGGCGGTCGCGCCCCGGCGCTCGGCGAATGGCCGCGGGTGGTCCGCAAGGCGCTCGGCCCCGAAGGCGGCCTGCACTTCCACTCCACGCTCCGCCCGCACTTGCAACGGCTCTTCGCGGCCCGGCTCGCCGAGCGGCACGGGGTGCTGCTGCGCAAGAGCCCCGACCGGGCCCGCGCGATCGTCGGTCCCGACCTGTGGCCGTGGATCGACCCGACGACGGGCCCGCCGCAGCAGGCGATTCCCGAAGCCGTACTGCGGGCGCTGCTCGACCGGCTGGAGACGCTGTGACCGCGACCGCGACCGCGACCGCGACCGCGACCGAACCCGCGCCCGATCGCGCGCGGCTGTCGTACGCCGCCCGGCCCCCGTATCCCTATCCCCTGTCCCGTATCCCGTTTCACGACCAGGCAAGGTGAGGACCGCAGTGACCAGCTCCGAGCGCATATCCGACCACGACGCCGACGCCCTGAGCCCGCGGCAGGCGGGCGAGCGGGCCGCCGAGGTGCTCGCCGAGATCCGCACGGCCGTGGTCGGCAAGCCGGAACCGCTGGAGCTGGTCATGCTCGGCGTGCTCGCGGGCGGCCACGTCCTCATCGAGGACCTGCCGGGACTCGGCAAGACGCTGCTGGCCAGATCCTTCGCCACCACCCTCGGACTGGAATTCCGCCGCATCCAGTTCACCCCCGACCTGCTGCCCTCCGACGTCACCGGCGCGCCCTTCTACGATCAGCACAGCGGCGAGATGGTCTTCCGGCCCGGCCCCGTCTTCACGCACCTCCTGCTCGCCGACGAGATCAACCGCACCCCGCCCAAGACCCAGGCCGCCCTGCTGGAGGCGATGGCCGAGTCGCAGGTGTCGATCGACGGCAGCACCCGCGAACTGCCCGACCCGTTCGTGGTGATCGCGACCGCCAACCCCATCGAGTACGAAGGCACGTACACGCTCCCCGAGGCGCAGCTCGACCGGTTCCTGCTGCGGGTGCGGATGGGCTATCTGTCGGCGCCGCAGGAGACCGACATGCTGCGGTCCAGGATCGACAGGGCCGCGCCCGAGGCGAAACTGCGCACGCTCAGCGGACCCTCGGAAGTGCTGGCGATGCGCGCGGCGGTGGAGCGGGTCGAGGTCGAGGACGACCTGCTGGAGTACATCGTGGCGCTGGTCGGCGCGACCCGCGACCACGCGCACATCCAGGTCGGCGCGTCACCGCGCGGCGGCCTCGCGCTGGTCCAACTCGCCCGCGCCCGCGCCGTGCTCGACGGCCGGGACTACGTCACCCCCGAGGACGTGAAGTGGGTGGCGGTCCCGGCGCTCGCCCACCGCGTCACGCTCCGCCCCGAGCTGTGGGTCCGGCAGATCAACGCCGACGACGTGGTCAGGGAGATCGTGCAGTCCGTTCCCGCCCCGCAGACCCTGCCGCTGGCGGCCCGTGGCGCCGTCGCGTCATGACCGGCCCCCACGCGGCCGTCGCCCGCGCGCTCGGCGGCGCCCAGCCGCC
>NZ_MECL01000249.1 GCF_014596445.1 Streptomyces sp. CBMA29 | reverse complement strand
GGCTCGGGACAGCGCGTACGCGAGGCCGGGCGTGAACTGGGCAGGGACGTCGACTACCGCGCCTTGACCGACCTCGCGTCAGGCGACGGCGCCCCCGGCGACACCGGCACCGCACCGACCGCGCCCCCCCCCCCCCCCCCCCCCCCCCCCCCCCCCCCCCCCCCCCCCCCCCCCCCCCCCCCCCCCCCCCCCCCCCCCCCCCCCCCCCGCCCCCCCCCCCCCCCCCCCCCCCCCCCCCCCCCCCCCCCCCCCCCCCCCCCCCCCCCCCCCCCCCCCCCCCCCCCCCGCCCCCCCCCCCCCCCCCCCCCCCCCGACCCCCCGTCATCGGCGGGGGCGTCGCCGAGGCCGCCGACGTCCTGTTCCCGCCGCTGCGCCGCCACTTGGAGTCGTACGCCGCGCTGCCGTTCGCGGCCGGGGTGCTCGTGGAGCGGGCCGCGCTGCGGGGTGACGCCGGACTGGTCGGCGCGGCGGCCATCGCGGGAGCGGCCACGGCCGGAGCGCGCTGAGCCACGGGCCGGCGTCGCGGCGTACGGCCAGGGCGTGGGCCCGTCAACTGTCAACCGCCGACCTGGCCCGAGCCGTCGAGCCGGTCGCCGACCGGCGCGTATGCAACGTTTGAGTGTACGCTGAGCCGACGAGGCGGCTCGCACGGTCCACCCCTCGGCCGGGACGCCCGCGACCCGCGACGTCCGGCCCCGGTGCGGCGCGTCTCGGCACGGCCCGACCACGAGACGAAGGCGGACATCCGGGTGAGCCAGACGGCAGCGGCGGGCGGCGGGCGCAAGGCCACGATCAAGGACGTCGCCCGGCGTGCGGGAGTCTCGCCGTCCGCTGTGACCATCGCCGTGCACAACAAGCCGGGCGTGTCCTCCAGCACGAAGGAACGCATCCTTCAGGCCGCCCGTGACCTGGGCTGGAGCCCGAACCAGGCGGCGCAGTCGCTGTCCGGCCGGGCGCTGCACACCGTGGGACTCGCCATCGCCAGACCCGCGCGGATGCTCGGCCTCGAACCGTTCTACATGGAGTTCATCTCCGGTATCGAGAGCGTGCTCGGCCGCCACTCGTGCTCCCTCCTGCTGCGGCTGGTCGAGGCCGACGACGAGATCGAGGTCCACCGGGAGTGGTGGCAGGGCAACCGGGTCAACGGCAGCATCCTGGTCGACCTACGGGTGGACGACCCGCGCATCCCGGCACTGTCCGCGATCGGCCTGCCGGCCGTGGCCGTCGGACACCCCTCGCTCGCCGGTCCGTTCACCTCCGTGTGGACCGACGACGCCGCCGCGACCGTGGAGGCGGTCCGCTATCTGGCGGCGCTCGGGCACCGCAGGGTGGCCCGGGTGAGCGGACCCGCCGAGCTGGGCCACAGCGCCATCAGGACCCGCGCGTTCACCGAGACCGCGGCCGAGTTGGGCCTGTCGGCCCAGACCGTCGTCGCCGACTTCTCCGCCGACCAGGGCAGCCGCGCCTGCCGTACGCTCCTGCTCTCCGCCGAGCGCCCCACGGCGATCGTCTTCGACAACGACATCATGGCCGTCACCGCACTGGGCGTCGCCGCCGAATTCGGCCTGTCCGTACCGCAGGACCTGTCTCTACTCGCCTGGGACGACTCGCAGTTGTGCCAGCTCACCCGGCCAACGCTCTCGGCGATGCGGCACGACATCTTCTCCTTCGGCGCCGACGTCACCGAGACGCTCTTCGACGTGATGACGCATCGCAAGCCGGCCTCGCACGCGGCCCAGGTCCCCGGCCTCGTCCCGAGGGGCTCGACTGCGCCGCCGCCCAGGCCGTAACGCCGCGAAGCCGTAACGCCGCGCTTCCGTCGGGCTGTTGAGGTCGGACCGCCGCTGAGGGCGCGCCGCCTTATCGCTGTTGGCGGCGCGCCCCTCGCTCGTAGGAGTACGTCTCCCCGCGCTGTGGACCGCCCGGATGCTCTCGCGTGCCCGGCCGCGCCCGCGATACCGCCTGGTTACCGGCACGTCACTGGCACGTTTTAGAAACCTGTGCCGGGCTCATTGACATGGCCTAGACCAGATTTCCAGCTTCCAGGCGTTGGTCTTTCCGCCGGCGCCCTGTGCCCGTCACGCCGTCAGTTCTCCGACCAGCGACGCCACTTGATCCGTCTCGATGAGGAATCCATCGTGCCCGTACGGCGATTCGACGATCCGCGGCCGGTCGCAGTGCGGGATTCCCGCCGCCAACTCAGCCTGCTGGGGGAGGGGGTAGAGGCGGTCGGAGTCGACTCCGGCGACCAGGGTCGTGGCGGTGACACGGCGCAGGGCCGCCGCCGTACCGCCGCGGGACCTGCCGATGTCGTGCGCGTTCATCGCCTCGGTGAGCACGACGTAGCTGGCCGCGTCGAACCGTCGCACCAGCTTGGCGGCGTGGTGGTCGAGATACGACTCGACGGCGTACCGCCCGCCGCGCCAGGGCTCCTCGCCGTTCTGCGAGGAGCGGCCGAAGCGGGACCGCAGCTCGCCCTCGCTGCGGTAGGTGACGTGGGCCAGCCGCCGCGCGAGGCCGAGCCCCGCGTGCGGTCCGCGTCCCGGGCCCGCGTCGTGGTAGTCGCCGCCGCGCCAGTGCGGGTCCGAGCGGATGGCGTGCGACTGGACGGCGGCCCAGGCGATCTGCTCGGCGCTCGCCGCGGCGGGGGAGGCGAGCAGCAGCAGGGCCCGAGTGCGCTCGGGGCGACCGACCGCCCACTCCAGGGCGCGCATCCCGCCCATCGACCCGCCGACCACCAGCGCCCAGCTCCCGATGCCCAGCGCGTCCGCCAACTCCGCCTCGGCGGCGACCTGGTCACGCTGCGTCAGGAACGGGAAGGAGCCGCCCCAGCGACGGCCGTCAGGACCGTACGAGGACGGACCGGTGCTGCCCTGGCAGCCGCCGAGGACGTTCGGCGCGACCACGAACCACCGGTCGGTGTCGAGCGCGCGGCCCGGTCCGATCAGGGCGTCCCACCACCCGGCGGTCGGATGCCCCGGACCCGCCGGGCCCGCCGCATGGCTGTCCCCGGTCAGGGCGTGCAGCACCAGGACGGCGTTGGACGCGTCCGGCGCGAGCCGCCCCCAGGTCTCGAACGCCAGCCGCACGCCCGGCAGTTCGCCGCCCGCCTCCAAGGCCAGCGGCCGGTCGAGGGAGTGCCAGCGCCGGCGCCCCCGCGGGTCCCCCGGCTGCCAGGCGCCCGTGGCGGGCAGCAGCGGGACCCCAGTGGTGGCGGCGGTGTTCAGGACGCGCCCTTCGCCGCGCGGAAGCCCGCCTCCAGATCGGCCCTGAGGTCGTCGATGTGCTCGATGCCGACCGACAGCCGCACCAGGCCGGGCGAGGCGCCGGTCGCGGCGAGCTGCTCCTCGTCCAACTGGCTGTGCGTGGTGGACGCCGGGTGGATGATCAGGCTCCGCACGTCACCGATGTTGGCGAGGTGGCTGAAGAGCGACACCGCGTCCACGAACCGCTTTCCGGCCTCCGCGCCGTCCCGCAGCTCGAAGGCGAGCACCGCGCCCGCCCCGCGCGGCAGATAGCGCTGGGCCGCGTCGTACCAACGGCTGGAGGGCAGCCCCGGATAGTGGACGACCGCGACCTCGTCGCGCGCCTCCAGCCACTCCGCGAGCGCCTGCGCGTTGGTCGAGTGCCGCTCCAGCCGCAGCGACAGCGTCTCGACGCCCTGGAGCAGCAGGAAGGACGAGTGCGGCGAGAGCGCGGGGCCGAGGTCGCGCAGGAGTTGCACGCGCAGCTTCGCCGCGAAGGCGCCGGGGCCGAGCGCCGGCCAGTACCGGAGCCCGTGGTAGCTGGGGTCGGGCTCGGTGAAGTCGGGGAACCGCTCGGCGTGCGCGCCGAAGTCGAAGGTGCCGGCGTCCACGACCACTCCGGCGATCGTCGTGCCGTGCCCGCCGAGGAACTTGGTCGCCGAGTGCACCACGATGTCCGCGCCGTGCTCGATCGGCCGCAGCAGGAACGGCGTCGGCACCGTGTTGTCCACGATCAGCGGCAGACCCGCAGCGTGCGCGACATCGGCGACCGCCCGCACGTCCAGCACATTGCCGCGCGGATTGCCCAGCGTCTCGGCGAACAGCGCCTTCGTCTCCGGCCGGATCGCCGCCCGCCACGCGTCCGCGTCGTCGGGGTCCTCCACGAAGGACACCTCGATGCCGAACTTCGGCAGTGTGTGACGGAAGAGGTTGTACGTGCCGCCGTACAGCGACGCGCTGGAGACGATGTGGTCACCGGAGCGCGCCAGCGTGAGGATCGCCAGCGTCTCCGCGGCCTGCCCCGACGCCAGCGCCACCGCCGCGACTCCGCCTTCCAGCGCGGCGACCCGCTGCTCGAAGGCGTCCTGGGTCGGATTGTGGATCCGTGTGTAGATGTTGCCGGGCTCCGCCAGCGAGAACAGGTCGGCGGCGTGCCGCGTGTCGCGGAAGACGAACGACGTCGTCTGGTAGATCGGCACCGCCCGCGCGCCGGTCGTCGGGTCGGGCGCGGTGCCCGCGTGCACCTGCTGGGTCTCGAACGACCACCCCGGCAGGTCCCGCGCCGCGGTGTCCTGCGCGGTGGTGCCCGCGGTCACGGAGTCGATGGGCTGGGTCATGGCTCTCCCCTGGGAAATGGCGTACGGCCCTCGGCTTGCGCGAAGCGCGCCGTACGGATGCGCGGATACGTCCGGCGCGCGGACCGCGACCGCGACGGCCCCTACGGCGGGCGGCGAGGACGGCACCCGGCGGTGGCACGGCGCGGCACGGGAACGCGCCTTGCGTGGTGAAAGGGGGGTGATCAGCGGCCGTTGCGGGCGGCAGGACGCCGAGAGCGCGACGTCAGCGCACGGCGGGACAGCCCATGCTGGTGACACGCCCGTAGTCCACGTGGCGGCGCATCACGAGCGGCGGGGTCATGACGCCAGGGAATCACAGCGGCGGCCGATGTGTCAGCGGACCGGCGCCCCCGACCGGCCGGTGTGACACGTTGTTCATCTTTCCGTCCGCGTTCACCTCTCTGTCCGCCGATCGGCCCGTCCTCCCCAGCCCCTCAGGTTCCCAGAGGCGGGGCGGTGCGTCGCGAGAGATGATGGGCGGGTCAGGAGGTCCTTTATGGATGACCCGGAGATCTACGAGCTGGTGTTCCAGGCCCCCGCGGTGGAGGACGACGTCGTCGTCGTACGCCGGACCGAGAAATCCGGCGCGGGCGGGTACCCGGTCTACGAGGACGAGACCGGGATCGTCCGCGCCGAGATCAGCGCGGACGGCGAGGTGCGGATGATCGCCAGCGGCGGCCACCAGGCCCCCGACGTCCCCCGAGCGGTCCGCTCCCTCCACCCCTGAGACCCGCAAACCCCTGAGACCCCTAAGACCCCTGAGGCCCCTGAGCGACCCCTGTAGAGCTCGGGCCCGGTCGAGGGTTCCCTACGGTTGCGCCCCGCCCTGCTCCACCAGCGCCCGTTCGCGCGCCGAGATCACCGCCGCGGACAGGCTGTCGATGTCGTACGCGCCATGGTGGCGGCGGCCGTTGATGAAGAAGGTCGGGGTACCCGACACCCCGCTGAGGTCGGCGGACTCCACGTCCTTCGCGATCCGCCGCGCGCCGTGCCGCTTGTGCAGCGACTCCTTGAACACCACCACGTCGAGCCCGATCTCCCGTGCGTGGTCCAGCAGATCGCGCACCTTGAGCGCGTCCTGCCGCTCGAAGAGCAGGTCCCGCATCTCCCAGAAGCGGCCCTGCTCGGCGGCGGCCTCCGACGCCTCCGCGGCGAGCTGGGCGTGCGGGTGCACGTCGTTGAGCGGCAGGTGCCGCCACACGTAGCGGACGCTGTCGCCGAAGTCGGCGAGCAGTTCGCGTACGACGGTCTCCGCCTGGCCGCAGAAGGGGCACTCGAAGTCGCCGTACTCCACGATCGTCACCGGGGCGTCCACCGGCCCGCGGACATGGTCGCGGTCCGGGTCGACGGGCTCGACGAGGTCCACGACGGACTCCGCGGTGCCCAGCAGGGCGCGCGCCCTGCGCGTCTCCGGCAGCCGCCCGGCGACCAGCGCGACCACCGTCGTGCTGAGCATGGCGAAGACGACCGCGCTGAGCACGCCGATCTTCGCCTGCGCGAGCTGGTCCCCGTCGAAGGCCAGCGTCGCGATCAGCAGCGACACCGTGAAGCCGATACCCGCGATGGAACCGCCGCCCAGCACCGCCGCCCAGCCGACCGACGGCCGCATCCGGCCCCGGCTCAGCTTGGTGGCCAGCGCGGACGCGCCCACGATGCCGATCGGCTTGCCGAGCCCGTACGCCAGCAGGATGCCGAGCGTGATCGGCGAGGTGAAGGCGTCGGCCAGCAATGAGCCGTTGATCTCGATCCCCGCGTTGGCCAGCGCGAACACCGGCACGATCACATAGCTGCTCCACGGGTGCCACAGCCGCTGGAGCCGGTCGTTGGGGGAGACCGCGGAGGCCAGGCCCAGCCGCGCCTCGCGCTCCAGCTCCGCGGTCGGCTGCTCACGGAAGGACCGGAACAGCCCCGTCGCCCGCTCCAGCGCGTCCCGCGACGCCGGGTAGGCGAAGGAGAGCAGGCCCATGATCAGACCGACGACCAGCGGGTCCACCCCGGAATGCAGGAACGCCACCCAGGCGATCACCCCCAGCACCCCGTAGACCGCGCCGCGCCGCACACCGGCGCTGCGTACCGCGTACACCACCAGCAGGACGCCGATCCCGACGATCAGCGGCGTCCACGAGATGTGGTCGCTGTACGCCACCGCGATCACGCCGAGCGCCAGGAAGTCGTCCACGACGGCGACGGTCAGGATGAAGGTGTGCAGCCGTTCGGGGAACCGCGAGCCGAGCAGCGCCAGCATGCCCAGCGCGAAGGCCGTGTCCGTGGACATCGCGGTGCCCCAGCCGTGCACCGAGGACCGGCCCGCGTTCACCGCGAGGTAGATCGCGATCGGTACGGCCATGCCGCTGATCCCGGCCAGCATGGGCAGCGGGATGCGGCGCCGGTCGCGCAGCTCGCCCATGTCGAATTCGCGCCGCGCCTCCAGGCCGACGACCAGGAAGAACAGCGTCATCAAACCGCTGTTCACCCATTCCCGCAGATCCAGGTCGAGCCCGTGGTCCCCGAAACGGAAGGACAGATGCGTCGCCCACGCCGACTCGTAGCCGCCGGGCGCCACATTCGCCCAGACCAGCGCCACCAGGGTGGCCGCGAGCAGCACGGCCGCGCTGCCCGTCTCGGTACGGATGTACGCCAACGCGGAGGCGGCCGTCGTACGGTCGCGCTCGGTCCTGCCTGACAAGGGCGCGGTGAAGCCCCGGAACATCCAGCCTCCCAGCGAAGGAACGGTCTTCCCACACCCTGGCACGAGCGGGACCCCCGTGGCGCCTCCAATCACCTTCCACGGACGAGCGGTACGGTGCCGCGTTCGGTATTTGGTACGGACCGGTGACGGACCGGAAGAGGCCGCTGGTGGGAGGATGAATGAGACGGAGATTCCAGGACCGGAACGGACACGAGAAGTGAGGGGCGGCCGGGAATGGCGCAGGACGAAGCCGTGATCGGTTGTACGGGGGAGCTGCTCATCGGCACGCGCGGCCTCGCCGGACCCGGTGAGGTCTACGTGCGGGTCAGAGGAGGCAGCGAGACCTTCCTCGCCTGGTCCGAGGAACCCCTGCCTAAGGGGGCGACCGTGCTGGTGGTGGACTCGCGTGGCACACGCCAGGTGGACGTCATCGAGTGGGCCGACCCGTTGGACGCGCTGGCCGACTGAGCCGGCGCACATGAAGGAGACAAAGGATGTTGGGTTACCGCGTTCCCGCGCCGGACGAGGCGATGTTGATCTCGGGCGGTCGGCGTGGACTGGGGGGTGCGCCGTTCCGTGTGGTCACCGGCCACGGAAAGTTCGTTCTGCCGGTCTTCCGCAAGACCCGGTTCATTACGCTCGCGATGTGCGAGGCGGAAGTCGCCGAGACCTGTGTGACCCGGCAGGGCATCGCGCTGACGGTGAAGGCCGTCATCGCGTTCAAGGTCGGCAACGACCACGAGAGCATCGTCAACGCCGGACAGCGTTTCCTGTCCGACCAGGACCAGATGTCGATTCTGACCGGCCGGATCTTCGCCGGTCACCTGCGGTCGATCATCGGCTCGATGACGGTCGAGGAGATCGTCACCGAGCGGCAGAAGCTGGCCTCCGAGGTGCTGGAGACCTCCAAGACGGAGATGGCGAAGATCGGCCTGAGCGTCGACTCGTTGCAGATCCAGTCCATCGACGACGGCGAGACCGGCTACATCGACGCCATGTCGGCGCCGCACAAGGCCGCCATCCAGCGGCAGGCGCAGATCGCGCAGGCCCAGGCCACGCAGGCGTCGGTGGAGGCGCAGCAGATCGCCGCCAGGAACCAGGCGGAATACGCCCGGCAGACCGCCGTCGTACAGGCCGAGTACTCGGCGCAGGTCGACCGCGCGCAGGCCGAGGCCGCGCAGGCGGGCCCGCTCGCCCAGGCGCACGCGCAGCAGGAAGTGCTCGCCGCGCAGACCGAACTGGCGCTGCGCGCGGCCGAGTTGCGCCAGCAGCAGCTCGTGGCGGAGATCGTCAAGCCCGCTGAGGCGGAGGCCGAGCGGATCAGGGTGCTCGCCGTCGCCGACGCCGAGCGGATGCGCATCCAGGCCGCCGCGGCGGCCTCGCACGACCGGGTGGCGCTCGACCGCATGCTGATCGACCAGCTCCCGCTCATCGTGAAGGAAGCGGCCGGCGGTCTGGCCGGAGCCAATGTCAACGTCCTCAACGGCTCCGACGGGCTCAGCGAGATCGCGGCGGGCCTGGTCAGCCAGGGACTGACGATCCTCGACTCGGTCCGCAACAACCTCAACGGCGGCGAGGGCGGCTCCGGTTCTGACTCTGACAGCTCGGACCACCTGCCCGCGCTGCGCGGTCTGACCCACCCGGGCGACGGCCGCAACGGCAAGGGGAAGGGCGGCAAGGGCACGTCGTCCGACGGTCCGATCGACATCGACTAGGACGCGTACGGCCGTTCCACGCCGGGGCGGCCGTACGGCACGTGCGCACAGCGCACAGGGGCGGGCCTCCGCACGAGAGGTCCGCCCGCCGCTCTTACGGGTGCGCGCCGGGGCTCAGGCCCGCGCCCTCAGTCCTTCGCCTTCAGTCTTTCGCCCGCAGGTCCTTGACCCGCTGGATCTTGCCGACCGACCGCTCCAGCGTCTCCGGGTCCACGACCCGCACCTCGACGCTCACGCCCACACCGTCCTTGACGCCCTGTGCGATGGCCGCCGCGCCCGCGTCCCGCACTTGCGTACCGGTGTCGGCCCTGGCCTCGGCGTAGACGGTCATGTGGTCCATCCGGCCGCGCCGGGTCAGCTCGATCCTGAAGTGCGGCGCCACACCGGGTGTCCGCAGCACGATCTCCTCGATCTGGCTCGGGAAGACGTTCACCCCGCGCAGGATGATCATGTCGTCGCTGCGGCCGGTGACCTTCTCCATCCGGCGGAAGGCGGGCCGCGCGGTGCCGGGCAGCAGCCGCGTCAGATCACGGGTGCGGTACCGGATCACCGGCAGCGCCTCTTTGGTGAGCGAGGTGAAGACCAACTCGCCGCTCTCGCCCTGCGACATGACGTCGTCGGTCAGCGGGTCGACCACCTCCGGATAGAAGTGGTCCTCCCAGATGTGCAGACCGTCCTTGGTCTCCACGCACTCCTGCGCCACGCCGGGGCCGATCACCTCCGACAGGCCGTAGATGTCGACGGCGTCGATGGCGAAGCGCTCCTCGATCTCGCGGCGCATCTGTTCCGTCCACGGCTCCGCGCCGAAGATCCCCACCCGCAGCGAGGTGCCGCGCGGGTCGACGCCCTGCCGCTCGAACTCGTCGAGCAGCGTGAGCATGTACGACGGGGTGACCATGATGATCTCGGGCTCGAAGTCCTGGATGATCTGCACCTGACGGGCCGTCATGCCGCCCGACGCGGGGATGACCGTACAGCCGGCACGCTCCGCGCCGTAGTGCGCGCCCAGGCCCCCGGTGAACAGGCCGTACCCGTAGGCGACATGGACCTTGTCGCCGGGACGGCCGCCCGCCGCGCGGATCGAACGGGCCACCACGTCGGCCCACATCGACAGGTCGCCCTCGGTGTAACCGACCACCGTGGGACGACCGGTGGTGCCGCTCGACGCGTGCACCCGGCGCACCTCGGACATCGGCACGGCGAACATCCCGAAGGGGTACGTGTCGCGCAGATCGGCCTTGGTGGTGAAGGGGAAGCGTGCCAGATCCTCCAGCGTCCGGCAGTCGGCGGGTACGACGCCCGCCTCGTCGAATTTCCGCCGGTACAGCTCCACATGGGCGTACGCGTGGCGCAACGTCGCCTGGAGCCGCGCGAGCTGAAGGTCCATCAGCTCCGCGCGGGTCATCCGCTCCGCCGCGTCCGGGGTCTCCCGCGGGGTCGTCCCGCCCAGGTGGCTCACGAGGTCTCCTTCGTGTCGGCGCCGCGCAGCGTACGGCTCCGGCCGCGGAATTCGGCGACCAGCTCGTCGCCGCGCCGCACCTGTACGTCGTAGATCCCGCTGCGGCCGAACCGCGCCCGCTCACGGGCGGTGGCCAGCAGCGCGTCGCCCTCATGGGCCGGGGCGACGAAGTCGATGTCCGCCGCCGCGGCGACGGTCGCGGCGCCGTCGGTGTTGCAGGCGCAGGCGAAGGCGGTGTCGGCGAGCAGGAAGAGATAGCCGCCGTGCGCGGTGCCGTGCCCGTTGACCATCGCGGCGGTGACGACCATGCGCACGACGGCGACGCCTTCGCCGAGGTGCAGCAGCTCGATACCGAGCCCGTTCGACGCCCGGTCGGCCGAGAACATCGCCTGCGCCGCCGCGATCCCGGCGCCGTTCGCGGCCCCCTTCGCGGACGCGCGTACCGCGTCCGGGGGCGGACCCGGTGCCTGTCCCGTGTCGAGCCTGGCGTCGCTGCCCTGAGTCACCGCTGCCCACCACCTTGTGGATGCACCGACCGACCATTCGGTTCGGGCGTATGACAGCTAAAAAATCAGCATCGGGAGTGCCTGTCAAGCACAAGGCGGGACGAGCGGCCGGACGCGGGGGAGAGGCGGCGCCGGAGGGCCGGGCGCCCGGTCTGTTCTGCCCGGCCGCCGCGCTCGCCACGGTTGCCACGCTCGCCACGGTCGCCGGGAAAACCGGTACGCCGATCGCCGACCGGCTGCCTACGATCAGGGGATGAGTACACGTACATTCCGGATCACGGTCCGCGGCGCCTTCGACGCGCTCACCGCGGACCAGCGGACCGCACTCCTCGCGCGGGCGGCGGAGCACGACATCCTGCACGCCGCCTTCACCGCCGAGGGCACCCTGACCTACGACCTCGCGGCCCGCCCCTTCTTCACCTTCCGCTACCTGGACTCGGGCGAGGCGGAAGAGGACATCCTGGAGGCCGCGGAACGCGCCGAGGCCGCCGCCCGCGGCTGGCTGACCGAGCGCGGCTACGGCTGGAAGAACCTCACCTCGAACGCCGAGGATCTGTCGCAGGCCGCCCTCGGCAAGCGCCGCCGGCAGGCCGCGGCCCGCGGCGAGGGCTGACGCCCGGGACCGGTATCGCGATCCCGGTCCGGTCCCGTACGCCCGTCAGGCGTCCACCGCGCGACCCGGCGTCACCGAACACTCCGTCATGGCCGCGCTCGCCGGCGCGCCCCCGCACGCCTCGGCCGCCGCGAAGTCCCCGGCCGCGGCGGCCTCCACCGACCGGCAGACGTTCCTCACCTTCTACGGCTGGTACGACAACACCCCGCCCGGCGGCGACATCTCCTGCCCCGGCCCGCACGAGACGGCCGGCGACACCGGGACCGGCCGCTACGTCCGCGTCAACGGCACGGCGTACGGGACGGCGCGCGGGACGGCGTACGGCTACTCGCTCCACGAGGTCCAGGTGTACGGCACCACGCCCTGACCCCCAGTTACGGCACCGCGTCCCGATCCTGGTCTTCTCGACGGCCCCGCCGGCGGCCGACGGCCACCGCGCCGTCTGCCGATGCCGTCTTCTCGGCGCCCTCGCCGTCCCCCGTGTCTGCCGTGTCCTCGGTGTTCGTGGCGTCCTCCGGGCGTTCGTCCTGGTCGATCGAGCGGATGCCGGGCACCGGCGACGGCAGCAGCCACAGCACGGACAGCGCCCCGCCCACCGCCGCGACCAGCAGGGTCGTACGCAGCCCGAGGAAGGTCGCGAGCACACCGCCGACGACCGCGCCGAGCGGACGGATGCCGTAGTTGACGGTGGCGTACGCGCCGGAGACCCGGCTGCGCATCCCGTCGGGGATCACGGACGCCTGAAGGGAGTTGAGGTTGACGTCGAAGAGCATGACACCGAGGCCGGAAAGGAACTCGGTGGCGGTCAGCGCCACGGCGCCGACCCACGGCGGCCCGTCGGCGACCGCCACCAGCGCGATCGGCGCGGGGAAGAGCACCGCCCCGATCGCGATGCTGCGTCCCATCCCGATCCGCCGCGAGATCCGCGGCGCCAGGACCGCGCCGAGCAGCGCGCCCGTGGAACCGATGCCGAAGGCCAGGCCGATGAAGCCCGCCGACAGACCGAGGCTCCTGGTGGCGAAGAGCACCATCAGACCGCTGCCGGAGACGAAGGTGAAGAAGTTGACGGTGGTCGAGGTGCCGAGCCCGGCCCGTAGCACCGGATGCTGTACGACGAACGCCAGCCCCTCCTTCGCCCGCCGCAGCAGCGGCGCGTCCCGCTCGCCCGCCGCGACCGGCGGCTCGTCGATCCTGATCCGCCCGATCAGCACGGCCGACGCGAGGAAGGACAGCGCGTCGACCACGACGGCCACCGGCGCGGTCAGCGCCTGCACGAGCGCGCCGCCCACGGCAGGGCCCGCGACGTACGAAGCGGACCGGCTCGCGCTGAGCTTGCTGTTCGCGTCCACATACGACGAGCGCGGCACGAGGTGCGCGAAGAACGGGGGATAGGAGGTGTTGAACAGCACCTCGGCGGCCCCGATCAGCAGGGCCACCGCGTAGAGCTGACCGAGCGTCACCGCCCCCGCCAGGTACGCGACGGGCAGCGACAGCAGCACCCCGGCGCGGATCAGATCCGCGGCCACCATCAGGCCGCGCTTGCGGGCCTGGTGGTCGACCCACGCGCCCAGGACGATCGCCAGCAGATTCGGTGTCCAGATCAGGGCGGTCAGCCAGGCCACCTGGTTGGCGGAGGCGTGCAGCGCGCTCACCGCGATCAGCGGCAGGGCCAGTTCGCTGATCCGGTCGCCGAACTGCGAGACGGTCTGACCTGCCCAGAAGCGGACGAAGCGGCGGTCGCGCGCCACGGATATCGGGGGCGGTTGCGTCGCTGCGGCGGTCACCGGGTGCCGCCGTCGCCGTCGTCATCGTCCTTACGCGCGGCCGTATCCGTATCCGTATCCGTGTCCGGTGCGCGGCCCTGTGCCTCAACCTCAGCCGGACCTTCACCCTCACCTTGAGGTTCACCTTCAGGGAGCGTGTAGCGCAGCAGGCGTACGGTGCGGGCGGCGGCCGGACGGTCCGCCGCGTCCCGCATCACATAGGGCGCGAGCACGCGCTCGATCCCGTCCTCGATGGCGGCGGCCTCCTCGGGCGTCACCGTGACGCGCGTGTTGGAGAGCCCCGAGAGCCGTTGCCACGCGGGATCGAGACCGGGCTCCACGGTGGCCGCCCAGCGGGCCGGCAGATCGGCGGAGCGCAGGAACATCTCACGGGAGAGCAGCCGCGCCGCCGAGCGGCCCTCCTCGTCTCCCTCGTCCTTTGGCGCCTCGAAGCGGAAGCCGCGCGCGACCGCCTGCCACCGTCGTTCGCGCCGGTCCCGCCGCTCGTCGCCCCCGGCGCCCGGATCGGGGTCCGCGTCCCGGACGAGCCCGAAGCCCGCGAGATGGCGCAGATGCCAGCTCGTCACCGAAGGGGTCGCCCCGACGCGGGGTGCGAGCACCGTGGCCGTCGCGGGCCCGTTGCGTTGCAGATGCTCCAGGATCGCCAGCCGCACCGGATGCGCGAGCGCGCGCATCGCCTTCGGGTCGGTGATCTCGATGTCTCCCAAACGGTTACCCGGTTCCATGGCGTGAGAGTGTCCTCTCACAATGTGTGAGAGTCAACTCTCATGCTTTTCGCGCCGCCCCTGGACTCAGCCGCCGCCCTTGACCGCCCAGGCGGGGTGCCCCTCGGTGGCCGTGTCGGTGCTGAGCCGTCGCTCGCCGGTGCCGTCGGCGCGGACCGCCCAGATCTCGGGGGTGGCGAGCGGGCCGCGGACGAAGGCCACCCACGTGCCGTCGGGAGACCAGTCGGGGTCCATCTCGTGGGCCGAGGTGGCGGCCAGCGGCCGGTCGCCGGTTCCGTCGGTGCCGACGAGGCGGATGTCGCCCTGTGTGCCCTTGCCGTAGTCGCCCGAGGTGTAGGCGAAGACCTTGCCGTCGGGGGACCAGACCGGGTCGAGGGCGGGCCGGGGCAGGTCGGTGATCCGCTGCGGTGCGGCGCCCGGCGTCGTCGGATCGACCGTGTTGATCTGCCAGTTGCCCGTCCCCTTCTCGACGCAGATCGCGATACGGGTGCCGTCGGGGGACCAGGAAGGGTCCTCGATACGGGTGCTGCCGGTGGTCATCTGCTGGGCGGAGCCGTCCGCGACGTCCACGACGTAGAGCTGCTGGACGCCGCCGGTCTTGCGCAGCACGGCCAGTTTGCCGCCGTCGGGAGACCAGGAGACCCGGCCGCCCGAGGTCTCGGCGATCCGCTTGGCGCCGGTCCCGTCGGCGCCGACCGTCCACACCGAGGTGTCCTGGGCGGTCCTGCGGGTAAAGGCGACGGTCTTCCGGTCGGGCGACCACTTGGGGAGGAAGTCGCAGGGGCTGCCCGACGCGAGCCGCTTGAGGCGGTCGGTCGTGCTGTCGCGCAGCGCGATGTAGGCGTGGCAGGTGCCGGGCCAGCCGGGGGCGGTGTCCACCCGGACCAGCAGCGGCACGTCGGGGAACGGCGCCGGGGTCGGCGGCGCTGACGAGGAGGCCGTGGTGTGCCCGCCCGGGGGAGGGCCCGCGTTGTCGTCCTTCGCGGAGCCGGACGTCCACGGATGCCAGACCAGCGCCCCCGCCACCGCGGCGGCCACCACGACAAGGCCCACGGCCGCGGTCACCTTGCGCCGGTCTCGGGGCGGACCCGACGGCGGCCCGAAACCGGGCGTCGGGGTCGGCGCGGGCGTCGGCGGGCCGCCGTACCCCTGCCCCGGACCGTACGGGGACGCGAGCGGCGACGGCGAACTCCCCGCCAGGGGAACCGCGTAGGAGGCGGTCGGCTCGGACGCGGGGGTGGGCCCGGCGGCGTGGGGCGGGGGCGTCGGGACAACGGGCGGTACGGCCTGCGGTTCCACCTGCGTCAGCAGCGCCGTCGCCTCGGCGGGCAGCCACTCGCCGTCCTCCGGGTGACGTACCGTCAGCCTGCTCAAGAACTCCGAAGGGGTGGGCCGCTCGGCGGCCTCCTTCGACAGACACGCGGCGACCAGCGCGCGCAGCTCGTCCGGTACCGCCCTGAGGTCCGCCGTCTCGTGAACGACCCGGTAATGCCGGGCCGCTGACGGACCGTCACCGAAGGGCGCGCCGCCCGCCGCCTGGCTGAGCACGACGCCCAGCGCGAACATGTCGACCGCCGCGGTGACCTGACCGCCGGTCAGCTGCTCGGGCGCGAGAAAGCCGGGGGTGCCGATCTGGAGCCCGGTCTGGGTCAGCGCCGTGCCGTCGAGGGCGCGGGCGATGCCGAAGTCGATGACGCGCGGCCCGTCCTCGGCCACGATGATGTTCGCGGGCTTGAAGTCGCGGTGGATCACCCCCGCCCGGTGGATCGCCTCCAGCGCCTCCGCCAGCCCGGCCGCCAGCACCGTGAGGGTGTCCGTCGGCAGCGCGCCGACATCGGCGAGCACGTCCGCCAGCGTGGGACCCGGCACGAACGCCGTGACCAGCCAGGCCGGTTCGCCGTGCGGATCGGCGTCCACCACGGGCGCGGTGTGGAAGCCGCCGACCCGGCGCGCCGCCGCCACCTCGTCGGCGAAGCGGCGCCGGAAACCCGGCTCGGTGCTCAACTCGGGGCGTACGACCTTGACCGCCACCGCCCGGCCGGACCGCGACCGGCCGAAGTACACCACGCCCATACCGCCTTGGCCGAGCCGGCCGGCCAGCCGGTATCTGCCTTCGCCCACGGAAGTGGGATCACCCGCTTCGAGCGGCTTCATGGTTCCCCCCAACTCGCACCGTCCGCGCGGTGACGGGATCTCCCTACCGCCCCGCGCGGGACCAGTCAAGCACCGCCCGGCGCGGGTCCGCCCGCTCCTTCACGCCGGTCCTTCACCCGCCCTTCCCCGTGCGTATGTCCGAGGCTGCTTCCCTGGGCACATGGACCACATCACATTCCTTGTGGCACTGGTCATCGTCACGGCCCTGGCCTTCGACTTCACCAATGGCTTCCATGACACCGCCAACGCGATGGCCACGTCCATCGCCACGGGAGCGCTGCGGCCGAAGGTCGCCGTCCTGCTCAGCGGCGCGCTGAACCTGGTCGGCGCCTTCCTGTCGACGGAGGTCGCGAAGACGATCTCCGGCGGCATCGTCGACGACGCGCTGGTGACTCCCGGCATGATCTTCGCGGGCCTGGTGGGCGCCATCTTGTGGAATCTCATGACCTGGCTGCTCGGACTGCCGTCCAGTTCCTCGCACGCGCTCTTCGGCGGCCTGATCGGTGCCGTGTGGGTCGGCGCGGGCCAGCACGGCGTCCACTTCGGCAAGGTCGTCGAGAAGATCCTCATCCCCGCGGTGGCCTCGCCGATCGTGGCCGGGCTCGCGGCGCTAGCGGCGACGTACCTCGCCTACCGGCTCACCGGCCGGGCCCGTAAGGACACCGTCTCCAAGGGCTTCAGGATCGGCCAGATCGCCTCCGCCTCGCTGGTCTCGCTGGCGCACGGCACCAACGACGCGCAGAAGACGATGGGCGTCATCACCCTCGCGCTGATCTCCTGCGGAGCGCTCGGCCACGACGCCGATCCGCCGGTCTGGGTGATCCTCACCGCCGGCCTGGCCATCGCGCTCGGCACGTATCTCGGCGGCTGGCGGATCATCCGCACCATGGGCAAGGGCCTGGTCGACATCGAGTCGCCGCAGGGCTTCGCCGCGGAGTCGGCGTCCACCGCGGTCATCCTGTCCTCCGCGAATCTGGGGTTCGCGCTGTCCACCACGCAGGTCTGCTCCGGAGGCATCCTCGGCGCGGGCATGGGACGCAAGCTCGCCGAGGTCCGCTGGGGCACCGCGGGCCGGATGGCGCTCGCCTGGCTGGTGACGCTGCCCTCGGCCGCCGTGGTCGGCGCGGTGGCCGCGAGCGTCGTCGTGCACGGCGGTACGCCGGGCGTCGTGGTGATCGCGCTGATCGCCGTCGCGGTGGCGGGCGGCATCGTCGTCCTCTCGCGCCGTAACCCGGTGCGCGCGGACAATGTGAACCACGGCCACACCACCTCCGTCCGTCCCACCGCGCCCGCCGGCGCGGGCGCCTGAGCGGCGACGCCACCGGAGTCACCGGAGTCATCGGAATCACCGGCATCATCGGGGAAAGGGGAACAGCAGTATGAGTGTGGACTGGAACGCGCTGGGCGAGGTGGCCGCGGTGAGCTTCGGCGCCACCGTCGGCGTGGTCGTGGTCTTCGCGATCGGGGTGCTCGCGCTCTCCGTCCGCGACACCGTACGGGCGTCGGGCGGCAGCGGAACGGGACAGCTCGCGGGCGCCGGGGCATGCTTCCTGGCGTGCGCGTGCGCGGTGCTCTACGGGCTGTACCTGATCATTCCGCAGTTCCACTGAGGCCACCCGCGGTGGCTGAGGGCCACCGGGTCCACTGACGTTTCCACCGGCGAAGGGCGGGCGAGCGATGAGCGCAGGCACCGACGGCTCCGCACTCCTTGCGGGCATGCAGGTCGACTACACCGACCAGGACGACCCGGTCCTGGTCAGGGCGGACGGCAGCGTCGTCGACACCTGGCGGGAGAACTACCCGTACGACACGCGGATGGAGCGGCCCGAGTACGAACTGCACAAGCGGCTCCAGCAGATCGAGCTGCTGAAACTCCAGAGCTGGGTGAAGGAGACCGGCCAGCGGCTGGTCATCGTCTTCGAGGGCCGGGACGCCGCGGGCAAGGGCGGCACCATCAAACGGTTCATCGAGCACCTGAACCCCCGCGGCGCACGGGTGATCGCCCTGGAGAAGCCCACCGAGCGCGAGAGCGGGCAGTGGTACTTCCAGCGCTACGTCGCGCACCTGCCGACCGCGGGCGAGATCGTGATGTTCGACCGCTCCTGGTACAACCGGGCGGGCGTCGAGCGGGTCATGGGCTTCTGCTCGGACGACGAATACCACCGCTTCATGCGGCAGGCCCCCGCCTTCGAGCGGATGCTGGTGGACGACGGCATCCACCTGGTGAAGTTCTGGTTCTCGGTCTCGCGCGACGAGCAGCGCACCCGGTTCACCATCCGGCAGGTCGACCCGGTGCGGCAGTGGAAGCTCAGCCCGATGGACCTCGCCTCGCTCGACCGCTGGGACGACTACACCGCCGCCAAGGTGGCGATGTTCCGTGAGACGGACACCGCCTACGCGCCGTGGACGGTGGTCAAGAGCAACGACAAGAAGCGTGCGCGCGTCGAGGCCATGCGCAGTGTCCTCGCCCGCTTCGACTACGCGGACAGGGACGACGAGGTGGTCGGTACGCCCGACCCGCGCATCGTCGGCGCCGCGGCCACGCTGCTGGAGCGCGGGGAGGACACGGTCTAGCGGGTCCGGTGCCCGGCGGTTCCTGACCGGAATCCCCCGCACGCACCGGCGCGTCACGCGCCGGTGAAGTGGCGGCAGGCTCCTACGATGTGACGAAATGTCAGTGTTTACCCCGTAGGAGCCCTCATGCTTCGCTTCTCGCGAGCCTGTGCCACCGGTCTTACCGCCCTCACGCTGTTGACCGCCCCCGTGGCCCAGGCCGTCGCGGCGGACAGCGTCGCCGCGGCGCCCGCCGTCGCCCGACCCGCCATCACCGCCAAGGCGACGGTCAGCGCGATCAACGCATGGCAGCAGTTCCGGATCTACGGCACGACCAAGAACATCAAGGTCGGCACGCGGGTGACGCTCCAGCAGATGCAGGGCAAGCGCTGGGTCTCGCTGCCCGCGTCGATGAACACCAACCACGACGCCACGTACAACCTGCGGGTCAAGCTGGGCATCAAGGGCCTCAACAACCTGCGCATCGTCGGCGGCGGCGGGATCTCCAACATCGTCAAGGTCACGATCCGCTGACGCGGCGAACAGCGCCGGCAGCGCCGACGGCGCGAGCACCGCGTCAGCCGCGAGGACCGCGACAGCCGTAAGGCGTCGCGAGGCGTTCGGCCGCGGGTACGGAAGATGCGCTCCGGGCCCGCGGCCGCGCTCCCGCCACTCCCGCCGCTCCCGCTCCTCTCGCCACCGATGTCACGCGGCGGTCGGCGGCAGCGACACCAGCGGTTCGTGGGCGATCACGCTCGCCTCGACGGGAGTCGGCAGCAAGGTCACCATCCGCACACGGGGGTTGTGGGCGGGGGAGGAGACCAGGGTGCGTACACGGTACGGGGCACGGCCGCCCGGCGGGATCAGCAGCCGGACCTGACCGTCGTTGTGCAGAGCCATCCGTCCGCCCCGGCCGACCGTCTGCCACAACACGCCCAGCTCCGGATCGAGTTGCAGCTCCGCGACGATACGCCGCAGCTCCGGCTCCCCGCTTATCCCCGCCTCCAGCCTGAGCTGCCGCAGGTACGGCACCGCCCAACTCGCCTGCCAGTCCCCGCACAGGCGGCGCGCGTACGGCGAGAAGAGGATGAAGCGCAGCAGATTCGCCGGTGGCCGCTGCCCTTCGGGCTCGAACAGGCCGCGCCAGGCCGCGTTGTCCTCGTGGATGCGCCACGTGCTGTCGAGGACGAGCGCGGGCACCTGGAGCGCGCGCAGATACAGCCGCCAGCCGCTCATCGCCTCCAGGTCCGGCTGGGACGGGCCGGTCGGCGCGAAGCCGCCGGTCACGATGAACCACAACTCGTCGCGCTGGTGCGGGTCGAGGCCGAGTGTGCTCGCGAGGCTGTCCAGCCGGTGCACCGGCACCGGCCGGCCGCCGCCCTCCCAGTCCTGGTACAGCCGCGGCGAGATGTCCATCCGGTGCGCCACCGCCTGCTGGCTCAGCCCGGCGGGGCGGTGCCCCGCGTGCCCGCTGCCCGGCTCCGGCGGCCCCGCGTAATCCTTGCGGGCCTGCCGCAGAAACCCGCGGATGAGCGGGGTGGTGCTGTTCGAGCCGCGCGTCATGACCGTTCCCCCCGGATGCTCGGCCCGCGCCCGGACTGACCAGTGGCGTGCCCAGCCGCAGAATGCGCTTACCAGTCGATCGTGTTCGCTGGACGCATGGAGTGTCAACCGACTTGGCCGACCCCCACCACCTGCGCGAACCCGTCCTCAGCGGTTGTGCCCCGCCCTGTGTCAGTGGCCGGTCGCCGTCCGTGGCAACACCGTTGACCTGCGACGACGTAGCGACCAGTGGCAGGCGGCAAGCGCGCTCGGTACGCCGTCGCCACCGTTGTCCAGTTGGGTCGCTGTCTCCTTTTGGACACCTCCGGTGGCCTGCGCGAGGCCGTTCACCGGGCATTACGTACTCGGGGGTTCGTAGCCAGCGGTTGTCGGGTGAGTAAAGATCGAGGCGTGGTCGGGTACGGTGCCGGAGGTGACTTCGGCCGGTGCGCGGCCTTGGGGGGAACGGCATGCCGTCGGCTCCGGGAGGGCTCGCGAACGTTTCGGCGTAGCGGGGGAGTTGTCGGCAGGCCGATCCCCATCACGCGGATGTCCCGCGTGCGCACCACCCGCCTCGGGCGACGGCCGGACCGCCGAGGCGACACGACTTCCGGCCCGTGGATCCCCCGAATATCCGCGGGCCGGGGCTGCCGGAGGCGGCCTTCCACCTGGTGTGGAGGCCGCCGAAGGCAGTCGGCGGGGGCGCCACCTGGGCCTGGTGGCGCCCCCGCTGGTACATCACGGCCGTCAACAGGTCACCCCGGGCGGTCAGTTCAGCGGGTAGACCTTCATCAGGGCCGGGTCGCGGGCGAGTTTGAGACCCGCCTCGAAGCGGCTGGTGGCATCAAGGCGGTCCATCAGTTTGGCGACCGCGCGCTGGACGGTGCGGCGGTGCACGCCCATCTTCCGGGCGATCTGGTCGTCGCTCAGCCCGCTCGCCATCAGCCGGATGACCGTGCGCTCCTGGTCGTTGACCTCCGGACCCTCGGCGGGCGGCGCGGCGAAGACGACCGGGGAGGCACGCAGCCAGTAGTCCTCGTACAGCGCGATGTAGCCCTTCAGGAGGGCGGAGCCCCGGATCAACAGCATGGACTCGCTCGGCCGTTCGGGGTCGCCGGGCACGCACGCGGTGTGCCGGTCGAAGAGCAGGATGTCGAAGGGGGAGTGCTCCAGGAGCCGCACCTCGACGCCGACGTCGAGCAACCGGTGCAGATACCAGGTGTACTTGGGGGAGCGCAGCAGCGACTCGGGGTAGATCACGCGGACCCGGATACCGCGCGCGGTCAGCTTCGCGTCCTCGTCGAGCGACGTCTCCAGCGCCTGCGCCGGAGGCATCGGACCGGGGTGCATCGAGTCGCAGGCGTCCAGAACGGCGGCGTTGAGGTCCCGCACCGTACGCGTCCTGCGCTTGCGGTCGCCGAGCCGCTCCACCGCGACATCGGCCAGGTCACGGGCGACGGCCGGGCGGAAGACGGTCATCAGGGACTCGGTGACCCAGCGCAACGAGTGCGCGTCCCGCAGTTGCCTGGCGGTGTTCTCGCTGTAGGTGTCCATCGCGTGCGCCATGGCCGCGTCCGGGTCGACCGGTTCCACCACCGCGCCCACGATCCGGATCAGGCCCAGCTCCTCCAGCCGCCGCCAGCCGCCCGCGGATTCCGCGGCGTCCAGACCGGCCGCCTCCGTGACCTCCTCGATCCGTCCCTCGCCCACGTCGCGGAGCCGCTGGTAGAGCGTGAGCGCCGCCGCCTCGTCACGCTGGAGATGCGCCGCGGACACGGCCGGGCTGTCCGGCGGGACCGGTCCGCCTTTGGGCGCGCGCAGCGTCACCGGGATCTCCTCCAACCGCGACCGGCATACGGTGCATGCCTCCGCCCGCGTATACGGCTCGACACTCTATGACGCGAAACCGGTGTTCGCAGGGGTGTTCGGGAGCGGCCGGTCGCTCATTGCGGACAACCCGTCACGGACCGCACATCGAGGCATCCGCACATTGCCAATCCTTTACCCGGGCTGGCGCCGTCCCAGCCGTCCCAGCCGTCCGGGCCGTCAGGCGCCTTCGAAGGCGGTGAACGCCGGGCCGGGGTCACGGAAGCGCAGCAGCAGCATCGCCGCGTCGTCGTGCAGCGGCCCCTCCGTGTGCTGCACCAGATCGGTCCGCAGCGCCTCCAACGCTGCTTCCGGATCCGGGTCCTTGAGGAAGTGCGCGCGCTGCCCGAGCGGATAGAACGCGCCGGTGTGGTCGCGGGCCTCGGTGACACCGTCGGTGTAGAGCAGCATCTGGTCACCGGGCCCGAAGGGGACGGCGAACGGCTCGGGACCGTCACCGCCGTGCACGCCGAGCCCCAGCGGCATCGCGTACTGCGGCGGCTCGGGGAAGCACGCGCCGCCGTCCTGGCGCAGCACCATCGGCGCCGGGTGACCGAAGTTGAGGAGGGTGGCGCCGCGCTCCTCGCTGATCTCGGCGATGATCGCGGTGACGAACTTCTCGCCGCTCAGCGCCCGGTCCGCGGCCCGTTGCACCCGCTCGCCGACGCCCGTCAGATCGCCTTCGTCGTGCGCGGCCTCACGGAAGGCGCCGAGCACCACGGCGGCGGTCTCCACCGCTTCGAGGCCCTTGCCCTGCACATCGCCGATGATCACCCGCACGCCGACCGGCGACGCGACGACCTCGTACAGGTCGCCGCCTATGCGCGCCTCGGCGACGGCGGAGGTGTACGACACGGCCGTGCGCAGATGGCCCGCGCTGCGCGGTACGGGGCGCAGCAGGACGCGCTGGGCGACCTCCGCGATCGACCGTACGCTGGCGAATTCGGTCTCGCGGCGCTGCCGCATCACGGCGGCGATCACTCCGGCGACCGTCACGCCGATCACCGAGGCGAGGGCGCTGAAACCGCGCCGCTCCTCGAACAGGCCGTCGTAGACGCCCAGGGCGCACACGAGCGCGACCGCCAGGGCCCCGACCAGGGCGGTCCGTCGCCAGCCGCCGACCAGACCGGAGAAGGCGGGGCCGAGCGAGACCAGCGGCAGCAGGCCGATACTGGTCCCGACGCTCACGTCCACCACGGCGACCACGGCCATGAACACGTACGGCAGCGCGGTGAGCACCGGCGGTGTCCGGCCACCGGTCGGCACCTGAGGCGAGAGGTCGGGGCGGGGCGTCGGGAGGCGGCGGCCGAAGCGTACTCGTCGTGTCACGGCCACCTCCCTCTCCCCGGCTCAGGCTAGGCAGATGATCCGGGGCCGGAGGAACACACCCTACTCATTGTCACCTGTTCAGGGGACCACTCGCACCTGTGAACGCCCTGGGATCTCCCGTCCCTCCGCTTCCGGCGCGTCGCAGGTCGGTGCGGGTCAGCGGCGGCCCACGGGCTGGGCGGAGGTCTCCACGACTCAGGCCGAGGTCTCCAGCAGCCGCCGCAGATCCTCGGCCATCCGCAGCGCCGCCGCGCGCCCGTCACCGCCGAGCGAGCCGCTGTCGGCGGGCCGCGCGCGGTCCACGACCACCCGCAGCGCCGCCGCCGCGTGCCGGGCGAAGAGCGCCAGCAGATCCAGTTCGTCCAGGCTCGACCTGGACTGCGGCACGGGATCGAGGACTTCCAGCACTCCCAGCACCCGGTCACCGTGCGTCAGCGGCGCGGCCATCAGCGAATCGGGCACGTACTCCGTGGACTCCGCGAAGTCCCGGTCGAAGGACGCGCTGTGCGACAGGTCGTCCACGACCATCGGCTCGCCCGAGGAGACCACCCATCCCGCGATCCCGCTCTCGGCCGGGAACCGCCGCCCCACCAGGAAACTCTCGCCCTGGCCGGAGACGGCCTGGAAGACCAGTTCATGGCTCGACTCGTCCAGCAGGAACACCGAACTGGCCTGGGCGCCGAAGATGGCCCGTGCCGTGTCGACCACCGACTGCATCAACTCCTGCGACAGCGGATCCGTCGCTGTGTTGCTCTGTGTCACGAAGCACCCCTGATGCCCAGTTGGACGTTGGCCGCGGAAAGGTAGAGCGCGTTCTTGAGCTGGAAGGTCGTCATCCGGCGGTGCCGGGACAGGATGCGGGCGCAGAGCCCGGCGATGTACGGCGTGGCGAAGCTGTTGCCCGTGGTCCTGATCGTCGCCCCGCCGAGCCAGGCCACCTGGACGTTCTGGCCCGGCGCGAAGAACTCGACCGGCGGGCTCGGGTTGTACAGGTGCAGATCGGGATCGTCCTCCTGGTGGCTGCCCACCGAGATGACCGAGGCGAAGCGCCACGGGTAGCTCTCCACCGGAGTGTTGTGCGCGGAGGCGACGATCGCCGTCCCCCGGAAGTACGCCTCGTCGGCGAGGACCCGCAGCTCCTCGGCGAACTGCGGCCTCGTCGTGGACAGGCTGAGATTGATCACGTCGAAGCCCTGCCGGATCGCCCAGCGCAGTCCCGCGAGCAGGACGTCGCCGGTCCCGCCGAACCCCTTGCCGAGCACCTGCACGCTGTACAGTTCGCAGTCCGGCGCGGTCCTGCGGATGATGCCCGCGCAGGCCGTACCGTGCCCGCAGGTGTCGGTCGCCGTCGTCTCGACCACGCTGGTGC
The DNA here is from genome assembly GCF_014596445.1 of Streptomyces sp. CBMA29. GTDB lineage: Bacteria > Actinomycetota > Actinomycetes > Streptomycetales > Streptomycetaceae > Actinacidiphila. Next base: position 395 of record NZ_MECL01000249.1, on the reverse strand, counting down.
CCGTCTCGTCCTTGCGCACCGTCCACGCGCCGTCGACCGGGCCGATCAGCGGATGGCCGTCCTCGACGCCCGAGTCCACTACGCAGACCCGCACTCCGGCACCGCGCGCGCCGTCCCAGCTCCGGTCGAGCGCGGGCAGCTCGCCGTCGGCGGTGATCAGCACGTCCTCGGGGCGCTTGCCGCGCAGCGTCCAGGTGAGTCCGGGGCCGGCGCCGTGTTCGGCGGTTTTCATCAGCAGCCTTTCGCGTTCTGGCGTTGTCGCCTTCCGATGCGGTGGTGGCCCGAGGGTCCGGGGCGGGAACGCACGGGCGCCGGTCGGCGCTCGCGGCTCCGGCGCCCCTGGCGCCTCACGGCGGGCCCTCCCGCCATCGCACCGCGCGGCGCGCCCCCGGCAC
>NZ_MECL01000248.1 GCF_014596445.1 Streptomyces sp. CBMA29 | reverse complement strand
TGTTTCGGTGGTCATAGCGTTAGGGAAACGCCCGGTTACATTCCGAACCCGGAAGCTAAGCCTTTCAGCGCCGATGGTACTGCAGGGGGGACCCTGTGGGAGAGTAGGACACCGCCGAACAATCTTTCAGCTCGGGTCCTCCGAATTTAATTCGGAGGACCCGAGCTTTTTTGCGTTGTACCGTCGGATGATGCGGTACGAGATACGGCCGGTGGCGCCGGCGGAGTGGCAGCGGATCCGGGCACTGCGGTTGGCAGCGCTCCAGGACCCGGTCAGCAGCATGGCCTTCGGGCGGACCTTCGAGGAGGAGTCCGCGCTGAGCGACACGGTCTGGCAGCGACGGGCGTCCGGTGCCGGATCCCAGCAGTTCGTCGCCATTGACCGTGACGCGGTCCGCAGGCCCGACGAGACCGACGGCGACAACGGCGGCACCTGGGTCGGCATGCTCACCGTCGTCGTCGAGCGCCCCGACTACTTCTCCGTCAACGCCGTCTATCTGATCCCCGAGACCCGTGGAACCGGGCTGGCCGAGCGCCTGTTCGCCGCCGCCATCGCCTGGGCCTGGGACCGTACCGACCGCGTGTACCTGTGGGTCCATCAGGACAACGTCCGTGCCGAGTCCTTCTACCAGCGCTTCGGCTTTATCCGGGCCGGCGAGACGATGAAGTATCCGCTGAACCCGTCCGAGACGGAGTACGAGATGGTGCTCTTCAGGGACCGCTAGGCCGCGCCGCCAGATGCCGCCGCCAGATGACGGCGAATCCGGCACCGTACTGCCGTACTGCCGTACTGCCGTACTGCCGTACTGCCGTACTGCCGTACCGCCGTACCGCCGACTTACGCGATGCGCGCCAAGTCGTCCGCCAGCACGGCCCCCCGGAGTGCTTCGCCGCGTGTCCAGCGCTCGACCTCGTCGACGGCGTAGGCGCCGAGCCGTTGGACTTCCGTGCCCTGGCAGCCCGCGATGTGCGGGGTGAGCAGGACGTTGCGGAGGCTGTGCAGCCGGTGGCCGCGGGGGAGTGGTTCAGGGTCGGTGACGTCGAGGTAGGCGTCGAGGCGGCCCGCGGCGCATTCGCGGGTGAGGGTCGCGGTGTCGACCAGCCGGCCGCGCGCGGTGTTGATGACGGAGGCGCCGTCGGGCATTAGGGCCAGGCGGCGGGCGTCGAGCAGGTGGTGGGTCTCGGGCAGATCGGGTGCGTGCACGGTCACGATGTCGGAGGTCGCGCACAGCTCGTCGAGGTCCACGAGTTCGGCGCCGAGAGCGGTGGCCTGGGCGGCGGAGACGTACGGGTCGGCGAGCAGGACGCGGAAGTCAGCAGGGGCGGCGAGGAGCCGGGCGATCACACCGCGGCCGATGCGGGAAGCGCCGATGACGCCGACGACGGCGCGGTCCGCGCCACGCCGGTCTCGGTAGCCGAGGAGTTGGCCGTCTGCGTACTCGGCGGCGGTGCCGAGTGCGCGGCGGGCGGCGAGGACGACGGTGGCCATCGTGAAGTCCACGACAGGACCGGCGTTGGCGTCGGCCGCCGACGAGACGGCGATGCCGCGCTGCCAGACCTCGGGTCCGACGTGGCCTTTGACGGTGCCGGCGGCGTGGATGACGGCGCCGAGCCGGGGCGCGAGGGCCAGGACGGCGGAGTCGACTGCGGGTGCGCCCCAGCCGGTGAGCAGCACGTCGGCGTCGGCGAGCGCGGACCGCGCGGCGGGCGTGGTGGTGTCGGTGACGAGGGCGGGGTGGACGGCCGCGAGGGCGTCGAGCCGGGTGCGCAGGTGGGCCGGAAGTACCAGGTCGAGGATGTCCGGACGCATCGCCAGCACCAGATTCGGACGCTCCGCCATGTCTGCCCCTCACGTGTCCGCTGGTCTGCGTGTGTCTGTGCACGGTGACGTGCTCGTGGTCGTGGTCCTGCTGTGGTCGTGCGCGTGTGTCGCCGTGCGTGCGAGTCGCCGTCCGCGCGCAGTGGTGTAATCGGTTTCTTTCTTCACCTTCGAGATTAGGGCCGACGCCATCGGAGGTCAACGTCTTGGGCTACGCGAGGGGTTGACCTGTCGTAGTAACCGGTTTAGGTTCCGTCCCACCTTAAGCGTCGAGGAGGACGCGATGGCGATTGCCGAACAGGACGCCACCAGCCGCGCCGATGCGGTGGGCGCGTCCGAACGACGCGTGAGACGCGCGAAACGCCTGACCCGTGGGGCCGGTGAGAACCGTGTGAAGCCCGAGCCCGGCTCGCGTCGCAAACGGCTGCGCAGGGATGCCGCCCTCGTTCTGCTGATGGCGCCCGGCGTGGCGTACTTCCTGCTCTTCCACTACGGCGCGATGGTCGGGAACGTCATCGCGTTCAAGGACTACGTGCCCTTCGACGGGCTCTGGGCCAGCCAGTGGGTGGGCTTCGCGAACTTCCAGCGGATGTTCGGCGACCCGGACTTCTGGGCCGCGGTCGTCAACACCCTGTGGATAGCGCTGCTCCAGCTCGTCTTCTTCTTCCCCGTGCCGATCGCGCTGGCGATGCTGCTGCACAGCCTGACCCGGGACAGCGTGCGGCGGTTCGTGCAGAGCGTGGCGTATCTGCCGCACTTCCTGTCGTGGGTCATCGTGGTGGCCCTCTTCCAGCAGGTGCTCGGCGAGACCGGGCTGCTCAACAGCGTGCTCGGCGACGCCCACCTGCACACCGTGAACATCATCGGCAACCCCGACGCGTTCAAGCCGCTGGTCGTGGCCCAGGTGATCTGGAAGGACTGCGGCTGGGGCACGATCATCTTCCTTGCCGCGCTGTCGCAGGTCGACGAGCAGCAGTACGAGGCCGCGGCGATCGACGGCGCGGGTCCGTGGCGGCGGTTCTGGCACGTCACGCTGCCGTCGCTGCGGCCGATCATCGTTCTTCTGCTGATCATGAGGCTCGGCGACATTCTGTCGGTCGGCTTCGAGCAGATGCTGCTCCAACGGCCCGCGGTCGGGCCCGAGGCGGCCGAGATCATCGACACCTTCGTCTATTACAAGGGCATCATCGGCGGCGACTTCGGCTATGCCGCCGCGGCCGGTCTCTTCAAGGGCGTCGTGGGCGCCGTACTCGTCTTCACCGCCAACAAGGTCGCGCACCGGCTGGGCGAGCAGGGGGTCTACCGATGAGCGCCGTTCAGTCCGCCGGCCGCACGCCTCGTACCGGCCCGGTCCGGCCGGCCCGTCCGGGGCGTTCGAGCCGCCCGGTCCGTCCCGTCCGCCCTTCGTGGATGGAGAAGCCGAAGCCCGTCACCCAGGCGGCCAAGGCGGTGGCCCTGGTCGCCGTCGTCCTCCTCGTCACCGTCCCGTTCCTGATCATCGTGTCGACCAGCTTCGCGTCCAACAAGGACGTGGTCGCCAACGGCGGCTGGGTGCTGTGGCCGGAACACCCCACCCTGCGCGCCTACCGGGAGATCTTCGACGGCAGCATCGTCACCCACGCGCTGTGGGTGAGCGCCGGTGTGACGATCATCGGCACGGCCCTCAGCCTCGCCTGCACGATCGGCCTGGCGTACGCGCTCAGCCGCCCCCAGGTCTTCGGCGGCAAGCCGATCCTGCTGCTGATCCTTTTCACCTTCCTCTTCCCGCCCGGCATGATCCCCGGCTTCCTGCTGGTCAAGGGCCTGAACATGCTCGACAGCTACGAGTCGTTGATCGCGCCCGTCCTGATCAATGTGTTCAACCTCGTGGTACTGCGCGGCTTTTTCCAGTCCATTCCCGAGGAGCTGTACGAGGCGGCCCGGCTGGACGGCGCGGGCGAGTGGCTGATCCTGCGCAGGATCGTCCTCCCGCTGTCCAAGGCGGCCCTCGCGGTCGTCGGGCTCTTCTACGCGGTCTCGTACTGGAACGCCTGGTTTTACGCGTCGATCTACCTCAACTCCGACCACTGGCCGCTCCAACAGGTGCTGCGCACGTATGTCATCGGGGGCGCGCAGCTCGCGGACTCCGGGGCCAGCGAGGCGGGGATGGTCTCGTCGCCCCAGACGATCCAGATGGCGGTGCTGGTGGTGGCGACCGTGCCGATCCTCGTCGTCTACCCCTTCCTCCAGAAGTACTTCACCAAGGGCGTGCTGACCGGCGCCATCAAGAGCTGAGCCGTACACGGACCGCGGAACGAGTGGCCGCGGACCGTGCCGCCGTACCCGTATCACCGCACCCGCACCCGCATCGCACCCGTACCCCTGAAAGGACTGACCGTGAGCACCTCGTCGTTCTCGCGGCGTACGCTGCTGCGCTCGATCGCCGCAAGTGGCGCCGCTCTGGCCGCCCCATCCGTTCTCGCCGCCTGCTCGTCCTCCTCGTCCGGCGGCCACGATGTGAGCAACGCGGGCAAGAAACTCGCACCGTGGCCGACGTACAAGCCGGTCAGCGGACCCGCGCCCGATCTGCCGGGGACGGCGGACGGGGTGCAGCCGGGTTATCTGACGTATCCGAAGAACCTGGTCAGCGCGGTCGCCGACAAGCCGGGCAACGGCGAGACGATCAAGGTGATGACGATCTCGTACGGGACGCCGCCGAAGCCCGCGTCGGAGAACAAGTTCTGGGCGGCGGTCAACAAGGCGCTGGGGGTGAACATCGAGTTCACGGTCGTGCCGGACTCCGACTACGACAACAAGATGGCCACCTTGATGGCGGGCAACGACCTGCCGGACGTCATCAACCTCGGCGGCGGGCACGTACTGCCGCGCGAGGCGCAATTCGTGCAGGCCAAGTGCGCGGACCTGAGCGAGTACCTGGCGGGCGACGCAGTCAAGGACTATCCGAATCTGGCGAACATCCCCACCTACGCGTGGGAGGACATGGGCCGGATCAGCGGGCGGATCCTCGGCATACCGGTGCAGCGGTCCGCGCCCGGCACCACGCTGTGGATCAACAACGACATCTTCAGTGCGGCCGGCATGAAGGAGGGCTGGACGTCGGACGACTTCTTGGCAGTCGCCAAGGAGGCGACGCACGGCAAGAAGTACGCGCTGGGCGCGGCGCAGCAGACCGGCTTCGGCTTCGCGGTGCACACGATGGCGTTCGGCGCGCCGCAGGAGTGGAAGCTCGACGGCGGGCACTTCGTCGACGCGTACGGCACGGACGAGTACAAGGCGGGCCTGGAGTTCATGCTGAAGCTGCGGCAGGCGGGAACGTACCTGCCGAACGCGCTCAGCACCTCCACCGTCGACTGCAAGACGCTCTTCTACAACGGCACGGTCGCGTCGATGGGTGACGGCTTCGGGGCGCTGACCACCAGCATCCCGAGTATCAAGGACGCCTTCGTCCTGGACGGCGCGGTGCCGTACGCGCCGTCGGGCGGTGGCAAGCCCGGCATGGAGCGGGCGCGCGGGATCTTCGGCTACACGGTGCTGAAGAAAGCGGCGCCCGAGCGGATCAAACTGATTCTGCGGGTGCTCGACTACCTGGCGGCGCCGTTCGGCACCAAGGAGTACGAGCTGACGCACTTCGGCATCGAGGGCACGCACTTCACGCGTGACGCGGAGGGCTCGCCGATACCGACGGACCTCGGTCTGGTGGAGAGCACCGTCAATCTTCCGATCAAGTACCTGTCCGACGCGCCGCAGGTGCTCTACCTGCCGGGGCGGCCGGACGACGTCAAGCGCGGCCACGCCTGGCAGGTGAAGATCGCGCCGATGCTCGTCCGCAATCCGCGGTTCGGCCTCCAGTCGGAGACTTTCACCCGGTCGGGAGCCACCATCGGGCAGTACCGGCTCGACACGATCGGCGCGATCGTGGCCGGGCACAAGCCGCTGAGCGCGTGGGACGAGGCGGTGAAGAAGATGCGCGGCGACGGCCTGGACAAGATCGCCGACGAGTACGCGGCGGATTACGCGGCCAACCACTGACGCCCTGTGCCTGCCGCCTGGTCCCGCACTACTACGCTGGGCGGCAGCGCAGGGGGCGCCGGGCGCTGCGTCGAATGGTGTGTTGAACGAAGCGCCGGGCGTGGGACCCGGCCTTGCGCTGAGCCTGGCGCCGGGCCTTGGGTCGGTCCTTGCGTTGCGTGTTGGCCGTCGCGGATCCGGAGCCGCGGGTCGCTGAGGAATCGGATGGCGGGGATGGCGGAGACTGCACCAGAGCCGGGGCCGGGTAACGGGCCGGGCGCGAGAAGCCCCCTGGGTGCGGGGACCGCGGCGGGTGCGGGCGGCGGGAGCCGGCGCGTGACCATCCGCGATGTCGCCGTCCGGGCGGGTGTCTCGGTCGCCACCGTCTCGCGGGCGCTCGCCGGGAACTACCCGACGTCGGCCGCCGCGCGCGCCAAGGTGCTGCGGGCGGTCAAGGACCTCGACTACGTGATCGACGGCCGGGCGCGGGCGCTGGCCGGGACCGGGCCCAAGACGGTCGCGGTGATCATGATGTCGGTTGACAGCTACTTCTTCGCCGCCGTCGCCCAGGGCGTGGAGCAGGAGGCCGCCGCGCGCGGCCGGCTGTGCATGGTGTGCAGCCACGGCGGTGACGAGGCGCGCGAGCTGGCGCTGGTGCAGATGATGCGCGAGCAGCGCGCCGAGATCGTGATCCTGGTCGGCGGCGCGGTCGAGGACGAGGCGTACCGCGTACGGCTGACCGAGTACGCGCACGGGCTCGCCGCCGCGGGCTCCCGGCTCGTGCTGTGCGGGCGCCCCGCGCCGAGCCCCGACACCCCGGTCATCGCGGTGGAGTACGACAACGAGGCCGGTGCGTACGCCGCTGTCAGCCACCTGCTCTCCGCCGGGCACCGGCGGATCCTCTACCTGGGCACGATGCCGGGGCACAGCACGGCCGAGCCGCGCGTGCGCGGTTACCAGCGCGCGCTGGCCGACCACGGTCTCGGGCCGGAGCACCAGCGGATCGCCGGTATCGGTCTCGGCCGCACCAACGGCTACAACTCCATGTGTGACCTGCTCGCTCGGTGCGACGGCAACCCCGACTTCACCGCGGTCTTCGCCGGTGACGACCTGGTCGCCGCGGGCGCGATGGCCGCCATGCGCGAGCGCGGGCTCCGCACCCCCGAGGACATCTCGGTGGTCGGCTACAACAACGACGATGTTTCCCAAGACCTCAACCCTCCCCTGACCACCGTCAACATCCCTTCCTACGAACTCGGCCGCGCCGCCGTCCGCCTCGCCCTCGCCGAAGAGGACGCCGCCCTCCCCGGCACCGCACGCGGCACCGCCCAGACCCGCCATCTCCTGGGCACGCACATCGTCCTGCGGGAGTCAGTGCGACGGCTCACGGCGGAGGAGTCGGCGCTTTAGGACCGCGGTCCTCTGCCTCCGCTCCCGCGGAAGGGCGGTCCCCGAGTTCTTCCCGGGTGCGGCCCTCCGCGCAGGCGTCCTCATCCCTTGCGGAGCAGCGAACCGAATCCCGCCGACCGCACGCGCGAAGCGAATTCCCTCTCGTCCAGACCGAATTCCTCCGCCGTCCGCCCCAGATGCCAGTCGTGCGCTGCCAGCCGTTCCAACAGGTGCCCGCGCCGAATCTGTGTCTCGGACAGACGAAAGGTCTTCAGGTACGCGATCCGACCGTCCGCCGCGGTGATGACCTCACCTATGTGGTTCTCCTCGCGGGGCCGAAAGGCCGGTACGAATCGCGACAGCGTGAACCCGCCCGCCCGGTACACCTTCCGCGTCGCGTACTCGGTATCCAGCAGCCCCGCCGCCATCGTCCCGTCGTGGAATTCCGCCCACGCCCGCTGTTCCGCGGCCACCGCTGCCCGCAGATCCGCCGTCGTCCGCACCAGCGTCTCGTCGATCCTCGGCACAAAGTCCGGCACGGCCGCGCTCAACAGGGCGTACTGGTAGATGAGTTCCCCGTACAGGTCCTGGACGAGCGTGGCGTGCAGCGCCCGGTAGTCCTCCGGGTGCGGTACGACGAAGGCCGCGGCGAGCGCGTCGGCCGCGTAGAGCAGCACCCCACAGGGCGACTTTCGGCGAATGAGTTATCCACAGGCTGGAAATCAGTTGCCCCACGAGGACGGCGTGGAGCGGATACTGATGATCAGTGACAGGCGGACATTGACAACTCAACAGGGAGCGGGGGAATCAGGGGCGCGAACCGGCCGGGCGGGCGGGCGGCGCGCCAGCGTTCCCGCCCGGGGGATCTCTCCCGCGTGTGCGCACACGCGGGCGGGCGTGTGGGCGCTGGCGTGCGGCCGGGCGCCCGCGCGCGGAATCAGCGGATGCGGACCGCGTCCGGGATCGACGGCGGGAGCGTGTCGGCCGTCTCGTCGCCCAGGGCCAGGCGCATGTCGGCGTGCTGCCACAGCGGCGCGTGCCAGCGCGCGAGCGCCTGTTCGGGGGAGCGCAGGACGGCGAGGGTGGGCAGACCGGAGTGGTGACCGGTACTCAGCAGGTCGGACAGGCCCGGGAGCGGGGCCAGTGCGGCGACGTCGTCCAGGACGAAGGTCAGTGGTGGGTCGAGCCGACCGGCGGATGACGTTGCGGCCATGCGCCGGCCGTGCTCGACCACGCTGGAGACGAGTGCGGTGAGCAGGGGCATCGCACCCAAGTGGGTCCGCGGATCCTCGATGCGTTCACCCACTACGTAAAGTGTGCCCCTTTCCGCGACGAATGACTCCACGTCGAGCCCACCTGAGCGCGGTGGATTGCAGGCGTCGCGGATATGTACCGCGTTCAGCGGTTCGAGGGTCTGCCGGATCAACGCCTGCGCGGCGTCCCGGCGTTCGGGGTGGGCGTGCAGCACCGACTCCAGTTCGCCGCTCCAGCCAGAGGCGGCCTCGGTGTCGGTACGCAGGATCCGCACCGCCTCACCGGCCGCTGAACCGCTCGCCGCCCAGCGCTGCACCTGGCGGAAAGGCCCGCCGTCCAGGGCCGCCGCGTGCAGCCAGCAGCGCAGCAGTGTCACGGCGGTGTCGTGGACGATGGCCTCGTCGGCGCGTGCGGGCCGCAGCGGCGCCAGCAATGCGCCCGCGCGTATCCCTGCGGTCTCCGGTCGCTCGCAGCCGCCGTGCGGCGCCCACCGCAGCCGGCCGGGCACATCGAGGAGGTGCGCCGGATCGTAGACGTGGACGGGACCGAGCTTGCTGCGGTTGCCGACGGTCTGCTGGTACGTGTCCGGGTCCGCAGTGGTGACCACAGCGGGTCCCGCGGCGGCCAGGACCGCGGGCTGCACGATCCGCTTGGACTTGTCGCCGCGCGGGCTGGCGAACAGGGCGTAGGTGCGGGTGACTTCACCGCCGGGCAGCGGGTCGGCGGCGGGGTGCGGGATCGGGGCGGCGGCCACGGTGCCGGTGGGCCCGGCCGCTTCGGTGGCCGCGGCGGGGATCGGCTCGAAGGCCGTGGTCGGCGCGTCCTCGCGCGGACCCGCCGCACCCGGCACGGAACGGAACCAGGCATCAAGGCCGTCGTCGCCCGCGGCCTTGGACCCGACCGGCTGCCCGCGGCGGCGGCGCGGCGAGGGAAGCGGGGCGCGATCCACCGGCGCGGGCGCCGCCTCCGGGGCCGGGGCGGGCGGTGCCTGGCGGAGTGCCCTGAGGCGAGCGCGGGTGCGGGCCACCGCGTTCAGCACGAAGACGGTCAGGACGAACAACACCATGAACTGGCTGATGAAGATGCCCCAGAACAGCCCGGAGCCGGGCAGTTGGCCGGTCGGTGAGTCGGGCCAGGCCGCGGCGACGTCGTGCGGTTCCGCGATCAGGTGTCGCATGGCCTGGGGGGTGCGGGTGAAGTGCACCTCGGCGGGCCAGCCGCCGTGCGAGAGGACACCCGCGATGCCGGTGGCCGTCCACACCAGCAGCGTCACGCCCAGCAGGAAGCCGAGGACGCCGACGATCAGACCGTCGGGCAGGCCCCCCGAGGACTCACGTTTCCTCCCGGCCATCTCACCCCACCTCTCATGCCACCGCGTCGTCGGCCAACTGCTTGGCCAGCGCCACCTCGGCGGCGGCGTGTGCCTCGGCACGGGCCTCGGCCTCCGCCTCCGACGCCGCTTCGGCCTCGACCTCCGCCTCGTGCTCCAGCGAGGTCTCGGTCATCGCGCGGTCGGTGAAGACCAGGGGCCGTTCCGCCTCGGTGATCAGGTGCTTGACGACCTGAACATTGCCGTTGACGTCCCAGACGGCGATGCCGGGGGTGAGCGTCGGGATGATCTCCACCGCCCAGCGTGGCAGGCCGAGCACCCGCCCGGTGGCGCGCGCCTCGTCGGCCTTCTGAGCGTAGATGGTTCGGGTGGAGGCCATCTTCAAGATGGCGGCGGCTTCCTTCGCCGCGGCCCCGTCGACGACGTCCGAGAGGTGGTGGACGACAGCGACGAAGGACAGGCCCAGGCGGCGGCCGAACTTCAGCAGCCGCTGGAAGAGCTGCGCCACGAACGGCGAGTTGATGATGTGCCAGGCCTCCTCGACCAGGAAGATGCGTTTCTTCCGGTCGGGCCTGATCCAAGTGTGCTCCAGCCACACACCGACGATCGCCATCAGGATCGGCATCGCGATCGAGTTGCGGTCGATGTGGGAGAGGTCGAAGACGATCAGCGGCGCGTCCAGGTCGATGCCGACGGTCGTGGGCCCGTCGAACATGCCCCGCAGGTCACCGTCGACCAGCCGGTCGAGTACCAGGGCCACGTCCAGGCCCCAGGCGCGGACGTCGTCCAGGTCGACGTTCATGGCCTCCGCCGACTCCTCCAGCGGGTGCCGAAGCCTTTCCACGATGTCGGTGAGGATCGGCTGCCGGTCGGTGATCGTCTCGATCACATAGGCGTGCGCGACCTTCAGCGCGAAGCCGGACCGCTCGTCGAGACCGCGGCCCATCGCGACCTCGATGATCGTACGGAGCAGCGCGAGCTGGCCGGTGAGGGTGATTGCCGGGTCCAGGGGGTTGAGCTTGATGCCGCCGTCCAGCGCGGCCATCGGGTCCAGCCGGATGGGAGTTAATCCCAGCGACTTCGCGATGAGGTTCCACTCGCCGACGCCGTCCTCGCCCTGCGCGTCGAGGACCACGACCTGCCGGTCGCGGAAGCGGAGCTGGCGTAGCACGTAGGTCTTCTCCAGCGCCGACTTGCCGTTGCCGGACTCACCGAGGACCAGCCAGTGCGGGGCGGGCAGTTGCTGGCCGTAGAGCTGGAAGGGGTCGTAGATGTAGCCCTTGCCCGAGTACACCTCGCGGCCGATGATGACGCCGGAGTCGCCGAGGCCGGGAGCGGCGGTGGGCAGGTACACCGCCTGGGCCTGGCCGGTGGAGGTGCGCACCGGCAGCCGCGTCGACTCGACCCGGCCGAACAGGAAGCTCGTGAACGCGTCCGTGAGCGCCGCAAGAGGGTCCAGCATGGGCATGGCGGTGGCCTCCTCGTACGGGCGGACTAGCGGCGGATGCCGGTCGCGAACGGCAACGTATTAACGAATGCCCGGTGGTGCTCACGATCGCACCACTCAAGCTTCAAATACGACTTACCGGCGGAAGCGCGAATGGTGCGCTTGTCGCGCGCCAGCGCTTCCGGGGAGCGCGAGGACACCGTGATGTAGCCGACGAGGTTGACGCCGGCGGCGCCGCTCGCCAGGTCCTCGCCGCGCTGGTCGATCCGCCCGTGGTGGGCGACGTCGCGCGGGTCGACGACCCGGTTCATCTTCGCGGCGCGGCTGGCGTCGGCGTCATCGTTGGTCTTCTCGGTCAGCATCCGCTCGATGGCCACATCGGTGGGTTCGAGGTCCATGGTGACCGCGACCGTACGGATCACATCGGGGGTGTGCACCAGCAGCGGCGCCAGGAAGTTCACCCCGACCGGTGTCATGGGCCACTCCTTGACCCACGCGGTGGAGTGGTTCCAGGGCGCGCGGGTCGACGACTCACGGGTCTTGGCCTGCAAGTACGTCGGCTCGGTCGCGTCCAGCTCGGCCGGCCAGGCGTTGCGGCGGGTCATCGCCTGGATGTGGTCGATGGGGTGGTCCGGGTCGTACATCGAATGCACCAGCGACGACAGCCGGGCCTGGCCCAGCGGCTGCCTGACCCGGATGTCCGCCTCGGCGAGACGGGCGCAGATGTCGTTGAGCTCACGGGCCATCACCGCGGCGAGTCCCGCGTCCTTGTCGACCTTCACGCCGCGGCCCGAGGTGGCGCGTGCCATCGCGTTGCCCTCGGCGGCCAGTTCGCGCGTGAAGTGCATGCACGCCACCAGATACGCGCGGTGCTGCTCGGAGGAGGTCGACACCATCGACTGGAGCTGGTCGTAGGAGTCCTTGAGCCAGTTCTCGGCCGCCGGGTCACCGCGCTGGGCGACGTCCTTGGCGTGGGCGTCCGGGTCGGCGGGCAGGGTGCGGGCGAGCATCTGAAGCCGGGTCACGAAGCCGTCGCCGTTGGCCACATGCTTCAGCAGGGTGCCGAACCGCTCGACCAGGGCTTCCTGGTCCTCGCTGTCGCGCAGCCCGACGCCGGGCCCCTCGATCTCGATGGCGGCCGTCACCGTACGCCGGTCGACGTGCAGCAGCACCGCGATCTCGTCGGGCCCGAACGGCGCCGCGAGCCAACTGATCCGCCCGATCCCCGGCGGCGGCCCGACCTCGACCTCGCGCCCGTCGAGCCCGATCCCGGCCTCCTCGATCCCCGACCGGTAGGTGGGCGAGACCCGCAGCGTACGGCGGAAGGTGCGGTTGATCTCGAACCAGCGGTAGAACGTGCGCCGCCGGTACGGCATGTACACCGCGGCCAGGGCGAGCATCGGCCAGCCGACCAGGCCGACGATGCGCAGCAGCAGTACCGGGACCAGCAGGCCGCACAGCATGCCGAGGCCCGCCCCGGCCACGATCAGCGCGATCTCGCCGGTCTCCCGGTTCTTGCCCACGATCGCGTTGGGCCGGGCCTTGCCGATCAGATACGTACGGCGCGGCTGGGTGAAGGGCTGGGTCGTCACCGGCGATCACCTCCCTGCGAATTGCCGTTGTTCGATCCTGAGCCCGAGCCTCTGCCGAAGTTCGAGCCGAAGTTTCCGCCCCCGAAGCCGTTGCCGCCCGTCCGCGAGCCGCCGCCGGAGCCTCCGCTGCCGCCGCTCCCACCGGACGGCCCCGGATTGCCCGTACGGCTGCTGTGCGCGGCCACCCCGCCCGCCACCGGGTTCGACGGCTGCGAGCCGCCGCCCTGCGCCTGCTCCTGCGGGCCGCCGCGCGCGCTGTGCGTGTTGATGCCCTGCCGCACCAGCGCCGCGGGCGACGAGATCACCGCGGCGGCCTGGCTCTGGCCGCTGGCCTTGCGGTTGTTCCGCAGATTCACCACGTCGTCGCCGAAGCCGGGCACGAAGCGGTAGATCATCGCGCTCGCGAAGATCGCCAGCAGGATGATCGACAGGCCGGACACCACCGCTGAGAACGCGTCAGGTCCGTCCTTGGACGACGACAGCGCCCCGGCCAGACCCAGCACGATCACGATCACCGGCTTCACCAGGATCACCGCGATCATGATCCCGGCCCAGCGGCGCACGTGGCCCCACATGTTCTTGTCCACCAGACCCGCGTACACCGCGGTGCCCAGCAGCGCCCCCACGTACAACAGGGCCGCCCTGATCACCAGCTCGAGCCAGAGCACACCGGCCGCCAGGATCGACACCATCGACACCACGATCAGCATGATCGGGCCGCCGCCGATGTCCTTGCCCTTCGTCAGCGCCCCCGAGAACGATCCGAAGAACACATCCGTGTTCGACGACGTCCCCGACGAGATCACCTCCGTGACCGCGTCCGTCGCCGTCACCACCGTGTACAGCACCAGCGGGGTGAACGCCGACGCCAGCACCGTCAGCCACAGAAACCCGACGGCCTCCGTCAACGCCTCCGTCAACGGCACCCCGCGCACCGCCCGCTTCGCCACCGCTAGCAGCCACAGCACCAGCGTCAGAATCGTCGACGCCGCGAACACCACCGCGTACTGCCGCAGAAACGCGGTGTTCGTGAAGTCGACCTGCGTCGTCTTCGTCACCGCCTGGGACAGCTTGTCGATCGTCCACGCGGCGGCATCGGCGCAGCCCCGCCCGAGGGACGTGAGCGGGTCGAGCGTGGTGCTGGAGTCGGTGCCGCCCTTGGTGGAGGTGGAGGGCGCGCCGTTCTCGCAGTACGACTTGGCCGGGCCGATCAGCAGGGCGCACGAGTCGCTGCTGGGGGTCGGGGCGGTCGTGCTGGGCGCCGGCGGGGCGGCCATGGCCCGGCCAGCCAACAGGACCAGGCCTGCTGGCAGACCGGTCAGGACGGCCATGCGCGCGGTCACGCGCAGACCTCGGCTAGCGGGCATAGGTGAACCCTCCGTACTCCTCGACCGCCTTGGTGATGTCCGGGGCACTCGCGGCGGGCACATCACCAGGTACGGGGGCCGGACCCGACGTCTGCGCATCGGATGCGATCTTCCAGTCGTTGCCGGACCACGTGAGCGTGAAGGTCCAGGTCATCCAGTCGGTACGGACCGGGTCGGTGGAGCCGGTGCCCGCCATGCCGATCAGGGCCATGTACCAGACCGACACCCGCGCGGTGTCCGCGGTGTACGACTCGGTCTTGGTGCCCACGGGGACGGTGCGGGAGATGAAGGTCTTGCCTTGTGGTGCTTTGCCGCTCGCGTCCAGGCCCAGCTTGGCGAGGAAGTCCGCCGAGTACGCCTGGTCCAGCGGACCCTTGAGCTTCGCGGCGGCGGTCGGGGTGTAGATGGTGTCCACGATGTGCTGACGGGAGTCGGCGGTGAACATCTCGACCCCGCCCATCGCCACCGCATAGTTCGCCGCCGCCGACTGCGCCCCCTCCTCGCTGTGCGCGAAGCCGGAGGGGATGCCGCCGCTCTTGCCGGTGACCGGCTTCTGGCCGGAGGGGGCGGTCGCGGCGTCGGTGCCGGTCTTGCCCCCGCTCCCGCCACCGCCGCTGGAGCCGGCGGTGGCGCCGGAACCGGCCGCCGTGCCGTTGTTGGCGGAGCCGGAGGAGGACGGGTGGGAGCCGCGGTTGGCGAAGGCCAGGGCCGCGACGAGGAGGGCGATGACGCTGACGACGGTGACCAGGGCGCGCCGGGGCTGGGGGCGGCGGGCACCGCCTCCGTGGCCGCCGTGGCCCTCCGGCATCCGGGTCCTGGTCGGGGGTCCGTCCTGGCCGAGGCTCATCGTGCCTTCGCCCCCTGGGGCGCCCGCGCCGCGGGCACGCCGGAGCGGCGTGTGGCACGGACGGCACCGCTGCTTGGTTGAGTGGGCATCAGCACGCAGCCTCAGGTGGGAAGGTGGAGCCTGGGACGGGCTCCAGGGACGTCGACGGAGAAGCGGATACGAAGCGGGACGGGCGGCTGTTTCCAGCGGGTCTCGGGTCTCGGGTCTAGACGGCCATCCCGTACACGATGGTGAACAGCGTGCCGAGTGATCCGATGATGAACACGCCGGTCAGCCCGGCGATGATCAATCCCTTGCCCTGTTCCGCGCTGAAGGTGTCGCGCAGCGCGGTCGCGCCGATCCTCTGTTTCGCCGCGCCCCAGATCGCGATGGCCAGGCACAGCAGGATCGCCACCGCCATGACCACTTCGATCATCACGCGTGCTTCATTGCCGAGGGACCCGAAGGGTCCCCAGTCCGGTGCGATGCCACCGATGATGGTGTTGATGTCGCCCTTAGCGGCTGCCACGAACATGTAACTCACCACCCCGCTCGATCAGTTGGCTCCCTCGCCGGGGCGCAAGGGTCCAGGGTCTATCTTGGCCGAGGATGACGCTGTTGCATGTCGACTCAACGACTTTCTCGGCGGATCGTCCGTGTGATCCGGCCCGTAGCCGTCAAAATAGTGCGTGGACCGGTGTTCGATAGGACGTAGACGACTACTCTGTGTATCACGAGCGTCACCTTAGGGCAACGATAGGAACGTACGAGACCGTACGAGTGCGTGTTCGGGAACCGAGAGGAAGGGCCGTCCTGTGGCGCGGAAGATCTGGCTCCCCGTCATTATCGGCTGTGGCCTGTGCTTTTCGTTCCTCGCGCTGCTCGTGGTCGGCACGTACTCGGCCGCGGCCGGGCTCGCGGGCGGTGGCGGCGGCGGGACGGTGACGCTCGCCAAGGGATCGGTTCCGGCCATATATCAGCCGCTCGTCCAGAAGTGGGGCAATCTCTGCCCCGCGCTCAACCCGGCGCTGCTGGCCGCGCAGCTCTACCAGGAGAGCGGATGGAACCCGCGGGCGCAGAGTCCGGCCGCCGCGCAGGGCATCGCGCAGTTCATTCCGGGCACGTGGGCCACCCACGGCATCGACGCCAACGGTGACGGCAAGGCGGACGTCTGGGACCCGGAGGACGCGATCCCGTCGGCCGCCTCGTACGACTGCGAGTTGGCGTCGTACGTGAAGAACGTGCCGGGCGACCGGACGGCGAACATGCTGGCGTCCTACAACGCGGGCGCGTACGCGGTGATAAAGGCGGGCGGTGTCCCGCCGTACGCGGAGACCCGGAACTACGTGAAGATCATCACCAGCCTGTCGAAGAGCTTCGCCGCGCCGGTCGGCCGGGTCGCGCCGTCGCAGCAGGCGGCCGGGGCGATCTACTACGCGCAGCAGCGGCTCGGCACCGACTACCTGTGGGGCGGTGAGGGTACGGCGGCGCAGGGCGGGCGGTTCGACTGCTCGGGGCTGACGCAGGCCGCGTACCACTCGGTGGGGATCGAACTGCCGCGCGTGGCCAACGACCAGTGGAACGCGGGAGCGCACCCGTCGCGGGCCGAACTCCTCCCCGGCGACCTCGTCTTCTTCGCCACCGACCTGACCGACCCGCGCACCATCCACCACGTCGGGATCTACGTCGGCGGCGGCTATATGATCGACGCGCCGCACACCGGGGCCAAGATCCGCTTCGACCCGATCGGCTCGGCGGACTACATCGGGGCGACCCGCGTCACGCGTGACGGTGCGGCGGCGCTGCCGACGGCTCTGTAAGTCCCCGCCGCTCGCGGCTTTCGTGTCAGCTCTGCGTAAGGCTCTGGCCTGTGCGCCGGGCCGCAAATGGGCCAGATCGTCCTCTCCGGTCACCCTTGGATAACGGCATGGTGATCTTCTGGCGAAGACCGGAACGCTACGTAGCGTGTCGGTCGTTGTACGGGGGAGAATGGCGCGGGACGCAAGCGACGGGGGTTGCAGACGAGCCGAGCCGTACAGGCACAGTCAGTGAGTTGCTAGGTAAGGGGCACCACCCATGGCAGCGGTCGCCAATGACAGCGTGAACCCCGACATCAGCCTGCTCCGCGACATCAACGACCTGGCCAAGCACGCCCCGCGCGGTGTCGACCGGGCCGTGGAGTTCATCGGAGAGTACGGGCTGATCGGCCTCGCCGTACTGCTGGCCGCCCTGTGCTGGTGGCGGGTCGCCCGCCGCGCTCCGGTCCCGGACGCTCCGGCCGCCGTCGCCGGTGTGCTGTGGTCCGGCCTCGCCGCCGCCATCGCCCTGCTGCTCAACATCCCGATCCGCGCACTGGTCCAGCGGCCGAGACCCTTCGTGGACCACGACGGCATCGACGTCCTGGTCCACGGCAAGACCGACTACTCCTTCGTGAGCGACCACGCCACGCTGACCGCCGCCATGGCCGTCGCCCTCTTCATGGTCAGCCGCAAGGTCGGCACCGTCGCCATACTGCTCGCCCTCGGCGAGGGCTTCTGCCGCGTCTACATGGGTGTCCACTACCCCACGGACGTCATCGGCGGCTTCGCCCTCGGCGCCGCCACCGCCCTCCTCCTCGCCCCCCTCGCCCTGGCCCTCCTCACCTCACTCACCACCGCGGTCTCCCACTCCCGCGCCGCCTCCCTCATCCACTCCCGCCACCGCCTAGCCACCACCACCCCCGCACCCCCGCGCCGCGGCCAGCCCTACCCCCACCAAAGCGCCCACGACAAGGACCTCGCCGCGTAGGCGGTGCCGCGGGCGAACGGGTGGGGCCGTGTGAAGCATGCCGCCGAAGGGGAGGGAACGAAGCGTGGCCGACGATGTGTGGATCGACGGAATCGACCTTGAGCCAGGTGAGCGCCTGATTGCCCATGGCGGCGTCAAATTCGCCACCGGGCACTTCGGGATGGTCGACGGATTGCGCTTCTTTCGGGACTTCCAACGTCGGGACATCTCGGAAAGCCTGCCGGACTGGCCACCTAGTGACGCCCCGACCGAGGTGCCGGTCAAGCACACCCGTCAGACGGCGTTGCGCAAGGCCGGTCGTTTCACCGAGTCCGCCTTGTCGTTGGTCATGTCCCTTGCCGTCGTCAGCCGGGACAGCAACGCCATCCCCGCCAACCTTGACCGGGCCAACGAATACGACGACTTCCCCGTGCTGTGGGCGGACCCTGACACGGTCGCGTACGGCGCCCCCTGGCAACTGGATCCTGGCCGCAATACGGACAAGCCACAGGCTGTCGTCTGGCTGACGCAGCGGCGCGTGGTGTTCACCGATCCCGTGGGCGAGCCGCTGTGGGAGGTGTCGCGGGGCAAGCTCAAGGCCACGTCGTTGCGAAGGCTCAACAACCTGATTCCGGACGTTGTACTGACGTTCACGGACGGATCGTGGATCCGGCTTGCCACCACCGACTACAAGGACATCGAGTTGCGCGGGCGACTGGCTTCGCTCCGCCCCGAAGTCACACCTGACCAGGCGAAGTAGTTCCCACTGCCTCGCCCACTGCCTCGCCCGCCGCGTGCGCGTCCACGGTAGGAAACGCGACGCTCTTCAGGACGGTTCCCAGCATCACCGAGAAGTTCTCCCAGTACTCCATGGCGGCGGTCTCCAGCGTGAGAACGGCCAGGCACGGTCCGTTGGGGAACGGGACGTACGCCTGCAACCGGCCCATGCGCAGCGGCGCGTCCTTGCCCGTCGCCGTGTAAGCGCCGTTGAAGGTGACTTCCTGCACCGAGATGCCTGCCACCGCCGGGCCACATGCGAGATCGAGCCGCAGGACGTCGACTCCGGCGGCGGTACGGGCGAGCACCTCCTGAATGCCGTTGGCGGCGATCTCCGGCGACGCGTGCTGTGAGGGCACGACCGCGATCGTGAACGAACACTGCGCCACACCGCCCGAGCCGGTGTCGAAGAATCCCATGGCGGCGAACTCCAACCCAGCACCCAGCATCGCGTCCGTGACGCCGTCGTAGACCGGGGCGAAGCCGTTCCAGATTCGGTCGTCACCGTTCGGGTAGATCTCCCGCACCAGCCGTCCCAGCGCTTCCCGCCGTTCCTCGCCCGCGGCCGCCGTATCCAGTGGCAACGGATGGAAACCGTCAGGGAGTTCAAAGAAGAAGGGCGGAATGTTCTGTTCGGTGCCCTGGGTCGTGACTGACATGGATGTCCGTCCTCCTCGGCCAGATCGGTCTGCCGGGTCAGAACGACGCGGCCCAGGCAAGGGCCTTGCCCGCTACTCGGATGTTCTCGGCTACCTGCGGATGGGTCTTGTCCAATGTCCTCATGTCCTTCGCCAGTTCAAGTGGGACCGTCACCGCGTGGGTGGTGAGCTTGATGCCGCCGTCGATGGCACGGGCAGCCGGAGACAGGGCCTCTATCGGCGCGCCACCGAACACCTTGAGCGCGGGGTTGAGCACCTTCGTGCCGATGAGCTGATTCGTACGGTTGAACTGGATGACGCCTTCGAGTGCCGCGCGGCTGCGCCCCACTACGCCTGAACCCTTGATGAACTCCTGCTCGACGCGTTCCCCGAACAGCACGTACGGCTTGACCGTCTTCACCGTCAGCGAGAGCCCCTTCACCGCCGATTCGGAGAAGCGCGCCGTCTCGGAGCCCACTTCCGCCACCTTCACGCCCGTGGTGAACCCCTGAATGCCCGGCAGCACTCCCACGACATCGAGACCGAGCGTCAGCCAACTCACGTCCGCTCCGGCGAGCTTGGCCACGAGGTGTGTGGCGAGCGTGGCGGCACCGAAGGTGATGGCTGCGGCCGCGAAGAAGGCGCCGATCGGTTCGAACGGTGCCGTGAAGATCGCGATGGCGCCGAGCAGCGCGGTGGCCGCGCCCAGAAGGTCACCGATGGTCTTGATGATGTCGGCGTTGTCCTTCACCCACTGGACGGTGTCGTCCCAGGCGCCCGCGACGCCGTGCGCGATACGGCTGAACAGGCCCGGTTTGTCGGGGGCGATGTCGCCGGCCTTGTCGAGGTCGTGGCTGATGGATTTGGCGGCGCTGGTGAAGCGGTTGTGGAGTTCTTCGGCGCGGTGGCGTACGCCGTCGAGGTCGTTGGTGGCGTCGGTGACGGCTTGTTGGGCTTTGGCGTCCTTGCCGAGTTGGGCGGGGGTGACGAAGGCGGGCCGGTCGCCTGGGGGTTGGGGTGGGTCGGCGGCGGCCTTCGCGTGGTCGAGGGAGCCCTGTTTGGTGGCGGCTTCCTTTTCGAGGGCGTCGGCTTCGGCCTGGAAACCGTGGAGTTGGTCGGCCCAGCGGGACAGGGCGCTGGAGGCACGGCCGAAGGAGTCGTGCGCCTTCTTGATCAGGGGCGCGACGTCGCTGTCGATGTGGGAGACGAAGGCGTTGGCGGCCTCGCCCTTCCAGTAGCCGCAGTCGAGCCGGTCCAGCTCGGTGACGGTCGCCGTCAACTCTCCGTACAGATCGCCCAGTTGACGCGCCAGCGCGCGCGTCCTGTCCACGTCCCCCGGTGTCGGGTCGAACCCGAGAAGCGGGAACTTCCCCGCCCGCACGTCCCCCATCGAACCCGCCCTCCCCGCCCCGCCCGAAGCTCTGGTGTTCGAGTGATCGACGCTATACGTACGGTGATCGGCGTGACAAGTGGGGCCCATGGGGTGGGCGCGGTTCCGGGAGTGAAGGGTGTGTGAAGTGTGCTGCGAACCGGTACCGATCACGGGAGGGCTCTACAGCCCCACGACGCGCGCCGGTAATGTCAAGGGCTACGCGCAACTGACTCGGTAACTGGACGACTCACGGGGGATCTCATCGTGACCCGCTCATCCCTGCCCATCGCCGTCGCCCTCGCAGCGTCGGCGGGCCTGCTGCTGACCGCTTGCGGTGGGGGTGGGTCGGACAGCTCGGACAAGATTCAGCCTTCGGCGACGGTGACGACGGCGGCGCCTACGGCCACATCGGCTTCGCCTACGCAGGCGGCGGGGCCGAACGCTCCGAAGTTCGACCTGCCGTCGGACGCGAAAGCGGAGTTCAGTGGCTTCGATACGTCGGACGTGGAGAAGAAGGACGTTCTTCGGGACGTGAAGAACGCGATCCTGACCATTCAGGAAGCCGAGGCCGTGGGCAAGGGGAACACGCCCAACATCAAGCGCTACTTCGCGCCGGTTCAGGCCGCGACCCTGTCGGATATGGCGATTGCCTATCGGAAGTCCGGATACACTATCACCGGGACGGTGAAGGACTATCGGCCGACTGTGAAGTTCGACGCGAGCGATCGAGCACAGGTCACGTACTGCGAAGACCAGAGTCACGCGTACGACAAGCTAATCTCGACCGGTGAGGTGCAGAAGTCCACGCCGTCAGTGAAGGACTACAGCCTTTGGCGTATGGGTCTCGCCAAGAATGCGGCCGGTGACTGGCAGGTGACCGACTACTCGCAGCAGAAGGGGGTGTCGAAATGCGCGGGTTCCTGAAAGGACGCAGGACACTTCTGTCCGTGTCTGCGCTGAGCGTCGCGATGGTATTGTTGGCGTCTCCTCAAGCGCAGGCCGACAGAGAG
Organism: Streptomyces sp. CBMA29; assembly: GCF_014596445.1. GTDB lineage: Bacteria > Actinomycetota > Actinomycetes > Streptomycetales > Streptomycetaceae > Actinacidiphila. The sequence goes on along the minus strand of NZ_MECL01000248.1, from coordinate 12,198 downwards.
CATGCAAACGGCCCAGCTCCCGTTACCACGCCCAAAAGTCACGACGGCCAACTTTCCTCAAGGGTGAGCCTGGGAGGTACGGGTTATACCGGTGGCAGCGGAACGCAGCCGATCACGTCATCGAGCGCTAACTGGTCCCCGCCTGATTGCTGGTACGAGGCCTTCACCCCGGACGAGTTCGAAGCGGTACTCGATGATCGCTACTACGCGGCTGGCAACAATCATCAGGGATCGATCTACGACTACTACTACGGCGTCCGGTCGAAAATGAACGAAATCAAGTACCACCGGGGCGACGACGGCAAGTGGTGGCTGCTCGTCTATAATCGTAACCTCCCAGAGAACACCGCAGGATCGTGCACCATCACCGACGGTTGGAAATGGGTGGATGCCGGAAATCCGCCTCCCCCGGGTGCAATCACTGCAGAGCAACTGTCGCAAGTGGCATACGCGGCAACCAAGTTGCCCGTGCGTAAGGTGACACTGAGCCCTGGCGCGAATAATCAGAAAGTCAATCTGCCCACGTACGTAAAATTCTCGGACGCTCTTCCGCAGGTGTACGTGACCGCGCAGGTACCCAATCCGCCCGTAGCGGCGACCGTGGTTGCCGAGCCCTACGCGTTGCACGTGGACGCGGGAACCTCGCACGCGGAACCGCAGTCATGTGACTACCTGTTCAAACGCAACGGGGATCAGTACAACATCGACACGGAAGGTGCGGGTTGCAACATCGTCTACCGTAAGGCGACAGCCGCCGGTGGCGCCTACACATTGCAAGCCCAGATCACTTGGAAGGTGCACTGGACGGCGACGGCGGATCCAAACGGCCCCGTGGCCGGGCCGATGGACGACGGCTATACGACTTCGCCGCAGGACGTCACCGTGCAGGAGATTCAGGCTGTTAATCGCTGATTCGCGGTTGGTTGCTTTGCTTTCCCCCGGGGGGTTAGAGGGCTTGGGGGAAGGTGAAGAGGTGGTGGGGGTCGAGGTGGGATTTTAGGGTGGTGAGGCGGGGGGCGTTGGGGCCGTAGTAGGCGGTGCGCCAGGTGGGGAGGGTGGGGTCGGCGTAGTTCTGGTACGCGGCGCCCGAGGCGTAGGGGGACATGGCTTTGTGGGTGGTGTCGAGCCAGCCGGTGGTGGAGAGGGCGTCCGAGGCCAGGTACTGGGTGAGGACGCGTGAGGTGCGGTGGCAGAAGGCGGTGTCCGTGGGGGACGGGCGGTTGACCGCGCCGCCGAGGGCGGTGAGGGCGATGCTGCCGGCGCCGTCGCCGGACTGGGCGGACAGCCGCTCGACGGCCGAGAGCAGCGTGGAGATGCCCGCGTCCGGCAGGTCCTTGTCGTAGAAGTCGGAGCGCGCGGTGTAGGTCTCGCGGTGCAGGTGCCCGGCGGGGGCGAGGTGGCACTGGGCGGCGGACAGACCGGCGCAGCCCGCGTACGAGAAGGTCGCGTCGAGGTAGCTGTGCGGGCGCAGCGAGACGGTGCTGGCGTCGGCGCCGATGCCGGCGGTGAGCCGGTCGGTGGCCGCGGCGAGGTCGTCGCGGGAGCCGGTGGAGAGCATCGGGACGGCCACGGTGGGGGAACCGCCGGCGTCGCAGTCGAGGTGCAGTGCGGACCAGATGTGGTCCGGCTGGTCGGGGCCCCAGCGCTGCCAGGCGCGGATCACGGCGGCGGCCCGGCTCCACGGCCAGGTGAGGTAGCCGGTGACGACGCCGTCGGGCATCGGGTGGGTGGCGAAGCGCAGTGACGTGACGACGCCGAACTGGCCGTTGCCCGCGCCGCGCAGCGCCCAGAACAGCTCGGGCTGGGAGTCGGCGGAGCAGTCGAGTATCCGGCCGTCGGCGGTCACGATGGTGGCGCCGACGAGGCTGTCGCAGGTCAGGCCCATGGAACGGCTCAGGACGCCGTGGCCGCCGCCGAGCGCGAGTCCTGAGACGCCGACGGTCGGGCAGGACCCGGCCGGGATCGTGCGGCCCTGCTTGCCGAGGGCGGAGTAGACGTCGATGAGCTTGGCGCCCGCGCCGACCGTGGCGGTGGTGCCGTCGAGGTGGATCGAGTTGAGCCGGGAGACGTCGATGACCAGGCGGCCGTCGCCGCTCGACCAGCCCGCGTAGGAGTGGCCGCCGCTGCGGATGGCCGGCGCGGTGGCGGTGCGGCGGGCGAAGTCCAGGCAGGCGCGGATGTCCGAGGTGCCGGTGACGTACGCGATGCCCGCAGGACGCAGGCCGTCGAAGCGGGTGTTGTACAGGATCCGGTCGGCGGCGTACGCGCTGTCGTCCGGGCGCACGAGGCTGCCGTCCAGGGACTTGGCGAGGGCCGCCCAGTCGGGCTTGACGGGGGGCGCGGTGGTGGCCGCGGTCGGCGCGGCGGAACCGCCGGACGATGACGAGGACGACGGGGGCGCGGACGTACCGCCCTTGGCGTCGTCGCCGCTGTCGGGTCCGCAGCCGGTCAGCCAGGCCGAAGCCAGTACGGCCCCGCCCGCCTTGAGCGCGGTCCTGCGCTCGACCCGGTCGCCCTTGTCCATACGGTCACCCCGGTCACTTCGGTCCTTCGGGTCCGTCAGGACCACAGGCTCCACACGACTCACTTGCCCCACCGCCTTCGCCTATCCGTAGACGTGCGAATCATGAGTCCGGTTGCGGAGCGCGAGGCGCGGGGCGAGAAGACTACAGCGGGGCGAGACCAGTACAGCCAGGCGCGTCAGCCGGAGATGTGCTCCTCCGCATCGCGTCTCGCGCGGTCCCTGGCCCGCCGGGCCGGACCCTTCCAGCCACACGAGCAGCGGGCGACGGCGAAGGAGCCGCGCTCGACGATCGACGTCTGATGGCCACTGTCGGGAGCGTCGGCCGGAGTTCGCGCCGCGGTTCCGGCCGAAGCCGTGACGGAGGCCGAAGCCGTGACGGAGGCGTTGGCGGAATCCTGCTCGGCACGCAAGTTGAGCACGAGACCACCGTAGCGGGCGTGACGAGGCACTTCCGACGGTCGTTAGACGCCATAAGGCCCCGGACGGTCGAAGGCCGGTCCAGCAATGGTCCAGGAATGGTCCAGAACGCTTCAGGAATGCTTCAGGGATGGTGGCGGCGATGGCCCCGGGGGTAGCGACGGTACGGCGCGCGACGGTGGTACGGCGGCGCCGAGGACGTACGAAGGCCGCCGCAGCGGCGCTCGGCTGCGCCTGCGGAGTCGCCCTGCTCACCGGCTGTGTCGGGCAGGGCGCGGCGGCCGAGAGCGGCAGGGACGCCAAGGGACACGACCCGGCGCAGGCGGTACGCGGCGCCGCGGACGTCCTCGTACGGGCGGGCAGCTCGCACGTGGACACCTCGATGCGGATGGCCAGCGGCGGCACCTGGCTGACCATCACCGGCACCGGCGGATTCGACTACGTGAAGCGGCGGGGCGAACTGCGGCTGCTGCTGCCCAGGGACGCTGCGGGCGCCGAGGAGCACAAGCCGGTCACCGAACTGCTCACGCCGGGCGCCCTCTATATGAAGGACCGCGGCGAGGGCGTGCCCGAGGGGAAGTGGGTACGCGTCGACACCGACCGGCTGCCGGACGGCAATCTGGTGACCGGCGGCGCCACCGAGCCGCTGGCCGCCGCCGAACTGCTGCGCGGCGCCCAGGACGTCGAGCTGGTCGGCGTCGAGACCCTGCGCGGTACGAAGGTGCGGCACTACCGGGGGACGGCCGACATCGGGCGCGCCGCGAAGGCCGCCGCGCCCGGCGTACGCGGGCCCTTGCAAGCGGCGGCCAAGGGGTTCACGGTCACCCGGGTGCCCTTCGACGCGTGGCTGGACGAGGCGGGACGGCTGCGCCAGGTGAGCCAGCGGTTCACCTTCAGCTCGGACGACAGGAAGGACGACAAGCAGGCCGGCCAGAACGGTGGGAGCGACGACAAGCAGGCCGGCCAGAACGGTACGGGCGGCTCCGACGCCGCCCGTACGACGACCGGCGCCAAGGGCCGTACGACGAGCGCCGCCGCGCCCGACGTCACCGTGGTCTCTACCACTCGCTTCGACGATTTCGGCCGCGCCGTCCCCGTCACCATGCCCCGAGCTGCCGACATCTGGACGGGCAAGATCGTTTCTTCCCGGCAGGGGTAAGGGGTCTTCGCGGTAACGGCCCTCACCGGAAAGGGCGTTGTCGAAATGGTCCATCCGTGCCATGCGCGGACCGGGTGCCGGTCCCTACCCTGGCTTGAGGCAGTGGCAGACAGCCAAGAGCCAGGCACTCGTGGACGAGGAGGTGGTGCGCGTATGGCGCCGTCGCCCGGAATGCTGGTCGTCCAGGACGATCCGGTGGCCCTCGCGGAGATCGAACTCTGCGGTGAGCTGATGATCGCCGCGTCCACCGCCGACGAGGAGCGGCTGAGCTTCGCCCGGATCGACGAGGTACTGGGAGTCGCGCGCGACCGCGAGTCGATGCCCGCGCTCCTGGTGCGCGCCCCGCTCTCCGACCGCGCCGGCTGACGCCGGGGCGCGCCGCCCGTACGCCCCCCGGAACCCCCGGAACCCCCGGAACCCCCGGAACCCCCCGGAAAAGCCGCTCCCGGAACCCCCGAACCCCCCGGAAAGCCGCCCCCGCCTACGTCCGCAGCAGCCGCGCTATGGCCGCCGTCGCCTCCGCCACCTTCTCGTCGATCTCCGGCCCGCCGCCGACGGCCGCCGCGGCCACGCAGTGCCGCAGGTGCTCCTCCAGAAGCTGGAGGGCGAAGGACTGGAGGCCCTTGGTGCTCGCCGAGACCTGGGTGAGGATGTCGATGCAGTAGACGTCCTCCTCGACCATCCGCTGCAAGCCGCGGATCTGCCCCTCGATCCGGCGCAGCCGCTTGAGGTGGGACTCCTTGTCGTGGCTGTATCCATGCGGCCCCCGGGGGCGCGAAGATGGGTCGGAACCCGTGTCCGCCCCCGCGTCCCGAGGTGACTGTTCCGGCGTGATCTCCGCCTCAGCCCCGGCCGGTTCACTGGCCTCCGTCGTCATCGTCAACCCCGCCCTTCCTGTCCCGTTATACCCCTGCCGGGTATATCGTACCGAATCGACACCTTGTGCGACGCATCCCCGGTGAGGGGGACACTTTTCCATGGGCGACACTGGGTGACGCCCATTAGCCGTGGCCGGATGATGCGCCTAGCATCAACGAGACCGAATCCGATGCACACCGAGGACCTCACGTGCGCTTTCGTCTGACCCCCAGGGAGACGAGCTTCTACGACATGTTCGCCGCGTCCGCGGACAACATCGTCACCGGTTCGAAGCTCCTCATGGAACTGCTCGGGGCCGATTCGGCTACCCGGACCGAGATCGCCGAGAGAATGCGGGCGGCGGAGCACGCGGGTGACGACGCGACCCACGCGATCTTCCACCAGCTCAACTCCTCCTTCATCACCCCCTTCGACCGCGAGGACATCTACACCCTCGCCGGTTCGCTCGACGACATCATGGACTACATGGAGGAGGCCGTTGACCTGGTCGTCCTCTACAAGGTCGAGGAACTGCCGAAGGGCGTGGAGCAGCAGGTCGAGGTGCTGGCACGGGCGGCGGAGCTGACCGCGGGAGCCATGCCGAACCTGCGCACCATGTCCAACCTCACCGAGTACTGGATCGAGGTCAACCGGCTGGAGAACCAGGCCGACCAGATCCACCGCAAGCTGCTCGCGCACCTTTTCAACGGCAAGTACGACGCCATAGAGGTGCTCAAGCTCAAGCAGATCGTGGACGTACTGGAAGAGGCGGCGGACGCTTTCGAGCACGTGGCGAACACGGTGGAGACCATCGCGGTCAAGGAGTCCTGACCTACGTGGACACCTTCGCTCTGGTCGCGACCATCGGGGTCGCGCTCTTCTTCACGTACACCAACGGGTTCCACGACTCGGCGAACGCCATCGCCACCTCGGTGTCGACCCGCGCGCTGACGCCCAAGGCCGCGCTGGCGATGGCCGCCGTGATGAACCTCGCCGGTGCGTTCCTGGGCAGCGGCGTCGCCAAGACCGTCAGCAAGGGGCTGATCGAGACCCCCACCGGTCGCAACGGCATGGGCATCCTCTTCGCCGCGCTCGCCGGTGCGATCATCTGGAATCTGGTCACCTGGTACTTCGGTCTGCCGTCGAGTTCCAGCCACGCGCTGTTCGGCGGTCTGGTCGGCGCCGCGCTGGCCGGCGGCGTCACCGTGCACTGGTCGGGCGTGGTCGACAAGGTCATCATCCCGATGTTCGTCTCGCCCGTGGTCGGCCTGGTGGTCGGCTATCTCGTGATGCTGGCGATCCTCTGGTTCTTCCGCCGCGCGAACCCGCACAAGGCCAAGCGCGGCTTCCGTATCGCGCAGACCGTCTCCGCGGCGGCGATGGCGCTCGGCCACGGTCTCCAGGACGCCCAGAAGACGATGGGCGTGGTCGTCCTCGCCCTGGTCATCCACGACCCGAGCAACGGATACGGCATCCCGATCTGGGTCAAGTTCGTGTGCGCCGCGATGATGTCGCTCGGTACGTACGCGGGCGGCTGGCGGATCATGCGGACGCTGGGGCGCCGGATCATCGACCTCGACCCGCCGCAGGGCTTCGCCGCCGAGACGACGTCCGCGGGCATCCTCTACGCGACCTCGTACATCTTCCAGGCGCCGGTCTCCACGACCCACGTCATCACCTCCGCGATCATGGGCGTCGGCGCGACCAAGCGGGTCAAGGCGGTGCGCTGGGGGGTGGCCAAGAACATCGTGGCCGGATGGTTCATCACGATGCCCGCCGCCGGTGTGGTGGCCGCCATCGGCTTCTACCTGGTGCGGCTGATCTTCGGCTGAGCCGTCGCGCGCACCGACGCGACACCCGCGCGCGTCGAGGCGACACCCGCGCGCGCCGGACAACACACCCCCTGAAAAGGGTTCGGCCCCGCTTCCCGTCACCGGGAAGCGGGGCCTGCGCCTTGCGGTGGCACCGCCATGCAGCACCGCGCGGCGGTCCTGTCACCCGAAGCGGCCCGAGATGTAGTCCTCGGTGGCCTGGACCGACGGGTTGGAGAAGATGCGCTCGGTGTCGTCGATCTCTATGAGCTTGCCGGGTTGGCCGACCGCGGCCAGGTTGAAGAACGCGGTGCGGTCGGAGACACGGGCGGCCTGCTGCATGTTGTGCGTGACGATCACGATCGTGAAGCGGGTCTTCAGCTCACCGATCAGATCCTCGATGGCGAGGGTGGAGATCGGGTCGAGTGCCGAGCACGGCTCGTCCATCAGCAGCACCTGCGGCTCGACCGCGATGGCGCGGGCGATGCACAGCCGCTGCTGCTGGCCGCCGGACAGGCCGGAACCGGGCTTGTTGAGCCGGTCCTTGACCTCGTTCCAGAGGTTGGCGCCCTTGAGGGACTTCTCGACGATGGTGTCCAGCTCGCCCTTCTTGCGGACACCGTTGAGCTTGAGACCGGCCGCCACGTTGTCGTAGATCGACATGGTGGGGAACGGGTTCGGCCGCTGGAAGACCATGCCGACCGTGCGGCGTACGGTCACCGGGTCGACGCCGGTCCCGTACAGGTTCTCGTCGTCCAGCAGCACCTTGCCCTCGACACGGCCGCCGGGGGTGACCTCGTGCATGCGGTTCAGGGTGCGCAGGAAGGTGGACTTGCCGCAGCCGGACGGGCCGATGAAGGCGGTCACGGTGCGGGGCTCCACGGTCATCGAGATGTCCTCGATGGCCTTGAAGGCGCTGTAGTACGCGGTGAGGCCGCTGACGTCGATTCGCTTGGCCATGGGGATCACTTCTCTTCTCAAGGTCGTCTGATGTCGGCCGCGTCAGCGACCTGCCACGCGGCGGAGCCGCTCATCGATACTTCGGGGCCTTCCAGCGGGCGATGCCGCGGGCCACCAGGTTGAGGATCATCACGAAGGCGATGAGCACCAGGGCCGCGGCCCACGCGCGGTCGTAGCTCGGCTCGTTGCCGTTGCCGTACTGCTGGTAGATGAAGAACGGCAGCGACGACTGCGGATCCTTGAACGGGTCCGTGTTGATCAGGTTGCTGCCGAACACCAGCAGGGCGATCGGCGCGCTCTCGCCCGCGATACGGGCGATGGCGAGCATGACGCCGGTGGTGATGCCGCCGATCGCGGTGGGGATGACGACCTTGACGATGGTGCGCCACTTCGGCACGCCCAGGGCGAGGGATGCCTCGCGCAGCTCGTTCGGGATGAGCTTGAGCATTTCCTCGGTGGAGCGGACGACGATCGGCATCATCAGGATGGCCAGGGCCAGCGACCCGGCGAAGCCGGTCGCGGGGGCCTTGCCGATCAGCACGAACCACATCGAGAGGATGAACAGACCGGCCACGATCGACGGGATGCCGGTCATGACGTCGACGAAGAAGGTGACCCACTTCGCGAGCGCGCCCTTGCCGTACTCGACCAGGTAGATCGCGGTGAGTATGCCCAGCGGCGCGGCGATGACCGCGGCGATGCCGACCTGCTCCAGGGTGCCGATGATGGCGTGGTAGACGCCGCCGCCGGGCTGGATGGTCAGCACGTTGTTCATCGAGTGCGTCAGGAAGTTGACGTCGAGGACCTTGACGCCCTTGCTGATCGTCGTCTCGACCAGGGAGTAGAGCGGGATGACGGCCAGGATGAAGCTGGACCAGACGAGGCTGGTGGCCACCCGGTCCTTGGCCTGGCGGCGACCCTCGACCCGCGCGGTGATGACGTACGAACCGGCGACGAAGAGGAACAGCGCGATCAGACCCCACTGGATCTTGCTGTCGAGCCCGAAGCCCGCGCCGATCGCTCCGGCGACGACGACGGCTCCGGCCGCGATGGCCAGGGGAGCCCACTTGGGGAGCTGACGGGAGGCCAGCGGCGGGGTGGCGGGAGCCTCCGCCGGCGCCGGCGCCTTGTCGTCCACGATCAGGTCGCTCATGCGTTGGCCCCCGAGTATTCCTTGCGGCGGGCGATGATCAGTCGGGCCGCGCCGTTGACCAGCAGGGTGATGAAGAAGAGCACCAGGCCGGAGGCGATCAGGGCGTCGCGTCCGAACTCGTCGGCCTCACCGAACTTGGCGACGATGTTCTGCGAGAAGGTGCCGCCGAGCGGGTCCAGGATGTGCGCGGACAGTTGCGGCGAGGCGGACAGCACGGTGGCCACCGCCATGGTCTCGCCGAGCGCGCGGCCCAGGCCCAGCATCGAGGCGCTGATGATGCCGGAGCGCGCGAAGGGCAGCACCGACAGGCGGATGACCTCCCAGCGGGTCGCGCCGAGCGCGAGCGCCGCCTCCTCGTGCATCTTGGGCACCTGGCGGATCACTTCGCGGCTGACGTTGGTGATGATCGGCAGGATCATGATCGCCAGCAGGATGCCGACGGTGAACAGCGACCGCGCGGCCGAGTTCGGGTCCTGCTTCGAGAAGATGACGGTCCAGCCGAAGTACGTGTCCAGCCAGAGGTTGAGGCCCTTGAGGTGCGGCACCAGGAAGAGCGCGCCCCACAGGCCGTAGATGATGCTGGGCACCGCGGCGAGCAGGTCGATCACGTAGGCGATCGGACCGCCCAGGCGGCGCGGTGCGTAGTGCGTGACGAACAGGGCGATGCCGACGGCGATCGGGACCGCGATGACCATCGCGATGACCGAGCTGACGACGGTGCCGTAGGCCAGCACGGCGATGCCGAACACCGGCGGGTTGAGGCTGGCGTTCCACTCGAAGGTGGTCAGGAAGTTGCCGTGGTCCTTGGAGATCGCGCTCACCGAGCGGACCGTCAGGAAGACGGCGATGGCCGCCATCACGACGAGGAGGAAGATGCCGGACCCGCGGGAGAGTCCCGCGAAGATCCGGTCGCCGGGCCGGGTGACGGTCTTCGTCTCCACCGGCGGCGCGGTAGGGGGAGGGGCGGTGGTGGTCATAGGGATTTCTCCGGTCTGGGTGGGGGACGTTCGGTCCCCCGGCGGCGGTGCACCGGATGTACGGCGGGCCCCGCGGTCGCCAGGACCGCGGGGCCCGCCGACTCGACTAGGACAGCGAGGTGATGGTGGAGCGGACCTTCGTGGCGATCTCGGTCGGCAGCGGCGCGTAGCCGGCCGCCGAGAGCTTCGCCTGACCGGCGTCGCTGGCGATGTAGGTCAGGAAGGACTTGGTGAGCGGCAGGGTGTCGGCCTTGTTGCCCTTGTCGCAGGCGATCTCGTACGTCACCAGGACGATCGGGTAGGCGTTGTCCGCCTTGGTGGTGTACGCGGCGCCCAGGTCCAGGGACAGGTCGGAACCGGTGCCGACGACCTTGGCGGAGGCGATACCGGCCGACGCGTTCTGCGAGGTGGCCTCGACCGGCGCGGAGGCGCCGGTGTTGATCTTCACCGTCGGGATGGTGCTGGCGGTCGCGTAGGACAGCTCGAAGTAACCGATGGCGCCCTCGGTCTGCTTGACCAGCGCGGCGACACCGGCGGACTTCGCGGCGGCCTGGCCGCCCTTGCCCATCCACGCCTTCGCGTGCTCGTACGGCCAGTCGGCCGGGGCGGCACCCTTCAGGTACTTGGTCAGGTTGTCCGTGGTGCCGGACTCGTCCTGGCGGTGAACGGTCTGGATCTTGGAGCTCGGCAGGGTGACACCCGGGTTGAGCTTCTTGATCGCTTCGTCGTTCCAGTTGGTGATCTTCGAGTTGAAGATCTTCGCCAGGGTGGGCGCGTCCAGAACCAGGTTGCTCACACCGGAGAGGTTGTAACCGACGGCGATCGGGCCGCCGACCATCGGGATGCTGATGCCCTCGCCGTTGGTGCAGACCTTCTTGGAGGCGGTGACCTCTTCGGGCTTCAGCGGGGAGTCGGAGCCCGCGAAGGCGTCCGTGCCCTGGTTGAAGTCGACGATGCCCTCACCGGAGGACGAGGTCTTGTAGTTGATCGTCGCGCCGGAGCAAGCCTGCTGGTAGTCCTTGACCCACGACTCGATCGCGTTCTGCTGGGCACTGGAGCCGGAGGCCAGGATCTGGCCCTTCTCACAGGCGATGCCGCTCGCGTTGGCGCCGCTGTCGGACGTGCTGGCCGAGGCGCTGCCGCTGGGCGTGGACGTGGAGTCGTTGTTGTTGTCCGAACCACAGGCGCTCAGGACCAGCGCGCCGGTAATCGCGACCGCGCCGACGGTCAGGGCCCGCAGCCCGTTCTTACGCTGAAGCTTCACCTTCGTGTGTTCCTTCCAAAAGCCCGCCGGTGGACGGCGAAGCAGAGGGTTATGGGTTCTGCATCCACCCGGCGTCGCGTGATGCTCACCGGTAAGCCCGAAATTAGGCAGATGAAGTGAAGCGACCGACGGAAGGGAGTGAACGCCAGGTGAACCTCGTCTATCAGGGTGGTGCCGCTACGCGCGTTACGCTCGCCGTGGTGACGAAGTGGTATCCGGGGCTGCCGTTGCGTCACAAAGGAACACGGGCAGGTCACAGGGGTGACACGGGCGGGTCACGGCCGCCGGGCGTACCGATCGGCACGCAGTGGTACGTCGGTTCACCGGCCGTCCACGTCCGCTCGGGCCCGTGAGCCGGTCGGTCCGGCCCGATCAGCCCGATAAGCCCGCTGTCGGCCCGCTGCGCCGACCGCCCGTCAGCCCGCCAGCGCGTGCAGCAGCGCGTCCACCAGGGGCCGGTCGCGGTCGTGGGTGAGCCTGCGGCGGGCCGCGGAGGGCGGCAGCCAGATCATCCGGTCCACCTCGTCGTTGGGCACGAAAGAGCCCGCCCACGCCTCGGCCGCCCAGTAGCGGACCTCTTTGGGGCGGCCGTCCACCAGATAGCGCGACGTCGGCAGCGGGGCGCCGAGCGAGCAGCCCAGACCGGTCTCCTCACGCGTCTCGCGCAGCGCGGCGGCCGGGAACTCCTCGCCGCGCTTCACCTTGCCCTTCGGCAGGCTCCAGTCGTCGTAACGCGGTCGGTGCACCAGCGCCAGCTCGATCCCGCCGTGGTACGGGGAGACGCGCCACAGCACGACGCCCGCCGCCCGTACGGTCGTCGCGCTCTTGTCGCCCGCGCGTTTCATTCCTTGCGCGCCCCCGGTACGGAATTCGGCCCAGGGCCCGGCGCGGGCCCCGGTTGCCACAGCCGGGAGAAGGCGAAGCGCGCGGCTTCCACCTCGTGCCGCTGGTCGGCGTGGAGCACGCCCAGCGCGTACGCGGTCGCCGGAGCTATGCGCGGGGTGCGGGCCGCCGCCGCGACGGCCGCCGCGCACTCGGCCGCCTCGCGGTGCCTGGCCAGCGGCGTGGCCGCCTC
>NZ_MECL01000247.1 GCF_014596445.1 Streptomyces sp. CBMA29 | reverse complement strand
CCGCGGCCTCCGCGCCGCCGGAGTGCGCGTGGCCGCCGGCCGGGAAGCGGCCGTCGGCCAGCAGCAGCAGGGCGGCGCGCGCGGCCGGTGTCGTGGTCGCGGAGGACAGTGTGGTCGGGGTCGTCGGGGTCGTCGGGGTCGTCGGGGTCATGGTCTCAGAAGAGGAAGTACCGCTGGGCCATGGGCAGTTCCGGCGCGGGCGCGGGCTCCACGACCTCCCCGTCGATCCGTACGGTGAACGTGTCGGGTTCGACCTCGACTCGCGGCAGCGCGTCGTTCTCCCGCATATCGGCCTTGGTGAGGGCGCGCGTACTGCGGATCGGCACGAACTCCTTTCCGAGGCCCAGGCGTTCGGGCAGGCCGTCGTCCAGCGCGGCCTCGTTGACGAAGTTGACGGAGTTGGCGGCGGGCGCGGCGCCGACCGCGCCGAACATCGGCCGGGGCAGCACGGGTTGCGGGGTGGGGATGGACGCGTTGGCGTCGCCCATCTGGGCGTAGGCGATCTGCCCGCCCTTGATGACGAGTTGCGGCTTGACTCCGAAGAACGCCGGTTCCCACAGCACCAGGTCGGCGAGCTTTCCGGTCTCGACGGAGCCGATCTCGTGGTCGAGACCCTGGGCGACCGCCGGGTTGATGGTGTATTTCGCGACATAGCGGCGGGCGCGGTGGTTGTCGGCCGCGCCGTCGCCTGGGAGCGCGCCGCGCCGTCGCTTCATCACGTGCGCGGTCTGCCAGGTCCGCAGGGCGACTTCGCCGATCCGGCCCATGGCCTGCGAGTCGGAGCTGATGATGCTGATCGCGCCGAGGTCGTGCAGGACGTCCTCGGCGGCGATGGTCGACGGGCGGATCCGGGACTCGGCGAAGGCCAGGTCCTCGGGGACCGACGGGTTGAGGTGATGGCAGACCATCAGCATGTCGAGGTGCTCCTCGACGGTGTTGACGGTGTGCGGCCGGGTCGGGTTGGTCGAGGACGGCAGCACGTGCGGCTGCGAGACCACGGTGATGATGTCGGGTGCGTGCCCGCCGCCCGCGCCTTCGGTGTGGTAGGCGTGGATGCCGCGGCCCGCGATGGCGGCCAGGGTGTCCTCGACGAATCCGGCCTCGTTCAACGTGTCGGTGTGGATGGCCAGTTGGGCGCCGGTCCGCTCGCAGACCGTCAGGCAGGCGTCGATGGCGGCGGGGGTGGCACCCCAGTCCTCGTGGATCTTGAACCCGACGGCTCCGGCGCGCAGTTGGTCGTGCATGGACCGCTGGTTGACGGTGTTGCCCTTGCCGAGCAGCCCGACGTTGACCGGATACGCCTCCAGGCCCGCGAACATCCGCGCCAGGTGCCAGCCGCCGGGCGTGATGGTGGTCGCCTTGGTGCCCTCCGCCGGTCCCGTGCCGCCGCCGATGACGGTGGTGACACCCGCCGACAGGGCCTGCGGCAGCAGCGTCGGCGAGATGAAGTGGACGTGCGCGTCGATGGTGCCCGCGGTGAGGATCTTGCCGTTGCCCGCGATGACCTCGGTCTCGGGGCCGATGACGAGATCAGGGTGGACGCCGTCCATCGTCTCGGGATTGCCCGCCTTGCCCAGCGCGGTGATCCGGCCGTCGCGGATGCCGATGTCCGCCTTGACCACGCCCCAGTGGTCGAGGACGACGGCGCCGGTGATGACGGTGTCGGGCGCGCCCTCCGCCCGGCTGGTCCGCGCCTGGCCCATCGATTCGCGGATCACCTTGCCGCCGCCGAAGACGGCCTCGTCGCCCGCGAGTCCCGGCCCGCCCGCCAGGTCGCGTTCGACCTCGATCAGCAGGTCGGTGTCGGCCAGCCGGACCCGGTCTCCGGTGGTGGGGCCGTAGAGGTCGGCGTATACGGCCCGCGAGAGGTCAGCCATCGAGCGCCCCCGCGGTCTCGCCGCGCAGCCCGGCCACGACGCGCTGTCCGGCGATCGGCACCAGTTCGACCTCGGCGGGGATGCCGGGCTCGAAGCGTACGGCGGTGCCCGCTGCGATGTTCAGCCGCAGGCCGCGGGCGGCGGCGCGGTCGAACTCCAGACCGGGGTTGGCCTCGGCGAAGTGGTAGTGCGAGCCGACCTGCACAGGCCGGTCGGCCGCGTTGAGAACGGTGAGGCGGGTCACCGGGCGGCCCGCGTTGAGCGGCACGGGCGGGTCCGCGCTGAGGATCTCTCCGGGGATCATGGCGCTCCTGCCCGTCAGACGATCGGCTGGTGGACGGTGACGAGCTTGGTGCCGTCGGGGAACGTGGCCTCGACCTGCACGTCGTGGATCATCTCGGGGATGCCGTCCATGACGTCGGCGCGGGTCAGCACGGCGCGCCCGGACTCCATCAGTTCCGAGACGCTCCGGCCGTCGCGGGCGCCTTCGAGCAGATGCGCGGTGATGAGCGCGACCGCCTCGGGGTGGTTGAGCCGCAGCCCGCGGGCGCGCCGCTTGGCCGCCACGTCGGCGGCGACATGGATGAGCAGGCGTTCCTGCTCGTGGGGGGTCAACTGCACAGCCACACCTCACAGTCGTCAGAACCCGCGAGATTAGTTCTGCGCGGTTTCGACTGCGTTAACCCCTGTTACGAGCGGCGGTCACTGTCACGGACGGCGGTCGCCGGTCTGGTGACCCCGGTGCTCGGCCGCGATACCGAACCGTCGGCGTTCGCCCGTGGCGGACGTACGGGAGCCGACGGCGGAGACCGTACTGATCACCTGCTCCTCGGCCTGCTCATCGAGATCACGCAGTCGTTGCAGGTCAGCGGCAGACACCAGGGCGACGAGCGGCTTGCCGTGGCGGGTCAGCACCACCTGTTCGCCGCCGTAGACCACGCGGTTGATCAGTTCCGCGAGCTCGGCACGCGCTTGTGTCACCGGGACGTCATGGGTCATGCTCCCCATCATAACGAGATGTACGTCCTGTACATTTTGACCTGTGGCCAGTTCCTGCGCCCAGATCCGCCCGGAGGTGCACGCCGTGTTCCGTCCCACCGCCCGCTACGTCCTGCCCGAGTTCACCGAACGCAGCAGCAACGGCGTCCGCACGATGGACCCGTACTCCAAGCTGCTCCAGGAGCGGATCATCTTCCTGGGCACCCAGGTCGACGACACCTCGGCGAACGATGTGATGGCCCAGCTCATCCACCTGGAGAACGCCGCGCCCGAGCAGGACATCAACCTCTACATCAACTCCCCCGGCGGCTCGTTCTCGGCGATGACCGCCATCTACGACACGATGCAGTTCGTCACCTGCGACGTGGCGACGGTCTGCATCGGGCAGGCCGCCTCGGCCGCGGCCGTGCTGCTGGCGGCGGGCGCTCCGGGCAAGCGGATGATCACTCCGGGCGCGCGGGTGCTGATCCACCAGCCGTCGCTCGGCGAGGTGGTCCAGGGACCCATCTCGGACCTGGAGATCCAGGCCAACGAGCTGCTGCGCACCCGAGAGCAGTTGGAGACGCTGCTGGCCCGGCACACCGGCCGGGACATCGAGCGGATCCGCACCGACATCGAGCGGGACAAGGTTCTCGACGGCGAAGAGGCCGTCGCCTACGGCCTGGTGGACAAGCTGACCACCAGCCGTAAGACCAACGGCCCCGCGTACGGCCTGCGGTGACCCGCGGTGGTCCCGGAACTGCCGCCGCTTCCGGCGCTCACCCGCTCCGAGGGCGAGCTGATCGACTCCTACCTGGAGGTCGTCGATCTGCTCGGCCGGATCAATCCGTCCCGCACCGCCGACACCTACAGCGCGCTGCGGGCCGCCCAGGCGTTGGTGGGCCGGGCGACCGCGCTGCGCGACGCGCTGACCGTGATGCACATGCGGGGCGAGACCGAACTGCACCACGCCACGCTGGCCCGCGCCCTGCGGGTGCTGGACGGCGAGCGGCGGTCGGGTCTGGTGGCGCTGGCGCCCGATCCGGCCGCGGGGCCGCCGCCTGCGTGAGGCTCGTGCGGCCCCGCCTGCGTGAGGCTCGTGCGGTCGCCGACGTGAAGCCCGCACGCTACGCCGACGGAGACCAGGTGTGAGCGCGGTCACTCTGCGCGCTCGAAACCGTCGGCACCGCACCAAAGGGGCTCATCCCATCGGCGTATTCACCGCTCATTCATGATCTCCCGCCGAATTGCGCGCATCGGCCAAAACCCGCCCATAGCCGCTTACATATCCGCAGGTCAGATGATGCGACCGGAGGCGCGGACCGGGTGATTCGCCCCGGTGTCCACCCGAATAGGTGAGTCGTGACCAGACTCACACCGCGCGTTTCCCGCCCGGCTGTGGCCGGTTCTGTGCGTCACCATCCGTAGTGACGACAAGCCCCCGCCGCCGTGGCGGGGCGGTCCACGCGGACGCCCAGTCCCGCCGCCGCGTGGACGTCAGGTCGACATGAGTGCACCGGCGGGAACGGAGGACCCAGGTACGACGGGTCGGTCACGGCACAACGCCGGAGCCGTCCCTTGGGGTGAAGCCGCACCACGCGGCCGGGCATCTTCGCCAGCCCGAACCCGACAGGTCATCCTTCGGAGGCTGATGACGAAGGGTTGCGCATGTTCGCGCTCAAGTGCATCTCCGGACGGCTGTCCCGGCTCGGGACGGCCTCCGTGCTCACCGCCACAGCGGTTGCCCTGCCCGCGCTGCTGCCGGGCACCGCCCAGCAGGCCGAGGCCGCGACGATGGGTGTGAAGGCCCTGAACGTGGCGGCGTCGAAGAAGGGCTCGCCCTACCAGTGGGGCGCCATCGGCCCGAACCGCTTCGACTGCTCGGGGCTGACGCTGTACTCGTTCAAGCGCGCGGGCAAGAAGCTGCCGCGTACCGCCGCCGCCCAGTACAACAGCACCCGGCACATCTCGTCCGGTGCCCGCCGCGTCGGTGACCTGGTGTTCTTCCACACCGGCCGGTCGATCTACCACGTCGGGATCTACGCGGGAAGCGGCCGGATCTGGCACGCCCCCAAGACCGGCGCCAGGGTCCGGCTGGAAAGGATCTGGACCAGCGCCGTCTGGTACGGGCGGGTGGCGTGACCCGGACGGCCGATTCCGCCCGCACCGCGCATCGCGCCCGTACGGCGTATACGGTCCGTACGGCCCGCGCGGCCCGAACAGCTCCCGAGACCCACGCAACTCCCGCGACCCACTCAGCCCACGCAGCCCCCGCAGCTCATACGGCCACGGCGCGTCCCCAGCCGCGGCCGATCCGCCATGCCGCCACCGCACCCGCCGCGGCGGCGACGCCCAGCAGTACGCCGACCCCGGCGAACGTACGGGCCGTGTCGCCCGCGGCGGCGGAGCGGAGCGCGTCGGAGGCCCAGTACCCGGGCGAGGCGGGGCTGATGTCGCGCACCCAGGCGGGGAGCACGGCGAGCGGGACGAGGGCGCCGCCGAGCGTGGTGAGGACGAAGGCGCCGATGTCGTAGACGGCGGAGAGCTGGCCGTGACCGCGGACCAGGACGCCGATCGCCGTCCCCAGCCCGAGCAGGGCCAGGCCCCAGGCCGCGCACGCGGCGAGCAGCAGGGCGGGGGCGGCGACCGGCATCCCGAAGACGAGGACGCCGAAGCCCAGCACCACGGCCTGCTGGACGGCGAGCACGCCGAAGACCGGCACCGCCTTGCCGACCATCAGCTCCAGCGGGTGCACCGGCGTCGACCGCAGCCGCTCCCAGGTCCGCCAGGTCCGCTCGGACAGGATCGAGGTCCCCACGATCGACATCGCGAGCAGCGAGAACATCACCAGCGACCCGACGACGGCCTGCGCCGTACCGGCCGCCGAGCCCTGCGCCTGCTGATACAGAGGGCGCAGCGCCATCAGCAGCACCACCGGCATCACGATCCGCCCGATCAGCGGGCCGGGTTCACGCAGCAGCACCATCGTGTTGTGCCGGATCAGGACTCCGGTGCGCAGGAGCAGGTCCCGCGCGGCGCGCTCGGGCACTTCCGGCGCGTCGGACGCGTCGGGCACCTCGGGCGGGCGGGTGGCCGTAGCCGTCGTGGAGGCGGTGTCATGCCGCATGGCCGACCTCCTCGGGCCGGTGAGCGGCGGTGCGGGACAGCGCGCGGTACAGGTCGTCCAGGTCGGGGCGGCGGATGTCGACGGCGACCGGGGCGAATCCGGCGGCCAGCAGCGCCGCGAGGTCGGCGGGCGGGTCGGCGCTGGCGATCCGCAGGTGTGCGCCGTCGTCCTCGTGGACCCGGTCGCGCAGCCGGGCGGGCAGGTCGGGGCGCGTCGTGGCCGGGTCGAGGGTGATCCGGATCTCGCCGGGGAGGCCGGCGGTGAGGTGCGCTCGGTCGCCGCGCGCGACGACGCGGCCGTCCCTCGCCACCGCCAATGTGGCCTCCAGCTCGACCAGTTCGGGCAGATAGTGCGTGGTGTACACAACGGCGGCGCCCGCGGCGGCGCGGGAGCGTACGGCGGCCAGCAGCGCCTGGCGGGTCTCGGGGTCGGCGCCCGCGGTCGGCTCGTCCAGGAGCAGGACCCGCGGTGCGCCGACCATCGCGGCGGCGGCCTGGGCCCGGCGCCGCTGGCCTCCGGAGAGCACCGAGCACTGCCGGTCGAGGACGTCGGTGAGCATCAACTCCTCGGCGACATCGGCGACCGAGCGCGCCGCGGCCGTACGGCGGAGCCCGGCCAGTCCGGCGAACAGCCGCAACTGCTCGCGGACGGTGACGGTCGGGTAGAGCGCCACTTCCTGTGGTGCGACACCGAGTTGGGCGCGCGCCGCGCGCGGTGACCGGGCGGCGTCCACGCCGCAGACGGTGACCCGGCCCGCCTCCGGCCGGACGAGTCCGCTGACGACCTCGACGAAGGTGGTCTTCCCCGCGCCGTTGTGCCCGATCAGCCCCGCGATCTCACCGGGCCGTACGTCGAGCGAGAAGCCGTCGAGCGCGCGCCGGCTCCCGTAACTCTTGACCAGTCCTTCAGCGGTCAGCATCGCCGTCCCCCGGTTTCCACCATGTCGCGAGTAAATGATCTACACCGTATAGATCTACAGTGTAGAGCCATGAGCGCCAAGCGGGAAGAGATTCTGGACGCGGCCCTGGAGATCGCCGACGAACGCGGCCTGGCCGGGGTGTCGATGCGCGCGGTCGCGCAGGCGGTCGGCGTCACGCCGATGGCCCTGTACCCGCATGTCAGGGACAAGGCGGGGCTGCTGGACGGGATGCTCGGGCGGATGCTGGGGCGGCTCTACGAGGAGGCGCCGGAACTCGCCGACCACAACGCCGACTGGCGCAGACGGCTCGCCGCCTTCGCGCACACCGCACGGCATCTGTCGACCGGTCACCCATGGGCCACCGCGCTGCTGTTCGCCCGCCCGGCCGTCACGCCCGACGCCGTCAGGACCGTCGACTTCGTGTACTGCGCGCTGCTCGACGCGGGCGTGCCGCACGACGAAGTGCCGCGCCTGGAACGGCTGGTGAGCACCTTTGTGCTCGGCTGGATCGCCTCGGAGGCGGGCGGGCGCTTCGGCCCCGACCGCTTCGACCCGCGCGGCCACCGCGGCGACCTCCCGGACGGTCCGCTGCCCGGCCACACCGCCATCGCCCATGTCCTGCGACGCCCGACGGACTGGAACGCCGAATTCGCCACGGATCTAGCCGACTTGGAGCAGTTGGTCCTGGCCGCCGCCCGGCGCGGCCGTCGTCCGCCCCGAACCGAATAGGGTGCCCGAGCCGAACGGCGGGTCCCACGCCGTATGACCTGCCGGTCCGGCCGGGGGTACGGCTCCCCCGGCCGGACCGGAACGGTCAGCCCGCCGGGAGCAGCACCGGCGCGAGCGGACGCGGCGCCGGAATCCCCCGCCACGGCACGTAGTACGGGTTGCGTACGCAGCCGGCCAGGTCCTCGTCCTTGGTCGCCTTGTCGACGGGACAGGCGCCGACGATGAAGCGCCGGGCGAGGCCGCCGGGGAAGGCGACTTCGTGCTGGTCGGCCCACTTGTGGGTGTCACCGATCGTGGCGTTGACGTCGATGCCGCCGGGCGCGTCCACGTAGTAGTTGAAGCCGGGCCTCCACTGCTTGTAGAGGTCGTGGTCGTAGCTGGTGCTCACGAACGGCGACGGCTGGTTCTTCAGCACGTACGCCGCGAGGTCGTACTGCCCGTCCTGCGCGGCCTTGGGCTGGAAGCCCTCCTGGAAGACGACGGCGGGGGCGCGGCCGTCCGAGCGGAACAGCTCACCGCACGTGCGGCGGTACGACGGCTCGGGGGTGATGCGCTCGACGTCCACGCCGCGGTCGGCGGCGGCGAACAGCGGGTCGTGGACCACCGGGCACCAGTCGTCGTCGCCTGCGGGGGCGGGACGGGGCACGAGGGACGTGGAGGGCGCGGACAGGGCGGTGGGCGCCGCCGGGGACAGGGGTCCGGAGGCGGCGGCCGACGCGGTCTCCGCCGTGGCCGCGGTCTGCGCGGCGAGTACGGCGGCCAGGGTCAGCGCGCCGGTCGTGAGAAGCGACCGGACTCGGTTCTTGATCATGACGCACAGACTCGCGGGACCGGCCCCGCGATCCGCCGCATGTCACCCGATCGTAGGCGCGTCCGGCCGCGCAAGGGACGGCTGAGAGGATGGTCGGATGACCTCGCCGACCACCGCGGCGCACCGCGCCGGACCCTCCCTGCGGTCCCTCCTGGACGCCGCCGCGCACGGCGGCTTCCCGCCCGCCGACGGGACCGTCACCTTCGTCGCCCAGCCGTCGGACCGCGACGCCGGAGTCATCGCCTTCACGGCCCACACCGTGGTCTTCGCCGACGCCGCCGACGCGGCGGATACGTCGGATACGGCCGAGTACCCGGCGCCCGGCGACACCGACGCCGGCCACGCCGGTCTCCGCGCCCTGCTCCCGGCCGACGACCTGTCCGCGCCGCTCAACCCGCCGTTCCTGACCGCCCTTTGCGCCCGCACCGGCCGTGTCGTCAACAACCTCGACCTGCTGACCCTGGCCGCCCCGCTCCCGGGGCCGCCCCCGCTCCCCCTCACCGAGACCACCGACCGCTCCCATCCGCGCATCCTGCGGGCGCTCCGCCACCGCGACGACGTCCGCGCCTGGACCGCGCCCGGCGGCACCGTCCTCATCGGCCGCGGTGTGGCGGGCCGTTGGGAGACCGCCGTCGAGGTGGACCCCGACGCCCGCGGCAAGGGCCTCGGCCGCCTTCTCGCCCTCGCGGCCCGCCATCTCCTCCCGGACGGTGAGCCGTTGTGGGCCCAGATCGCCCCCGGCAACGCGGCGAGTGTGCGGGCCTTCCTCGCCGCCGGTTTCGCACCGGTCGGAGCCGAGGCGCTGCTGGTGCCGCCAACGCGCCCGTGAACAGCGCCCGTTGCTCAGGACACCGGGACCGCCCAGGGGATCGTGATCCAGACCGTCTTGCCGCCCTCGTCGGTCGGCGTGATCCGCAGCCTGCCGCCGGACTCCGCCGCCAGGTGCCGAACGATCACCATCCCGCGCCCGTTGTCCTGCTGGACCGCCGCGGGCAGCCGCT
Organism: Streptomyces sp. CBMA29; assembly: GCF_014596445.1. Lineage (GTDB taxonomy): Bacteria > Actinomycetota > Actinomycetes > Streptomycetales > Streptomycetaceae > Actinacidiphila. Next base: position 1,876 of record NZ_MECL01000247.1, on the reverse strand, counting down.
GGGGCCAGCGCGGGTGGCTGTCGGTCACGCCGATCAGCAACTGCTCCTGCCGTTCGAGGCGCACGTCCACGGTGAAGGTCGGCGACAGGCCCGAGGTGTGCAGCACCGCGTTGGTGGCCAGCTCGGAGACGATCAGGCGCACGGCGTCGACCGAGGGGGCGTCCGACGGCAGTCCCCATTCGACGAGTCGGGCGCAGACATAGCGCCGGGCCGCCGGTACCGAGGCAGGGTCGCTCGGCAGAGTGACGGAAGCTTCCTGCAGATCTGCCATGGCGACATCGTTCCTTTCCCATCCCACCGTGGACCGGGGTATCGGCGCGGGCTCTCCCGGCCACGCCCGGAAGTGGCTGGTTCGCGCCAGACTGCCACTCATCGTGCCGCCGTTTCGGACGGTCCACCGCGCAATGCATATATCTGTCGCTCGAAACGGTGAACTCTGCTACGTGGATACGCATTTGGTCGGCACACTGTCGTAATGACCGCCCGACTACCGGCATCCCTCACTTCAGGAGGTGCGAGAGGCCATGGAACGGGTCCCCGCCGTACGGCGACGCAAGCTCGGCGGCGAACTGCGCCGACTTCGCGATCTGTCCGGAATGACCAGCGAGCAGGTCGCCGAGGCGGCCGGCTGGCACCAGTCGAAAGTCAGCCGTATCGAGACCGGCCGCAGCAGCGTCAGCGCCGAGGACGTCGACGTGCTGCTCGACGTCTACGAGGTGCGCGACCGCGATCTGCGCGACCTGCTGGCCACGCTGGCCGGGCAGGGCAGGCAGCGCGGCTGGTGGCAGGACTTCCGCGACGTACTGCCCGTGGAGTACCGCGACTTCATCAGCCTGGAGGCGGGCGCAAGCCGGGCCCGCTCGATGGAGAACAGCGTGGTGCCCGGACTGCTCCAGACTCCCGCCTACGCCCAGGCGCTCACCAGCGACGTCATGCCGCAACTGACCCGGAGCGAGGCCACCGCACTGGTCGACGTGCGGATCGCCCGGCAGGCGGTGCTGCGCCAGGACGAACCGCTGGAATTGTGGGCCGTGCTGGACGAGGCCGTGCTGCGCCGCGTGGTCGGCGGCCCCGCGGTCATGTCCGATCAGTTGCGGTCACTGGAACGCGCCGCCGTGCTGCCGCAGATCCGGCTCCAGGTGTTGCCCTTCGGCGCCGGGGGCCACATAGGAGTTACGGGTTCGTTCGTTATCTTCTCATTTCCGCGCATCGCTGATCTCGACGTGGTTGTTATCGATCATTTGACGAGTAGTCTCTACGTCGATCGAAAAGAAGACATCACTGCTTACGGCGCCGCTTTCACCCGATTGAGCAACATTGCCCTTCCTCGCGACGAGTCCGTCGCGTTGATCAGTAAGATCGCCGGGGAGATGTCGCGATTCGCAGGCGCATAAAGGAGGCCACCATGTCGGCACAGTCCGGGTACGTTTCCTCGAGCGCGTCGATTTCCGGCGTGTCATGGCGGAGGAGCAGTCACAGCACCGCCGCGAACAACTGCGTGGAGACCGCGAGACTGGTCTCGGGGCTGCTCGCCGTCCGCGATTCCAAGGACCAGGAGGGGCCCGCGCTGCTCTTCCCACCGGGTGCCTGGTCGCACTTCGTCGGGGCGCTACGCCGGGACGACCTCGGTCCCGCCTAGGACCGGTCCGGTTCCGGCGGCGAACGGACGGCGGCGGGCCGCGCCCTCAACCGCGCGGCGCCGTGCGGACGATGATGTCCACCGCGCCCGCGATCTGGGCGTCCGTCAGGTCGCAGCGCGCGGTCAGCCGCAGCCGGGACACCCCGTCGGGGACGGACGGCGGCCGGAAGCAGCCGACGGCCAGACCCGCGGCCCGGCACCGGGGCGGCCACGCGGGGGCCGGCTCGGGGGGCGGCG
>NZ_MECL01000246.1 GCF_014596445.1 Streptomyces sp. CBMA29 | reverse complement strand
CCGGCGGATATCAGCGGGCCGCCGCCCAGCGCGCCGTGCGCCTGCGCCGGGAGCGCGACCAGGGTGGTGCCGGTGCGCAGGACGTAGCCCGCGAAGTAGAGCAGCAGCAGGCCGGTGAGCAGCGGGGTGCCCGCGCCGGTGGCCGCCATGTGCTCGGCGTGGCCGCCGTGCGCCGAGGCCGCCCCGCCCATCGCCACGGCCATGTAGACCATCGCGGCCGAGCACACGGAGTGGTGCAGATGGTGGCCGGGCCGCCGGATCAGGAGCAGCGCCCGTACCCCGGCCAGGGCGAAGACCACGCCGAGGACGACGGCGAACAGCGGCGTCCCCCACGGCCGCGGGTCGAGGACGGACATCGGGACGGCCATCACCGCCATTCCCGCCGCCATCAGCGCCTCGTCGCGCGCTTCGCGCCGCAGCAGGCACGTCACCGCGGCGACGGTGCTGAGCGCCACGAGCAGCCAGGCCACCAGCGGTGGTCCGTGCATGCCGTCCTCCCCCTCGTCCCCACGCCTCTTCGGCGCGCCCCGGTCCGTGCGGTGACCCTGGGCTGGTCCGTGACGACCGGCCCGCCGGACGGATGTTCGGCGGTCCCAGGAGAACTGCCCAGGTCCGAGGGCGCACACCCGAGCGCATCGGGGTAGTCGGGGGAGCGTGTCACCGCGGCGCGCGCCGTCGCGGATCGCCGTGTGCCACGATCTCGTGCGCGTCGCCTGACCGCAATGCCCCCGGGCCGGAGGCCGGCGGCTCGGCTCCCCGCGCCTGCGCCGCGGCCCGCGACCTGCGGACCTCCCGCGCCTTCCGGGCACCGGAGCGCTGGGTGACGGCCACACAGACCAGTACGGCGAGCGCCGCGGGCAGCGTGGCGCGGCCCAGGTGCTCACCGAGCAGCGCGGCGGACCACACCAACGTCAGCACGGGCTGGGCGAGTTGGAGCTGGCTGGCCCTGGTCACCCCGATCGCGGCCATGCCGCGGTACCAGACCATCAGGCCGAGGAACTGCGACACCACCGAGACCCACACCAGCCCGCCGATCGACTCGCCGGTCAGCCGTACCGGCTCCAGCGACAGCGACACGACCGCGGCGGGCAGGGTGAGCGGCAGCGTGCCGACCAGCGCCCAGCCGACCACCTGCCAGCCCGGCAGCACCGACGCCAGCCGACCGCCCTCCACGTAACCGGCGGCGCAGACCAGCAGCGAGGCGAAGAGGAAGCCGTCCCCGGCGGTCGGCGCGCCGCCGCTCTCGCCGAGCGAGAAGGCGGTGACCACCGCCGCGCCCGCGACGGCCGCGATCCAGAACGTACGGGACGGCCGCGCGCCGGTGCGTACGGTCGCGAGCACCGCGGTGCACAGCGGGAGCGCGCCGACCACGACGGCGGCGTGCGAGGTGTCGGTGGTGCGCAGCGCGAGCGTGGTCAGCAGCGGGAAGCCGATGACGACTCCGCAGGCGACGACGGCCAGGCCCGCCCAGTGCTCCCGGTCCGGCACCTTCGCCCGGCCCGCCGCGAGGAAGGCCCCGGCGACCGCGGTGGCCAGCACCGCCCGGACCGTCACCGCAGACCAGGCGCCGAATCCGCTCAGCGCCCAGTGGGTGGAAGGGAAGGTGAGCGAAAAGGCGGCCACACCGAGACAGGCGAGCGCGGTGCCCCCTACCGCTACTGAAGTGCGGGGAGTAGCGCTATTCTTATCCTTCATGAATGACGATAGCAGTGCCAGTGCGCTGGCAGAATCCCTCCGAGGAGAGCTGAACCGCTTCTCACCGGGAGCGAAACTGCCGTCGAGCCGGGCCCTGGTCGAGCGGTTCGGGGTCAGCCCGGTGACGGTCTCGCGGGCGCTGGCGACGCTCGCCGCGCAGGGGCTGGTCCTCACCCGGCCCGGCGCGGGCACCTACCGGGCCGCCGAGGGCCCGGCGACCGCCACCGCCGTCGACACCTCCTGGCAGCAGGTCGCGCTGACCGCGGAGGACCCGGACGTGGCACCGCGCGTGGTCGACGCCTCGGGGGTGCTGGGCTGTCTGGTCGGCCCGCCGCAGGGCGTCATCCCCCTCAACGGCGGCTATCTGCACCCCGGCCTCCAACCCGAGCAGGCGCTCGGCGCCGCGCTGGCCCGCGCCGCCCGCAGGCCCGGCGCCTGGGAACGGCCGCCGCTGGAAGGGCTCACCGCGCTGCGCAACTGGTTCGGGCGCGAGGCGGGAGTCCCGCCCGCCCAGGTGCTGATCACCTCCGGCGGGCAGGCCGCCCTCACCACAGCGCTGCGCGCGCTGGCCGCGCCGGGCTCCGCCGTACTCGTCGAATCGCCCACCTACCCCGGCGCGCTCTCCGTCGCCCGCGCCGCGGGGCTGCGGCCGGTGCCGGTCCCGGTCGACGCGGACGGTGTCCGGCCCGATCTGCTCGCCGACGCCTTCGCGGCCAGCGGCGCGCGGGTCTTCTTCTGCCAGCCGCTCTTCCAGAATCCGACCGGCGCGGTGCTCGCCGCCGGGCGCCGCCGCCAGGTGCTCGACATCGCGCGCGCGGCGGGCGCCTTCGTGGTCGAGGACGACTTCGCCCGGCGGCTCGGCCACGGCGACCCGCTGCCGCCACCTCTGGTCGCGGAGGACCCGTACGGCACCGTCGTCCACGTCGCGTCGCTCACCAAGCCGACCTCGCCCAATCTGCGCGTCGGCGCGCTGATCGCCCGCGGCCCGGTGATGGAACGGCTGCGCGCCATCCAGGTGGTCGACAGCTTCTTCGTGCCCAGGCCACTCCAGGAGGCCACCCTGGAACTCGTCGGCGCGCCCTCCTGGCCGCGCCACCTGCGGGCCGTCACCGCCGCACTGCGCGAGCGGCGCGACGCCATGCTCGCCGCGCTCCGGCACCGCCTGCCGGACCTGGTCCCCGACCCGGTGCCCACCGGCGGCTACCACCTGTGGCTGCGGCTGCCCGACGGCACCGACGAGACCGCGCTGACCGGCGCCGCGCTCCGCGCGGGCGTGGCCGTCGCCCCCGGCCGCCCCTATTTCCCCGCCGAGTCGCCCGCCCCGTACATACGGATCACCTTCGCCTACACCACGGGCGCCGCCGAGATCACCGAAGGCGTCCGGCGCTTCGAGCTGGCGCTGCGCGAGACCGCCCCCGCGCTGTGAACACCAGCCCTGTCGCGCGCCGAGCACCCGCCTTGTCGCGCGCCGACGCGGGCCCGTCCGCAACGACCTCGGCAGGACCCGTGAGCGCGGCCCGGACCTGGGGATAGCCTTGCCCGCATGGATATCGCCGCTCCCCGCTTCCGCGCCGCCGCCCCCGACGACGTCCCCGTCCTGGTCGGGCTGATCGAGTCCGCCTACCGCGGCGACGCGAGCCGCGCGGGGTGGACGACGGAGGCGGACATCCTTCAGGGGCAGCGGACCGACCCCGAGGGCGTGCTGGCCGTCATCGACGGCGCGGACAGCAGGCTGACGGTGGTGGAGTCCGGCGACGAGGTGGTGGCCTGCTGCCAGCTCGAACACCGCGGCGACCACGCGTACTTCGGGATGTTCGCCGTACGGCCCGCGCTCCAGGGCGCCGGGCTCGGCAAGGTGATCCTCGCCGAGGCCGAACGGTTCGCCCGCGAGGAGTGGGACGTCGCCGAGCTGCGCATGACGGTGATCTCGGTCCGCGAGGACCTGATCGCCTGGTACGTCCGCCGCGGCTACCAGCGCACCGGGCAGACCAGCCCCTTCCCGTACGGCGAGGAGCGCTTCGGGCTGCCGACCAGGGACGACCTGGAGTTCGAGCTGCTCACGAAGAAGCTGGTCTGAGATCCGAACGCCCGCCGCCCGGCACGCGACCGCCCGGCACCTGATCACTCGGCCCCTGACCATCCGAGACCGGCGGCCCGGCGCCGGCCGTCACAGCCGTCCCGCCTCCGTGATCCGGCGCAGGAAGTCCCGCGTGCGCTGCTCGGCCGGAGCGCCGAACACCTCGGAGGGAGCGCCGCGCTCCAGGATCACGCCCGCGTCCAGGAAGCAGACCTGATCGGCGACATCGCGGGCGAACGCCATCTCATGGGTGGCGATCACCATCGTCATGCCCTGCTCCTTGAGGTCGCGGACCACCGACAGCACCTCGCCGACGAGCTCCGGGTCGAGCGCGGCGGTCACCTCGTCGAGAAGCAGCAACCGCGGCCTGGTCGCGACCGCCCGCAGGATCGCCACCCGCTGCTGCTGGCCGCCGCTGAGCCGGTCCGGGTACTCCGCCGCCCGGTCGGCGAGCCCCAGCCGGGCCAGCAGCTCCCGCGCCCGCTCCTCCGCCTCGCCCCGCGGCACCCCGTGCACCCGGCGCGGCGCCAGCGTGATGTTGTCCAGCACCGTCATGTGCGGGAACAGGTTGTACGCCTGGAAGACGACGCCGATCCTGCGCCGTACCGCGTCCTGGTCGGCCCGCGGGTCGGTGATGTCCTCGCCGTCCAGGAAGATCGCGCCGTCGTCGATCTCCTCCAGCAGATTCGCGCAGCGCAGCAGCGTGGACTTCCCGGAGCCGGACGCGCCGATCAGCGCCGTGACCGTGTGCGCGGGCACGTCGAGCGCGATGTCCCGCAGGACGACGGAGGACCCGTACGTCTTGCGGACCGACTCCAGCCGCAGCACGGGCGTGTTCCGGCTCTGGTCCTGGCCGGCCCGGTCCTGCGCCTGGGGCGGTACGTCCTTGGCGAGCCGGTCCCCGCCCGTGCCGCTCATACGACGCCTCCCTGCGACTGCCGCCGGTTCATCCTGGCCGTCACCCAGTCGGTGAACCGCGTCATCGGGATGGTCAGCGCGACGAAGATCAGCCCCGCGACCACGTACGGCGTGTAGTTGAAGTCGCGGCTGGCGATGATCTGCGCCGCGTAGACGGCGTCCACGGCGCCCGCGATCGACACCAGGCCGGTGTCCTTCTGGAGCGACACCAGGTCGTTGAGCAGCGGCGGCACCACGCGGCGCACGGCCTGCGGCAGCACCACGTACCGCATGGTCTGGGCGCTGCTGAGGCCGAGCGAGCGGGCCGCGGCGCGCTGGCTGGGGTGGACGGTCTCGATCCCGGCCCTGAACACCTCGGCGACATAGGCGGTGTACGTCAGGCAGAGCGCCAGGCCGCCGAGGAGCACAGGGTCGTTGGTGACGCCGCTCAGCCGCAGCGCGGGCACGCCGAAGACCACCGCGAGCAGGCAGATGATCAGCGGCAGTCCGCGGAAGAAGTCCACATACGCCGTCGCCAGGGCGCGCAGCGGGAAGAACACCGGGCCGCGTAGGGTGCGCGCGACCGCCAGCAGCAGTCCCGCGACCAGTACGACGGCGCCGCACACCACCATCAGCCGCAGATTGAGCCAGAGCCCCTGGAGCACGTCGGGCAGCGCGAGCCTTGCGTAGTGCCCGTTGAGGAACGTCTCACGGGTGCGCTGCCAGCCGGGCGAGCTGACGATCAGCCCGATCAGCACTCCCGCGGTCGCCAGGGTGCTGACGCTTCCCACGACCAGGGCGCGGCGGCTGCGGGCGCGTCGGTACAGCTCGCGCTCGATCCGCCGCGCCGACGGCTGGTACGTGTCGACCTGCGCGGCGTCGTCCCGCACGGTCATCCGAGCACCGGGGCGCCGACGGCGTCCGACAGCCACCGCTTCTCCAGGGCGGCGAGCGTCCCGTCGTCGTGCAGCGCGGTGACGGCCTGTGAGACGCACGCGGTCAGCTTGCTGCCCTTGTCGAGGACCAGCCCGAACCGCTCGGGTGAGGAGCCCGCCGCCGCGAACTGCCCGACCACCTTGGCGTCGGTGACCTCGGCCCCGGTGATGTAGAAGGCGGTCGGCAGGTCGACCACGATCCCGTCGACCTGGCCGTTCTTCAGCGCTGCCACGGCGAGGTCGTTGCGCTGGTAGACGGCGGGCTGCCTGGTCGGCTTCACCAGGTTGTCGATGACGTCCAGGCTGGTGGTGCCCACCTGGGCGCCGAGCTTGGCGTTCTTCAGGTCCGCGACGCTGTGCGCGTTCGCGATCTTCGAGGTCTTCAGGGCGACGACGGTCTGCCGTACGTCGTAGTAGCCGGGCGAGAAGTCGACGGCCTTTTTGCGCTCGTCGTTGATCGAAACCTGGTTGATGTCGAGATCGAAATTCTTGGCACCGGGCGCGAACGCCTTGTTGAAGGCGACGGTCTGCCAGACGACCTGGTCCGGCCCGTAACCGAGCTGCTTCGCCACCGCGTACGCGACCGCCGACTCGTAACCCTTGCCGTTGGACGGCTTGTTGTCCGAGAACCAGGGGTCGTACGCCGGATTGTCGGTGCCGACGGTGAGCTTGCCGGGGGTACGGGTGGCGAGCGTGCCGGGTGCGCACGACGCCGCGGTGGCGGTGGCGGTGCCGGTCGCACCGGGCGACGGCGCGGAGGACGAGGGACCGGCGTCGGTCGTGTCGTCCTGGGGCGAGCAGCCGGCCAGTGCGAGGGTGAGCAGGGCAGCCGCGGCGAGCGCGGCACGGCGCGGGGACAGCGAGATCGCGGGACGCATGGCGGGACCTTGGCACCGCGCGGGCGCGTCTGTCCACGCGATTCGGCCGGTTGTCCGGATGCCGGACCATTGTGTCCGGCACATTGCGCGGAGCCGCGGGATGACGGCGACGGCGCTGCGGGATGACGGCGCCGCGGGACCGCGGTGTTACGCGGCGGCCGGTTCCTCCGGCAGGTCGGTGGCGGCGCCGTCCAGCCGCAGGGCGCGGGCCAGAGCCCACTCCTGCGCGGTGTTGACGGTCCAGGCCATGACGGCGATGCCCGCGGCCTGGCAGCGCTCGACGACGTCCAGGTTCAACTGCCGCAGTTCCAGGCTGACCAGGCGGGCGCCCACCGCCTGGGCGCGGGTGACGATCTCCGGGCCGAGGTCGCCGGCGACCAGCACCGTGCGCACGTCGGGCAGCAGCGTACGGATCTCGGCCAGCGCCTCGTCGTGGAAGGACAGCACGCTGACCCGGTCGGTCGCGCCGTGCGCGCTCAGGGCGTCGGCCAGCGCACGGGCCGCCGCCACATCCTTGATCTCGGCCTGGATCGGTCGGCCGACCGCTTCGAGGACCTCCTCGAAGACCGGTACGCGCTCGCCGAGCCCGGCGTCCAGGCCGCGGATCTCGTCCAGCGTGAGGTCGCGGACCAGCCCGGCGCCGTCGGTGGTGCGGTCGACGTCGGCGTCGTGCATGACGATCAGCGCGCCGTCCTTGCTGAGGTGCAGATCCAGCTCGATCTGGTCCAGGCCCGCCTTTTCAGCGCGGCGGAAGGAGCGCAGGGTGTTCTCCGGCTCGACGCCCATGACCCCGCGGTGACCGACGGTGAGGAAGCTCATACCGGCACCCTAGCGAGACCGGGCGACGGCGGACCGAACACGCCGTGACGACTTGGGGCCGACTGCTCAACTGGCCTCAATGCGCAAGTTTTAGTGACCCATCCCGGCTAGCGACAGGAAAAACAGCGGCCTGTCGACCCTCACGCAGGACAATCTCCACTGGCTCCCCTTGATGGATCAACAAGGTCACGGATACGGTGTCTGGACGACAGGTTCTTTTGTAGAGGAGGGGTCATGGGCGAAGTTCTTTCGGCGAAAGTGGCGGACGGCGGCGGTACGTCCGGCGTGGGCATCGTCGGCCACCCGGCGTGGGCGGTGCTGAAGCAGGCCGTCGAAGCCATCAGGCCCTGGCAGCGCAAGGACGGCTCCATCGACTTCGAGGCCGAGGGCGCGCCCAGCGGGGACGACGCCGAACGGACCGTGCGCCGGGTGACCGAGTCGGTCGAACAGCTCTCCCCGCTCCTCCCGCACGACGCCGAGTACCACCGCGCGCTGGTCGCCGATCTGCGCCGCTGGTCCGACGACGGCTTCGGCGTCCCGGACTTCCTCGACTCGCTGCTCGCCTTCCAGCCCGCGGCCGACCGCCGCGACGGCCTCCCGCACCTGGTCGTCTTCCCGATGTACACGCAGAACGGCAACCCGGACCGCAATCTGGAGGCCGTCGCCCTGCGCGTGGTCTGGCCCGACTGGCTGGCCGAACTGGAGCGCACTCGGTACGACAACCCGCTGTTCGTACCGATCACCTTCGAGGACTTCACCCCCGGCTACGACACCAACTCCGCGGTGCTCTTCCCGGAGACCGTCGCCGTCCGCGAGGCCCCCGAGCGCTGGACCTGGGGCGCGATCTTCTGCGACCGCGAGGCCGCCCGCTTTCGCGCGGTGACCGCCGCCGCCGTCGACACCCTCGGCCTGGAGCTGCCCGAGGCGGCGGCCCGGCTGATCGCCGACCAGGACCTGGCGCAGCAGACGTACGTCCTGTGGGACATGATCCACGACCGCACGCACAGCCACGGCGACCTGCCGTTCGACCCGTTCATGATCAAGCAGCGCGCGCCGTTCTGGATGTACGGCCTGGAGGAGCTGCGCTGCGACCTGACCAGCTTCAGGGAGGCCGTGCAGCTCCAGGCCGAGGGCCACCCGATGGGCCTGGGCGTGCAGTACGCGATCCTCTTCGACCGGCTCTTCCGCTTCCCGGTCACCGGTGAGCGCGTCCGCAACTACGACGGACTCGGCGGACAGCTCCTCTTCGCGTACCTGCACAAGCACGACGCCGTACGCTGGACAGACAACACCCTGCACATCGACTGGGAGCGCGCACCGCAGGTCACCAACCAGCTCTGCGCCGAGATCGAGACGCTCTACCGGGACGGCATCGACCGCCCCAAGCTCGTGCACTGGTTCGCCGCCTACGACCTGGTCGCAAGCTACCTCTCCCCGCATCCCGGCTCGGTCTGGGCGAAGGGCCCCGACGCCCTCGACCTGTCCCAGCCCCCGCGCAAACTCGTGGACGACGTGCTGGCGGACGAGTTTCCGCTCAGCATGTTCTACGAGGCCCTTGCGAAGAAGCTGCGTACGGTGATCACCTCGACCAAGGGAATCACCGGCGAGAGCTCACTTCGGGGCGCCGCGTGACCGGTGCGGCCGAGGAGGCGGACATGACGACCGACACGTACACGGGTGGTCTCGACGGAGCGGTGATCGCCGTGGCGGGCGCGGGCGGCCCCGCGGGGCGGGCGGTCCTGCAACGGCTCGCGCGCGAGGGCGGCCATGTGATCGCCGCCGACGCCGACCCCGAGCGACTGGCCGAGGCCGTCGACGCGGCGCGGTACGACGCGGGCGGCGCGGACATCACCGGCGAGATCGTCGACCTGCTCGACCTGGAAGCGAGCCAGGACTGGGCCGGCCGGATCGAGAAGGACCACGGCAGGGTCGACGGCCTGGTCCACCTCGTGGGCGGCTGGCGCGGCTCCGCGTCCTTCCCCGAGACCGACCTCGGCGACTGGGACGTGCTGCACAAGCTGCTGATCCGTACCGTGCAGAACACCTCGCTCGCCTTCCACGACGGCCTCATGCGCAGCCACGGCGGCCGGTATGTGCTGATCAGCGCGTCCGGCGCCACCACGCCGACCGCGGGCAACGCCGCCTACTCCGCGGCCAAGGCCGCGGCCGAGGCGTGGACACTCGCGCTGGGCGACTCCTTCCGCAAGCTCAGCGGCGCCGACGGACCCACGGCGGCGGCCACTGTGCTGGTGATCAAGGCGTTGGTGCACGATGAGATGCGGGCCACGCGCCCGAACGCCAAATTCGCCGGCTTCACCGACGTACGCGACCTCGCCGAGGCCATCGCGGACGTCTGGGACCAGAGCCCTACGGAAGTGAACGGGACCCGACAGTGGCTGACGCCCCGACCGTGACAGAACAGCTCGCCAGCGACGCCGTGCGCCGCCACGACCCTCAGGTGCGCGGCTTCGCCAGTGACAACTACGCCGGGGTGCACCCGGAGATCCTCACCGCGCTCGCCCTCGCCAACGGCGGCCATCAGCCCGCCTACGGCGGGGACGAGTACACCGGTCACCTCCAGGAGGTCTTCCGCGGCCACTTCGGCCCGCGCGCGGAGGTCTTCCCGGTCTTCAACGGCACCGGCGCCAACGTGACGGCCCTCCAGGCCGTCACCGAGCGCTGGGGCGCGGTGATCTGCGCGGAGTCCGCGCACATCCACGTGGACGAGTGCGGCGCCCCCGAGCGGGTCGGCGGCCTGAAGCTGCTCACCGTCCCCACCCCGGACGGCAAGCTCACCCCCGAGCTGATCGACCGGCAGGCGTACGGCTTCTCCGACGAGCACCGGGCCCAACCGCAGGTCGTCTCGATCACCCAGACCACCGAACTGGGCACCTGCTACACGCCCGAGGAGATCAAGGCGGTCTGCGACCACGCGCACCAGCTCGGCATGGCCGTGCACCTGGACGGCGCGCGGATCGCCAACGCGGCGGCCGGTCTCGACGTGCCGCTGGCCCGCTTCACCACCGAGGCGGGCGTGGACATCCTCTCCTTCGGCGGCACCAAGAACGGCCTGCTGCTCGGCGAGTGCGTGGTCGTCCTCAGCCCCGAGCGGGTGCGTGCCATCGACTACCTGCGCAAGCTGTCGATGCAGCTCGCCTCCAAGATGCGGTTCGTCTCCGTGCAGTTCGAGGCGCTGCTCTCGGGCGACCTGTGGCTGCGCAGCGCCGCCCACGCCAACGCGATGGCCCGCCGCCTGGAGCAGGCCGTACAGGGCGTGGACGGGGTCACCGTGCTGCGGCCCGTCCAGTCCAACGCCGTCTTCGCGCTGCTGCCGCGTGAGGTCAGTGAACGCCTCCAGAAGCGCTACCGCTTCTACTTCTGGGACGAGTCGACGGGCGAGGTCCGCTGGATGTGCTCCTTCGACACGACCGAGTCGGACGTGGACGGCTTCGCCGCCGCGCTCGAGGAGGAGATGCGGGCCTAGCGCCCTTCCGGCGGATCACGGGAGGCTGCCCGACACCCGGCACGGTTGCGCGTCGCCCCGACCACCTGACCTGCCGGGGCGCCGGCATCCGCGGTGCGCTGACGCGAAGCAGGGCTCTTCAGGGGCGCGGGGAACCGCGCGACCGGCCACGACGCGCCCGCAGGTGGCTACCGGACCCGGTGGGGCGGAGGCTGTCGGTCTCTGACCGTTGTCGGTCGGTCGGTCGGTCGGTCGGTCGGTCGGTCGGTGGGTGGGCTGAGGCGAGGTTCCCCGCGCCCCTGGAACGCGTCGGCTTCCGCCATGAGGGATGAGGTGCTGGAGCAGCGCACCGGCATCTGCGACGCCGCGTCTCCCACTGGTCACGGCTGGACGCGCGGGGCAACGAGCCCGGCGTCGACGCGCGCTTCTCGCTGGACGAGGAACGGCTCGCGTGGGCGGCGCGCCCGGAGATCGGCGAGGCCGACTGTCCGCTAGTGCACACGGCGCCGCCCACGGTCGTACGGGAGGCCCTGCGCGGCGCGCGCTACCGGTCGCAACTGGCCAGGACGCTGCCTACCGAGCTGCCGTGAGGATGCCGTCGGGTCCCGCGTGCGGTGGGCGCCGCCTCAGCTCGGCTGGGGCTGCTGCTCGCGGTCCCTGGCCGCCGCTTCCTCGGGGGTCGGGGCCGTGCCGCCCAGATGCGCGGGCAGCCACCAGCGGTCTGCGGGGCCCGAGGGCTTGCCCGGATACGTACGCTGCGCGTCGTCCAGCAGCTCCTGCACCCGCAGCCGCAGCCGCCGGGTGAGCGCGCCCGCCTTCTCGTTCTCCTGCGGGCGCATCTGCTCGCCGATCCGCAGCGTGATCGGGAACTTGCTGCGGCCCAGATTGCGCGGGTGCCCCTTCGTCCACAGCCGCTGAGTGCCCCACAGCGCCATCGGCAGCAGCGGCACACCGGCCTCCATCGCTAGCCGGGCCGCACCCGATTTGAACGACTTCAACGTGAACGACTGCGAGATGGTCGCCTCGGGGAACACCCCGATGATCTCGCCGCCGCGCAGGGCGTCCAGGGCGTGCGCGTACGCGTGCATGCCCTCGGAGCGGTCCACCGGAATGTGCTTCATGGCGCGCATCAGCGGACCCGACACCTTGTGCCGGAAAACCGATTCCTTGGCCATGAAGCGCACCAGGCGCTTGGCGGGCAGCGTCGTCAGACCGCAGAAGACGAAGTCCAGATAGCCGATGTGGTTGCTGACGAGCAGGGCGCCGCCTTGGCGGGGGACGTTCTCGGTGCCCCGGATGTCGAATTTGAGCCCCTGCACCTTGAACATGGTGCGGGCACAAGCGATCACCGGTGGGTAGACGAGTTCGGCCATGTCGGGGCACCTGCTCTCTCCGGGGCGGCGCTCCCGGCGGAAGTTACGCGCCCGTAAGTTGTTCGGCCGCTGAGCGATGGTGCCCCGCCAGCGGGTCCCCTGTCATCCCGGGGACCGGTGCCAAGGCGAGATTCTTCTCACGACCTGCGGCGGAACCCATCAGGCTGCTGCCCGTTTCAGCAGCAGATACACCTCGCACCCCAAGCAGTAGGCGAAAGCGGCGTTGAGGAAGGCGGCGGCCAGCGCGCACGCGGTGGCCGCCAGACCCAGCCACTGCGGACCTACCAGATAGCCGATGACACCGATTACGGAGAAGCCGAAACCCACCGCCTGCGCGAACCGCGGCGGGGCCGCGTCCTCGGTACCGGGCGGCGGCCCCAGCCTGGGCCGCACCAGGGTGCGGAAAACCCAGCCGTACGGCGAATTCCGCACTCCGGCCACCGCTCCCACCGCGAAGACCGCGGCCTGAACGGCCAGCAGCCAGCCGCTGCCGGTGATCAGCACGACCGCGAGCACCACCGTGGTGAGGGACGCACCGAAACGGGGCCCTCGTATGTCGATCTCCATGACTGAAATAATGGCCGACCAGCGACGGAACGCGACCGAGGGAATCATTGCGTTCGCATGAACGCTGCACGGACCGGAAAGACGCGGGCGGGAAGCCGCCGGACGTACGACCGTATGTATGACCAGGCGCATGAGCAGACGTATGACCAGGCGCATGAGACGTACGAGATACGAGATGTGTGAGCGGACGAGGAGCACGGCGTTGACGGGACTGGTGGTCTGCCTGGCCGTACTCCTGGCCGCGAGCGTCTACGGGCTGGTGCACCGGCGCAGGGACGGGAGAATCCGGGTGCGGACGAAGGACGGCGACGAGCGGCTGACGGCCGCTGACCTCGGCGGGCCGCTGGGGGAGCGCGCCACCCTGGTGCAGTTCTCCAGCGCTTTCTGCGCGCCCTGCCGGGCCACCCGGCGCGTGCTCGACGAGGTGGCGGGCATGGTGGACGGCGTCCGGCACGTCGAGATCGACGCCGAGGCGCACCTGGAGCTGGTCAGGCGGCTGAGCGTCCTCAAGACCCCGACCGTGTTCGTCCTCGACGCGGACGGCGCGATCGTGCGCAGGGCCGCCGGTCAGCCGCGCAAGGCGGACGTGATCGCCGCGCTGGGCGCGGCTGTCTGACGAGCCGGGCGGGCAGGCCGGTCTGACGGGCCGGTCTGACGGGCCGACAGCCTCCGGGGGAGCGCGGTGTGACGGAAATTCCATATTCCGGGCGGGTCTTGACGTGACCCCGTCTGAATCGTCAGTCTGACGTTATGTCGCAAGACCGCTTTCTGTACGCGTATCTGTACGCGCGCGCCGATGTCGACTTCGGTCGGCACTCCAGCGCGCGTTGTCCGAGCTGCTGAGCGCCCACGACCCGCACTGCGCCGCTCGACCGCTTCAGAAGGATCTGACCGTGACTGCCATCAGCGATCACCCCGCCGCCTTTGACTCCTCGGCCTTCGACCCCGCGCCCGGCCCCGCTCTGGACCCCGCCGTCTTCCGTTCGGTCTTCCGCCGCCACGCGGCCGGAGTCGCCGTGATCACCGCCGCGGGGCCCGGCCCCGTCGGCTTCACCGCCACCTCCCTGACCTCGGTGTCCGCCGAGCCGCCGCTGCTCTCCTTCGGCATCAGCCTCGGGTCGTCGAGCTGGCCGACCGTCGCCGAGGCGTCATTCGTCGGCGTACACATACTCGGCGAGCACCAGGAAGTGCTGGCCGGCACGTTCGCCCGCAGCGGCGCCGACCGCTTCGGCCCCGCCACGGCCTGGGCGCCCGGCCCGCACGGCGTCCCGCTGCTCGGCGAGGTACCGGCCTGGCTGGTGTGCCGCGTCGTGGCGCGGGTCCCGGCGGGCGACCACCGGATCATCATCGCCCAGGCCGTCGCCGGTGACCCCCAGGGCCCCGGCCGCCCGCTCCTCTACCACCAGGGCGGCTTCACCTCACTCGGCCACTGACGGCGGCAGCGTCGGCCACGTCACAGTTCAAGGTCCTTGCTCACGGGGAACGAGCCCTGTGTACTGGCGAGTAATATTTCTGTCGGGGCAGTTGCTGCGTCCCGGCGGGGAGCCGCCGCCGAGGACGCCTATGCTGCCATTCCGGGGCGGATTCCGGGGCAGTTGGACGAAGACGTTGCAACGATGCAGTAGGTAGGAGAGCTGGCGTGAGTTTGAGGATCGTAGTCGCAGTGAAGTACGTGCCCGATGCCACGGGTGACCGTCACTTCGCCGAGGACCTGACCACTGACCGCGACGCCGTGGACGGCCTGCTCTCCGAGCTGGACGAGTACGCGGTCGAGCAGGCGCTTCAGATCGCCGACGCGGCGGACGACGCGGAGATCACGGTGCTGACCGTGGGCCCCGAGGACGCGAAGGACGCGTTGCGCAAGGCGCTGTCGATGGGCGCGGACAAGGCGATCCACGTCGAGGACGACGGCCTGCACGGCACGGACATCCTCGGCACGTCGCTGGTGCTCGCCAAGGCCATCGAGCGCGCGGGCTTCGACCTCGTCGTGACCGGCATGGCCTCCACCGACGGCACCGCGGGCGTGGTGCCCGCGCTGCTGGCCGAGCGGCTGGGCGTGCCGCAGGTGACGTTCCTGTCCGAGGTGTCGGTGGCGGACGGCAAGGTGACCGGCCGCCGCGACGGCGACGCGGCCAGCGAGCGGCTGGAGGCGTCGCTTCCGGCGCTGGTCTCGGTGACCGACCAGTCGGGCGAGGCCCGTTACCCCTCGTTCAAGGGGATCATGGCGGCGAAGAAGAAGCCGGTGGAGGCCCTGGACCTGTCGGATCTGGGTCTGGACGCGGCCGAGGTGGGTCTGGCCGGTTCGTGGACGGCCGTCGAGGACGCCAAGCAGCGTCCGGCGCGGACGGCGGGCACGATCGTGAAGGACGAGGGCGAGGGCGGCAAGCAGCTCGCGGAGTACCTGGCGAGCCAGAAGTTCATCTGACCGGATGCCGGGCGCCCTTCCGGGCACTGTCCCGGGCCCGCTTCCGGCCGTTCCGGTCCGTATCCGCCCCGTCAAACCTTTTCGTAGGAGTGCATTTCCATGGGTGAAGTCCTCGTCTATGTCGACCACGTGGACGGTGCCGTCCGCAAGCCGACTCTCGAACTGCTGACGCTGGCCCGCCGGATCGGTGAGCCGGTCGCGGTCCACCTCGGCCCCGGCGCCGACGCCGCCGCCTCCGTGCTGGGCGAGCACGGCGCCGTGCGGGTACTGGCCGCCGACGCGCCGGAGTTCGCCGACTACCTCGTCGTACCGAAGGTCGACGCGCTGGAGGCCGCCGCCAAGGCGGTGAGCCCGGTCGCGGTCCTGGTGCCGTCCTCCGCCGAGGGCAAGGAGATCGCCGCGCGACTCGCACTGCGCCTGGGCTCGGGCCTGATCACCGACGCGATCGACGTGGAGGCCGGCGCCGATGGCCCGGTGGCCACGCAGTCGGCGTTCGCCGCCGCCTTCACGACCCGCTCCCGGGTCAGCACGGGCGTCCCCGTCATCACGGTGAAGCCGAACTCCGCGCCGGTCGAGGCGGCTTCGGCGGCCGGGACGGTCGAGGCGCTGGAGGTGGCCTTCGGTGAACTGGCCACCGGCACCAAGGTCGTCTCGCGGACCCCGCGGGAATCGACCGGGCGTCCTGAGCTGACCGAGGCCGCGATCGTGGTCTCCGGCGGTCGCGGTGTCAACGGCGCCGAGAACTTCTCGGTCATCGAGGCGCTGGCGGACTCCCTGGGCGCGGCCGTGGGCGCGTCGCGCGCGGCGGTGGACGCGGGCTGGTACCCGCACACCAACCAGGTCGGCCAGACCGGCAAGTCGGTGTCGCCGCAGCTCTACATCGCCAACGGCATCTCGGGTGCGATCCAGCACCGCGCGGGTATGCAGACGTCCAAGACGATCGTCGCGGTGAACAAGGACGCGGAGGCGCCGATCTTCGACCTCGTCGACTACGGCGTCGTCGGCGACCTCTTCCAGGTCGTCCCCCAGCTCACCGAGGAGGTCAAGGCCCGCAAGGGCTGACCGACCCTCCCGACGGCCCCCGCACGCCAGCCGCGTGCGGGGGCCGTCGTCCGTCCGCCACCCCCTTGGCGGGGTGTTGACCTCGGCCTACGGCTCGGCTAGCTTCACTTCAACGATTTGTTGAATTTCGGGAGGGTGGCACATGGCGCAGGGCTCAGCGGGCGCGGCGGCGGCGGCCGGTACGACACTGGCGGACGCGGTACGGGCGGACATCGGCGCCCGGCTGGCCGACACCGACGCCGAACTGGCCCGCCGTTACCCCGGCGACCCCGGCACCCGGCAGCCCGTGCACACCGTCTACGTACCCGCCGACGCCTTCGGCGCCCGGACCGTACGCGACTGGGGCGACCAGGCGCTGGCCGCACTCGACGCCCACGCCCCGGACGCCGCCGCGCTCGCCGCCGTACTCGGTCTGCCCGTGGGACGGTCCACCGGTTTGGCCGCCGAGGTCCACGACCGGGTGCGGGCCAAGCTGGAGCGCGAGCCCGTCGAGGACCTGCGGATCGACTTCGAGGACGGCTACGGGCCGCGCCCGGACCCCGAGGAGGACGCGGCAGCCGTGGCCGCCGCCCGCACCGTGACGGCCGCCGTCGCGGACGGGAGCGCTCCGCCGTACGTCGGCATCCGGATGAAGTGCATGGAGGCGGCGGTCCGCGACCGGGGCATCCGTACGCTCGACCTCTTCCTGACCACCCTGCTGGACGGCGGCGGCCTGCCCGACGGGCTGCTGCTGACACTGCCCAAGGTGACCTTCCCCGAGCAGGTCGCGGCGATGGCGCGGCTGTGCGAGGAGTTCGAGAAGGCGGCGGGGCTGCCACGGGGGCGGATCGGCTTCGAGATCCAGATCGAGACCACCCAGGCCATCCTCGGCCCCGACGGCACCGTGACCGTGCCCCGGCTGATCGACGCCGCCCGGGGCCGCGCCACCGGCCTGCACTACGGCACCTTCGACTACAGCGCCGCGTGCGGGGTCAGCGCCGCCCACCAGTCGATGGACCACCCGGCCGCCGACTACGCCAAGGCGGTCATGCAGGTCGCCGCGGCGGGCACCGGCGTCCGGCTGTCCGACGGGTCCACCAACGCGCTCCCCGTCGGCCCGGCCGAGCGGGTGCACGACGCCTGGCGCCTGCACTACGGCCTGGTCCGCCGCTCGCTGGCCCGCGCGTACTACCAGGGCTGGGACATGCACCCCGCCCACCTGCCCACCCGCTACGCCGCCGTCTACGCCTTCTACCGCGAGGGCCTGGACGCCTCCGCCGCGCGCCTCGCCGCCTACGTCGCCAAAGCGGGCGGCGACGTCATGGACGAGCCCGCCACCGCCCGCGCCCTCAGCGGCTACCTGCTGCGCGGCCTCGACTGCGGCGCCATCGACGCCGAGGAGGTCACCGAGCGCACCGGCCTCGGCCGCGCGGAGCTGCACGCGCTGGCGGGCCGCTAGGGCGTGTCGTCACATTCGCGCCTGTTCCGCCACGCCTGGCGCGCACGCCCGCCGGTCAGGACCGATGCCGTACGGGTCCGGTGGGTGCTCAGTCGGACGGGGGGATCTCGCCGGAGCCGCGGGCGATCAGGCGGGCGGGGAGCTCCAGCCGGGCGGGGGCGGCGTCCGCGCCGCCCTCCAGGCGGCGGAAGAGCAACTGCGCCGCGCTGCGCCCGAGCCCCGGCGAGTCCTGCGCCACGACGCTGATCGCCGGGTCGAGCAGATCGGCGAGTTCAAAGTCGTCGAAGCCGACCAGGGCGACCGGGCGCGGGTGGTGGGACAGCACGCGCACCGCCGTGACGGTGACGCGGTTGTTGCCCGCGAACAGCGCCGTCACCGGTTCGGGACCGGACAGCAGGGACGCCAGGACGGCGCGTACCCGCTCGGGGTTGGTCGGGCCCATCGAGTACCACTCGGGCCTGATCGTCAGCCCGGCGTCGGCCATCGCCTCGCGGTAGCCGCGCAGCCGCTCCGCGGCGGTGTGAATGCCCGGCTGGTCACCGATGAAGCCGATCCTGCGGTGTCCGTGCGCGATCAGGTGCGCGACACCGTCGCGGGTGCCGCCCGCGTTGTCGGTCAGCACCATGTCGGCGTCGATCCGGCCCGCGGGACGGTCGACGAAGACGGTGGCCACCCCGGCCTCGATCTCCGGGATCAGATACCGGTGGTCGTCACCCGCGGGCACCACGATCAGCCCGTCCACCCGGCGGGCGCAGAACGCCAGCACCAACTCCTGCTCGCGCCGCGGGTCCTCGGCGCTCGACCCGGTGAACAGCAGCGCGCCGTTGGCCCGCGCCACGTCCTCGACCGCCCTGCTGAGCGGGGCGTAGAACGGGTCGGCGAGGTCTTCGAGCACCAGGCCGACACTGGCGGTGCGGCGGGTGCGCAGCAGCCGCGCGCTGTCGTTGCGCCGGAAGCCGAGCGCGTCGATCGCCGCCTGGACGCGGGCGACCGTGTCCGGGGTGACGCCGGGCTCCTCGTTCACCACCCGCGACACCGTCTTGAGGCCGACGCCCGCTCGGGCGGCGACATCTTTCATGGTGGGCCGGGGAACTCGTCCAGAACTGTGGGTCACGATCGTAGTATTCCCTGCGGGAAGAGTTGGACAACGTTGTCAGAGTTAGGCGAGACTATCTCTGGTGCCGTTTCCGCGGAACCCCGGGCGGTTCGCCAGGATATTCGTCAGGAACGTCAGGAAAGAGGAGATCCCCGAGCGATGCACCCCCAAGGCGCTACCGGTCCACTCGTGGCCGCAATCGACATCGGCGGTACGAAGATCGCCGGGGCGCTCATCGACGCGGAGGGGCGACTGCTGGCGCGGGCGCTGCGGGCGACACCCGCGGGGGAGGACGGCGAGACGGTGGTGCGGGCGGTCACCGACGTGATCGCCGAACTGCGGGCCACCGCCGTGTGGCCCTCCGTTGTCGCCGTCGGCATCGGCAGCGCGGGTCCCGTCGACGCCGCGCACGGCACCGTCAGCCCGGTCAACGTGCCCGGCTGGCGCGAATTCCCGCTCGTCGCGCGGGTGTCCGACGCGGTCGGCGGCCTGCCCGTCGTCCTCACCGGCGACGGGGTCGCCATGACCGCGGCCGAGCACTGGCAGGGTGCCGCCCGCGGATACGACAACGCGCTGTGCATGGTCGTCTCCACCGGAGTCGGCGGCGGTCTGGTCCTCGGCGGAGCCCTCCTTCCCGGGCCCACCGGCAATGCCGGTCACATCGGTCACATCAGCGTCGACCTCGACGGTGATCTCTGCCCGTGCGGATCGCGCGGCTGCGTCGAGCGGATCGCCAGCGGACCGAACATCGCGCGCCGCGCGCTGGACGGGGGCTGGGTGCCGCCCGCCGGCGCCGCGCCCACGGCGGCGGCCGTCGCCGA
>NZ_MECL01000245.1 GCF_014596445.1 Streptomyces sp. CBMA29 | reverse complement strand
AGGGGGCGGTGCGCGACCCGTGCCGGTCGCCGGCGCCGCCGACCCGGACCGCACCTCGCACGCCCGTGCCCTCCCGGCGGCGGGGCCGGGCCCGCGCGGGCCCGGTGAGTGATCTTCCCAGGGATCTTGGCGGGAACCTCGGCGGGAGCCGGAAACAGGGCTTTCCATCGCCGCCCCGCGATCCGGACCACCCCCTCGGAACCCCTCGTCAGAGCCCCCGCGGGCCCCCGCCACGCGACCGGTGGGCCATCCCGCCCTGGCGCGGCAGACGATCACATGGCATCGTCCTGCCCAGGCCCGGGGCGGGACATTCCGCCCGCAGGGGACCAGCCGCAGATACGCGAGGACGCGTACCGTCCGGGGAGCCGCCCATATGAGCACCACGCCCGAGCCCGCAGACAGCCCGGAGCCCCTGTGGACGCCGGGACCCGAGCGGATCGCCCGCGCGCAGGTGACCCGGTTCCAGGACTGGACGGCCGAGCGGTACGGCGCCCCGGCCGCCGTCCCCGGCGACCCCGCCGCGAGCTACCACGCGCTGCACGCCTGGTCGGTCCGTGACCCCGACGCCTTCTGGCGCGCGATCACGCAGTGGTACGACGTCCGCTTCAGCACGCCGTACGAGACGGTGCTCGCCGACGCCTCGATGCCCGGCGCCCGCTGGTTCCCCGGCGGGACCCTCAACTACGCGGAGCACGCGCTGCGCCCGGCTCTGGACCCGGCCCGCGCGGACACCCCCGCCCTGCTGCACCTGGACGAGAGCCACGAGACCGGCACGGTGAGCTGGGCCGAACTCAGCCGCCAGGTCGCCTCGCTCGCCGCGGCCCTGCGCCGCCTCGGCGTCACCCCCGGCGACCGCGTCAGCGGCTATCTGCCCAACATCCCGCAGGCCGTCGTCGCGCTGCTCGCCACCGCCGCCGTCGGCGGCGTATGGACCTCCTGCGCCCCGGACTTCGGCGCCCGCAGCGTCCTCGACCGCTTCCAACAGGTCGAGCCCGTCGTGCTGTTCACCGTGGACGGCTACCGCTACGGCGGCAAGCGGCACGAACGGACCGACGTCGTCACCGAACTGCGCGCCGGGCTCACCACGTTGCGCGCCACCGTGCACATCCCGCTGCTCGGCACGCCCGCCCCCGAAGGAGCCCTGGACTGGGCGGATCTCACCAGCGACGACACCGCGCCCGCGTACCAGGCCGTGCCCTTCGACCACCCGCTGTGGGTGCTCTACTCCTCCGGCACCACGGGACTGCCCAAGGCCATCGTGCAGTCCCAGGGCGGCATCCTGCTCGAACACCTCAAGCAGACCGGACTCCACCTCGACCTCGGCCCGGACGACCGCTTCTTCTGGTACACCTCCACCGGCTGGATGATGTGGAATTTCCTGGTCTCGGGACTCCTGGCCGGTTCCACCGTCGTGCTCTACGACGGCAGCCCCGGCTACCCCGACGTCGCCGCCCAGTGGCGGGTGGCGGAACAGACCGGCGCCACCGTCTTCGGCACCTCCGCCGCGTATGTGATCGCCTGCCGCAAGGCGGACATCCACCCCGGCCGTGACGTCGACCTGTCGGCCGTCAAGTGCGTCGCCACCACCGGCTCGCCGCTGCCGCCCGACGGCTTCCGCTGGCTGCACGACGAGGTCAAGGAGGACCTGTGGATCGCGTCGGTCAGCGGCGGCACCGATGTGTGCAGTTGCTTCGCGGGCGGTGTCCCCACCCTCCCCGTGCACATCGGTGAGATCCAAGCGCCGTGCCTGGGCACCGACGTGCAGGCGTGGGACGCGCAGGGCCGCCCGGTCGTCGACGAGGTCGGCGAACTGGTCGTCACCAACCCCATGCCGTCCATGCCCATCAGGTTCTGGAACGACCCGGACGGCGCCCGCTACCGCGAGAGCTACTTCGAGATGTTCCCCGGCGTGTGGCGGCACGGCGACTGGATCACCCTCACCTCGCGCGGCACCGTCGTCATCCACGGCCGCTCCGACTCCACCCTCAACCGCCAGGGCGTCCGCATGGGTTCCTCCGACATCTACGAGGTCGTCGAACGCCTGCCGGAGATCCGCGAGTCGCTGGTCATCGGGATCGAACAGCCCGACGGCGGCTACTGGATGCCGCTGTTCGTGCAGCTCGCCGACGGCGCGGAACTGAACGACGCGCTGCGCGACCGGATCCGCGCCGCGATCCGCGCCCAGCTCTCGCCGCGCCACGTACCCGACGAGGTCATCGCCGTCCCCGGCGTCCCTCACACCCTCACCGGCAAGCGCATCGAGGTCCCCGTCAAACGGCTCCTCCAGGGCACCGCGCTCGACAAGGCCGTCAACCCCGGCTCGGTGGACGACCTCGGAGTGCTGCGCTTCTACGAGCGGCTCGCCGCCGAACGCGCGAAGGGCCGCTCGTAGAAGGTCACTTCAGCCGCTGAGCGGCACTTCGGCAGGACGTCGTCATCCGGTGTACGCCGCGAAGATCTTCGAGAACTCGTACGGCGACTGCGAGATGTTGGTGCACTTGTAGGTCGCGCCGGTGCACGCGTTGGCGTCCCGGCCCTCTTCCCAGAACGAGAGCATGCCCAGGTGCTTGCTCTGCGCGAAGGCGACGAGCTGACGGGCGTCGGCCTGGTCGTAGACGTGTCCGTCGTCGTTCTGGCCGAGCATCGGTGTCACTCCGACCATTGCCCAGAGCTGGGCGTCGGACTTGCTCGGGTAGAGCGATTTGAGCTGCCCGAAAAGGCTGTTGGCGGCCTGGACCGCCGCGTCGCCGTAGTCGACGCTCTGGTAGTAGTCCATGGCCATCACATTGACCATGTCCAGGTTGACACCCGCGTTCTTCGCGGAGGTGACCACGTTCAGCCCGTTCGCGTCGAGACCGGTGGGCAGCACGGGCAGCGTCAGCGAGATCCGCAGACTCGGGTGGGACTGCTGGAGCAGCGCCAACGCCTGTGAGCGCAGGGCGATCGACGCGGGTTCGGCGACCGCCGAGCCCTCGATGTCGAAGTCGACGTAGGACAGGTTGTACGCGTCGACCACGGCGCCGTACTCGGTGGCCAGCGCGCTGGCCGAACCGCACGCCTGGGCCAGCTCGATGCCGCTCGCGCCGCCGAAGGAGACCTTCACGTCCCCGCCGGCCGCCCTGATGGCGTCGATCTGGTCCTTCGCCCACGCCTGGCGCGGGTCATAGGCGTTGAACCACGACGCCTTGCAGCCCGCCGAGGTGACGAAGGCGAGCGTGAAGCTCTTCACGCCGCTCGCCTGGGACATCGCCGTGAGACTCGGCGTCGGCCAGGCGCCCATGTCCACGTACGGCGCGGTGCGGATCACGCCGGGGTTCGGATTCCCGCCGCCACCGATCGCGCCGGTGGTGCCGCTGACGGCCGCGCTGTACGCCGAGTAGTTGCCCGCCGCGTCCTTGGCGCGGACCTGGAAGGAGTACGCGGTGGACGCCGCGAGACCCGTCGCGGTGTACGAGGTGCCGGTCACGGCGACCGGCGTGCCGCCGTTGCGCGAGACCTCGTAACCGGCCACGGAACCGGAGTTGTCGGTCGAGGCGTTCCACTTCACGGTCAGCGAGGAACTGGTCGGCGAGCCCACGGTGACGCCGCCGGGCACGGTCGGAGGCGTGGTGTCGGAACCGCCGCCTCCGCCGCCCGCGTCGCAAGAAGCCCCGTTGAGCTTGCAGTTGGCCGGGGTGGCCGTTCCCGAACCCACCCAGCCGAAGACGGCCGAGGCGCCCGGCGCGAGCGTCCCGTTGTAGTCGCGGTTGGTGAACGTGTAGTGCGTGCCGCCGGACGCGGCGGACTGGGTCAGCAGCGCGTCCCAGTAGCTGCCGACGCTGCTGCCGGAGGCCAGGTCGAACTCGACCTTCCACGAACTGATCGCGGAACCGCTGCCGTTGGTGATCGTGTACTGCGCCTGGTAGCCGCTGCCCCAGTCCGAGGTCTTGGCGAAGGCCGCGCCGACGCCGCCGGCCGCCGAGGAGGGAGGAGCGAGGAACAGGACGAGCGTGCCGAAGAGCGCGAGGAGGAGTGTGAGGGATCTTCGCATGCCGGACTCCCATTTGGTCTGTACCAATGCCGCCCAGGATCTGGATACTTGACCGGTGCCGCCCCCGTCAATAGCGCCGCTGACACCTCACCGACCACCCCCGTCACGGTGCGGCGCCTCAACCCCTGTCGGTTCCGCCGTCGCCGGATCGGTCATCAGCCGGACCGCCGCCGTCCACCGCCGCCTCGACCGACCGCACCCGGCGCCGCGGAACCGCCGTTGTCAGTGCCCCCGGTTACGGTGAGTGAGCACCAGGGGTCATCGGGACCCCCGGTGCCACACCGAGGGGGAAGCATGTCCAGCACCAAGAACCGCGCCACCCACCGCAAGAACCGCCACGCGCGCACCGACCAGGCACAGCGCCCTCCCCGGCACCGCGCGGCCCACCGCCGGGCACTGCGCCGCGAAGCCCCCACCGTCGTCGCCCTGCTCCTGGACGGCGAGGACTTCGCGGCCCTGACCGACCACCGCACCTTCGCCTTCGACAACTACGCACAGTATCTGCACGCCGTCGACGCCTTCCTCCGCCACCTGCACGCCCAGGGCCACCACATCGCCGTCACACTCTTCGACCCCGACGCCTACGCCGACTACTGCACCACCACCCGCCAGCCCCCGGACAGCGCCACCACCCGCACTCACTACACCGCCGAAGCGACCGCCGCGGGTCCCTCCGTCACCTACACCAGCCAGTCCCTCACCCTGCTGCGCGCCCAACTCGCCCACGAGGCCGACCGCCGCGCCACCTGGGAGAGCGCCACCGACGCCCTCACCCGAGCCGGCACCTGCCCCGACTGCGGACAAGACCTCGCCCACTGCGCCTTCGACCGCGCCTCCGACACCCTGCTGCGCCTCATCGAGACCGTCGGCCCCGGCACCCACCACGTCGTGTGCAGCCTCCCCGCCGACGACGGCCCGCTGCTCGCCGCCGTCCACGTCCACGCCGACACCGACGACACGATCGAACTCGCCGAGAACGACGCCCTCGTGCTCTGCACCGTCATGGCCGCCAGCACCGCCACCGGCCGGACCGGAGGCGTCGTCCTGCGCACCACCCACGACGACGAACGGCCCGACACCGTACGCGGCTGGTCCCTGCGCGACGGCCACCTCCACCCGCTCACCGAAGCGGAGGTCTTCAACGCCTACTGCACCGACGCCGCCACCGGCGACCCCGTACCGCCCGAGCACGGCGTCGTCTACCGCGCGGGACTCCCCCTGCCGCCACCGCCCATCGACCACATCGGCCCGATCGGACCCTTCGGACCCCTCGCGTGAGGGAGAGGCCGGATCACGGGACCGGCTAGCGCGGAACACCGGGCCGACGACGGAACGGCGGAGGGCGCCCCACCCCACACGGGTGGAACGCCCTCCGACAACCGGCCCGACCGGCGCCGTAGCCGGTGTCAGCTCACTCGCCGGACAGCACCCCCCTCGCCGCCCGCCGCGCCTCATCGGCGCTGTCGGTCGCCCGAGCCGCGGCGGCCGCCCGCTCGCACTGCGCCAGCGTGTACTTCGCCAACGTCGCCCGCACATAAGGAATCGACGCCGCACCCATCGAAAGGCTGGTGACACCCAGACCCGTCAGCACACACGCGAGCAGCGGATCCGCCGCCGCCTCACCGCACACACCGCAGCTCTTGCCCTCGGCCCGAGCCGCGTCCGCGGAGGCCGCCACCAGGTCGAGCAGCGCGGGCTGCCACGGGTCCTGAAGCCGCGACACCGCACCGACCTGCCGGTCCGCCGCGAAGGTGTACTGCGCAAGGTCATTGGTGCCGAGCGACAGGAACTCGACCTCCTGGAGAATCGACCGCGCCCGCAGCGCCGCCGAAGGAATCTCCACCATCGCGCCGAACTTCGCCCGCAGCCCCGCCGCACGGCACGCGTCCGCGAACGCCTTCGCGTCCTGACGGTCCGCCACCATCGGAGCCATGACCTCCAGATACACCGGAAGCCCCTCCGACGCCTTCGCCAACGCGGTGAGCTGCGTCCGCAGCACCTCAGGGTGGTCGAGCAGCGACCGTAGCCCCCGCACACCCAGCGCCGGGTTGGGCTCGTCCGCGGGCGTCAGGAACTCCAGCGGCTTGTCGGCGCCCGCGTCCAGCACACGCACCACCACCCGGCCCTCGGGGAACGCCTCAAGCACCTGGCGGTACGCCTGAACCTGCTTGTCCTCCGTCGGCGCCTTCGAGGAGTCGTCCAGGAACAGGAACTCCGTACGGAACAGACCCACGCCCTCCGCCCCGGCCGCCACCGCCGCGGGCACATCGGCCGGCCCGCCGACGTTCGCCAGCAACGGCACCTTGTGCCCGTCCGACGTCGCGCCAGGACCCGACGACGCCGAGAGCGCCGCCTTCCGGGCCGCGGCCGCCTCGGACAGCGCGGTCCGCTTCTCCTCGTCCGGCTCGACGAACACCTCACCGGTGCTGCCGTCGACCGCGATCAGCGTCCCCTCGGCCAGCTCACCCGCACCCGGCAGCGCCACCACGGCCGGCACCCCGAGCGCCCGCGCCAGAATCGCGCTGTGACTGGTCGGCCCGCCCTCCTCGGTGACGAAACCGAGCACCAACGCCGGGTCGAGCAACGCCGTGTCCGCAGGCGCCAGATCACGCGCGATCAGCACATACGGCTCGTCGCTGTCCGGCACACCCGGCATCGGCACACCCAGCAGCCGCGCCACGATCCGGTTCCGTACGTCGTCCAGATCCGCGACCCGACCGGCCAGATACTCACCCGCACCCGCCAACAGCGCCCGGTAGGAGGCGAACGCGTCGTACACCGCACGCTCGGCCGTACTCCCCACCGCGATCCGGCGCTCGGCGTCGGCCAGCAGCTCCGGGTCCTGCGCCATCAGCGCCTGCGCCTCGAGCACCGCCTGCGCCTCGCCGCCCGCGAGATGACCGCGCGCGGTCAGATCGGCGGCCACCGCCTCGACGGCCTGCCGCGCCCGGCCCTGCTCGCGCGGAGCGTCGTCCGCCGGGATCTGCTTGGCAGGCGGCTCCAGAACAGCGGTGCCCATGTGCCGTACCTCGCCGATCGCCACACCGTGGCTGACACCGACGCCTCGCAGCGTTGTCTCCATCTCACCCGTCTCCGGTCGATGCGACGGGTCGATGACGCCGCCGCGTAGGTTTCGTGCCCCCGCTGGCCTGACTCCTGGCGGAGCGCGGGACTACTTCCAGGTGAAGAGAGTGCCGCCCGCTTCGATCTCGCCGCTCTCCGTGACCTCGCCGAGCGCCTCCACCGTGGCCTCGAGCGCGACGACGGGACACACCGGCGACTTCCCGGCCTCCTCGACGGCCGCCGGATTCCACCGGACGACCTCCTGGCCGCGGCTGACGGTGTCGCCCTTGGACACCAGCAACTCGAATCCCTCGCCATTGAGCTGAACGGTGTCGATGCCCAGGTGCGTCAGCACTCCGTGCCCTTCGTCGTCCACGACGACGAACGCGTGCGGGTGCAGAGAAACGATGACTCCGTCCACCGGGGACACCGCCACCGTCGACTCGCGCACGGGGTCGATGGCCGTACCCGGTCCCACCATGGCGCCGGAGAACACGGGGTCGGGCACGGCCGCGAGCCCGATGGCCCGTCCAGCCAGCGGAGAAGAAACGGTCGTCATGGGAAGCCTCCTATATGCGGAGCTCAAGACGCCGTCACTGCCTGTCACCGGACGGCGATGCCGCGAGAGCAGCCTAAGTCATGTCAAGTATGGATTCCGCCCGAGCGGAAGCGACCACGTGATGACCCTTCCCGATCGGAAGTCTGTCATCCGGCCACCCTCAGCCACCGTGACTGTCACCGCGACCGGAACAGCCGCGGTCGATTTGCTCCGGGCGGGGGAGTCCAGTACGTTGGCACAACCGCCTCGACGAGACCCGCGGAAACGTGTGTGCTCGGAATGGGGTTGGTAATTCCGACTGAATAGCTTCTGCTAAAGTCGGAGACACGACGAAGGGAAAGCCCGGAGGGCCGGTGAAACGGTCTGAAGGAAGCTTCCGTTCTTTGAGAACTCAACAGCGTGCCAAAAGTCAACGCCAGATATGTTGATACCCCGTCTCGTTACGAGACGAGGTTCCTTTGAAGAACAGAACACAGCGAGGACGCTGTGCGCGACTGGGATTATTCCTCC
>NZ_MECL01000244.1 GCF_014596445.1 Streptomyces sp. CBMA29 | reverse complement strand
GATGCGCGTCGACGTACCCCACGCGTGGCCTGCCGACGAGGCGGAGGCGCTGGCGCTCCAGGACCGGCTGCGCCCGCTGGCGGACCACCGCGGCCCCGGACCGGCCGCGCCCCGCCTGGTCGCCGGGCTCGACGTCGCCTACGCGGGCGACGGGCGCGGCACCGGGGACCTCGTCGCGGCGGCGGTGGTCGTCATCGACACCGCGACGCTCGACGTGGTCGAGCGCGCCACGGCCACCGCGACCACGACCTTCCCGTACGTGCCCGGACTCTTCGCCTTCCGCGAACTGCCCGTCCTCGTCAAGGCGTTGCGAACCCTGCGGGCCACCCCCGACCTGCTGCTCTGCGACGGGCACGGCCTGTCCCACCCCCGCCGCTTCGGCCTCGCCTGCCACCTGGGCGTGCTGACCGGGCTGCCGACCGCCGGAGTCGCCAAGACCCCGTTCGTCGGCCGCTACGACCCCGACGCCCTCGCCCCGGAGCGCGGCGCGTACGCCGACCTCCTCGACGGCGGCGAAACCGTCGGCCGCGCCCTGCGCACCCGGACCGGCGTCAAGCCCGTCTACGTCTCCACCGGCCACGGCATCGACCTCGCCACCGCCTGCGCCCACACCCTGACCCTCGCCCCCGCCTACCGTCTCCCCGAAACCACCCGCCACTCCGACCGCCTCAGCCGCGACGCCCTGGCGTCCACGGTGTCAGGGAGCCTGTGACGTTCCCGCTTCCGGCTGCTGCGACGGCCTGCGGCCACCGGTGGTGAGATCGACGGCAAGTGAGAAGGGGACGGTCAGTTTGAGCTGGTCGTGATGGATACCGCTGACCGCGTAGGTATTCGTGCCGGGGTCCAGCTCGTAGACGTAGACCACCGGGAGGCCGTCGTTCTCCTCCACCCGCCAGAAGTGGCGGATACCGGCCGCCGCGTACCTGCGGGGCTTGACGTCGCGGTCCCGCTCCACGGAGTCGGGCGAGACGATCTCGACGGCCAGCAGGATGTCGGCGGGGTCGTACGACGTCTGCGCCGGCCCGGTTGTCGCGCTGTACGGCACCACCATCAGGTCGGGTTCCAGTCGGACCTGCTCGGTCAGGGTGACCGTCATTTCGCGAACGGCCTCAAGGTGATCGGGCACCTGGTCCTCCAGGACCCTGCCCAGCAGGCGCGAGGTGGCCATGCGGAAGTAGGTCTGCGGGCTCACGAAGAACAGTCCTCCGTCGATCAGCTCGGTGTGCGGAGGGAGGCCCGGAATACGGTCGAGGTCGTCGGCGGTCCAGCCGCCGGGCGGCGGCTTCGGCCAGGTGCCGGCCACGTCTCGTTCGTCTTCGGCCACCGGGCCGTTCGGCGCTCCCATGCGACGGAGTCTGGCGCGTACAGCCAGGGTACCCGCGGCGAACGAAGATCCATCAGCCGAACGGGTGAACCCCTCGACGTGCCGGGAACCCGGCCGGGGCCGGATAGCGTCGGTGCATGACCGACTCGCCCGCCGATCCCGCCCCCGCCGATCCCGATCCCGCCCCCGCCGATGGCGGCCCCGCCCTCTTCACGTGGGAATTCGCCACCGACCCCTACCCCGCCTACGCGTGGCTGCGGGAGCACGCGCCGGTGCGGCGGACGACGTTGCCCAGCGGGGTGGAGGCGTGGCTGGTGACGCGGTACGGGGACGCGCGGGAGGCGCTGGCGGAGGGGCGGCTGAGCAAGAATCCGGTGCACCACGCGGAGTCGGCGGGGGCGAAGGGGAAGACCGGGATTCCGGGGGAGCGCGGCGCGGATCTGATGACGCATCTGCTGAACATCGATCCGCCGGACCACACGCGGCTGCGCCGCCTGGTGTCGAAGGCGTTCACACCGCGCAGGGTGGCGGAGTTCGGGCCGCGGGTGCAGGAGCTGACGGACCGTTTCATCGACGGCTTCGCGCCGAGCGGCGAGGCGGACCTCATCCACGACTTCGCCTTCCCGCTGCCGATCTACGCGATCTGCGACCTGCTCGGCGTGCCGCTGCAGGACCAGGACGACTTCCGGGACTGGGCGGGGATGATGATCCGGCACGGCGGCGGCCCGCGCGGCGGAGTGGCGCGGTCGGTGAAGCGGATGCGCGCGTATCTGGTCGAGCTGATCCACCGTAAGAGAGCGGAACCGGGCGAGGATCTGATCTCCGGTCTGATCCGGGCGAGCGACCACGGCGAGCACCTGACGGAGAACGAGGCCGCCGCCATGGCTTTTATCCTGCTTTTTGCCGGTTTTGAGACGACCGTGAATCTCATCGGCAACGGGGTGCACACCTTGCTCCGCCACCCGGAGCAGCGCGCCCGCCTCCAGGAGTCGCTGGCCGCGGGCGAGACCGGCCTGCTGGAGACCGCGGTGGAGGAACTGCTGCGCTACGACGGCCCGGTGGAGCTGGCCACCTGGCGCTACGCGACCAGCGAGCTGAGCCTCGGCGGCCAGTCGATCGCGGCGGGCGACCCCGTACTGGTGGTACTCGCGGCGGCCGATCGCGACCCCGCGCGCTTCAACGCGCCCGATACCGTCGATCTGGCCCGGCGTGACAATCCCCACCTCGGTTACGGGCACGGCATCCACTACTGCCTGGGCGCCCCGCTGGCCCGGCTGGAAGCCAGGACGGCGCTCGCGTCCCTTCTCACCCGCCTCCCCGACCTGCGGCTCGCGGCGGATCCGGCCGAATTGCGCTGGCGCGGCGGACTGATCATGCGCGGACTGCGTACGCTGCCGGTGTCGTTCACCGCCGAGGCCGCGCAACAGAAGTGACGCCGCGTCACGGTCGTGATCGCGACGTGATGATCGCTACACCGACTTGTGATCCGTTGGCCAACACCGCTACGTTCTGCGGTCAACGCGAGAAGCGCGGTCGCTCGTACGGGCACGGTGCGTACGGACGGCCACCTCTCGCCGACGGCTCGCGCCAGACGCGGCGGACGTCACGCACCGCGCTCCGGCGCGTCAGGCTTACGAGAAAGGCGACCGCATGCTCTCGTCCGGGAACGGCCGGCACCGCCGACCGCGACAGGCCCCGGCGGCCATGGTGACCGTCGCGGCG
The DNA here is from genome assembly GCF_014596445.1 of Streptomyces sp. CBMA29. Lineage (GTDB taxonomy): Bacteria > Actinomycetota > Actinomycetes > Streptomycetales > Streptomycetaceae > Actinacidiphila. The sequence goes on along the minus strand of NZ_MECL01000244.1, from coordinate 28,920 downwards.
ACCGGCGCGGGGATCGCACTCCCGCTCCTCGGCGCGGGGGCCGCGCACGCCGCGGACTCCAGCACGTGGGACAAAGTCGCGATATGCGAGACCGGCGGCCTGTGGAGCGCCGACCCGAGCAACGGCTTCTACGGCGGCCTGGCGATCACCCAGGACACCTGGAACGCCTACGGCGGCCAGGCGTACGCGCCACGCCCCGACCTCGCGTCCAGGACGGAACAGATCGCCGTCGCCGAGCACATGCTCGCCGACCTCGGGCCGAACGCCTGGCCCGGCTGCGAGGACGGTACGGGGCTGCTGGACGCCGTGACGCCGCCCGTGGCGGGCGGCGCGCCCGCGGCCACGCCCACCACCCCGGCGCCGTCCGCCTCGGCCACGCCCTCCGGCGACGCCACGACCGGCGGCTCCGGCAGCACCGGCGGATCGAACACCGACCCGTCGCTGCCGACGACCCTCCCGACCGCGCCCGCGACGGACACGCCCACCGGGCCCGCCGACGGCTCGACGGTCACCCCGGTGACGCCCACGGCGCCCACCGCCCCCGTCACCCCCACGTCGCCCGGTGACGGCTCGCCGACCACTCCCGGCTCGCCCGGTGCCGTCACCCCCACGTCCCCCGGCACGGGCCGCCACGCGAAGCCGTACGTGCCCACCGACGCCGAACTGGCCGCGGCCGACCAGGCGACCCGTACGGAGCTGACCGCCGTCACGGACGCGGGCGCGGCCAGCGGCACGGACACCGGCACGGGCTCGGACGACGACGCCGACGGCACCAGCGGCACGAGCGGCACCGGACACAGCACCGACGGCGGCCACGACTACACCGTCGCGTACGGCGACTCGCTCGCCGGCATCGCCTCCAGCCACCACGTCCAGGGCGGCTGGAGCGGTCTCTACGAGGCCAACCAGAAAGTGATCGGCCAGGACCCGGATCTCATCAAACCGGGTCAGATCCTGACACTTGACCTCGGCTGAGGTCTCCGCGTCTTCCTGACCGACCGTCATGACCGCGGGGGGCAAACCGGACGAACCGTATGACGTCCCCCGCGGCCCGTGTGACAAGCCTCTCGCCCGCCCCTGTGACCGCCCGCTCGCAGAGCGCTGAAACCGGCCCCTGTGACCTGCGATTCTCCGAAGCCGCTCCGGGGGCAGGAGCGGTGCGCGGGCGGAACGCGGATGTTTGTCCTTTCCGGCGCCTGTGCTTAGCGTCGTCATCGCTCGCCACAGCGGGCCCCGCCGGTCAGGAACGCCGAGTCCTGCCGCCGACCGACGGGAACAGCCGACGCGAAAGCGCCGTAGGCAGGAGCGGGGGACCCAAGGTCTTTCGCCGGTCACGTTCGTACGGCACGCAGCCTGCGGAACGCACCGGCTCGGGGTTAAGCACGGAATCCGCGGTCGCGGATCCGGCCGGGCAACTCACGCCCGAACCCGACAGCTCACCTCGCAGGCGTCGGTGAGGACAACAACCATGGCTAAGCACCGCCGTACGTCCAAGCTCGTCCGCATCGCCGCGCTCGCCGGTGTCACCGGCACCGCGATCGCCGTACCGCTCCTCGGAGCCACCTCCGCCTCCGCCGCCTCCGTCTCCACGTGGGACGCCGTCGCCCAGTGCGAGTCCGGCGGCGACTGGTCCATCAACACCGGCAACGGCTACTACGGTGGCCTCCAGTTCTCGCAGTCGAGCTGGGAGGCCGCGGGCGGCACCCAGTACGCCTCGCGCGCCGACCTGGCCACCAAGGACCAGCAGATCGCCACCGCCGAGAAGCTGCTCGCCATCCAGGGCCCGGGTGCCTGGGCCTGCGCCGGCGCCGGCAACCTGACCTCGGGCGGCTCCGCGGCGAACGTCGACACCTCGTCGCCGTCCTCGTCCTCGTCGTCCAGCTCCTCCAGCAGTTCCTCCAGCTCCAGCAGCTCCTCCAGCTCCAGCAGCTCGGACTCCTCCAGCAGCTCCTCGCAGCAGCAGAGCACCCCGGCTCCGGCCGAGACCTCCGCACCGGCCACCACCCACCACAAGAGCCACAAGGGCCACGGCAAGGGCAACGGCGAGTACACCGTCGTCTCCGGCGACTCGCTCTCCAAGATCGCCACCGCGCACCACGTCTCCGGCGGCTGGCAGCACCTGTACGACCTGAACAAGGACATCGTCCAGGACGCCGACCTGATCTACCCGGGCCAGCACCTGCACCTGGGCTGACGCCTCGGGATCTGATCCCCGGCCGGGCACGTACTCTCCCCCGAGCGTGCCCGGCCGGGGCCTTTTTCCGTCTCAGGGTCCGGGCTCGGTACCGGGCGCGACACCGAAGACGGTTAGGCTCGGGTCGAAAAAGACAGAGACATCTCAGAAGGACTGAAGGAGACACTCGTGCCGTCCATCGACGTCGTCGTAGCCCGGGAAATCCTCGACTCGCGAGGCAACCCCACCGTCGAGGTCGAGGTCGGCCTCGACGACGGCAGCACCGGCCGCGCGGCGGTCCCGTCCGGCGCCTCCACCGGCGCATTCGAGGCCCTCGAACTCCGTGACGGCGACAAGAACCGCTACCAGGGCAAGGGCGTCGAAAAGGCCGTCCTCGCCGTCATCGAGCAGATCGGCCCGGAGCTGGTCGGCTACGACGCCACCGAGCAGCGGCTGATCGACCAGGCGATGTTCGACCTGGACGCCACGCCCGACAAGTCCTCGCTCGGCGCCAACGCGATCCTCGGCGTCTCGCTCGCCGTGGCGCACGCCGCCTCCGAGGCGTCCGACCTGCCGCTCTTCCGCTACCTGGGCGGCCCGAACGCGCATGTGCTGCCCGTGCCGATGATGAACATCCTCAACGGCGGCTCGCACGCGGACTCCAACGTCGACATCCAGGAGTTCATGATCGCCCCGGTCGGCGCGGAGTCCTTCTCCGAGGCGCTGCGCTGGGGCGCCGAGGTCTACCACACGCTCAAGGGCGTGCTGAAGACCAAGGGCCTGTCCACCGGCCTCGGCGACGAGGGCGGTTTCGCGCCGAATCTCGGCTCGAACCGTGAGGCGCTCGACCTGATCATCGAGGCCGTCAAGCAGGCCGGGTACGCGCCCGGCCAGGACATCGCGCTCGCGCTGGACGTCGCCGCCTCCGAGTTCTACAAGGACGGCAAGTACCAGTTCGAGGGCAAGGAGCGCTCGGCCGCCGAGATGACCGAGTACTACGAGGACCTGGTCGCCTCCTACCCGCTGGTCTCCATCGAGGACCCGCTGTTCGAGGACGACTGGGCGGGCTGGAAGGTCCTCACCGAGAAGCTCGGCAGCAAGGTGCAGATCGTCGGCGACGACCTGTTCGTCACCAACCCCGAGCGTCTCCAGAAGGGCATCGACAACGACACGGCGAACGCGCTGCTGGTGAAGGTCAACCAGATCGGCTCGCTCACCGAGACGCTGGACGCCGTCGAGCTGGCCCAGCGCAGCGGCTACAAGTGCATGATGTCGCACCGCTCGGGCGAGACCGAGGACGTCACCATCGCCGACCTGGCCGTCGCCACCAACTGCGGCCAGATCAAGACCGGCGCCCCGGCCCGCTCCGAGCGCGTCGCCAAGTACAACCAGCTCCTGCGGATCGAGGAGATCCTGGACGACGCCGCCGTGTACGCGGGTCGCTCGGCGTTCCCCCGCTTCAAGCACTGAGCCGCCTGAATCCAGGCCCCGGCCTCCGTACGTCCCCGCACCCGGTCCCGTACCGTGGGCGGGGACGTACTGGCGTGCGCGCCCGTACGGCAGCGTGTGGACGCGACGGCGTGCGAGGACGGCGTGCGAGGACAGCGAGGGGAGACACGGCGTGGGGGCGGATCGGTTCTCCACCTCGGCCCGGCTCAAGGCCATCGGCCAGGAGGCGCAGGCCCGGGTGTACCGGGCGGCGGCCAAGCGGCGCCCGCCGCGGCGCAACAAGCTCACCGGCCGCGCGGCCCTGCTCGCCCTGGTGCTGTGCGCCCTCGTGGTGGCGCTCGCCTACCCGACACGGCAGTACATCGCCCAGCGCTCCGACATCGCCGACCAGCGCCGCGAGGCCCAGAAGGCCCGCCAGCGGGTCGAGGAGCTCCGCGAGGAGAAGGCGCGCTGGCAGGACCCGCAGTACGTACGGACGCAGGCCCGCGAGCACCTGCACTTCGTCCTGCCCGGCGAGACCGGCTACAACGTGGCGGCGCCGGCCCCGACCGGCGACGCCGCCGCCGACCACCGGACGACGAACGAGGCCGCCGCACACCGCCCCTGGTACGACAATCTGTGGGACAGCCTCGACCACGCCGACGCCGACGCCGCCGCCGCGCCCCGGCACTGACCCCTCGCTCCCCGCGTACCGCCCCCGACCTAGAACGGCCCATGACGAAGCACCCCGAGCCCACCGCCCCCACCCCGCCCACCGACGCGGACGTCGCCGCGTTCACGGCGCAGCTCGGCCGCCCGCCGCGCGGCCTGCGCGCCATCGCGCACCGTTGCCCCTGCGGCAACCCGGACGTGGTCGAGACCCAGCCCCGGCTGGAGGACGGCACGCCCTTCCCGACGCTGTACTACCTGACCTGTCCGCGTGCCGCGTCCGCGATCGGCACGCTGGAGGCCGACGGCGTGATGAAGACGATGACCGCCCGGCTCGCCGAGGACGAGGAGCTGGCCGCGGCCTACCGCGCGGCCCACGAGGACTACATCGCGCGGCGCGACGCCATCGAGGTTCTGGAGGGCTTCCCCAGCGCGGGCGGCATGCCGGACCGCGTCAAGTGCCTGCACGTGCTCGTCGGCCACTCCCTGGCCGCGGGCCCCGGCGTGAACCCGCTCGGCGACGAGGCCATCGCCCTGCTGCCCGAGTGGTGGGCGAAGGGCCCGTGCGTCGCGCCCGCGACGGAGACCGGGACCGGGACCGCCCCCGAGACGGAGGAGTCCGCGTGAGGACCGGTACGGCGCCCGGCGCGGCGCGTGGCACGACCGTCCGCGTGGCGGCCGTCGACTGCGGTACGAACTCGATCCGGCTGCTCGTCGCCGACGTCGACCCCGCGACCGGCGCGCTGACCGACCTCGACCGCAGGATGCGGATCGTCCGGCTCGGCCAGGGCGTGGACCGCACCGGGCGGCTGGCCCCCGAGGCGCTGGAGCGGACCTTCGCGGCCTGCCGCGAGTACGCGGAGGTGATCGCGGAGCACGGCGTCAGCGCGGACCGCGTCCGCTTCGTGGCGACCTCCGCGTCACGCGACGCGGAGAACCGGGACGACTTCGTGCGCGGAGTCGTCTCCCTCCTCGGCGTCGAGCCCGAGGTGATCAGCGGCGACCAGGAGGCGGCCTACTCCTTCACCGGCGCCACCCGCGGCCTGACCGGCGCCGAGGCCCTGGACACGCCGTATCTGGTGGTCGACATCGGCGGCGGCTCCACCGAGTTCGTCCTCGGCGACGACACGGTCACCGCCGCCCGCTCGGTCGACATCGGCTGCGTCCGCCTGACCGAACGGCACCTGCTGGCGGACGGCGCGGTCCTCGACCCGCCGCCCGGCGAGCGCGTGGCCGCGATCCGCGCCGACATCGACGCCGCCCTGGACGAGGCGGCCCGCGCCGTCCCCCTCGACCGGGCCCGTACGCTCGTGGGTCTGGCCGGGTCCGTCACCACCGTCGCGGGCATCGCGCTCGGCCTGGCCGCGTACGACTCCGCCGCGATCCACCACTCCCGCGTCACCGTCGAGCAGGTCGCGGAGATCACCGCGCGGCTGCTGGCCGCCACCCACGCCGAGCGCGCCGCGATCCCCGTGATGCACGAGGGCCGCGTGGACGTGATCGGCGCGGGCGCCCTGGTGCTGCTGCGGATCATGGAGCGCACGGGCGCGAAGGAGGTCGTGGTCAGCGAGCACGACATCCTGGACGGGCTCGCGTACGCTGTGGCGGAGTCGGCGCGCTAGAGCTGTTCGCGTCGGAACAGGGCCGTCCAGAGGAAGGGCTCCCCGAAGTGCGGGGAGTCCTGCGGCTCGTCGCGCATGCGGCGCAGCTCGACCTCGGTCAGGCCGGAGAAGATCCGGCGCAGGGACTCGGGTGTGTAGCCGAGGCCGCCGTGCAGGCGCGCGTCCCGGTAGAAGTCCGCGTCGGGCAGTTCCGAGCCCATCGCCCCCGCGGCGAAGCAGGTCAGCGCGAGATGCCCGCCGGGGGCGAGCACGCGGTCGAGCAGTGCCAGATAGCTGATCCTGCGGTGCGGCGGCAGATGGTGGAAGCAGCCGGAGTCGCAGACCAGGTCGTACGGCCCGCTCAACTCGCCCTCGCCCAGGGCGAAGGCGTCCCCTTCACGGAACCGGATTCCCTCCGCCCCGGCCTCGCGCGCCCGCTCCCGCGCCCACCGCACGGCGGCCGGTGACAGGTCGACGGCGTCCACCGCGAAGCCGCGCCGCGCGAGCAGCACCGCGTTGCGCCCCGGCCCGCACCCCAGGTCCAACGCCCGTCCCGGCCGTACCAACTCCCGGTCCAGGCAGGACACCAGGCTCTCGTCCGGCTTGTCCACGAAGAACGGCGCTCCCCGCTCCCGGTCCCCGTAGAAGCCGTCCCACCACCCGGCGGCCCCCGCCGTCCACCGGTCCGCGTCCCCGGCGAACAGCCTGTCCAGCAGCCTCAGTACGTCCTCCACCGACCTGATGTCCCGCTCCACCCCAGCCCCCTCTTCTCCGGTGTTTCCGACAGGGGGAACGCTAGGCCATTCGGACACAAAAGCCCAGGTCAGAGCTGTTGTGGCGATGTCTTCAGGTGCCGCCTGCGGGCCTGGCCCGACCCGGCCGGGGGAGTCTGCGGAGGGCGCGCCGGTACGCCCCCGGCGACCCCGCGCAGGCCCGGCGAAGGGCCTCCCGGGGCGACCGCCGGCGCACTTTCTGCGGGGGTCGGACGACCCGGCCGGAGGGACCTCCTCCGAAAAGCTTTGTGAAACTCTTCACATGAAGTTCCCGCCCCGCGGCCCAAATTTTCCAAGGTGACCGCGTGTCAAACCCCCTGAATCCTTGGCGGGGGAGTGTTTCGGCGGTGTGACGGGCGTCGGAACGACGGATGAGCGGTGATCGATCAGCGCTGCTCAGAGGCGGTGGCCGCGGCGGGCGGTGCGGAGGAGTCCGCGCAGGTCAGATAGCCCCTGGTCATGAAGCCGCGCAGAATAGCACAGGGTGTCCAGTACCTTGTGAAGGGGCTCACGAGCACCCCCCTGGGACGTGCTGAATACTTGTCGCCATGAGCACCACGGAGCGTCCACGGATCCTCGTAGTAGGCGGCGGTTACGTCGGCCTGTACGCGGCGCGCCGCATCATGAAGAAGATGCGGTACGGCGAGGCGACCGTCACAGTCGTCGACCCGCGCTCGTACATGACGTATCAGCCCTTCCTTCCTGAGACTGCCGCCGGCAGCATCTCCCCCCGGCATGTCGTCGTCCCGCTGCGACGCGTCCTGCCCGGGGCCGAGGTGCTCACCGGCCGGGTCGTCGACATCGACCAGGACCGCAAGGTCGCCTCGGTCGAGCCGCTCGTGGGCGAGTCCTACGAGCTGCCGTTCGACTACCTGATCGTCGCGCTCGGCGCGGTCTCCCGTACCTTCCCGATTCCCGGCCTCGCCGAGAACGGTATCGGGATGAAGGGCGTGGAGGAGGCCATCGGCCTGCGCAACCACGTCCTGGAGCAGCTCGACAAGGCCGACTCCACGACCGAAGAGGACATCCGCCGCAAGGCGCTGACCTTCGTGTTCGTCGGCGGCGGCTTCGCGGGTGCGGAGACCATCGGCGAGGTCGAGGACATGGCCCGCGACGCGGCCAAGTACTACCCGAACGTGAAGCGCGAGGACATGCGCTTCATCCTGGTGGACGCGGCGGACAAGATCCTCCCCGAGGTCGGCCCGCAGCTCGGCACGTGGGGCCTTGAGCACCTGCGCGAGCGCGGCATCGAGGTCTACCTCAGCACGTCGATGAAGTCCTGCGTCGACAAGCACGTGGTGCTCGCCAACGGCCTGGAGGTCGACGCCTCCACCATCGTGTGGACGGCCGGCGTGAAGCCCAATCCGGCGCTCGCCCGCTTCGGTCTGCCGCTGGGCCCGCGCGGTCACGTGGACACCGCCCCCACCCTCCAGGTGCAGGGCAGCGACTACATCTGGGCCGCGGGCGACAACGCCCAGATCCCCGACCTCGCCGCGGGCGAGGGCGCCTGGTGCCCGCCGAACGCCCAGCACGCGCTGCGCCAGGCGAAGGTGCTCGGCGACAACGTGGTCTCCGGGATGCGCGGCTTCCCGCAGCAGGAGTACAAGCACGCGAACAAGGGCGCCGTCGCCGGTCTCGGCCTGCACAAGGGCGTCGCGATGATCGTCGTCGGCAAGGCCAGGATCAAGGTCAAGGGCCGGCTGGCCTGGTACATGCACCGTGGCTACCACGGCATGGCCGTGCCGACCTGGAACCGCAAGATCCGGGTCTTCGCCGACTGGACGCTCGGCATGTTCCTCAAGCGCGAGGTCGTCTCGCTCGGCGCGATCGAGAACCCGCGCGAGGAGTTCTACGAGGCCGCCCGCCCCGCTCCGGTTCCGGCCGCGGCCGTGCCGGTTCCCGCCGAGAAGGCAGCGCAACCGGAACCCGCCAAGGCGTCCTGACCCGCCGCGGCGCGCGCCGCACCCGTCTCACCGTCCGAAGGGCGCCCGCCATCCGTGGTGCGGGCGCCCTTCGGCGTACCCGGGCGCCCTTCGGTGTACCCGGGCCCGCTTTCGGGACCTGCCCGCGAGGTCGGCTCCCGGGCCGCCGGACGCCTCGCCGTGAGCCGGCCGGGCACCGCCTCGCCGCCCGGCCCGCGCACCCGCGCGGAGCCCGCCGCTTCCGCCGCGCGGCGCCCGCGGCGCTCCCGGTGACCGGCCCGGAAAAAATGCGTGTATCCGCAATGTAGATTCGTCAGCGCAGACTGTCTTTCAGTCGTACGCTCGGAAGCATGGCTGACGCGGCTCACAGAATCGTCGAACTCGCCGACCACGCCCTCTCGACTCCGTTCCCGTTGCGCGTGCGCGCCTGGGACGGCAGCGAGGCCGGGCCGCCCGGCGCCCCCGTCCTCGTCATCCGGCGCCGCCGCGCGCTGCGCCGACTGCTGTGGAAGCCCGGCGAACTGGGCCTGGCCCGCGCCTATGTCTCCGGCGACCTCGATGTCGACGGCGACTTCTACGTGGCGCTGGGCCTGCTGTCCGGGCTGTTCTGGGAGCGCGAGGAAGGGCCCGCGGAGAGTAGGGCCGCCGCCGTGCGCCGTACCGCGGGCGTCCTGCGCGACCCGGCGAACTACCGCCTCGCCCGCGCGGCCCTCGCGCTGGCCGGGCCGGGGCTGCCGCCCCCGCCGCCGCCCGAGGAGGTCCGCCGCCGTACCGGGATCGCCCACAGCAGGCCCCGCGACAAGGCGGCTGTCGCCCACCACTACGACGTGGGCAACGACTTCTACTCGCTGGTCCTCGGCCCCTCGATGGTCTACTCCTGCGCGGTGTGGGAGAGCGAGAAGACCACGCTGGAGCAGGCGCAGTCCGCCAAACTCGACCTGGTCTGCCGCAAGCTGGGCCTCCGGCCGGGGATGCGGCTGCTGGACGTCGGCTGCGGCTGGGGGTCGATGGTGCTGCACGCCGTCGAGCACTACGGCGTCCACGCGACCGGCGTCACGCTCTCCACCGAGCAGGCCGCCTTCGCCCGCAAGCGGATCGCCGAGGCCGGGCTCACCGACCGTATCGACATCCGCGTCCAGGACTACCGGGACGTCAAGGACGGCCCCTACGACGCGATCTCGTCCATCGGCATGGCCGAGCACGTCGGCAGCGAGCGCTACCGCGAGTACGCGCAGGCGCTGTACGGGCTGCTGCGACCGGGCGGGCGGCTGCTCAACCACCAGATCGCGCGCCGCCCGCTGCGCGACGAGGAGGCGTACCACATCGACGAGTTCATCGACCGGTACGTCTTCCCCGACGGGGAGCTGGCGCCGGTCGGGTCCACGGTGGCCCGGCTGGAGGAGGCGGGGTTCGAGGTGCGGGACGTCGAGGCGCTGCGCGAGCACTACGGGCGCACGCTGCGCGCCTGGGTGCGCAATCTGGAGGACGCCTGGGGCGCCGCCGCGCGGGCCACGTCGGCCGGGCGCGCCCGGGTCTGGCGGCTCTACATGGCGGCCTCCGCGCTGGCCTTCGAGCGCAACCGGATCGGGGTCAACCAGGTCCTCGCGGTCCGCACCGCCCCGGACGGCGACCCCGGCATGCCCGCGACCCGCACGGCGTGGCTGAGCTGAGCGCGGCTGAGCTGAGTTGTGCCGAGCCGAGGTGTGCCGAGCCGAGCCGAGCTTGGCTGAGCGCGGAGGGCGAGATCCGGTCGCGGAGAGCGATTTCGCGTCACTTGTGCGTGGCGACTGATACTGCTGTGAACGGCGCCTGTTCAGCCCAAGAACCCTGGAACTCGTACTAACACCCCGTCAGTAACCCCTAAAATAAGACAACATGGCCGGTTGGGCGCCCTGTTCGGGATCTCCAACCCCGATACGCTTTTCACTGCGCCTCGCCGGCCCGGATGGTGGAACGCAGACACGGCGAGCTTAAACCTCGCTGCCCCTCGGGGGCGTGCCGGTTCAAGTCCGGCTCCGGGCACCACCGCCCTCACCGGCGGTGACCTCGTGTAACCGTCCGACCCCGCTCCACCCCGAGGACCGCCCGGTGGGCACCGTGCGAGCACGGTGCCCCCACGCCCCCGGCGCGCGCACCGCCTCCGGCCGACCGGCGGGCAGCGGCCCGCGCTCAGCGGATGCGGCCCCGGCGGCCGGTGACGGCCAGAGCGATGACGCCGACGATGGCGGCGACGACCACGACGACGATCAGGATGTCCACCATGCGAACCCCCATGGAATGAGCTGACGCAGACGTTCTGCCCGCCCGAGCGGACGGGTATCCGCCGTACGGAAAAAACGGGGCATACGCCCTGCCGCCCCGGCGGTTCGCCCGTGCCTTCCGGGCCGAGGCCGGGGGTGACCCCGGCGGCCCTACGGTGCGGGGTCCGTCGCCACCGCCCCCGCCGAACCGGTCGGCTCCTCGCGGGCGAGCGGTCTCATCGTTCGGGGCGCGTGAGGTCGTGACCCGAACGGGGGCGGGCCGCCGAGGCCACCGTCGCCGCCGCCTCGCGCTCGCTCAGTCCGGTGTGCACCGCCGCCGTCACCAGCGCCGGTGCCAGCGCTTCGCCGAGACCGGCGTCGTACGCCCGGCAGGCGGCCCAGAACAACCGGCCGTTGCGCTCTCCTTCGTGTGAATCGAGGACGAAGCGGACGAGCGCGGCGGCGCGTTTCTCCGCGGGGTGGCGCGGCGCGGAGGCGTCGCGGGGCGGCGCGACGGGCGGTGGCGGCGCCGCGAGCAGCAGCAGCTCGGACGGCGCGGGCGCCAGCGGATGGTCCGCGGTGCCGGGCGCCAGCAGATAGCGGCCCGCGACCGTACGCGAACCGGGGCCGACCACGTAACCGCCCTCGCCGCGCACGTCGATGCCCGGTGCCAGGCGGCTTGCCGAGTTGGGGACCTGCGTCGGCGCGGTCAGCCACAGGTGGCGTCCGCCGCTGGGGGTGAGCACGGTGACCGTGTCGGGCACGGCGAAGCCGTGGGCGGCGGCCAGGGCGGTGAGCGCGGCGACGCCGTCTGCGCCGTGCTTGACGTCCAGGTCGAGGCCGATCAGATGGCGCGGCGCCCGGCCGCAGGCGATCCCGTACCCCGTCGCCCACGGCGCGGCGGCGAACAGGGCGCGGATCCGGGCCGGGTCGGTGCTCGCGTCGTACACGCCGTGTCCTGGACGTCCGCACGCGCCCCGGCAGTCGCTGGTGCGGGGCTCGTCGCGGTGCGGTGAGCGGATGGCGGGCAGTTTGGTCCGGGACAGCGGGATCACCGGCAGGCCGCGCGCCGCGGTGAGCAGGGCGGCGTGCAGCGCGCGGGTGTGGTCGGGGCGTGGCATGGCCTGCTCCCTGACGTTCGAACGTGTGTTCGTCTGCACTCTCAAGTAATACCGCGCGCAGCGCTCACCGTCCACTGCGTAAGCCGGTGTGGCGGTGCGTTCCGGGTCACGCCCGTGACACCCCGGTGACCGTGTTCGACACGCGCGGGTACTACGGTCGGGCGCGGACAGGTCGTCGTGGTCCGAGTCCGGCCCCCAGGCGGGCCGTGCCGCGACGGAGGGGCGGGAGAGATGGACGAACTGCACGCGGGGGACGCCGAGTTGTGCGCGGGCGGCGGTGACGAACGGCTGGCGGCCGAGGGCGAGACGGCACTGGCCCGGCTGATCATGGACGGCGGCGACCTGCCGCACGCGGCGAGCCATCTGGGCAACGCCGTCGCCATCGACCCGCTGCTCCCCGAGACCCACGAGGCGCTCACCGAACTCGCCACCCGCGCCGGCGGCCCGCGCGCCGCGCTCGGCCTCTTCCCGCTCGACCACCCCTACATCGGCGCCGTGGTCTGCCGGGCGCACCTCCAGGCCGCCTGCGGAGAGTGGGCCGAGGCGGTCGGACTGATCGCCGCCGCCGTACGCGCCGAGTACGACCGGCCGTGGTCGCACGTCGCCTGGCTCACCCAGGACCGGCTGCCCGAACTGCTGCCGCCGCAGGTCATGACGCAGGCGCTGGCCCGCGCGGTCGGCGGCGCGCTGCCCGACCCCGTGCCCGAGCACGCCCGCGACGCGCTGCGGCCCTTCTACGACCTGACCCGCGCGGTGGTCGAACGCCACCCCGACGAGGCGCAGCTCGCCGCCATCGGCTCGGGGCTCGCCCGCCGCTTCGAGGACCACGACCGCGCCATCGCCTGGGCCCGGCAGGCGGGCCGGGTCCAGCCGGGACACGTGCCCAGCGTCATGCTCGGCTACGCGCTGCGCGCCGCGGGCCGCCCCGACGAGGCGCTGCGGGTCTGGGAGGAGGAGATGGCCAGGGACGACTCCGACCTCTCCTTGATGGTCGACATCGCCGAGCTGTACGCGGTCACCGGCCGCGCGGAGCAGGGCCTGGCGTGGGCCGAGCGGGCCGTCACCGCGGACCCGGGGCACCCGCAGGCCGCCCCGGCCGTGCACGGCGTCCGCTACGCCGCCGACGGCGACCCGGCCCACCTCGTCGCCCTCACCGACCACCTGCGCGAGCATCCCGACCACCCCTACGCGGGCACCGTCCTGGCCCGGCACAGCGAGTGGCAGCCGTGGCTCGGCGTGGTCGACAGCGCCACCGAGGCGACCGTCAACGTCCTGCACCAGATCCTGGAGAGCCCCGACGCGCAGGCGATCAGGTCCGGCGGCGGAGCGAAGCTGTCCGCCTCCGCGGTCGAACCGCCGAGCGCCGCCCTCGCCTTCGCCCTCGCGCTGCCCGGCGGCACGCTCGTCAACAACTCGGCGCGCGACCCCGACCCCCGGCAGCCGACCGCCGAGGTCGCCGTCCGGATCTGGCGTTACGAGGGCCTGGCCGCGCTGCCCGCCCTCCCGCCGCCGTCGCCCGAGGCCGCGGGGCTGGTCCAGGACACCGCCTCGGTGAGCTGGCCGCACCTGCCCGCCGCGTACGACCACGCGGTACGGCTGGCCGGGCTCGGCCTCGACGATCTGCTCGGTGTCCTCGCCCATCCGCCGCAGCCGCCGGACGACGACCAGGGCCGCTTCCTGCGCGACCACCGCCCCGAGCTGTGGATTCGCGCCGTGCAGACCTTCGCCTGCCTGGGTGTGGCCCACCACCGCGCCGACGAGCCGTGGCTGGACTCCCGGCGCCGCGCGGTCCTGCTCGACCTGCTGCATGGCCCCGAGGACTGGGTCAACGAGACGGCCGCCTTCGCCATGGTGGCCACCGCCTGGGGCGATCCGGCCGTCCGCGCCGACGTCGGCCAGCGCGTCACCGAACGGATGCTGGACGCGGCGAAGGCGTACCAGACCCGTGAGGTGACCGTCCTCGGCTCGCTCTGCCGCCTGGTGCTGCTCTGCCCCTGGCTTGACGACACCTATACGAGTCTCGCCCGCGACCTGCTCGCCGCCGTCCGCCGCTCGGACGAGCAAGGCGAGCAAGGCGAGCAAGGCGAACACGCCGAGCCAGGCGAGCGGGGCGAACACGCCGAGCGAGCCCGGCAAGGCGCACAAGGTGAACAAGCGGAAGCCGTTCAGGAAACGCCCGCGGAAACCGCCGCCGCAGGTCCGCCCCGCCGCGGACTCTTCCGGCGCCGACGTGACTGAGGGTCCGTCCTGGGGGAAGATCCTCCTCCAGGCGTAGCTCGGCTTTTTGCCAAGCCATTACTCTTGACGCAAGCGGAGCCGCAGCACGCGGTCTTGGAGGAGTGAAATGAGGAGCAGCAACCCGGTCTTCTCCCGGCGGGGATTCACCCGCGGGGACTCGTACGCCGGATTCGGTGCGCAGGGTGCCCAAGGCGCCCGGCAGCAGGGCGGGAACCCCTACGGGCAGCAGGCGCCCGGGAGCCCGTACGCCCAGCCGCAGCAGGGCGGGAACCCGTACGCGGCCGACGGGCAGCCCCTCACCCCCGAGCAGATGGAGGAGATGTACGCCGGTCCCGCCGCGGGCCCGGCGCAGACCGGCCGGATGACGATCGACGACGTCGTCATGCGGACCGGGATGACGCTCGGCGTGGTCGTGCTCGGCGCGATCCTCGGCTGGTTCGCGCTGCCCGACAGCTACGGCCTGGCCATCGGCGCGGCGCTGATCGCGTTCGTGCTCGCGATGGTCCAGTCGTTCAAGCGCACGCCGGTGCCGGCCCTGATCCTCGGGTACGCGATCTTCGAGGGCGTCTTCCTCGGCGTCATCAGCAACATGTACAACGAGCGGTGGCAGGGCGCGCCCGTCCAGGCGGTGCTCGGCACCATGGCGGTCTTCGCGGGCATGCTGTTCGCGTACAAGACCCGGCTGATCCGGGTCACCGCCCGCTACGCGCGGATCGGCATGGCCATCGCGGTCGGCTTCCTGCTGGCGATGGTGGTCAACCTGCTGTTCTTCGCCTTCGGCAGCGGCAACGGCCTGGGCCTGACCACCGGCCCGCTCGGCATCGTCTTCTGCCTGCTGGGCATCGGCCTCGGCGCCTTCTTCCTCTCGCTGGACTTCAAGCAGGTCGAGGACGGCATCCGCTTCGGCGCCCCGCAGAACGAGGCGTGGTTCGCGGCCTTCGGCCTCACCCTCTCCCTGGTCTGGATCTACCTGGAGATCCTGCGGCTGATCTCGATCCTGCGCGACTAGCGCACACGGTCCGCTGGCGCACACGGGCCGCGTCATCGCGACGGGCCGCCCGGAAGCATCGCTTCCGGGCGGCCCGTCGGCGTCTGTGGGGTGTGAGGGTACGGCGGTACGGACGGACGGGGGGCAGGCGCTACATCAGATTGCGTGCGGCCCGCCGCAGGTCGTACTCGTGGACGAGGGCCTTCGCGTGGCCGTAGGAGAGGGCGTGCTCGCTGCGCAGCCAGCTCACCTTGTCGTCGAAGCGGAAGAAAGAAGGGCCGTCGGCGAGGTCTCTCAGCCAGTCGCTGACCTCGCGGCCTGTGCAGTGCGGGATGCGGTCCAGCAGATTGCGGTGGGTCTCGGCGGAGAAGTGCGTTTGGGACATCGGCGCCTCCGGTAGGTGGTCCGGTTACCCCACCGTGCCCGAGCCTTCCCCTGTTGGCAACCATCCCGGACGTGCGGATATGGGTGCGATGCCGGTCCGCGCGCGCCGGTAGGGTCACGACCATGGCCGATCGCACTCCTCTGCGCCCCTCCGTCGAACGCCTCGCGGGACGGCTGCGGGCGCTTCCCCAGCGCCGCCTCCAGGCGGGCGCGGCGGCCGAAGGGCTCGCGCTGGCCCGGTGGTTGGCGCGGCAGGCGCAGACGCTGGAGTTCCCCGGCCGGGAGCCGTACGAGCTGCCGGACGACGGCGTCTTCACCGTCGGCGATCAACTGTCCGTCGCGGGCAATGAGGTGGCGGCGGCCCTGGAAGCCGACCCGGCGGGTACGGCGGAGGTGTGCGCCGCCGCCCTCCAGCGGGTGTCGGCGGCGGCGAAGGCGATCGGTTAGAGGTTCTCGCTAGACCCTCTTGCTAGGCCCTCTCGCAAGACCCTCTTGCTAGAGGGTCTCACCGAAGCAGGTCAGAGCGAGGCCACGACCCGGTCGGCCAGTACGTACACGCTCTCGTCGCCGTACGCGAAGGTGAGCGCGTACGCGCCCGCTATCGCGGAGCCGCCGCGCAGCACGGGCACCTCGCCGCGGTCGAGGGCGTCGGAGAGCTGTACCGCGGTCTCGCGGTGGCCCGGGGTCATGCACAAGGTGGTGCCGTCGGCGAAGACGTACACGTCGAGGGTGCCGAGCGGCCCGGGGCGCACGTCGGTCAGCGGGACGCGGCCGTCGGCGAGGTCGGCGAGGCGCTCGGCGGTCTGGTCCTGGGACGCGACGACCGGGGACGGCGCGTAGTCGGGACCCGAGGGGTGCGGGAAGGTGCCGGGCAGCGGAAGGGTCGCCTCCGACGCCTCGGGCTCGTGGCCCGCTTCGAGGCCGGTCTCGACTCCGGCCGCCTCGATCCCGGCCGCCTCGAGACCCGCGAGGTCGGCCTGCCGGGGCAGGTAGGGCAGCACCGGCGGGACCTCGTAGTCACCGGGCACGGGACCCTCGGCGCCAGCGCCGGCGCCGTAGACGCCGCCGCGGAAGAAGGTGCCGTCGGTGGCGGTCTCGCGGGCCTCCTGCTCGGCCCAGAAGGCACGGGCCTCGGCCAGCTCGCGCTCCCGCTCGTCGGCGAGCGCGTCGGCGACGGCGGACCTGATGTCCCCGGCGGAGGCGCGCGGTCCGGGCACACTCAGACCGGCGAGGTCCTGACGCAGGGCGGACAGCTCGCGGCGCATGCCACGAGCGGAGAGCAGGGCGGCGGAACCCGCGGCCACGGCGATACCCGCGGCGACCAGCAGGACGGTGAAGTTGGCGCTCACTGACGTTCTCCCGACTGACGCGCGACCCGAGCAATGCCCACCGAAGCGGTGGGTGAAACTTTCCCCTCCCAACACTGTGCCGGTAAACCCCTGGCCTTTGCAGTGCGGAAAGTCACGAATTGGCCGGGTCTGTCGTCCTAGGCCATTCGGGTATGACCGTTCTGACCTGCGGAAACGCATCGCCCCCAGGAAAAATCACATCCTGGGGGCGATTTGATTGCGACTTACGTCACAACTGTGCGTTACGAAGCCGAGTGATCACGGAAGGTCACAAACTGGCCGGATGACGGGCTTCGGCGGCGCGTTACGACAGCCTTTCGATGACCATCGCCATGCCCTGGCCGCCGCCGACGCACATCGTCTCCAGGCCGAACTGCTTGTCGTGGAACTGGAGGCTGTTGATGAGGGTGCCGGTGATGCGGGCGCCGGTCATGCCGAAGGGGTGGCCGACGGCGATGGCGCCGCCGTTGACGTTCAGCCGGTCCAGGTCGATGCCCAGGTCCCGGTAGGACGGGATGACCTGCGCGGCGAACGCCTCGTTGATCTCGACCAGGTCGATGTCGCCGACCGACAGACCCGCGCGGGACAGCGCCTGACGGGACGCCTCGACCGGGCCGTAGCCCATGATCTCGGGGGAGAGTCCGGACACGCCGGTGGAGACCACGCGGGCCAGCGGCGTGATGCCCAGCTCGCGGGCCTTGGTGTCGGACATCACGACCAGTGCGGCGGCGCCGTCGTTGAGCGGGCAGCAGTTGCCCGCGGTGACCGTGCCGTCGGGGCGGAAGACCGGCTTGAGGCCCCGCACGCCCTCCAGCGTCACCCCGGCCCGCGGACCGTCGTCCTTGGACACCACGGTGCCGTCGGGCAGCGTGACCGGCGTGATCTCGCGCTCCCAGAAGCCGTTCTTCAGCGCTTCCTCGGCCAGATTCTGCGACCGCACGCCGAACTCGTCCTGGTCCTGCCGGGTGATCCCCTTGAGCTGGGCCAGATTCTCCGCGGTCTGCCCCATCGCGATGTACGCGTCCGGCACCGCGCCGTCCTCACGCGGGTCGTGCCAGTCGCCCAGCTCGGCGCTGCCCTGCTCGGCGCGCTGCTGCGTACGGGCCCTGGCCTCGTCGAAGACCGGGTTCATCGTGTCGGGCAGGCTGTCGGAGTTGCCCTTGGCGAAGCGCGAGACCATCTCGACGCCCGCCGAGACGAAGACGTCGCCCTCGCCCGCCCTGATGGCGTGCAGCGCCATCCGCGTGGTCTGGAGCGACGAGGAGCAGTAGCGGGTGACCGTACAGCCCGGCAGGTGGTCCATGCCCATCCGCACGGCCACGATCCGGCCCATGTTGAAGCCCTGCTCGCCGCCGGGCAGACCGCAGCCCAGCATGAGGTCGTCGATCTGGCGCGGGTCGAGCTGCGGGACCTTGTCCAGCGCGGTCCTGATGACCGTGGCGGCCAGGTCGTCGGGCCGCAGCTCCTTCAGCGACCCCTTGAAGGCGCGCCCGATGGGCGAACGGGCGGCAGAGACGATGACGGCTTCTGGCATCGCGACACTCCTCGTCGAGGCTGCGGGATTCTCGGGACTCCTGGGGAAGCTACCGCCACGTAGCGCGGCGAGTCATCAGACACCGCCTGTGACGCGGGCCTCTTTCTGAGCGCTTGCTTACCCCGCTCCGTGGCTGGTCCTACCCGGCTCCGCCCGTTCCCACCCCTTCCGCCGCCGCCTCCGGGTGCCGCTCGTCCTCGGCCGGCAGTCCGCGCCGCCTGCGCCGCTTGATCAGCGCCCAGCGCCCGCGGGGCCCGGACACCGCGCCCCGCGCCGCCGTGACCTCCGTACCGCCTTCGGAGGCCGCCTCGGCCGCCGCCTGGGCCACCGGCAGGAAGCCCTCGCCGCGGCGCGCGTCCGGCCGCTCGTCGTCGGTGTCGGGCCACAGCCCCAGCGCCGCGCACAGCGTCGGCAGTACGGCCATGGCGGCCGTCGCGTAGCCCTCCGCCGACGGGTGGAAGTTGTCGGGGCCGAACAGCTCGCGCGGCCTGGCCTCGAACTCCGGGCCGAGCAGCGCGCCCAGCGACACCGTACGGCCGCCCAGGCCCACCACCGCGATGGTCTGCGCGGCGGCGAGCTGGCGGCTCATCCGGCGGGCCAGATAGCGCAGCGGCTGGTAGACCGGCTCGACCGAGCCCAGGTCGGGACAGGTGCCCACGACCACCTCGCACTCCGCCTCGCGCAGCCGCCGTACCGCGTCCGACAGCAGCCGGACCGAGGTGGCCAGCGGCATCCGGTGCGTCACGTCGTTGGCGCCGATCATGATCACCACGACCTCGGGCACCGGAGCGCCCGACTCCAGCAGCAGCGTCACCTGACGGGCCAGGTCGTCGGACTGCGCGCCGGGCAGCGCCACGTTCACCAACTGCACCGGGCGCTCGGCGACCGCGGCGAGGCCGGAGGCCAGCAGCGCGCCCGGCGTCTCCCTGGCCCGGCGCACGCCCTGACCCGCCGCCGTGGAATCACCCAGGAAGCCCAATCGCAGCGGCGTCTCGCCGGTCCGGCGCGCGAACGCGGAGCCGTACCTCCCGTCCGCCCGCGGCGCGACCGCGCCGGATCCGCCGACCATCCGCTTGGCCAGCCGCGCCTCGGTCAGCAGCACCCCGATCGCGGCCCCGCCCAGCAGGCTGATGCCGCCGCCTCCGAACGCCGCCGCCGTCGCGATCCGCCGTGCCACCCTCGCCCTCGACATCGAGCCGGTCACCTCCCACTGACTCCACCGGCCTACTGCGTGTGTGCACGCGTATCGGTCCTGGTTACTTGGTACATGAACCTGGTGCCCCGTCAGGGACCATCAGCAACGTCAACGCTGTCCGCGTCGTCCACGTTTCGCCTGTGGTTCGCTTCCCCCCTCTAGGCTTGGCCCACCATCACGGAGAACCCGGAGACATACGGTGCAGTTTCACGACTCGATGATCAGCCTCGTCGGCAACACCCCGCTGGTGAGGCTCAACAGCGTGACCGAGGGGATCCAGGCGACCGTCCTGGCCAAGGTCGAATACTTCAACCCCGGCGGTTCGGTGAAGGACCGCATCGCGCTGCGCATGATCGAGGCCGCGGAACGCAGCGGCGATCTCAAGCCCGGCGGCACCATCGTGGAGCCCACCTCGGGCAACACCGGCGTGGGCCTGGCCATCGTCGCGCAGCAGAAGGGCTACCACTGCGTCTTCGTCTGCCCCGACAAGGTCTCCACCGACAAGATCAACGTCATGCGGGCGTACGGCGCCGAGGTCGTCGTCTGCCCGACGGCCGTCGACCCCAGCCACCCGGACTCGTACTACAACGTGTCCGACCGGCTGGTCCGCGAGACGCCCAACGCGTGGAAGCCGGACCAGTACAGCAACCCGGACAACCCGCTGTCGCACTACCACTCCACAGGGCCCGAGCTGTGGGAGCAGACCGAGGGGCGGATCACCCACTTCGTCGCGGGCGTCGGCACCGGCGGCACGATCTCCGGCACCGGGCGCTATCTGAAGGACGCCAGCGAAGGCCGCGTCCAGGTGGTCGGCGCCGACCCCGAGGGCTCGGTCTACAGCGGCGGCTCCGGGCGGCCCTACCTGGTCGAGGGCGTCGGCGAGGACTTCTGGCCGACCGCGTACGACCGTGAGGTGGCCGACGAGATCGTCGCCGTCTCCGACAAGGACTCCTTCCAGATGACGCGCCGCCTCGCCAAGGAGGAGGGTCTGCTGGTCGGCGGCTCCTGCGGGATGGCGGTCGTCGCCGCGCTGGAGGTCGCCAGCCGGCTCGGCCCCGACGACGTGGTCGTCGTCCTGCTGCCGGACAGCGGGCGCGGCTACCTCTCCAAGATCTTCAGCGACGAGTGGATGAGCTCGCACGGCTTCCTCGACGAGAGCGGAGGCAACCAGCGGATCGCCGACGTCCTCGCCCACAAGGACGGCGGGCTGCCGCAGCTCGTCCACATGCACCCGGACGAGACGGTCGGCCAGGCGATCGAGGTGCTGCGCGAGTACGGCGTCTCGCAGATGCCCGTCGTCAAGCCCGGCGCCGGGCACCCGGACGTGATGGCCGCCGAGGTGATCGGCTCCGTCGTGGAACGCGACCTGCTGCACGCGCTGTTCACCAAGCGCGCCACGCTGGAGGACCCGCTGGACAAGCACCTGTCCGCGCCGCTGCCGCAGGTCGGCTCGGGCGAGCCGGTCGCCGGTCTGATGACGGTCCTGGAGAGCGCCGACGCCGCGATCGTGCTGGTGGAGGGCAAGCCGACCGGCGTCGTGAGCAGGCAGGACCTGCTCACCTTCCTGGCGGGGCACACCGGCGTCTGAGCCGCCGCGGGGCCGTGTGCGGCGGCCGT
The DNA here is from genome assembly GCF_014596445.1 of Streptomyces sp. CBMA29. Taxonomy (GTDB): domain Bacteria; phylum Actinomycetota; class Actinomycetes; order Streptomycetales; family Streptomycetaceae; genus Actinacidiphila. The sequence goes on along the minus strand of NZ_MECL01000244.1, from coordinate 7,688 downwards.
GTGCGGCGGCCGCGTGCGGCGCGCGGCGGGATTCGCGGAACTGGTACACCCGCGACACGTCCGCGCAGCACGGGCTTAACAAGCGTCCGGCACATTAGGGGATGTCGAAAGGCGCGGGACACCGGCCGGTCGGCACAACTGAATGTGGCGCCAAGGACTTCCGGAGCGGCTCCCGGACTCCATGGTGACCCTTGGACGCGAGTGCTCGGCCCTGACCCAGCCCGCGTCCACCGCGGGAACCGCCGTCGTCCCGCCCTCCGGCCTTGTTCCGGGGGTGCGGCGGTTCCCGCGCTAACTCTTCGGCCGTCGGCCTTTTCAGCGCACCTGACGTCGCCGCACCTGACGTCAGCGCACCCGGCGTCGCCGCACCCGGCCGGCTAGGCCCATTCGTCCTTGTCGTCGTCGCGCTTCGCGCGCGGGACCAGGAAGCTGCTCAGGCCCTGGGCGACGTTCACGCCCACGATGCCCGCCCAGGTGATGAACAGGCCCGCCGTACCGGCGTTGACCGCGCCGATCGCGGACAGCGGGATGGCGGCGATCATCGTGAACCCGGCGAAGCCGTAGCGGGCGAAGCGCGCGCTGGGCTGCGGGGGTCCGATCGGGCGGCGGTCGGCGCGGGCGTACGACGTCTGCTGCTGCGCCAGCTCACGCCGTACGCGCTGCTCCACGCGGCTGTCGACGCGCTCTGTCACCTTCTCCATGAACGAGTCGACCAGCTCCGACTCGTACTCCGCTCCGAGGTCCTTGCGTGCCTGCAAGGTGGCGGAGAGTTCCTTGTTGAGTTCCGGGTCGCGGGCGTCCATGCGGACACCGTACGGACCGCGGGGGGTGGGCGACACTGGGGTTAGCCCCCGAATTCACCGGGGGTCAGCCGTCCGCGAGGAGATTCCCGTATGCCTTCCCCCGTGCCGCAGCCGCCCGCCGTCCCCCTGCTCACGGCGCTGTACGAGGGCCGGGACCGGGCGGACGCGCTGACCGTGGACGGCCGGTCCTGCTCGTACGAGGAACTGCTGGGCGCCGCGGGCGCGGTCGCGCGGCGGGCGGCCGGGACCGGGGCCTTCGTGGTGGAGGCGACGGCGTCGCTGGAGACGGTGGCGGCCGTGGTCGGCGGGCTGCTCGCCGGGGTGCCGGTGGTGCCGCTCGCGCCGGACGCGGGCCCGGCCGAGCGCGAGCACGTCCTGCGGGACTCCGGCGCCCGGACGCTGCCGGTGGACTTCGCCGAGCGCGCCGACTTCACCGGGACGCCCGCGCCGGGCCCGGCCCTGATCCTCTACACCTCCGGCACCACGGGCCCGCCCAAGGGCGTACTGCTCTCACGGGCCGCCGTCGCCGCCGATCTGGACGCGCTGGCCGCCGCCTGGCAGTGGACCGCGGACGACACCCTGGTGCACGGCCTGCCGCTCTTCCATGTGCACGGCCTGGTCCTCGGCGTGCTCGGCGCGCTGCGCACCGGCAGCCGCCTGGTGCACACCGGACGGCCGACCCCGCAGGCGTACGCGGCGGCCGGCGGCAGCCTCTACTTCGGCGTGCCGACCGTCTGGCACCGGGTGGTACGGGACGAGGCCGCCGCCCGCGCGCTGTCCGGGGCGCGGCTGCTGGTCTCCGGCAGCGCGCCGCTGCCCGCGCCCGTCTTCCGCGACCTGCTGGTGCTCACCGGGCAGGCCCCGGTGGAGCGGTACGGCATGACCGAGACGCTGATCACCCTGAGCGCGCGGGCCGCGGGGGAGCGGCGCCCCGGCGCGGTCGGCACCCCGCTGCCCGGCGTCCGTACCCGGATCGCCGAATCCGCCGACGGCGTCGGGGAGTTGCAGCTCACCGGGCCGACCCTCTTCGACGGCTACCTCGGGCGGCCCGAGGCGACGGCGGCCTCGTACACCGCCGACGGCTGGTTCCGTACCGGCGACATCGCGAGCGTGGACGAGGACGGCACGCACCGGATCGTCGGCCGGGCCTCCACCGACCTGATCAAGTCCGGCGGTTACCGGATCGGCGCGGGCGAGGTGGAGAATGCGCTGCTCGACCACCCGGCGGTACGGGAGGCCGCCGTCGTCGGCGCGCCGCACGCGGACCTCGGCCAGCAGATCGTCGCGTACGTCGTCGCGGACGGGGTGACGGCGGCCGAACTGACCGACTACGTGGCCACCCGGCTGTCGGTCCACAAGCGGCCCAGAATGGTCCGTTTCCTGCCTGAACTGCCGCGCAACGCGATGGGGAAGCCGCAAAAGAAGTTGCTGCCGCCGGTATGAAAAAGGTACGGATACGGGGGTCGGAGTCGCCGCTTGCCGGGCGGCAAGTAGGCTCCTGGCCTACAAGTCCACCCCCTTGCACACCACCGGGCGGCCGGTACACGCCGCCCGGGTCGCCGATACCCGGGCCCCGCTCCAAAGGGTGGCGGTGATACGTCCTGCCATGGAGGCAGCACCGCATGTTCCACCGCATAGGACGCACCGTCGTCCGCCATCCCGTATGGACGATCGTCGCGTGGCTGATCGCCGCCGTCGCGATCATCGCCACCGCACCGAGTCTCCCGTCCAACAGCGACGAGAGCAGCTTCCTGCCCAGCAGCTACGAGTCGATCAGGGCGGCCGACATCCAGGAGAAGGCGTTCCCCGCCGCCTTCACCCCGGCTGCGATCCTCCTGTTCGAGCGCAATGACGGCGCGGCGCTGACCGCCGCCGACAAGACCAGGATCGCGAGCATCACCGACGGCCTGGGCAAGAAGAGGATCGACCAGGTCCAGAAGGTCGTCGAGGGCTCGGAGTCCAAGGACAGCAAGTACAAGACCGCGCTGGTCCAGATGAACAAGGAGTCGGCCGGTCAGCCCAAACAGGCCGACGCGGCCAAGGCGCTGCGTGCCGACTCCACCGCGCTCGCCAAGGGCACCGACCTGAAGGTGCGGGTCGGCGGCCAGGCGGCCCAGGCCCTGGACCAGCAGGACGCGGGCAAGACCTCGGACGCCGTGGCGCTCGTCGGTTCCGTCCTGATCATCATCATCACGCTGATCATCATCTTCAGATCGCCGCTGATCGCCTTGCTGCCACTGTTCATGCTGATCGGCGTCGTCTTCACCGTCGCCAACGCGCTGATCGCGGACGCCACCAAGATCTTCGGGCTCCAGGCCAACAGTTCGGTCTCGGCGCTGCTGATCGTGGTCGTCCTCGGCGTCGGCACCGACTACTTCCTCTTCCTGATGTTCCGCTACCGGGAACGGCTGCGGGCGGGTGACGAACCCAAGGAAGCGATGATCAACAGCGTCACCAGGGTCGGCGAGGCCATCGCCTCGGCGGCGGGCGCGGTGATCATCTCCTTCCTGGCACTGGCCCTCTCCACTCTCGGTTTCCTCACCCAGCTCGGCCCGGCGCTGGCCATCCTGGTCGCCGTCACCCTGCTCGCGGGCCTGACGCTCTTCCCGGCCGTCTGCTCGCTGATCCCGCCGCGCGCGCTGTTCTGGCCCGGCAAGAAGTGGCGCGAGGAACCGACCGACGCCCGCTTCGCGGCCATCGGCCGTCTGGTGGGCCGCAAGTCCGGCCTGGTGGCGATCGTCTCCGGTCTGGTCATGCTGGTGCTCGCGCTCGGCTCGCTCGGCTACAAGGCGTCCTACGACCTGGCGTCCGGCTCCATCCCCAAGACCAAGGAGTCGATGGTCGTCCAGGACACCCTCAAGGCCGCGTATTCCGCAGGCGCCGCCGAACCCACCTCGGTCTTCCTCACCAGCACCTCCGGGAAACCGCTGGGCCCGGTCGACTACGTCGGCTACGCCGACAAGCTGCGGGAGGTCGACGGCGTCGCGGACGTCACCTTCGACCAGAAGACCGGCCTCAACAAGGCCGGGACCACCGCGAACTTCACGGTGACGCTGAAGTACGAGGCCGCCACCGACAAGGCGATCAAGACCGTCGGCGAGGTGCGCACGGCCGCGCACGACAACACCCCGCCCGGCACCGAGGCGCTGGTCGGCGGCATGTCCTCGATCTACAAGGACATCAACGCGGCGGTGAACCACGACTACCGCACGGTGTTCCCGGTCGCGGCGATCCTCATCATGATCATCCTGGGCCTGCTGCTGCGCAGTGTGGTGGCGCCCTGGTACCTCATCGCGTCGGTGGCCCTCGGGTTCGGTGCCACGCTGGGCACGACCGTGATGCTCTTCGGCCGCGGCGACGGTCTGATCTTCATGCTGCCGATCATCATGTATCTGTTCGTGGTCGCCATCGGCACGGACTACAACATCCTGATGATCGCCCGATTGCGGGAGGAAGCGCAGGAGGGCCGCGACCCGCGTGAGGCGGCCAGCATGGCGCTGCGGCACGCGGGTCCGACGATCGGCGCCGCGGGATTCATCCTCGCCGCGACCTTCGCGACCCTGATGCTGTCCGGCAACTCGTTCCTGACCCAGATGGGCTTCACGGTCGCCTTCGGCATCATCGTCGCCGCCTTCGTCATGGCCATGTTCTTCACCCCCAGCCTCACCGCCCTGATGGGGCACGCGGCCTGGTGGCCCGGCCACGCCGACCGCAGTCGCGCGGCCGCACCCGGCGGTCCCGCTCCCGAGCGCGAACTGGACGAGTCCGGCCACCGCTGACCCCGGTCGGTTCGATTCGCCCGCGATGCGCTCCGGCTCCCGAAGGGGCCGGGCAGGTGTTCACCGCCTGCCCGGCCCCTTCGCCGTGCCGGTCGCGGGGGCCGGTCGCGGCGGCAGGTCGCGGGCGCGGGCGGGTAAACCTCGCAAACCCTGACGGCGTCCTACCTCGTGGTCGGCGTGGTCGTCGGCATGGTCGGTACGGGGCGGATGTCCGGCGGACAGGCGCGTCTATACGCTTGTGGGCGGAGTTCAGGAGCGGGAGAGGGGGCGGTGTCGGGTGTGGGGCAAGGTCCGCGAGGGGAGCCGGGGCGCCGCGGAGCGGGTGGGGACGGCGCTGCGGGGAGCCCTGCGGCTGATCTGGCGGACCGTGCGGGGGGAGTGGCAGGGGATCGTCGTCGCGCCGGTGCGTGAACTGCTGCGGCGCGGGCTGCCCGGACTGTCCCTGGCGTTCCTCGCCGGGCTCGGGGTGATCTTCTTCCACGGGATAGCGCAGAGCAGCGCGGGCGCGACTGTGGTGCGCGTGGCCGGCGGTGTCTACGCCGATCTGCCGCTGCCGCTGGCCCTGTTGCGGACACCGGTCTCGCTGTACGTCCCCGCGCTCGACCTGCCCGTGTGGGCGGGCATGACGCAGCTCTTCCTCGCCTTCGCGCTCGCCGAGCTGGTGCTCGGGCGGGCCAGGACGCTGGTGATCGCGTACACCACGACGCTGGTCGGCACCCTCATGGCGCGCGCCATGATCGCGATGGGCACCGGCTGGTGGGGGCTCGGGCTGCCGCACGACGCCGGAGCGATCCTCGACACCGGGCCGTCCGCCGCCGTCGTCGGGCTCTTCACGTATCTGGCGATCACGCAGCGCGCGCCCATCGTCTTCTTCTTCACCGGCGGCTCCATGGTCATGGAGTCCGTCATCAAGCCGAATCTGGCGGGCCGCGAGCACCTGATCGCCATCGCCACCGCGATCGTCCTGGCCGTCGTCCACCGCCGCCACGCGCTGTCGGCCTCGCGCGTGATCCGCCGCTCCGTCGCCGAGGACCGCCCCCACCGGCTCGACGACCGCCCGCCCCGTGCCGAGGATCGCCCGCGCCGGCTCGACGACCGTCTGCGCCGTGCCGAGGACCGCCCGCGCCGTGCCGAGGAGAACCGCGACCTGCCGGGCGCCCCGGCGCCGTAGCCTTGCCCGGACTGCATATCGTCATGCAGAGTCTTGTCCCAGTGAATAAGAGCCGGTGGACGGGGTCACGATGGGCTGGGCGGCGAGGTTCGGGGACGGCGAAGGGCCGGTGCGGTGACGGGGAGCGACGTGGTGACGGGCGGCGACGCGGCGGCGCGGGACGCGGCGGGCGGCGCCTCGGCCCGGCTGCTGAAGCTCTTCGAGGCGCACCGCCTCACGCCCACCCAGCGGCGGATCGCGCACTGCCTGGTGCGTAAGGCCGCGCAGGCGCCGTACCTGTCCAGTGTGGAGGTGGCGGAACTGGCGGGCGTCAGCCAGCCGTCGGTCACCCGTTTCGCCGTCGCCCTCGGCTTCGACGGCTACCCGGCGCTCCGCCGCCGCCTGCGCGAGGTCGCGCCCGCGCCCGCCGAGCCGGAGACGGCCGCGTACAACGAGTACCAGCAGGCCGTGCACGCCGAGATCGAGAATCTGCGGCACCTCGCGGAACTGCTCGGCGACACCGGCCCCGCCACCCGCGCGGGCGCCGTACTCGCCGCGTCCCGGCCGCTCCCGGTCCTCGGCCTGCGCGCGGCCGGCGCCCAGGCCCGCGGCTTCGCGTACTTCGCCGCCAAGGTCCACCCCGACGTACGGCTCCTCGACGAGGGCGGCACGATGCTCGCCGACCGGCTCGACGCGGCCGTGCGCGCCGGAGCCACCGCCCTCCTGTGCTTCGCGCTGCCCCGCCACCCCCGCGAGGTCGTCGACGCCCTCGCCCACGCCCGCGCGGCCGGCCTGACCGTCGTCACCGTCGCCGACAGCGCCTTCGCCCCCGTCGCCGCCCACACCGACCTCCTGCTCCCCGCCGCCGTCGGCACCGGCCTCGCTTTCGACACCGCCTGCGCCCCCATGCTCCTCGGCCGCGTCCTCCTGGAGTCCATGTGCGACGCCCTCCCCGACGCCCAGGCCCGCCTGGAGGAATTCGACGCCCAGGCGGCGGCCCGGGGCGTCTTCGCCGAGTAGCGCCTCGGGCGCCGCGTCATCGGACCTCCGTTCCGCTTCGCCGCAGTCGCGCGGCGGGGGCGGGGGCGGGGTCGGCGACAGGTTGATACGGGGTCGCGTCGTCGGTGTGCCGTCGGGCGGAACGGCGCGCCGGGCGCCCGGTTCACGCGGTCCCGGGCTTCGAGCCGCGGCGGCGGGCTCCGCGTGTCCGGGGCGGATTCCGCCCCCGTAGGGCCCCGCGCGGGGCGGCCGGCCGCTTCGCATCCCGTCCACGCCGGGGCGCCCCACGGCGCAGCCGCGTGATTCCGGGCCGGAAGCCGCACTTCTTAACGAAAATCTGAGAAACACTGAGTAGCCTCCCCACCACTTGACGGGTGATGCCGTGGCGAAGGACGGCAGCGAAGGAGGAGGCGCGACGTGGTGCGCGGGGCCTACACATTGGCACGGGTGGCAGTGACGGTGCGCGCGGCGGCGTGCTGGCTGTGGTGGGCGGGGGTGGTCGCGGCCGTGCCGGGCACGGCGGTGACCTTCAGCCCGACGGGACGCCGTATCGGCGTCATGGCGGGCGCGGTGGCGTTCATCGTGGCCGCGGTGACCGCCTACGCGGTACGCGGCGGGCGGTACGCCGAGCGGGCGGGCGCCGCGACCAAGGCGGCGAAGGGCGTCTTCCTCCAGGACCGCCGGGTCACCGCCCGCGCCTGGCTGCGCCACCGCGGGTGGTGGCTGCTCGCCGCCTTCGTGGTGGCCGCGGCCTCGTCGCTCGCGCTGCCCTGCGCGGGCGGCATGCTGCTCGGCGGCATCGGCGCCGGACTGTGGGCCAAGTCCCGCAGGATCGGCCGTATCGAGCGCTCCCGGGACGCCCTGCTGTGGGTCCGTCCTGACACCGACGCCGCCGCGTACCAGCTCACCGGGATCGCCGCGGGCGACGCGGCCCCCGGCGGCGGTCGCCGCCGCCGG
>NZ_MECL01000243.1 GCF_014596445.1 Streptomyces sp. CBMA29 | reverse complement strand
GTGCGGGCCGCCGCCCGTGCCTCGGCGCCGCGCGCCGCCCGCCGCCTGGCCTGCCGTTCGGTCCCGGCCAGCCCGCAACCGGCCCGCACCAGTTCGCGGAAGGTCACCCCGTACGCGCTCTCGAAGGTCTCGCCCTCGCTCTGCCCGTGGTCGGACAGGAGGACGACGCGGTACGGCCGGGGCGCGTACCGCGAGGCGTCGGCGATCAGCGCCACCGAGCGGTCGAGCCGGCCCAGCACCTTGCGCGCGTCCTTGCTGCGCGGGCCCGAATGGTGGGCGACCTCGTCGTACGCCACGAGGTCCGCGTAGACGGCGGTCCTTCCGGCCAGCATGTCGCCGATGACGGCGGCCACGGCCACGTCCCGTTCCACGACGGTGGCGAAGGCGCGCAGCAGCGGGTAGAGGCCGCCGCGCTTGATGCGGGGGCGGTCCCTGCGCAGCCGCGACGCCGTCGACTCCCCGATCTCACGGCACACCTCGGCGCTGAACGACCAGGCGGTGCGCACCGCGTTCGCCGGGTCGGAGAAGTAGGCGAAGTAGCCGGATCTGGAGCGGCTGAACTTGTCGCGGCGGGCCGCCACCGACATCACCAGCGCCGACTGTTCCGCTCCGCCGGTGAACAGATTGCCGCGGCTGGCGCCGTCGTCGGCGAGCAGTCCGCGAAAGCCGGTACGGGCCACCGCGCGGCGCTCCAGTTCCGCGGCGCTGGAGGGCCGGTTGCAGACCATCAGCTGGCCGGTCTCCTTCTCGAACCAGCGGAAGGCGGGCACGTCGTGATTCGTGCCGTGCAGGATGGCGAGCTGGCTCGCGCCGGTCTGACTGCTCCAGTCGGTGCGCCACGGGGTGAGCCGGTGGGTGGTGCCGAGCCAGCCGGCCAGGGTCGGCATCGCGGGCGGCGAGGAGGTGAGGGCGTCGCGCAGCACATCGTGGCCGACACCGTCGAGTTGCAGGAAGACCGTGCCGGGCGTGGTCGGCAGCGGCGGGTCGCTCGCGCGGGTTCTGCGGCCCGCGAGCCGGGCGAGCCTGCGGCCGTACGCGGCGTCGTCCCGTACCGCGAGGGCGGTGCTGGTGGCGGAGGACGTCGCGGACATCACGGCGGCGATCACCACGGCGGTGGCCGGGGCGACCTGGCCGCGGCCGTCGGGGGTGAAGCGCAGGGCGACGAGCAGGAGCGAGCCGTTGAGGAAGAAGACCAGGGCGCCGAGCACGAGGGCGGGCACGAGCAGCAGAGCGCGGACCAGCAGCGGCCACACGAGCGCGCTCAGTACGCCGAAGGCGCCCGCGCCGATCGCCGAGGTCACCGCGAGCTGGGTGGGGCTGTCGCCGCCCGGAGCTTCGAGGCGGAAGTCGGGGAGCACCCAGGCGAGTACGGCCAGGGTCGCGCTGGAGACCATCCACACAGCGAGCACCCGGCCGACGGCCCTCACCACGCTCCGGCCGACGGCCCGTTCCCGTCTCTTCCCAGGCTGCGGCACACCTCCACAGTGCCATACCGCCCGCCGCGTCCCGGCGCCCCGTCGGGGCGCGCGCCGGGCCCGGCCGACCGCAGGGCATACGCTCGGGCCTGCGAGGGGGTGCGCAAGCGCGGTACGAATCCCCTGACCGGGTAGGTGCGACGCGTGTGCGCGATACGGGCGCCCTGATACGGGCGCCCTGGACGGATGCCGGGAAAGGACGGGCGCGGTGGCGGTGGAGATCACGTGGTGGGGTCATGCCACGGTGACCGTGCGGGACTCCGGGGTGCGAGTGCTCACCGACCCGCTGTTCACCCGGCGGCTCGCCCATCTGCGCAGGCGGCGCGGCGCCGTACCGCCCGCTTCCGCCGCCGCCGCCGATGTCGTACTGATCTCGCATCTGCACGCCGACCATCTGAATCTGTACTCGCTGCGGCAACTGGCCACGGACACCATGGTGGTCCTGCCGCGCGGCGCGGTCGCGGCGGTGCCGGGGCTGCGGCGGCTGCGCGGGTGGCTGCGGCTGGTGGAGATCGAGGAGGGTGAGTCGCTGCCGGTACGCGGCGACGGCGGTGGGCTGACGGTCAGGGCCGTGCCCGCCGCGCACGACGGACGGCGGCTGCCGTACGGGCCCGAGCGCTCCCCCGCGCTCGGCTATGTGGTGGAGGGCGCCGCCCGGACGTACTTCGCCGGGGACACCGGGCTGTTCGACGGGCTGGCCGACGCGGTCGGCCCCTGTGACGTGGCGCTGCTGCCGGTCGGCGGCTGGGGCCCGTTCCTCGGGCACGGGCATCTGGACGCGGCGCGGGCCGCGCGGGTGCTGGCCGATCTGGCGCCGCAAGCCGCGGTGCCGGTGCACTACGGCACCTTCTGGCCGATCGGCATGGACGCGGTACGGCCGCACGAATTCCACACGCCCGGCGAGGAGTTCGTGCGGATCGCCGCCCGGCTGGCCCCTGGGGTGTCGGTGCACCGGCTCGACCACGGGCAGTCCGTGCTGGTCGAGGACGCCGGGCGGGAGAGCCGCGGGTGATCGGTTTCCTGGCGTCGGCCGCCGCCGATTCCCCCGCGTCCGAGACCGCTCAGCAGGCGATAGGTTATCCGTCGCTGTTCCTGCTGGTGTCGCTCGGCTCACTGGTGCCGGTGGTGCCGACCGGCGCGGTGGTCTCCAGCGCGGCCGTCGTCGCCTTCCACCAGTCGGAACCGCCGCTCGCGCTGCTCGGAGTGTTCCTCGTCGCGTCCTTCGCCGCCTTCCTCGGCGACGTGGCGCTCTACTGGCTGGGCCTGCGCGGGGTGCGGTCCCGCAACGGCTCGCGCTGGCTGCACCGGCTCCAGGACCGGGTGGACAACACGACGCTGGAGAAGGCGCAGAACCGGCTGGACGCGCACGGCGCGGCCGTCCTGGTGCTGTCCCGGCTGATCCCGGCGGGCCGTATCCCGGTGATGGTGGCGTGCCTGCTGGGCGAGATGCCGCTGCGGCGGTTCGTCCGCGGCGACATCCCGGCCTGTCTGGTGTGGGCGGCGGCGTATCAACTGGTCGGCATTCTGGGCGGGTCGCTGTTCTCCGAGCCGTGGCAGGGGGTGGCGCTCGCGGTGGGGCTGACGTTCGCCTTCGCGGCGGGTCCCATGGCCGTGCGGCGGCTGCGCCGCAAGTAGGGCGCGCGAAAGCCGGAAGCCCGACGCCCGACACCCGACGCCCTTTGCGCGCCGCAGGCGTGGGCGGGCCGTCCCGCGATCAGGCCGCCGGGCCCGCCCTCACGGCGTGCCGGACAGCACCCGTGAGCCGCCGATCGGCAGGTCCCACAGGTCGTCGCGGGGGCGGCCGGTCGCGGCCCACGCGGCGTGCAGCCGGGTGAGCGGTTCCAGCGGCGGCTCGGCGGAGAGCAGGAACGTGGCCCAGTGCATGGGCGCCATCGCGGTCGCGCCCACGTCGAGGCAGGCGCGTACGGCCTCTTCCGGGTCGGTGTGCACGGCGCTGAGCATCCAGCGCGGCGAGTAGGCGCCGATCGGCAGCAGCGCGAGGTCGATGCCGGGGTGGGCGCGGCCGATCTCGCGGAACCAGTGGCCGTAGCCGGTGTCCCCGGCGAAGTAGACACGCTGCCCCGAGCCGTCGGTCAGCACCCAGCCGCCCCACAGCGAGCGGCAGGTGTCGGTCAGCGTGCGCTTGCTCCAGTGGTGCGCGGGGACGAAGTCGAAGCGGACACCGCCCATTTCCGCGGCCTCCCACCAGTCGAGTTCGGTGACCCGCGTGAAGCCGCGGCGGCGGCACCAGGCGGCCAGGCCCGCGGGCACGAACAGCGCGGTGTCGCGCGGCAGCCGCTTGAGCGTCGGCGCGTCGAGGTGGTCGTAGTGGTTGTGGCTGATGACGACGGCGTCGACGGCGGGCAGCCCCTCCCAGGGCACGCCCACCGGGGTGACCCTGGCCGGGGTGCCGGGGATGCGGCGAGACCACACGGGGTCGGTGAGCACGGTCAGCCCGCCGATGCCGATCACCCAGCTCGCGTGTCCCACCCAGGTGAGGCTGACCGCGCCCGCCGCCGTCGCGGGCAGCGGTCCGTGCTCGACCGGCAGCGACGGCACCTGCGCGAGCGCGGCGGCCGGCGGGCGCATGCTGCGTTCCCGTACCGAGCGCAGGACGTCGCGCAGCCCCGGCAGCGGGTCCGTCAGCCGGTCGGCGAACGACTTGGGCCAGGTCCTCAACTCGCCCAGCGGACGCGGACCGGCGAGGGTGCTCTCGCTCTCGGCGAGGGTGCGCTCGCTCTGATCGGTCATCGGGACTCCCATCCGTCACGGTCTCGGCGCCGTCGGCGACACTCGCCGGACAACAGCGGGCCGGGGCGGCGGCCCCGGCGGTTCTGGCAGGGCCGGGAAGCCCGACGGGACCGGCAGGACCCATGGCCGAGGCACATGGCGCGTAGGGGGTGGGCGAGGCGTGTGTGGCCCGCCCGGCCGTCCCGAACACCGCTCGCTCCCACCGGATCCCCGATCATCGTTCATCGACCTACCCAAAAAATAGGTCAGGCCCCACGCCCCCGCGATCCGGTGTCCGCCGATTCGCCGGTGTCCGATTCGCCGGTGTCCGATTCGCCGGTGTCCGATTCGTCGATGTCCGCGGATTCGCCGGCCGCCCCGCCGCCGGGGCCCGAACCGCCGCCCGGGTACCCGGTGGCGTGGCCGCTGACGGCGACGGCCAACGCGGCCAGCGCGGCGACGACATGCGGGACGGCGAGCGGGTCGGGCGCGGCCAGCGCG
>NZ_MECL01000242.1 GCF_014596445.1 Streptomyces sp. CBMA29 | reverse complement strand
GTCCGGATCACCCGCGCTCGGCCGCCCCAGCGCGGTGGACGGCGTGCCGGAACTGCGGGTCGCGGCCGTCGACACCGCCGCCTCCTTCCGGGCCGCCACCCTCGACCTCCAGCAGCGGATCGGCACCCTGCTCGACATGCTCGGCGCGGCCCCCCTCGACCCCGAGGAACTGACCGAGGTCCCCGGCGCCGGCGCGCTCGCCCTGCTGCGGGCGCTGCGCGACGTGCACACCGTCGGCCACGACGACCGGCCGCCGTGGGACCTGGTCGTCGTCGACCTGCCGCCCGTGCGCGAGGCCGTCGCGCTGCTCGCCCTGCCGGAACAACTACGGCGCTACCTGCGGCGGTTGCTGCCCGCCGACCGGCAGGCGGCCCGCGCGCTGCGCCCGGTGCTCGCCCAGCTCGCCGGGGTGCCGATGCCCGCCGAGTGGGCGTACGAGGCCGCCGCCCGCGCCGACCGCGAGCTGTCCGCCGTGCAGTCGGTGATCGAGGACACCGGGACGACCGTGGCGGTCGTCGTGGAGCCGGGGCCGCACGCCGAGCGCGTGCTGCGCGACGCCCGTACCGGACTCGCCCTGTTCGGCCACCGCCTCGAAGCCGTGGTCGCCAACCGTCTGCTGCCCGCAGGCTCCGCCGACCCCTTCCTCGCCGGGCTCGGCGCCCGCCAGCAGGACCGGCTCAAGACGATGGCCGAGACCTGCGCGGCCGACGCGGTGGCGCTGCGCGAACTGCCGCACCTGGGCGCGGAACCGCACGGCGCGGCGGAGCTCGCCGCCCTCGCGACGGACACCAGCTCTCCTCAAGCCGTGCTCTCAGGCGGCCGGGCCGCCGACCCCTGGACCGTCGACGACCGGCTCGCGGCCGAGGGCCACTTCGTGTGGTCGCTGCCCCTGCCCGGCGCGAGCCGCGAAGGACTCGACCTGGTCCGCCGCGGCGACGAACTCGTCCTGGACGCGGGCGGCTTCCGGCGGATCGTGCCGCTGCCGTCCGCCCTGCGCCGCTGTACGGTCTCCGGCGCCGCGCTGCGGGACGGCGTGCTGCGCGTACGGTTCACGCCGGACCCGGCGCTCTGGCCGAACTGAGCGGTCGCCCCCCTGCTCCTGCCCCCCCGCTCCCCGGCTCCCTGCCGCCGGCACCCGCTGTCCCGTCGGCCGGTCGGGTACCGTCGAGTGAGCCGACGCAATCAGCCCGGAGCGCCCCTTTTGGAGCCGATCATGAGCGAATCCACGGAACGTCCCGACGCCGACGCCTGGGCGAAGGCCAGCGCCGAGGACATCGCGGCCGAGCACGCCAGACGGCGCGAACAGGCGGGGCAGGGAGTCGGCAGCGCGGGGGAGGAGCTGCGCCGCCTCGCGGAGGCGTTCGGCGAGGCCGTCACGGACAGACTGGGGGCGCTGCGGAACCCCGCGGTACAGATGGCCGCCCAGGGCGTCATGTCCCAGGTGCGTTCAGTTGTCGAACCCATCAAGGACCGTAATCCGGATGTCTTCGACCATCTGACGGCCGCGGGAGCCGAACTGCTCGCCGCATACCGCTCTGCGGTGGCCCAACACGAGACCCGGTGGACGGGCGAGGACCGCGCTCCGAGTTCACCGACTGAACACATCGACCTCGATTGACCTCCCCTCCGGTACGGTTCTCCTAAGCGGGGATCGACCGAAAACTGAGGGACACATGGGACTCACCATCGGCGTCGACATCGGCGGCACCAAGATCGCGGCCGGCGTGGTCGACGAGGAAGGCTCGATTCTCGAGACCGTCAAGGTGCCGACGCCGCCGACTCCCGAAGGCGTCGTGGACGCGATCGTGGAGGCGGTACGCCAGGTCAGCACCGGTCACCAGATCGAAGCCGTCGGCATCGGCGCCGCCGGCTATGTCGACGACAAGCGCGCCACCGTCCTCTTCGCCCCCAATATCAACTGGCGGCACGAGGCACTGAAGGACAAGGTCGAGCAGCGTGTCGGGCTCCCCGTGGTCGTGGAGAACGACGCCAACGCGGCGGCCTGGGGCGAGTACCGGTTCGGTGCCGGGCAGGGCCATTCCGATGTGATCTGCATCACGCTCGGAACGGGTCTCGGCGGCGGCATCATCATCGGCAACAAGCTGCGGCGCGGCCGGTTCGGCGTCGCGGCCGAGTTCGGTCACATCCGGGTCGTGCCCGACGGGCTGCTGTGCGGTTGCGGCAGTCAGGGCTGCTGGGAGCAGTACGCGTCCGGGCGCGCGCTGGTCAGGTACGCGAAGCAGCGGGCCAACGCGACCCCGGAGAACGCGGAAGTGCTGCTCGCCCTCGGCGACGGCACGGTGGACGGCATCGAGGGCAGGCACATCAGCGCCGCCGCCCGCCAGGGCGACCCGGTCGCCGTCGACTCCTTCCGCGAGCTGGCCCGTTGGGCGGGCGCCGGCCTGGCCGACCTGGCCTCGCTCTTCGACCCGTCGGCGTTCATCGTCGGAGGCGGTGTGTCGGACGAGGGCGAACTGGTCCTCGACCCGATCCGCAAGTCCTTCCGGCGCTGGCTGATCGGCGGGGAGTGGCGTCCGCACGCGCAGGTGCTGGCCGCCCAACTCGGCGGCAAGGCGGGGCTGGTGGGCGCGGCCGACCTGGCACGACAGGGCTGACACGATGACAGTGGAGGATCTGCCGAGTTCCGCCACCGAGCCGGGGGGCTCGGCGGTCGTCCGCGTGCTCAGTTACAACATCCGTTCCATGCGGGACGACACGGCGGCGCTGGCCCGGGTGATCCGGGCCTGCGCCCCCGATCTCGTCCTCGTCCAAGAGGCGCCGCGGTTCTTCCGATGGCGTAAGGCCGCGGCCCGCCTCGCCCGTGCGTCCGGCCTGGTGTACGTGACCGGCGGGGCGACCGCCGCGGGCCCGATGATCCTTTCCTCGCTCCGCGCGCATGTGGAGCGGGTCGAGGATCCGCTCATGCCGCACCGGCCCCCGCTGCACCAGCGGGGGTTCGCGACCGCCGTGCTCAGGATCGGCGGCGCGCGGCTGGCCGCCGTCTCCACCCACCTGAGCCTGTCGCCCGCCGAGCGGTACGAGCAGGCCGGGTACGTACTGGACCGGGTGGCCGCGATGGGCGAGCCGTACGCGGTGCTGGGCGGCGACTTCAACGAGCCGCCGGACCGCCCCGGCTTCTCCCGGATCGCCGACGTCCTCCAGGACGGCTTCGCCACCGCCCCGTGGGGCTCCGGGATCACCAACCACCGGGCGCCGTTCCAGCGGATCGACGCCGTCTTCAGCACACCGGGCATCGAGGTGCTGGGCTGCGGGGTCCCGTTGGGCCTGCCCGGAGTCAACGAGGCCGATCTGTACGCGGCCACCGATCACATGCCGGTGCTCGCCGCGCTCCGCGTACCCGCCACCGCGATGGAGGCGGAAGCGGGAGCGGGAGCGGAGGCCGAGGCGGACGCGCGGGCCGGGGCCGAGGCCGAGGCCGAAGTGCAAGCCGAGGTGGAAGCGGCGGGTTAGGGCCGCCGCCGCTCCTCCGCAGGGACGCGGGGCCTCAGACGACGGCCCCGCCGCCCGGCAGGTCGTCGTCGTCCTCTCCCGTGCGCATCCGCGCGACCAGCGTCGTGAAGCCGCCGAGGAAGCCGCCGACGCCCAAGAGGATGGCCCACCAGGTGAGTTCGACCTGGAAGAGGACGAAGCCCAGCATGAGCAGCGGTCCGCCCAGGACCGCGATCCAGGCGAATTTCGTGGTGACGTCCGCGTCGGGCAGCGGCGGCGGCTCGGGCGGCACGTAATGCGCGTCCTCGTCGTCGTCGGCCAGTTCATAGTCGCGCGGGCCCTGGATGACCGGGTGCACGACGATGCTGCGGCTGGAGCCGGGCAGCGCGGGATGCGCGGCGCCCGCCGTCGCGTCGGGCTCGGCCTCGCCCTCGTCGTCCTTCTCGTCGTCCGCCGAGCCGTCCCCCGAGGCGTCCGCCGAGCCGTCCCCCGAAGCGTTCTCCGACCGGTCCCCCGAGCCGTCCGCGGACCGGCCGCCCGGTCCCCGGCCGGTGCCCGACGTGGTGGGCCCCGAGGCCGTCTCCGTGACGTTCTCCGAGTCGGGCCACGCCACCGACCCCGGCTCGGGCTCGTCGTCGTAGCCGGCGATCAGCGCGGCCCACGCCGCGTCCTCGTCGAGCGGCGGACGGGCCGGCTCCTCCTGCGGTGCGGTGCCCTCGTCCTCGCGGTCAGCCACCGGCCGTACCCCCCTTTACCGCTTCGTCGGCCGCGCCGCCCTCGGCGAGGTCCCCTGAGGGCTCCCCGCCCGGCCGGGACAGCCGCTGGATGAAGTCGTACGACTCCGTGAAGATCTGCTCGGCGTCGTGGTCGAGCGTGGCCACGTGGAAACTGCGCTCCAGCACCCGCTCGGTGACATCGGTCGAGGAGACCTTGCTGAGCACCACCGCCGAATTCGACGGGTGCACTACATGGTCGACCCTGCTGTGCAGGAGCAGCAGCGGCTGGGTGACCTGCGGCAGCCCGGCGTGCACGACGGGCCAGAACTTGCTGAGCGAGTGCACGGCGTGCAGCGGCGTCCGGTCGTAGCCGAGCTCGGCGCCGCCCTCACGGGCGATGTCGCTGGCGATACCGGGCACCGACGGCACCAGGTGCCGCAGCACGGGCACCGCCTTGAGCTGGAGGCTGTCCGCCTTCACCGACGGGTTCACCAGCACGATCCCGCTGATCGCGGCGCCGTGCCGCTCGGCCAGCCGCAGCGTCAGCGTGCCGCCCATCGACAGACCGCAGACGAAGACCCGTGAGCAGCGGGCGGACAGCGACCGCAGCTCGCGGTCGACCTCGGCGTACCAGTCCTGCCAGCCGGTGACCTGCATGTCCTGCCAGCGGGTGCCGTGGCCGGGCAGCAGGGGGACGGAGACGGTCAGCCCGCGGGCGGCCAGATATTCGCCCCAGGGACGCATGGACTGCGGTGTACCGGTGAATCCGTGACAGATCAGGACGCCGATCTCGCCGCCGTCATGGCGGTACGGCTCGGCTCCGGGCATGAGCGGCACCGTGGGTCTCCTGTTCGGGGGCGCGATCGCGGGTACACGACGGTAGAAGGTTCAGCGTACGCGGACCGGATACCAAGCGGTAAGCCCCGTCGGTGGCCGCGGCGGCCGTGGCCCGGCGGCCATGGTGCCGTCTTGACGTCGTCATGACGTGGCCACGGTGCCGGGGCGCGTGGGGAGAGACCGCGCCCGACTGGCGTTAAGGTCTTCCCGTCGGCTACAGGAGGTCCTCGGTTGTTCTACGGTGCGATGAAGATCGCCATCGGCTCGCCGCTCAAGGCTGCCTTCCGCCCCTGGGTGGAGGGCCTGGAGAACATCCCCAGGGAAGGGCCGGCGATCCTGGCGAGCAACCACTTGTCCTTCTCGGACTCCTTCTTCCTGCCCGCGATGCTGGACCGCAAGGTCACCTTCATCGCGAAGGCCGAGTACTTCACCTCCCCCGGAGTCAAGGGGAAGCTGACGGCCGCCTTCTTCAAGGGCGTCGGACAGCTCCCGGTGGACCGCTCGGGCGCGCGCGGCGCGGGCGAGGCCGCGGTCAAGAGCGGCATCGCGGTGCTGGAGCGCGGTGAGCTCTTCGGCATCTACCCCGAGGGCACCCGCTCGCCCGACGGCCGCCTGTACCGCGGCAAACCCGGCGGACTCGCCCGGGTGGCGCTGGCCAGCGGCGCCCCGGTGATCCCGGTCGCGATGATCGACACCGAGAAGGTGCAGCCGGTCGGCCAGGTGATGCCCAAGCTCTCCATCCGCCCCGGCATCCGGATCGGCAAGCCGCTGGACTTCAGCCGCTACCACGGCATGGAGGGCGACCGCTTCATTCTGCGCTCGGTCACCGACGAGGTGATGTACGAGATCATGAAGCTGTCCGGCCAGGAGTACGTGGACATCTACGCCACCGCCGCCAAGCGCCAGATCGCCGAGGCCGCCAAGCGCGCCGCCGAACTGGAGAAGGCCGCGGGCCGCGACTCCGGCACGGACGGGGAATCCGGCACGGACGGGGAATCCGGCACCGGGAGCGAGGGAACCGGGGACGGGGGAACCGGCGAGGGCGACCCCGGCGACATAAAGCAGGAGCAGCCCGCAGGCCAGTGACCGGCCGCGGGGGAGGGGACCCGGCATGAGGATGTCCGTCGAACAGCCGCTGTGGCGCGCGCTGGTCGCCTACCGTGTCCTGACCCTCGGTTACGCGCTGTCGCTGTACGTCTACGCGTACAACGACCTGCTGCACCCGCTCGGCGCCGGTGCGTACATGCTGGTGCTCGCGGTGTGGACGCTGTCCACGCTCGGCCGCGTGATGTCGGCCGAGCGCTGCACCAAGCGCTTCCTGACCATCGACCTCACGGTCGCCATCACCGGCATCCTGCTCACCGCCGTGGTCGACACCCAGGCCAGGATCGACTCGGGCTCCTTCACGCTGCCGTCGATATGGACCGCGGGCTCGGTGCTGGCCTTCGCCGTCAAGGGCGGCTGGCGGTGGGCCGCGGTCGCCTCCACGCTGGTCGCCGCCGCGGACCTGATCGAGCGCGGCTCACCCGGCCGCGACACCCTGCACAATGTCGTGCTGATCTGGGTGGCGAGCATCGCCATCGGCTACGTGGTCGAGGTCGCGCGGGCCAGCGAGCGCACCCTGGCCCGCGCCCTCCAGATCGAGGCCGCCACCCGGGAGCGGGAGCGGCTGGCCCGTGACATCCACGACGGGGTGCTCCAGGTGCTCGCCATGGTGCAGCGGCGCGGCAACCAGGCCGGGGGAGAGGCCGCGGAACTGGGCCGGATGGCGGGCGAGCAGGAGGCCGCGCTGCGCACGCTGATCACCGGCGGCCCGCTGCCCGAGGCGCGCGACGCCGGTGACGCCCTGACGTCGGGTCCGCACGACCTCACCACGCTCCTCACGCCGTACGCCTCGGCGAGCGTCACGCTGTCCGCGCCCGGCACGCCCGTCCTGCTCGCACCGGACGCGGCGGCCGAACTGACCGCCGCCGTGGGCGCGGCGCTGGACAATGTGCGCAAGCACGCCGGCGACGGCGCGCACGCCTGGATTCTGGTGGAGGACGAGCCGGACGCGGTGCTGGTCAGCGTGCGGGACGACGGCCCCGGCATCTGCGAGGGGCGGCTGGCCGCGGCGGCGGACGAGGGGCGGCTCGGTGTCGCCCAGTCGATCCGCGGCCGGCTGCGGGACCTCGGCGGCACCGCCGTGGTGGAGTCGGTGCCGGGCCAGGGCACGGAGGTCGAACTCCGGCTGCCCAGGGGGCCGTCGAAGGACACCGCCGCCGCGCCCGTGTCCGAGCCGGAGGACACCGAATCCGCGCCCGTATCCGAATCCGCGCCCGTATCCGGCGCTGACCCCGTATCCCGGGCCGTGCCCGTGCCCGTGCTCAGCGAGACAGAGGGAAGCAGGACCGCATGACCGATCAGTCCGTGACGGTGATGGTCGTCGACGACCACCCCATGTGGCGCGACGCCGTGGCCCGCGACCTGTCCGACTCCGGCTTCACGGTGGTGGCCACCGCGGGCGACGGTCCCGAGGCGATCAGGCGGGCGCGCGCCGCCCGCCCGCAGGTGATCGTCCTCGACCTCAACCTGCCCGGCGCCTCGGGCGTGCAGGTGTGCAAGCAGGTCATGTCGGACGACCCCGCCGTACGCGTCCTGGTGCTGTCCGCCAGCGGCGAGCACGAGGACGTCCTGGAAGCGGTCAAGTCCGGTGCCACCGGCTATCTGCTGAAGTCCGCGGGCCGCGACGAACTGGTCGACGCGGTCCGCAGGACCGCCGTCGGCGACCCGGTGTTCACGCCGGGCCTGGCCGGACTCGTACTCGGCGAGTACCGCAGGCTGGCGACCGTGCCGCCGCCCGCCACGACCGGCGAACCCGCCGCGCCCCGGCTCACCGAGCGCGAGACCGAGGTGCTGCGGCTGGTCGCCAAGGGCCTGAGCTACAAGCAGATCGCGCAGCGTCTGGTCATCTCGCACCGGACCGTGCAGAACCACGTGCAGAACACCCTCGGCAAACTCCAGCTCCACAATCGCGTCGAGCTTGTCCGATACGCGATCGAGGCCGGTCTTGACGGCGACCTGGACGGCGACATGTGACCCAAGTCACGCTAGCTTGGCCGGTGTTTGTCACATCCGGCACAGCTGGCTTGCGACGAAGGGAAGAGTCCATGCGGGTCGGAGTTCTGACCGGCGGCGGTGACTGCCCAGGTCTCAACGCGGTCATTCGCGGCATCGTCCGTAAAGGCGTCCAGGAGTACGGGTACGAATTCACCGGCTACCGGGACGGTTGGCGCGGTCCCCTCGAAGGGGACATCGTGCCGCTCGACATCCCGGCCGTCCGCGGCATCCTGCCGCGCGGCGGCACCATACTCGGGTCCTCGCGCACCAACCCGCTCAAGGTCGAGGGCGGCGTGGAGCGCGTCCAGCGCAATCTCGTCGAACAGGGCGTGGACGCGCTCATCGTGATCGGCGGCGAGGACACCCTCGGCGTGGCGGCCACCCTCCACGACGAACACGGCGTCAAGGTCGTCGGCGTCCCCAAGACCATCGACAACGACCTGTCCGCGACCGACTACACCTTCGGCTTCGACACGGCCGTCAACATCGCCACCGAGGCCATCGACCGGCTGCACACCACCGCCGAGTCCCACATGCGCGTCCTGGTCGTCGAGGTGATGGGACGGCACGCGGGCTGGATAGCCCTGCACTCCGGCCTCGCGGGCGGCGCCAACGTCATCCTCATCCCGGAACAGCGCTTCGACCTCGACCAGGTCTGCGCGTGGGTCGAGAGCCGCTTCAAGATCCGCTACGCGCCGATCGTGGTCGTCGCCGAGGGCGCCATGCCCAAGGACGGCGACATGGTCCTCAAGGACGGCACCCTGGACTCCTTCGGCCACGTCCGGCTCTCCGGGATCGGCGAGTGGCTGGCCAAACAGATCGAGAAGCGCACCGGAAAGGAGGCCAGGACCACCGTCCTCGGCCACGTCCAGCGCGGCGGCACCCCCAGCGCCTTCGACCGCTGGCTCGCCACCCGCTTCGGCCTGCACGCCATCGAGGCGGTCCGCGACGGGGACTTCGGCAAGATGGTCGCGCTGCGCGCCACCGACATCGTCCGGGTGCCGATCGCGGACGCCACCGCCCGTATCAAGACCGTCGATCCGCTGCTCTACGAGGAGGTCGGCGTCTTCTTCGGCTAGACCGCCGCCGAGCCGGAAATTCTTTTGCCCGTCGCTTGCCCGACGCCGCTTGTCACCAGCGATCTCCTCGCCCTATTCTCCCTCCACCCGGCATCGGACCTGTCCCGTCCCGCCGCTTCCTTTCCCCCCATTGAGCACATGAGGAGCGCCCGGTATGACGGGTGTGGCGAGTGGGCAGCACGTGCCCCTACTGGCGGTCGCAGGCGGCACCGCATCCGGCAAGTCCACGCTTGCCGAGGCGTTGGCGCGGCATGACCCGGAGACCGTCGGTCTCATCCATCTCGACGACTTCTACGTCCCCGCGCACGATCCTGTGCGCGGGGTACGTACGCGGAGCGCCTCGGGCGCCGACACCCTGGACTGGAACCATCCGGGTTCCATCGACGAGGGCGCCGTCACGGCGGCGGTCGACGCCGCGACCTCCGGCGGGCGGTACCGACTGGTCGTCGTCGAGGGCCTGTTCGCCCTCACCCTCCCCGCCGTCGTCACCCGCGCCACCTGGCGCGTGTACGTCGACACGCCGGACGACATCCGGCTGGCCCGGAAGATCCTCCGCAAGATCGACGTCCTCGGCCAGGACCCCGGTCTCTCGCTGCGCAACTACCTCCTCAGCGGTCGCGAACGCCACGCCGAGTACGTGGCGCCCTCCCGCGCCCGCGCGGACCTGGTCCTGGACGGTACGGCCGAGGAGTACGTGATGCTCGACGCGGTCGCCATGCTGATGGGCGCGCCCGGCGCCCCCAGCGCCCCCGAGCGGCTCGCCCCGCAGGCCGAGCCGCTCGCGGTCTGACCTCCTTCAGGCGACCGTCACCGCGGTCAGCAGCTCGGCTACCACGGCGGGGCCGTTCAGGGTCAGGACGGACTCGGGGTGGAACTGGACGCCGGCGAAGCCGGGGCCGCGCAGGGCGTGGACGTCCCCGGTGGCGGGGTCCAGGCTCAACTCGACCTGGTGCATGGCCAGTTCCTCCGCGACGGCGGAACCGGAGGCGCAGCGGGCGGTGAAGGTGTTGTAGAAGCCGACGGTCTCGGGGCGCCCGAAGAAGTCGATCCGCTCCTGGGCGCCCTGCGCGGGACGCGCCTTGCGGACGATATCGAGGCCGAGTTCGGCGGCGAGCAGCTCGTGGCCGAGGCAGACGCCGAGGATGCCGTGCCGGTGCCGGGCGACGAGATCGGCCGCCAGGCCGCGCAGCAGCCGCATCTTGGGGTCGGCGGTGTCGGACGGGTCGCCGGGCCCGGGGCCGAGGACGACGGGTCCCGGGTGGTCCAGGGCGGCCTCCCGCAGACCGGGCTCGTCGAAGCGCCGTACCGTCACGGCCAGCCCCGAGGAGCGCAGGACGTGCGCGAGCATCGCGGTGAAGGTGTCCTCGCCGTCCACGACCAGGGCGTGCGCGGTCGGCGGCGCCTCGTCCGTGCGCGCGGTCCGCATCCGCAGCCAGAACGGGGCGAGGTGCGCCCGCCGGGCGTCGAGCGCCGCCCGTACCCGGATGTCGTCGGCCAGCCTCGGCCGTACCCCGCCCGCCGGGGCCGCGGGGGCCGGGCGGACACCGAGGGCGGTGAGCACCCCGGCGACCTTGGCGTGGGTCTCGGCGACCTCCCCGTACGGCTCGGAGCGCCGGACGAGCGTCGCGCCGACCGGCACCTTCAGCTCGCCCGCCGGGGAGATCTCGGCGGTGCGGATGAGGATCGGCGAGTCCAGCGTCTGCGCGCCGCCCGCGTCGCGGCCGAGCAGGGCGAGCGCGCCCGCGTAGTAGCCGCGCCCCGCGCCGTCGGGGCCGACCGGCTCGTAGCGCTCGATGACACGGCACGCGTTCTGCACCGGTGAGCCGGTCACGGTCGCGGCGAACATCGTCTCGCGCAGCACGTCCCGCACGTCCATGGTGGAGCGCCCGCGCAACTCGTACTCGGTGTGCGCGAGATGGGCCATCTCCTTCAGCCGCGGGCCGACGACGACCCCGCCGAGGTCGCCGACCGTGCACATCATCTTCAGCTCCTCGTCCACGACCATCGTCAGCTCCTCCACCTCCTTCGGGTCGTGCAGGAACGCCAGCAGCCCCTCGGCCGACGGCCCTTCGGCCGGGTAGCGGTAGGTGCCGCTGATCGGGTTCATCACCACCGCGCTGCCCGACATCCGTACGTGCACCTCGGGGCTCGCGCCGACCAGGGTGCGCTCGGGCGTGTGCACCACATACGTCCAGTACGCGCCGCGCTCGCCGCGCAGCAGCCGGGCGAAGAGCGCGAGCGCCGCGTCCGGGCCGTGGTCGGCGACCGTGCCCCGGAAGGTACGGCGGATCACGAAGTTGGCGCCCTCGCCGCGCCCGATCTCGTCCTCGATGACCCGCTCGACGATGCCCGCGTACGTGTCGTCGTCCACGTCGAAGGCGCCGCCCTCGACGCGTACCTCGCGGTCGGGGAGCGCGGCCAGCAGGCCGGCGAGCGGGAACGCGTACGACTCGTCGGGACGCAGCACGGTCAGCGGGGTGCCGTCGTCGTGGACGTCGAAGCCGCGCTCGCGGATCTGCCGGAACGGGACGAGGGCGAGCGCGTCGGTGGCCGGGGAGCCGTCGGCGGGCGCACCCGTCGGCAGCGGGATGTCGGCCAGCCGCTCGACGGACCCGACCGGGCCGAGCAGCACCTCCACCACGGCGTCCTGGCGGCCGGGCGTACGGCGGTGCAGCAGCGCGAACGGCGGGCAGCCGGGGGCGGTCAGGCGCTCGACGAGGGCGTGCGGGGTGGGCTGGGTGACGTGCACGGCGGTTCCTTCCAGGGGAGTTCGGAAGGGGCGGCCGGCCCGGCGGGGAAACGCCGAAGGCCGCCCCTGGGGGCGGCCTTCGCGAAGTGTCGTGCGCGCGATCAGTGGGCCGCCGGAGGAGCGGTCCACCACCAGTTCCGGTTCAGCGACTGGTTCTTCATCGTCGGCGCGGTCATGCCGCCGACCTTAGCGCACGGCCCGCGGGTGGCACAGCCCGAACAACCGGGCCGTGCCACCCGTGCGGTCAGAACAGCAGGTTGTACGCGTTCCAGCCGGGGCCGATCTTCACCTTGGTGGCGAACGGCCCGCCGGTCGCGGTGCCCCGGCCCTGGTAGTACCAGAGGTTCCCGGCGGAGTCCCGGGCCACCAGGTCGCCCTTGCCGTCGCCGTTGAGGTCGCTGGCGCCGACGAGGGTGTTGTACGCGTTCCAGCCCGGCCCGATCTGGACCTTGGGCGCGTACGGCCCGGTGGCGATACCCGTGCCCTTGTAGAGCCACAGCACACCGGAGGCGTCGCGGGCGATCAGGTCGGCCTTGCCGTCCCCGGTGATGTCACCCGTGCTGACCAGCAGGTTGTACGCGTTCCAGCCGGGGCCGATCTTCACCTTGGTGGCGAAGGGCGCCGCCGGGTTGCCGCTGCCCTGGTAGTACCAGAGGTTGCCGGAGGCGTCGCGGCCGATCAGGTCGGCCTTGCCGTCGCCGTTGAGGTCCCGGGCGCCGATGATCATGTTGTAGACGTTCCAGCCGGGCCCGGTCTTCAGCCGCGCCTTGAACGGCGCCGACGGCTTGCCGCTGCCCTGGTAGTACCAGAGCACGCCAGAGGCGTCGCGGGCCACCAGGTCACCGGTGCCGTCCGCGCGCAGCGCGGTCATCGCGGTGATCGCGTTGAAGATCTGCCAGCCGGGACCGACCTTGAACTTGGTGTAGAAGGGTCCGGTCGCGTTGCCCGTGCCCTGGTACTGGTACAGGCCGCCGGAGGCGTCGCGGGCCAGCAGGTTGTAGCGGGTGGTGCCCGGGTCGGGCGCGGCGCTCGTCTGCTGCTGGACGTCACTGACGAGGACATATCCGATCCGGTGGTTGAACCGGATCGGATAGAAAGACTTCGTCTTGCTCGTGATCAGGGTGCGGTCGCCGGGTGCGTCACCGTTGATGTTCTTCGCGTAGTAGAAGTCACCGGCGACTGCGGGTCCGGCCTGGGCGTACGACTGACCCGCCGGGATCGAGTACTTCGAGAGCGACTTGTCGGTGTCTTGCGGGATCTCCACCGGAGTGCCGGAAAAGGCGGCGGTGTCGGGGTAGGTGCGCCCGTACACCGGGACGGCGGCACTGCCCTTGGGCGTCAGGAAGGTCTGGGTCCCGCCGTTCACGGGGGCGGTCCACTGATTGCCCGGGTTGTTGAACCAGGCCTTCTGCCCGCCGTACCAGATCGCCGTCCAGTCGCCGCTGGTGCCCGCCACCACGTAGCGCGTACCGGCCACGGCCTTGTCACCCCAGTCCGGACCTCGGCTGGTGCCCGCGCCCGAGGAGCGCAGGTACGGGTCCGAGAGCAGCGGCGCCGTACTGGACGCGCTGGTGCGCAGCCACACGAAGTCGGCGGGCTGCGTGTACGTCTCCAGCGACCCGGTGGGGGGCTGGTAGGTGACCGTGGGCTGGTTGGCCGTGGTGAACGGCGGCACGATGGTGACGATCTGACCGACCTTGAGCGGTCCGCCCGCGCTGCCCACGCCGGTGGGGGCGCCGATCAGCGCCATGTAGTGGTTCCAGTCCCAGTACGGGCCCGGATCCCAGTGCATGCCGGCGACGTAGGAGTCGAGCGGTCCTGGCACCTCGTCGTGGCCGAAGATGTGCTCGCGGTCCAGCGGGATGTGGTACTTCGCGGCGAGGAATTTCACCAGCGTGGCCGAGGAGTTGTACTCGGGCTCGCTGTACCAGGAGCCCTTCTTTATGGCATAGCCCTCGTGCTCGATGCCGATGGAGTGCTGGTTGACGCCCATGTTGCCGGCGTGCCAGACGATGTTCTTGTTCTCCACCATCTGTGTGACCTTGCCGTCCGAGGCACGGATCACGTAGTTGGCCCCGGCCAGCGTCGCCGGGTTCTGGAAGGTGTTGAGCACCGACGCGTACGCGGCCTCGGTGTCGTGGATGACGATGTAGCGGATATCGGGGCTGCCGTTGCCGGGGCTCGCGTCCGGCTGCCGGTTGGCGATGTCGTAGTTGCCGTACTTCGACGGGTCCCCTGTGCCGTTCTGCTTGTATGCGGCGGGCACGTAGTCGCAGGCCAGCGAGGCCGGGCACTCCGGCGTCGGGTTCGCCGTGGCGTCCGCCTGAGCTGCCAGCGGCGTCTTCGCGAGGGGCACCGCCTTCACCGACGGCGCGGGGGCGAGTGACACCTGCTGGCCGTCCGCTGTGACGGTGCTCGCGCCGTCGCGCAGGGTGCCGAAGACGCGGTCCGCGAAGAGCTTCGCGCCCGCGGCGTCCGGCGACTGGCTGTACCGGGCGACGGCCGCGTACCAGCGTCCGGCGTCGGCGGGCAGTGAGCCGTAGGCGTCCTTCTCGTACTGCGCGAGCAGCGCCGCGCCCCCGCGGACACTCTCCGCGCGGTCACCGCGCAGGTCGGCGGCGGGCGTGCCGATCAGCTTCGCCGCCGCGTCCAGAGTGTGCAGCCGCGGGTCGGCGGTGTCGACCTTGCCGATCGGGGCGCTGCGGGCCGCCGCTGCGTCGAAGTCCTTGGTGCGGCTCGGGTCGCCGCTCTGGTTGACCTCGTTCGTCACCTCGGCGGCGGTCGGCTGCTCCAGGTCGGAGCTGTTCACCTGGGTGAGGCCCATGACGTTGTAGTTGCCCGTGGTGCTCGGCTGTCCGTTGTGCGCTTCCCACAGCGTCTGCTGGTACGAGACGGCCATCAGCACGCTCTGCGGGACCTTGAACTCCTTCGCCGCGGACGCGAAGGCGTCCTGCAACGAGGTGGCGGAGCCACCCGCCTTGGCGTCCGTCCCGCCCCCGGGTGACGGTGTCGCGATGGCGATGGTGCCGTATGTGGCGACGGAGGCCAGCACGACGGCGGCGGCTCCGTAAGCGATCAGTGATTTCTTCCGGCGGTGTCTACGTGTCAACGCGCAGCCCTCGGCTATTCCGGCACGCGAGTCGCGCGCCCTCCCCTTGATGACCGCGGGGTTCGGCGGTCACTGGCCCTGGTACCGGTCCGGCGGATCGCGAACGGCCCCTTCGGTTCCTGGACGGCTCGTGCGATCCGCCCGGCAGGTCCTGAGGACCTGTCCGGCCGCCAGACATTAGCAGTCACGGAAGGGACAGGAGTGGACCGGGTCCGTGTCGCCCACCGGACTTTTCGCCTCCGTTTTTGACCGGTAGTGGCGAGCGGGTCCGTCTCACTTCCTGAGCGGGGCCATTAGCACGCGACACGACCCCGTAATGTTGGGCCCGTGACCGTGAACGCAGATATCCACGCCGGTGACAACACCTGGCATTCTCTTCCCGCGGCGCAGCAGCCTGAGTGGCCCGACTCCGAGGCTCTGCGCGATGTGATCGCCGACCTCGCCTCGTATCCGCCGCTCGTCTTCGCGGGGGAGTGCGACCAGTTGCGCACCCGCCTGGCGGCTGTGGCCAAGGGCGAGGCGTTCCTGCTCCAGGGCGGTGACTGCGCGGAGGCGTTCGACGCCGTCGGCGCGGACCAGATCCGCAACAAGCTCAAGACGCTGCTCCAGATGGGAGCGGTGCTCACCTACGCGGCGTCCGTGCCGGTGGTCAAGGTCGGCCGGATCGCCGGGCAGTACAGCAAGCCGCGCTCCAAGCCGACCGAGACCCGCGACGGCGTGACCCTGCCGACCTACCGCGGCGACTCGGTCAACGGTTTCGACTTCACCCCCGAGGCCCGCATCCCGGACCCCGAGCGGCTCAAGCGGATGTACCACGCGTCCGCGTCCACGCTGAACCTGGTGCGCGCCTTCACCACCGGCGGTTACGCCGACCTGCGCCAGGTCCACGCCTGGAACCAGGACTTCGTCAAGTCCTCGCCGTCCGGGCAGCGTTACGAGGCGCTGGCCCGCGAGATCGACAGGGCGCTGAACTTCATGGCCGCCTGCGGCACCGACCCGGCCGAGTTCCGCACGGTCGAGTTCTACGCCTCCCACGAGGCGCTGCTGCTCGACTACGAGACCGCGCTGACCCGTACCGACTCGCGGACCGGGCGGCTGTACGACGTCTCCGGTCACATGGTGTGGATCGGCGAGCGGACCCGGCAGCTCGACGGCGCGCACATCGAGTTCGCCTCCCGGATCAGCAACCCGATCGGCATCAAGCTCGGTCCGGGCACCAGCCCGGAGGAGGCGCTCTCCTACATCGAGCGGCTCGACCCGGAGCGCGAGCCGGGGCGGCTGACCTTCATCGTGCGGATGGGCGCCGACAAGGTGCGCGACAAGCTGCCGACGCTGGTGGAGAAGGTCACCGCGTCCGGCGCGCAGGTCGCCTGGGTCTGCGACCCGATGCACGGCAACACCTTCGAGGCGGCCTCAGGACACAAGACCCGGCGCTTCGACGACGTGCTCGACGAGGTCAAGGGCTTCTTCGAGGTGCACCACGCCCTCGGTACGCACCCGGGCGGCATCCACGTCGAGCTGACTGGTGACGACGTCACCGAGTGCGTCGGCGGGGGCGACGAGATCTTCGTCGACGACCTGCACCAGCGGTACGAGACGGCCTGCGACCCGCGGCTCAACCGCAGCCAGTCGCTTGACCTGGCCTTCCTCGTGGCCGAGATGTACCGCGGGCAGTAGCGCGCGGCGGCCCTACCGGCCGTTTCGTCCAGAGGGGCGCGGATCACACCGATCCGCGCCCCTCGGCGCTTTTCCTGATCAGGGGCGCCGGGTAAGGTAAGGATAACCTCAGCTCCTGAGGCGCTCCTGAGCCCCGATCGGCGGTGACCGCGTGTACGTCTGCTCCTGCTTCGGCATCACCGAGCAGCAGGTCAAGCAGCACGCCGACGACGGCCGCTGCACCCCGCGCCAGATCGCCTCCGCCTGCAAGGCGGGCACCGACTGCGGCTCCTGCGTCAAGCGCATCCAGGGTCTCCTCGGCCGCGGCGCCGCCCCGGCCGCCACCCGTACCCAGCGCCTCGCGGCGATGCTCGCGGACGCCCGCGGCGCGGAGCGGCCGGTCACGGCGCGGGTGGAGCCGGACGTCCCGGCGGTGGTCCGCGCAGAGC
>NZ_MECL01000241.1 GCF_014596445.1 Streptomyces sp. CBMA29 | reverse complement strand
GGCCCAGCCGGGCCTCCAGCCGTCGCGCCTCCTCGGCGTCGGCCACCGGCAGCCGCAGCAGCTCCGCCACGTCCACCTCGCCCTCGGGCGTCAGCGGCAGCCGGGCGACGGGGACGACGGAACCGGGCGCGGGCAGGCGCGCGCCGAGCTCTTCGAGGTCGACAGGCCCGGTCGGTACGGCGTAGGCCAGGAGTTCGGGCGCGCCGCCGGGGTCGTCGAGGGCGAGCCGGGGGACCACCGCCACGTCCGCCAGCGCCGGCGCGGCCCGCAGCAGATCCTCCTCGACGTCGGCCGGGCGGATCCGCGTCCCGCCGATCAGGACCACCTCGGGCACGCGGCCGTCGCAGCCGACCGCGTTCAGCACCTCCACGGTGCCGTCGGCCCGCACCAGCGCGCGCTGCCCGGTCCGTCCGCCCTGCGCCGTCCGGACCTCGCCGGGGACGCCCTCCGGCGGCACCCGGCCGGAGCCGTCCCGTACCCGCAGCGGACTGGCGTGCCGGATTCGTTCGCCCAGCGCCTCCTCGTCCCGGTCGGAGCGCAGCGGCAGGGCGTCGACGCGGGCCGCGGGGTCGCGGACGGCGGCGGTCAGCAGGGCCCGGTAGTGGGCGACGAGACGTTCGGCGGTGGCCCGGTCGAACAGGTCGGTGTCGTGGACGAGGGAGCCGTGCAGCCGGTCCGGGTGCTCCCAGACGTGCAGTTCGAGGTCGAAGCGGGTGGACTCCTCCTCGTCGTCCACCCGCTCGACGTCGAGACCGCCGAGTTCGAGCCGCTGGTCCGCGAAGTTCTGGAGCGCGAAGAGGACTTGGAAGAGCGGATTGCCGCCGCTGTCCCGGCCGCCGCCCAGCGCCCGCACGATGCCGTCCACCGGGGTGTCCTGATGGGCCAGTACGTCCAGGGAGGCGGTCCGCACGCGGGCCAGCAGTTCGGCGAACGACAACGTGCCTGCCACGTCGACCCGTACCGGCAGTGTGTTCACGAACAGGCCCATGAGCGGCGTGAGTTGATCGTTGTCACGGTTGGCGAGCAGTGTCCCGACGACGATCCGCTCGCCCGCGCCGTAGCGGTACAGCAGCGCGTCCCAGGCGGCCAGCAGGGTCATGTGCAGCGAGACGCCGTGCCGTTGGGCCAGGTCCCGCACTCCGCGATACGTCTCGGCGGGCAGGTCGAAGTCCACCCGCGCGCCGTGGAAGGACGGCCGGTCGGGGCGTGGGCGGTCGGTGGGCAAGGTGATGCGCGGCGGCCGGTCGCCCAGCACCTCGCGCCAGTGGCCGAGCCGTGCGGCCAGCGTCTCCTCGGTGAGAGTGGCGCGCTGCCACTCGGCGTAGTCGGCGTACTGGACGGGCAGTTCGGGAAGCTCGGCCGGTACGCCGTCGCGGTCCGCCCGGTAGTACGTGTCGAGTTCGCGGACGAGCAGCCCGAGCGACCAGCCGTCGGTGGCGATGTGGTGCAGGCAGAACACCAGAAGGCAGTCGTCGGCCGCCAGCCGCAGCAGCCTGGCCCTGACCGGCGGCCGAGCGGTGAGGTCGAACGGCTCGCGGACCACCTCGCGCAGGCTCGCCCGCACCCGCGGATCGGCGGTGACCGGTTCTCCGGGCGGCGGCCCGTCCAGGGCGCGTACCTCCAACGGCACCGGCAGCGTCTCGTGCACGAACTGGCTGAGCGAGCCGTCGGGTCCTGCCGCGTACGTGGTGCGCAGGATCTCGTGCCTGGCCACCACCTGGTCGAGCGCGCGGGACAGCCGCGCCGGGTCGAGTGCCCCGCGCAGACGCAGCACGAGCGGCACGTTGTAGGTGGGGTTGCCGGGGTCGAGGCGGTGGAAGAACCACATGCGCTCCTGGTCGAAGGAGGCGGGGAATTCCAGAGGGGCGGGCATGGGTCAGTCCTCCGGTGTGGGGACGGCGGCGGCCCGGCGCGGGCTGCGGGCGATGGGGGCCGCGGCGGCGGCCGTGGTCGCGGGCCCGGCGGCGCGGGACTCCTCGACCAGAGCGGCGAGCACCGCGACCGTGGGTGTGCCCGCGTCGAAGAAGGCACGGACGGACAGCGACACGCCCAGCTCCGTACGGAGCCGTGTGATGAGCTGCATGGCGAGCAGCGACTCGCCGCCGAGGTCGAAGAAGTCGTCGTGCGCGCCGACGCGGTCGATGCCGAGCACGGTGGCCCAGGCGTCGGCGACCGTCCGTTCCAGGTCGGTGCGGGGTTCGGCGTACGGGGTGGCCAGGGCCGGGCGCAGGTTGAACGCCGAGCCGCCGCCGTACAGTCCGCCGCCGCGCGCCTCCGGGGCGGCGGACTCTGTGACGGTCTCCGCGGGGTCCTGGTCGGCGTCGGGACGGCGAGCGGGCGCGTCGACGAGCTTGAGCACCAGCGGCCTCGCGTCCCCTGACAGCGCGCCCAAGGCACCGCTCAGCGCGGCGGCGGCCTCCTGCGGCAGCGCCTCGACGCTCGCCCCGGCGGCCTCCAACCGCCGTATGCGTTCTGCGCGTTGAGCGGCGTCATCCGTGACGGCCCCGCGGGCGGTCAGCAGCGCGTGGTCGGCCTCGCGCAGCCGGTCGGCGTCTCGCGGATAGACGCCCACCTCGTCGTATCCCGAGCGGCCGAGCAGCGCGCGCCAGCCGTCAGGGGGCAGCAGCGGGGAGTGCTCGCGCAGGTCGTCGGAGAAGTACCACCAGCCCTCGAAGAGCCCGGCCGTCAGCATCGACGGGCGCCGCTGCGAGGTGGCCTCCAGGAGGAACAGCCGCCCGCCGTCGCCGAGCAGCGACCGTACGTGGGCCACCGTGGTGCGCAGGTCGGGCGTCGCGTGCAGGACGTTGAAGGCGAGCACCACGTCGAAGCCGCCCGCGGGGAAGCCCTGCGGAGCCGGATCCGCGGAGATGTCGAGGACGCCGAACGTCATGAAGTCGATGTCCTTGGCCGCCGCGGTGCGCTGGCCCGCCAGCACGAACGACCTGCCGAGGTCGGTGAAGTGGTACTCGACACCGGGGATGCCCTTGAGCGCGTCGGCGACGTCCCAGGTCAGATAGCCGCGCCCGGCGCCCACCTCCAGCACCCGCAGCCGCCCGCCCTCCGCCTGCCGGGCCAGCCGGGCGACGGCCTGCGCGACGAGCCGGGTGTGCACGGCGACATCGCTGGTGCCGACCCGCTGGTCCACCACCTCCTGCGAGATGTCGTCCGACCCGTCCGGGAGCAGCACCTGATGCCCCGGCACCGCCCCGCCCAGCACCTCCGGGTAGCGGTCCGCGCAGCGCCGCAGCAGCTCCAACTCATCCGCGCGGTCGGGGTGCCGGGCCAGCAGCGCCGCCTCCAGCGCGTCGATACCGGGCTCCGCGCCGAGGTCGGCGGCCTCGCCCGGCCGCGCGCGGAAGGTCACGGCGCCGTCGGCGCCGCGCACCAGATGCCCGTCCTCGGCCAGCACGGCCAGCATCGCGTCCAGGAACGGCCGGTAACCGGGCACGACGCCCACGGCCGCGGCGATCGCTTCTGCGGTGCCGCTGTCGCCGTCCCCGGTCCGCACTCCCGCGCCGTGCAGGAACCGCAGGATGTAGCGCGCGCACAGCGCGTCGAGATCCCGCTGGAGGTCGGCGGGAGCGTGCCGCACCTTGATGCCGCCGCGCAGCAGTTCGTCGTCCTCCGCGAGCAGCCCGGCCTCGCGTACGGCGTCGATGTGCGCCACGGCCGACGACCGGACCGGCGCCTGTCCGTCACCGGGGTCGGTCACCAGCAACCGGCCCCCCGCGGCGGCCAGTTCGAGCGCGCGGCCGAAGCCGGGGTCGCGCAGACCGTCCGGCACCAGATACGTGCCGGGCTCGACCGCGCGCCGGGGCGGGTCCATCCAGAAGCGGCGGCGCTGGAACGGATAGCCGGGCAGCGGGAGCCGGCGGCGCGGGCGCTCGTCGTACGGCGCGTGGCGGCCGGTCGTGCCGCCCGCCGCCCACACCGTGCCGAGCGCCGTCAGCAGCGCCTCGGCGTCGCCGTAACCGTCCCTGGGGTGGCGGGTCGCGGACACGGTGACGGTCTCGCGGCCGAGTTGGAGCCCCGCCAGGCGGGTGAGGCCGCGCCCGGGACCCGCCTCGACCAGCACCGGGCGGTCCGCGTCGTGCAGGGCGCTGAGGCCGTCGGCGAAGCGGACGGTCTCGCGGGTGTGGCGCAGCCAGTAGCCGGGGTCGGTGGCCTGTTCGGCGGTGAGCGGCGCGCCGGTCAGATTGGAGATCAGCGCGGTGCGCGGCGCGCGCAGCGTGACCCGGCCGAGCGCGTCGGCGTACTGCGGCAGGATCGGGTCGAGGACCGAGGAGTGCACGGCCGTGGCCAGCCGCAGCCGCGAGTGGTCCACGCCCTCCGCGACCAGCCGCCGCTCCAGCTCCTCGATCTCGGCGACGGGACCGGAGACCGAGCAGTGCAGCGGGCCGTTGACCGCCGCGATGCCGAGGCCGCCGGTCAGCCGGGCGCGCGACTGCTCCTCGCTCAGCAGCACGCTGAGGGTCGCGCCGCCCGCGAGCAGCATCAGCCGCTCGCGCTCCGCGACCAGCGGCAGCACGTCCTCCAGCGAGAAGACCCCAGCCAGGCAGGCGGCGGTGTACTCGCCCAGGCTGTGGCCGAGCATGGCGGCCGGACGCACCCCGTACGCCTCCAGCTGGCGGGCGACGGCGTAGCCGACGGCGACGACACCGGGGAAACCGCCCCCGTCCGCGGCGAGTTCGGCGTGCAGGTCACGGCCGTGCCCGGACATGACGGCCGCGCACTCGTCGAGGGCGGCGGTGAACTCCGGTGCCCAGCCGTACAAGTCGGCGCCCATGCCCGCGAACTGGGTTCCGCCGCCGGGAAAGAGCAGCGCCACCGGTCGCGTGTCCGCCGCCTGTCCGACACTGCCCGCGCCCTCCCGCAGCGCCCGGACCGCGGAGCCGATGCCGGCTGTCGCCACCGCCCGCCGGTACGCGAATTCCTCGCGTCCTGAGCGGAGCGTGTGGGCGACGTCCCGCAGGTCCAGCCCGGGGTGGGATTCCAGATGGTCGGCCAACCGCTCGGCGCTGTCGGCCAGGGCCTGCGGGGACTTGGCCGAGAGCGTCACGAGGTGCGGCCCGGTGTCGGTCACGGGACCGGCGGCAGGCGGATACGCGGCACCCGCCGGGGCCTCCTGGAGGATCACGTGCGCGTTGGTGCCGCCGATGCCGAAGGAGCTGACGCCGGCTCGGCGCGGCGCGCCGGGCACGCGCCGCCACGGGGTGAGCCCGGTGGCGACCCGGAACGGGCTGCCGTCCAGCGGAATCAGCGGGTTGGGCCGCTCGAAGTGCAGGCTCGGCGGTATCGCCTCGTGTTCAAGCGCCAGCACCGTCTTGATCACTCCGGCCACGCCGGCGGCGGCGTCGAGATGCCCGAGGTTGGTCTTCACCGAGCCGATGGCGCACGACCCCGGGCGCTGCGCGGTGTCCGGGTCGGTCGCGAACGCGTCGAGGAGCGCCCGGAGTTCGATCGGATCGCCGACCGGCGTACCGGTGCCGTGCGCCTCCACGTACGAGATCGCGCTCGCCGCCACCCCCGCAGCCGCGTGCGCGGCCAGGATGACCTCGGTCTGGCCCGCGGCGCTCGGCGCCGAGAAACCGGCCTTGCGGTCGCCGTCGTTGTTGACCGCGGAGCCCTTGACCACCGCGCGGATCGTGTCGCCGTCGGCCAGCGCGTCCGCCAGCCGCTTGAGCACCAGCACCCCCACCCCGTCGCCGGGGAACATCCCGTCGGCCGCCGCGTCGAAGGAGCGGCAGCGCCCGTCGGGGGAGAGCGGACCGTCCGGCATGTGGTGATAGCCGGTCCCCGGTGACGGGTTGAGGCAGGCGCCGCCGGCCAGCGCGACGTCGCAACTGTGGTCGAGCAGATCGCGGCATGCCAGGTGCAGGGCGACCAGCGAGGTCGAGCAGGCCGTCGAGACGCTGATGCCGGGGCCGGTCAGGCCCAGCTCGTAGCAGACCCGCGTGGCGAAGGAGCTGGGCGAGTTGGCCGAGAGGGCGGGCAGCAGCGCCATCGAATTCGGCGCGTCGGCGATGTGCGGGTGCACCTTGTCGAGGAAGTAGCGGCTCTGGCTCGCGCCCGCGTACACCCCGACCAGGCCCGGGTACTCGCGCGGCGGGCAACCGGCCTGCTGGAGGGCGTGGTAGGCGCATTCGAGGAACAACCGCTGCTGCGGGTCGAGCAGTTCGGCCTCGGTGGGGCGGAAGCCGAAGAAGTCCGCGTCGAACAGGTCGATGCCGTCCAGCGCGGCCTCGACCTTGACCAGGCCCGGATCCGCCAGCTCGCGCGGGTCGTTGCCCGCCGCGACGAACTCCTCGTCGGTGAAGGGCTTCGCGGCCTCCCGACCGGCGGCGAGCCCGGCCCAGAAGTCCTCCAGACCCGACGACCCGGGGAACCGCCCGGCCATGCCGACGATGGCGACGTCGAGGTCCGGGTCGTAGTCGGGGCCCGGGTCGTAGTCGGGTCCGGGGTCGTCGTCCGGTCCCGGATCGTGCGCGGGCCCCGGGTCGTGCGCGGGCCCCGGTCTGGAGCGCGGACCGGTGTCCGGACCGTGCTCTGGGGTGGCGGCGGAGTGAGCGGAGTCCGGGGTGCGTGCGGTGTGTGCGGACATCAGGGCTGTCCCTTCCTGACGCGGCCGTGAGGTGCGGTCGTCGCCGGTCGGCTGGGGGAGGGGGCGTTCTGGGGAGGACACGGAGTCGGCGGCGCGGGGCGCGGCGGCGTCGTCGTCGTCGCGCGGCGCGATCACCGCCAACTCCTCGATCAGGGCGGCGAATCGCCCGGCCAGCCGCTGTGTGGTGGAAGCGGTGAACATGTCGGTGCGGGCGGTGACCGTGACGGTCATCGCGCCGGTGCCGTCCGCGTCGTCGGCCACGTCGAGGACCAGGTCGAAGCGGGCGGTGCCGGGGTCCAGCGGATACTCGGCGCTGCGCACGCCCGGCAGCTCCAGGCCGCTGAGCAGGCTCGAACGGTAGGAGAACATGACGTCGAACAGCCGTGGCGCCCCGCCGCCCCGGTCCGGACGCGCGTCCTCCACGACGGTCTCGAACGGCACGTGCTGGTGCGCGTACGCCTCGGCGCACAACTCCCGCACGTACGACAGCAGTTCGGCGAAGCCGGGGTTGCGTCCGCCCGCCGGTCCCACGTCGACGGGCAGCACCATCACATTGCCGAAGTTGCCGATCAGCGGCTCGAATTCCGGCCGGGGCCGCCGGACCACCGGTGTGCCGAAGGGCACCCGTCCGGTCGCGCCGTTGCGCCGCAGCAGCAGGGCGGCGGCCGTGAGTAGCACCATGTACGGCGACGCCTGCTCGGTACGGGCCAGCGCCCGTATCCCCTCGGCCGCCCGCCGCGACACCGTGGCCCTGCGCCTGACCCCCTGCCGGGGCGCCCTGGCAGGGCGCGGCTGATCGGAGGGCAGCCGTACGGTCCCGCCGGGGCCCGCCAGCAGCCGTCGCCAGTAGGCCCGCGACTCCTCGAACCCGGCGCCGCGCAGTTCCCCGGCCTCCCAGCGGGCGAAGTCCGCGTACTGCGGTCCCTCGGGCGGGCCGTCGAAAACGCTCTCCGCCGTGCTCCCGGAGGTCTGTCGCCCGGCCCCGTCCCGGTAGGCGGCGGACACCTGGCCGAGCAGGATCTCCCACGACAGGTCGTCACAGGCGATGTGATGAATCGTCAGGAAGAGCAGGCGTTCCAGCGGTCCCCGACGCAACAGGAGTAGCCGCAGGGGCAGTTCGCACGTGAGGTCGAACGGGACGTCGGACCAGGCGCGTACCACCGCCTCCGGCCCGGCGCCGTCCTCGGCCATAAGGTCGCGGACCTCGAAGGGAAGGACCGCCCCGGCAGGAGCGGCGACCTGGACCGCTTCGTCCGGCGCGCCGCCCCGGTAGACCGTCCGCAGCGCCTCGTGGCGGCGCGTCACGCTCTCGAACGCCGCCCGCAGCCGCGCCGGGTCCAGCTCACCCGTCAGCCGTACCCCGATGGTCAGGTGGTACGCGGGATCGTCGGGGGCGAGCTGGTGCAGGAACCACATACGGCGCTGCGCCGACGAGAGCGGCGCGGGCAGCCGGGGACGGCGTACGGCCGTGGGCGCGGGGTCGGCGGCGGCGCCGAGCCCTTGGCCCGCCAGCGTACGGCGCAGCAACTCCCGCCTGCGCGCCGCCAACTCACTTTCGTCCAGGGGACGTTCCGATCCACGGCCGCCGCTCATGACGCGGTCCGCGGGGGTGCCTGGTCGGCCGCGAGTTCGGCGTCGATCTGGTCGGGACTGAGACCGGCCACGTACAGATGCACCGCGGCGATCTGCGCCATGCGCCCCGGCCTGGTCTCCTTCTCGGTCAGTACCCGCGCCATGCCCACCACGTCGGAGGTCGCCATCAGCGCGCGCGGCGACAACTCCTCGTCGGGGAAGGTCTCCCGCAGCCGGGCCAGGATGCGGGCGCCGACCAGGGAGTCCCCGCCGAGCGCGAAGAAGTTGTCGCGCGCTCCCACGCTCGGCAGCCCGAGCGCCGCCGACCAGGTCCGCGCGATCAGCTCGACCAGCGGGTCCTCGCTCCCGCCTGCCGTCTCCTCGGCCGGCGGACCGGCCGCCGAACCGGCCACCGGCGCGGTCGCCGCCGTACGCCCCAGAGCCTCGCGGTCCACCTTCCCGTTCCGGGTCAGCGGCAGGTCGGCGCAGAGCGTGAGACTCCCCGGCACGACGGACGCGGGCAGCAGCGCGGCGAGGTGGTCGCGCAACTCCGCGACCTCCGGCACCGGCTCGCCCGGGGCCGGTACGACGAAGGCCGCGAGACCGCGGTGCCCGGCCACGCCGTCGCGCCGCACCGGTACCACGGCGGCGCGCGCGACGCCGGGATGCGCGGCCAACGCCGCCTCCGCCTCGGCCGGTTCGACCCGGCGCCCGGCGATCTGCACCTGCCCGTCCGCGCGGCCGACGAATTCGATCACCCCGTCGGCCCGGTACCGCGCGAGGTCGCCGCTGCGGTACAGCCGCTCACCCGTGCGCGGATGGGTCACGAACGCCTCGGCGGTGGCCGCCGGATCGCCGAGATAGCCGCGGGCGAGTCCCGGCCCCGAGCAGTACAGCTCGCCGGTCACGCCGTCGGGCCGGTCCCGCAGCGCGCGATCCAGCACGTGGTAGCGGGTGTTGGCGAGCGGAGTGCCGTAAGGGACCGACGTCCACGCCGGGTCGACCCGCTCGACCGGATACCAGATGTTCCACAAGGTGGTCTCCGTGGGACCGCCCACCGAGACCAGCCGGGCCGAAGGAAAACGCCGCGCCAGCTCCCCGGCCGCGGCCAGCGGTATCCAGTCGCCGCCGAGGAAGACCAGCCGCGGACCGTCCGCGCCGAGCGGCGCGGGCGTCGCCGAGTCGGCCAGCCGGTCCAGCAGCATCTCCATCATCGCCGGCACCGAATTCCACACGGTCACCCCGTGCCGGGCCATCAGCTCCGCCCAGTGCGCCGGATCGGTCCGCCGGGCCGCCTCCGGCAGGATCAGCGTGCCGCCCGCCCCCAGCACCCCGAACACGTCGAAGAGCGACATGTCGTGGTGGAGCGCGGTCAGCCCGAGGCACCGGTCGCCGGGGCCGATCCCGAAGCGTTCGACCGTCTCCCGCAGGCAGTTGACCACGCCCCGGTGCTCGATCATCACGCCCTTCGGCGTCCCGGTCGTCCCCGACGTGAACAGCACATAGGCCAGGTCGGAAGCCTCCCGGGACGCCGCCGGAGGCTCCGCCGGACCACCGAAGGCGGCGGCGTCCGCCCGGACCACCGGCCACGGACCGTCCGGTACGGCGCCGGCCAGCGGGGCGTGCGTGACGACGGCCGCCGCAGCGGCGCTGTCGAGCAGCAACCTCAGCCGCGCGGGCGGTACTTCGGGGTCGAGCGGTACGTACGCGCAGCCCGCGAGCAGCGCCGCGAGCGCGGACACCACCTGGTCCTCGCCCTTGTCGAGCAGCAGCGCGACCAGCGTGCCCGGCGCCACCCCCGGCTCGGCGCGCAGCCGGTGGGCGAGGTCCGCCGCACGGGCCAGCAGAGCGCCGTAGGTCAGCGTCCCCGACGCGCTGATGAGCGCGGGGTCGGCAGGGCGCGCGGCGGCCTGCCGCAGGAACGCGTCCTGCACCAGCTCGTCCGGTATCGGCCGGTCCGCGCCCTGCGCCGCCCGGCGGCGCGCCGTCTGCTCGGCGGGCAGCGGCCCGACATCGTCGAGCTCCCAGACGGCCGGATCGTCCGCGAGCCGGTTCAGCAGCGCCGTCCATGCCCCGAACATCGCGTCCAGCACGCCCGGCGCGAACAGCTCCTCGACCGCGTCCCAGTTGCAGCAGAGCGTGCCCCGCCGCTCCTCCACCTGCGCGTCCAGGTGCACTTGGGGCGTCTGCGTGATCCCGTACACCTGGGTCAGGGCGCGCTCCAGCGCGTGCGGTACGGGTTCGCTGAGCGCGAGGGTGCTGGTCAGCACGACCGGCATACGGGCCTGCTCGCCGTCGCGCGCGCGGGTCAGCTCGCGCAGCAGCCGTACGCCGCTCGTCTCGCCGTGCTCCAGGCCCTCCAGGAGCCGGCGCTGGAGCGCCCTGGCCCGCGCCGTGAAGGTGCCGGGACCGCTGTGGTCGGCCTCGACCAGGGTGAAGGACGCGAATTCGCCGACCAGTTCGGCCGCGCCCGGCACCGCGGGTGAGCGGTTCATGCTGGGCACGTTCAGGGTGAAGCGGTCGGTGGCGCTCCAGCGGGCGATCACCTCCGCGTACGCGGCGAGCACCACACCGGTCGGTGTGAGACCGGCCGCCGCCGCGCGCTCCCGCAGCGCGGACCACGTGGCGCGGTCCAGGACGGCCTCACGGCGGACGAAGCGGGGCCGGAGCACGGCGCCGGGATCGGCGCCGCGCGGCAGCGCAGGGGCGTCCGGCAGGTCGCGCAGCCGCTCGGCCCAGAACTCCTCGGCCTCGCGGACCGCCTCCGCGTCCCGCGCCGCGCCGGACTCGCGCAGGTAATCCGCGAACGCGCCTCGCAGCCGCGGCAGTTCGGCGTCCGGGCGCTCGTAGAAGGCGGACAGGTCGCGGTACATCACATGCCAGCTCGCCCAGTCGACGGTCAGCCCGTCGAAGCCGACGTGCACCCGGCAGACGCCGTCGCCGAGCAGGCAGACCGCCACGGAGAACAGCGGCCAGCGGTCGGCGGGGCGCACCTCGTGGGACAGCCGCTCCCGCAGGGCGGCGAGCGTCGCGCGGACCTCCTCGGCGGGCCGGTCGCGCAGGTCCACGACCTCGATCGGCGGGTCAGGGACCTCCGCCAACTGCCGCTGTTCCTGGCGGTCCGGGTCGATGACTGTACGCAGCATGCCGTGCCGGTCCACCAGCAGCCGCCAGGCGCGGACGAACCGCCCCACGTCCAGCGGCCCTTCGAGCTCCAGGTACGCGTGCGTGCTGACATTGCCCAGCGGATAGAGGTCGCCGCGGCCGACGAGATACGCCTGCTGGGTGTCGGTCAGCGGGAAGGGGCGCTCATCCGCGCCGTTGTCGAGCGCGCGGCTCATCGTGCGGCCTCCTCGTCGGGAGCGGCGGAATCGTTGCGTGCGGCGGGCTCGGCGGGCCCGGCGGCCTCGGCTGGCCCGGCCGTCGGCTCCGGCGGTACGTCGCCGACGCCCCGTCCGCCGTGTGTGCCGTCAGTGCCGCCAGTGCCGTACGGGTCCTGGCCCGTCCCCGAGGCGTCTCGCGTGTCCGCACCGCCGCCCGGCCCCCTGCGGGACCTGCGCAGCGACAGCGCCTC
>NZ_MECL01000240.1 GCF_014596445.1 Streptomyces sp. CBMA29 | reverse complement strand
CCGCGCCGCCGGTCCGGCTCGTCGACGGCCAGTGCCGCGATCCGCCCGGCGCCGGGGCCGAGCCCCGGTTCCGCGCTCAGCTCGACACCGCCGACCGGACGGCCGTTGACGCAGACGGTAAAGGCACGGGCGCGACCGCCGTCGGGCGCGCGCCGCTCCGGGCCCGCGGGTCTGAGGGTCGTCGTCATGGCTGCGCTCCCGGGATGTCGCCGTACCGATCACATGGGGTGCCGGATGACGTTCTACCGCGCCCGGCCGCCGCCGTGCCGGGACTTGGGGGACTTACGGGACCTACGGGTTCGCATCGGCCGCGGCGCGCTCGGCGAAGATCCGCATGGCCTTGGCCGTGACGGGCCCCGGAGCGGCGGACAGCTGACGGCCGTCCGTCCGGTGCACGCCCTGCACATCGCGCAGCGACGACGTCAGGAAGATCTCCTCCGCCCGGTCGAGGACGTCGAGCGGCAGGTCGGTCTCCTGCGCGCCGGTCCAGTCGATCACCAGCTCGCGGGTGATCCCGGCCAGGCAGCCGGACGCCAGCGGCGGGGTCAGCAGCCGGCCGTCGAGGACGACGAAGACATTGGACCCGGTGCCCTCGCAGAGCCTGCCCCGGGTGTTGGCGAACAGCGCCTCGCTGGCGCCGTGTTCGTGCGCCCGCGCGAGAGCGACCACGTTCTCCCCGTAGGAGGTCGTCTTGAGCCCGGACAGCGCGCCCTTCTCGTTGCGCGCCCACGGGACGGTGACGACGGCGGTGGTGTCGGGGCGTACGGACGCCTCGCCGAGCGCCACGACCAGGGTGGTGCCCGCGTCGCCGCGGTCGGAGCCGAGCGGCGACGGGCCACCGGTGTACGTGATCCGCAGCCGTCCGAGCGGCATCGGGTTCGCGGCGAGCACGGCGTCGCAGGCGCGGCGCACCTCGTCCTGGTCGGGTTCCGGCAGGCCGAGGCCGCGGGCGGACCTGGCCAGCCGCTCCAGGTGGCGGGTGGCCGCGAAGGGCCGGCCCTCGACGGCCTTGAGCGTCTCGAACACGCCGTCGCCGACCGTCAGTCCGTGGTCGAGCACCGACACGGTGGCGTCCGCGGTGTCCCGCAGTCCGCCGTCCACCCAGATCTTCACCGAAGCATCCCTCCGCTTGTCTCCTGGACTCCCGACGCTACCGCCAGCAGCCTGGCCGCCTTCAATTCGGTC
Organism: Streptomyces sp. CBMA29; assembly: GCF_014596445.1. Classification (GTDB taxonomy): domain Bacteria; phylum Actinomycetota; class Actinomycetes; order Streptomycetales; family Streptomycetaceae; genus Actinacidiphila. The sequence goes on along the minus strand of NZ_MECL01000240.1, from coordinate 3,976 downwards.
TCGGCCCACTCGCCTTCCGGATCCGAGCCCCAGGTGATCCCGGCACCGGTGCCGAAGCGCAGCAGCGGGGCGCCGGGGCCCGTCCTGTCGATCCAGAACGTCCGGATGCCGACGGCCAGTTCACCGGTCCGCCGGTCGGCGTCGACCCAGCCGATCCCGCCGCAGTACGGGCCGCGCGCGGCGGTCTCCAGCTCGTCGAGCACGCGCAGCGCGCTGGACTTCGGCGCGCCGGTGACCGAGCCGGGCGGGAAGGCGGCGGCGAACAACTCCGGCCATCCGGCGTCGGGGCGCAGCTCGCCGCGGACGGTGGAGACCAGGTGCACCAGGCCGGGGTGCGGCTCGATCGCGCACAGCGCGGGCACGGTCACCGAGCCGGTGGCGCAGACCTGGCCGAGGTCGTTGCGCACCAGGTCGACGATCATGACGTTCTCCGCGTGGTCCTTGGGCAGCAGCTCGTCCGCGGTCCGCGCGGTGCCCTTGATCGGCCCCGACTCGACCGTCGCGCCGTCGCGCCGCAGGAACAGCTCGGGCGAGGCGGTGGCGATCTCGACGCCGTGCGCGGGCAGCCGAATCGTTCCGGCGTACGGAGCCGGGTTGCCGCGGGCCAGGACCGCGGACAGGGCGTCGATGTCCGGGCCGCCGTACTCGCCCCGGCTCTCCGCCTCGGGCAGCGGCGCGGTCAGGACCCGGCAGAGGTTGACCTGGTAGACCTCGCCGGTCGCGATGCGCTCGCGGATCGCGCGCACCCCGGCCACGTAGGCCGCGCGGTCCAGCGAGGAGGTCCACGCGGTGGGGTCGGGGCCGCGCCAGGGGCGCACCCGGGGTGCGGAGCGGGCGGGGTCGGGTCGTACGTCGCCGAAGCGGGCGCAGACCGTACGGCCCTCGAAGTCGGCGGCGACCGCCCAGAAGCCCGCGGAGTCGAGCGCGCTCAGGTCCGCGGTGACATCCCGCAGGTCGGAGGCGACGAGGCCGCCGAAGCGGGCCATGGGGGCGAGGTCACGCACGGGGCTTCCCTGGTGGACGGCGAGAGGGCGACGAGAGGACCGAACCGGTGCTCGGCGGCAGGTGGAGCCGAGTCTAGGCGGGGCGCCGCCGCGGTGCTCCGCCGGTCATGCGCCCGTCATTGGCCCGGCACGCTGCGGAAACCAGTTTTTGAGCTTGACCGGGAATCCGCTAGAGTTCACCACGTCGCCGGGACACGAGAGTGCCCCGGAGCTACGGCGCCTGCGGACGTGGCTCAGTTGGTAGAGCATCACCTTGCCAAGGTGAGGGTCGCGAGTTCGAATCTCGTCGTCCGCTCGACGTGGGGGATCTTCCCGAACCCCCGCTGTGTTGGTGGAGTGGCCGAGAGGCGAGGCAACGGCCTGCAAAGCCGTCTACACGGGTTCAAATCCCGTCTCCACCTCCAAGGACGATTAGCTCAGCGGGAGAGCGCTTCCCTGACACGGAAGAGGTCACTGGTTCAATCCCAGTATCGTCCACTGGACCCCACAGGGTCCTGGAGAAAGATCCCGCGCGATTAGCTCAGCGGGAGAGCGCTTCCCTGACACGGAAGAGGTCACTGGTTCAATCCCAGTATCGCGCACGCGTCATCAGCACCATCCGCGTCACCCGCACGACCGAGGACGATTAGCTCAGCGGGAGAGCACTTCCCTGACACGGAAGGGGTCACTGGTTCAATCCCAGTATCGTCCACGCGCAGGACACCGAGGGCCGGAAGCGATCGAGCTTCCGGCCCTCGGTCGTGCGGATCCCTCCGGTCGTACGGATTCCCTCGGTCGTCGGGATCGGGGTCAACTGGCCCCGGAAAAGCGCAGTGCCCGGGTATCTTTCGATACCCGGGCAAACGCAGTCGTCCGCCGTACCCCCGTCCCCACGGGGTTCACCGGTATGTCCCAGCCCGGACCGCTCTTCCGGGCCTGGGGCGTTGTGTCAGCGCCCCATCAGGCCGGCTACGGACGACGCCTGTGTGACCACCGCGTCCACTCCACCGAAGAAGTAGGCGAGCAGGGCTGCCAGCGGCAGCACCATGGCCGCCGCCACCAGCGGATGCCTGGTGCCGGTCGGACGGGCGCCGACGATCATCGCCCTGCCGCCGCGCACGGCACGCGCGGTGCGTTCCACCGTGTTCGCCATGGCCCTCTCCAGAGGTGTGGTGTGGTCAGATCTTCTGTTGTCAGATTTGGGGCGGCGGACGTTTGACCTCGGGGGACGAGTGCTTCGTCCGCCGCTTGACCTCAACATTAGGGGCGTGACGGCGGCCGGTCGTCATGCCCTCGTACCCCTTTACCGGCCTCCCGGAGGATGACGGCGAGCGGCCCGGATACTCCCCTGGGTGGAGGAGGAGTCCTAGGGCGTGTCCGCAAGGTCTCGTCGTTCGCCCGGAGGGCGGGGCTGGCGGTGTCTGGTGCGTGCGATCGCAAGGCGGAGGGTCGTCCTCATAGTGGGCCTATTCGGATGAGCCCGACAACGCAGCGAGCGTGCGTGCCAGGCGCCGCCAGCCAGACGAGACCTTGCGGACACGCCCTAGGTCACCAGGGGTATCCCGGAGGGGAAGCTTTCCTGGGGAGGGGGCCGGGACGAGGTCGGTAACCGGGTCGGGTGACGGGGGCGGTGCTCAGCCCGCCTGCTCGACCTCGCGCGGTACCGGCTGCTCCACCAGGGCGAGCACCCTGGTGGACATGAAGCGGGCGGTGCGGACCACCGTCCCGTTGCGGGTGACTTCACTCACTTCCACGACACCTCGGCGCACCGCCGTCTCCACTCTGCGGCCCGCCCGGGTGGCGATGACCTCATAGGTGCGGGTGGTGTCCCCCGCGTCGACGACTATCTCCACACGATCACCTTTCACGGCGTCATTCCCCCTTGGCAGACGGTCCGTTGGCGAAGCGGGCGCGGCGCTGACGACCCGTCGGACGGGCGCGCTCCCACCTCTCAAGGATCCCACCGGGCACTGACAATTAGCGCCCGCGCGCCTGCGGGGCATCAGCGCGCGGGGGGACTTGAGTCCGTAAGCTGTGGGCGGCCGGACCAGCGGCCGGTCAGTTCAGTGGAGTGGGGCCTCCCCCACCGGAGGCAGGGGACGGACGGACATGGCGATGATGCGGCTCCGGCGCGAGGATCCGCGGGTCGTCGGCGCGTTCCGGTTGCACCGGCGGCTCGGGGCGGGCGGCATGGGCGTGGTCTACCTCGGCGCGGACAAGCGCGGGCAGCGCGTCGCGCTGAAGGTCATCAGGCCCGAGCTGGCGGAGGACCAGGAGTTCCGCTCGCGGTTCGCCCGCGAGGTGTCCGCCGCCCGGCGGATCCGCGGCGGCTGCACGGCCCGGCTGGTGGCGGCCGACCTTGAGGCGGAACGCCCGTGGTTCGCCACCCAGTACGTACCGGGTCCGTCCCTGCACGACAAGGTCGCCGAGGGCGGCACGCTGCCCGCCGCCGAGGTCGCCACGATCGGCGCGGCCCTCGCCGAGGGGCTGGTCGCCGTCCACGAGGCCGGGGTCGTGCACCGCGACCTCAAGCCGTCGAACATCCTGCTGTCCCCCAAGGGCCCGCGGATCATCGACTTCGGCATCGCCTGGGCGACCGGGGCCAGCACGCTGACGCACGTCGGGACGGCGGTCGGCTCGCCCGGCTTCCTCGCGCCCGAGCAGGTGCGCGGCGCCGCGGTCACCCCGGCCACCGACGTCTTCGCCTTCGGCGCCACCCTGGCGTACGCGGCGACCGCCGACTCGCCCTTCGGGCAGGGCAGTTCCGAGGTCATGCTGTACCGCGTGGTGCACGAGGAGCCGGATCTGACCGGCGTGCCCGACGCGCTCGCACCGCTGGTCTACGCGTGCCTGGCCAAGGACCCCGAGGAGCGGCCGAGCACCGTGCAGCTCTCGGAACGGCTCGCCGAGATCGCCGCCCGCGAGGCCCGCGGGATCGGCGCGCCGCGCCGCGAGGGGCTGCCGAAGGCGGCCGGGCCGCGGCCGGAGCGGCC
>NZ_MECL01000239.1 GCF_014596445.1 Streptomyces sp. CBMA29 | reverse complement strand
CTCGACGCGGGCGGCGAACGGACCGTACGGCTGCCCGCGCAGGCCGCGGGGCCCGACGGCGGCGGCCCGGCACACGGCGGCCCCGCTCCGGCGCGGAACCGGATCGCGCGGGCGATACGTTGACGGTGGGGCGGGTGGTGTGCCGCGCCGGGGCTACGCTCGGGCCGGTGGCCATCCGTCCGCCGCGTCTTCGCCCGTCCTCCTAGGAGCACCGCTGTGACCCTCCAGCAGCAGATCGTCGGCAACGCCATGCAGATGGCCGTCTGCACCCTGAGTCCGGGCCAGACGGTGTACTGCGAGGCGGGGAAGTTCCTGTTCAAGACGGCCAACGTGTCGATGGAGACGCGGCTGGGCGGCCCCGGCTCCGGCGGCTCAGGTTCAGGTTCCGGTTCCGGCTCCGGTTCCGGCGGCTCCGGTGTGGGCGGCATGCTCCGGCAGGCCATGGGCACCGCCATGCAGGTCGGCCAGCGCGCCCTGGCCGGGGAGTCGCTGGCCTTCCAGTACTTCACCGCCTCGGGCGGCGAGGGCACCGTCGGCTTCGCCGGTGTGCTCCCCGGCGAGATGCGCGCCCTCGAACTGACCGGCTCACGCGCCTGGTTCGCCGAGAAGGACGCCTTCGTCGCAGCCGAGTCCACCGTCCGGTTCGGCATCGCCTTCGCGGGCGGACGCCAGGGGATGAGCGGCGGCGAGGGCTTCATCCTGGAGAAGTTCACCGGTACCGGCACCGTGATCATCGCGGGCGCGGGCAACTTCATCGACCTCAACCCGGCCGAGTTCGGCGGCCGGATCGAGGTCGACACCGGCTGCATCGTCGCCTTCGAGGAGGGCATCCAGTACGGCGTCCAGCGGATCGGCGGCCTCAACCGCCAGGGCGTCATGAACGCCGTCTTCGGCGGCGAGGGCCTGTCCCTGGCCACCCTCGAAGGCAACGGCCGGGTCATCCTCCAGTCCATGACGATCGAAGGGCTCGCCAACGCCCTCAAGAAGTCCCAGGGCGGCGACAAGCAGGGGCCCACCGGAGGTCTGTTCTCCACGCACGCGGGCTGACCCCGGCAGCCGCCGTTCCGGTTGGCGCGTTCGGCACGGGGTCCGGCACGGGGTTCGGCGCGTGTCTCGGAAAGGGGTCCGGCACGGAGTGTCGGTCACACGCCCCAGTCGGCGCGCACCGAGGCGAAGAAGGAGTGGAAGTCGGGGAAGGTCTTCTTGACGCAGCCCGGCTCGTCGAAGGTGGTGCCCGGTGTGCGCAGCCCGGCGACCGCGAAACTCATCGCGATGCGGTGGTCCCCGTGGCAGGCGATCTCGACCGGCGCGGGGGTCCCCGGCTCGATCTCGATCCAGTCGCGTCCCGTGGTGACCGTGACACCCTGCCGCCGCAGATTCTCCGCGCACGCCTCCAGCCGGTCGCACTCCTTGACGCGGGTGTTGTAGACGTCCTCGATACGGACCGGCCCGTCGGCGAAGGGCGCGATGGCCGCGAGCGTCGGCATCGTGTCGGAGATGTCCCGCATGTTGACGGTGAGACCGTTCAGGCGGCCCGTGCCGGTGACGGTGGTGGCGTCCGGGCCGATCTCGACGTCGGCGCCCATCCGCCGCAGGACGTCCACGAAGCGCAGGTCGCCCTGGAGGGCGTCGGCGCCGAGTCCCGGCACGGTCGCGGTGCGGCCGGACAGCGCGGCTGCGGCGAAGAAGTAGCTGGCCGTGGAGGCGTCGGGCTCGACCGGGTAGTCGACGGCGCGGTAGCCGCCCGGCGGCACCACGAAGGTCGCGCCCTCGCGCGCCACCTCGACGCCGAAGCGCCGCATCATCGCCAGCGTGATCTCCACGTACGGCGCGGAGACCAGGTCCGTGACGTGGATCCGCAGCCCCTCGGCCATCAGCGGCCCCGCGAGCAGCAGCGCCGTCAGGAACTGCGACGACAGCCCCGCGTCCAGGTCGATCGCGCCGCCCTTGAGACCGTCGGCGACCACCGTCAGCGGCAGATGCCCCTCGGCCTCCTCGTGCGTCAGGTCCACGCCCAGCGAGCGCAGCGCCGTCGTGAGCGGCGCGACCGGGCGGCGGCGCATCTGCGCGGACGCGTCGAAGCGGTACGTGCCGTGGCCCGCGGCGGCCAGCGCGGGCAGGAAGCGGGCCGCGGTGGCCGCGTCACGGCAGTACACGTCGGCCTCCGGCACGGCGGGTCCTGACGGGCGGCCGGTGATCCGCCACGCCCGCGGGTCGCGCTCGACGCGGTACCCGAGCCGGGTCAGGCCCTCCGCGAACCCGTCGGTGTCGTCCGACAGCAGCGGCCGGCGCAGCACGGTGGTGCCCTCCGCGGCGGCGGCGAGAAAGAGCGCCCGAGCGGTCACCGACTTGGAGCCGGGGACGGCGACGACTGACACGGGGTGCCTCCTGGCAGGTAAGAGGGTACGCGCGCGGCGCGCCGCGAGCCGCGCCGAGTCTAGGCCGTGACCTCCCCCCGCCCCGAACCCGTCCGGGACCGCGTGCCCGCGCGGGCCTCACCGCTGACGCCGTCTCCAACGCCGGCGTGGCTGGTTCGGCGCCGGTCTCCCTCGTAGGACGCCGTTAAAAAGACACCGGGAGCCGGTGCACACCGCGGATGAGGAGGCCGGGGCGCCAGGTGAGGACGGCCGGGCCGACGACCAGCCACATCGCGCCGGTGTCCGCCGTCCGGACGTGATGGACGGGTCCGCGCTCGCGCAGCCGCGCGTAGACGGGGTACGGGTCGGCGGTGAAGTCCTCCCCGTACGCGCGGGCGTAGACCCGCAGATCCACGGTCTCCGGTGTGCTCACAGCTCCCCCTCGGTTCCGTGTCCCCCACCGACCGGCCTCACCAGGGGCCACGGCGTTCAGGCGGTGTCCGCCAGCCGTTCCAGGAGCTCGGTCAGCCGTTTCGTCACGGTCTCGCGGTCGCCCGACGTGAGCGCGGAGCCCATGCCGACCGCGACGGCGCCCGCCGCGACCCACGCGGGCGCGTCGGCCACGGTGATGCCGCCGCAGGGCAGCAGGGCCGCCTGCGGCATGATCGCCAGCACGTCGGTGACCCACGCGGGGGTGAACGACGTGGCCGGATAGAGCGTCAGCGCGTCCGCGCCCAGCTCCATCGCCCGCACCACCTCGCCGGGCGTGGCGACCCCGGGGAACACCGGCACGCCGTACCGGTGGCCGGTCCTCAGCACGTCCTCGTCCAGGCTCGGTGACAGCAGGAACCGCGCCCCCGCGTCGATCGCCATCCGCGCCGACACCGCGTCCAGTACGGTCCCCGCGCCGATCACCGCGTCGTCCCCGACCTCGCGCACCAGCGTCGTCACCGCCTCCAGCGCGAAGGGCGTCGTCAGCGAGATCTCCAGCGTCGTCAGCCCCGCCGACAGCAGCGTGTCCGCCGTCGCCGCCGCCTGGTCGTAACTCTCGCTACGGATCGTGGCGAACACCCGCTGCGCCAGTGCGGCTCGCGTGGTCTCCCAGCGGTACACGGCGTATCGCCGTCCTTCCTGAGGCTGCGGGCTGCTGCGCGGGCGCACCGGAGCGCGCGGGCGCGAACGGACCGTGCGCCGGTGGGGCGGTGCACGCGATCAGCACGGTACCGGCAGCCGCCTCGCCTTTCGTCGGGGGTGGGGGGAGCTGTCACCGCAACGTGACATGAGAGGAGCATGAGACCTGCGGTAAGCCTGCCCCCCATTCCGGCCCGCACCCACTCCACTGCGTGGGGGCCGTTCATTGCGCGGGCGCGCCCCTGTACCTCCACCTCGCGGCGGTGGCGCGCCTTTGAAAACCGGCTCCAGCGGGGCAGTCGCTGTTGGTTTTGGGCTGTCTGCCCGGTGGGGGTTGCTCGCGCAGTTCCTCGCGCCCCTGGAAGACGGGTCTTGCTTCCGTGTGACGGACGGTCCCGCGCCGCTGGGGGCGGCTCGCCGGGGGGAACGGTTTTGCGGGCAGAGGACGGCGCCAGCCGTACCTTCGGGGGCGAGAAGCCAACCCCTTGGGAGGGACCGCATGCGCGTGCGTACCGCCGTCGCGGTGACGACGAGCCTGCTCGCGGCAGCGACATGCCTGCCGGACGGAAGCGCCGCAGCCGCGGCCGGCAGGTTCTCGTACACGTTCATGACGCGGCAGGGGCCGCTGACCAGTGTGTTGACCGATCCGCTGAGCGGGCGGTGCCTCGTGCTGCCGGAGGTGATCGGGCCGAGGGCGTACGGGGCGGCGTACGCGCCGTGGAACGAGACGGGGGAGACGGTGCGGGTCTATACGGGGGCGGACTGCACGGGCGGGTACGCGACGCTGCGCCCGCACAGCCGGCGCGCGCCGGAGCAGGTCACGCTGCGGGCGGTGTGGGTGGGGTGGGTGGGGTGAGGACGGGCTCTCGGGGCAGGTCGAGCGAGAAGTGGGTGCGATAGGCGGCGAGCACGGCCTCGGCGTCGGGGAGTTCGCGCTCCTCGCGAGCGCCGGAGGTGGTGGTGAGGATGAGGGTGCGCCCGCTGAGGGTGGCGCGCCCCTCGGGGGTGAGGCGGGAGCAGACGAGGGACGTGCGGAAGTGCGAGACGGGCGAGGTGCGCTGCCACCAGCAGGTGGCCTCGAAGTCCGCCAGCCGCCGGGGCCGCCGCTCCAGCAGATACTGCGGCTCACCGTCGCGCACGACCACAAGATCCCCCTCGCCAGAGCCGGAGCCGGAGCCGGAGCCGGAGCCGGAGCCGGAGCCGGAGCCGGAGTCCGCGTTCGCGTTCGCGTCCGCGATCCGGAACACCCCTCCAGGATCGGCCTGTTCACCCCGCTCGGCGTAGCGCAGCGGAAAGTGACTGTGACGGCCGAAACCGACATCGGCCAGCCACGTCTCGCCGTCCGCCGTCCGTACCCGCAGCGCGAGATGGTCGTACGGCGGCCCGACACGGCCGTCCTTCCCGTACACCCGTGCGGCCAGCAGCTCCACCCCGTAGCCGAGCGAGCGCAGCAGCGCGCTGAAGGCACCGTTCAACTCGTAGCAGAATCCGCCCCGTCGGTCCGTGACGACCTTCTCGAAGAGCGCGGGCTCGGTCAGCACGATGTCCTGGCCGAGGTGGATCGACAGGTTCTCGAAGGGGACGGCGAGCTGGTGCCGCAGGTGCAGTTCGCGCAGCCCCGCCGCGTCCGCGACGGCGGGCCGTTCGGCCCCGATGCGCTGGAGGTATGCGTCGGCCTGCGAGGAGTCCATGCCCCCCTTTATACGTCCACACCCCCCGCCACCGGTGTCCCGCCCCTCAGACGCGAAAGGCGTGAAAGTGGGGCCCGGTCGCGAGGAGGGGAGGCGGCCGGGCCCCGGGAGGTCAACGCGCGGTGGATCAGGGCGCGTTGACCAGCTCGTAGGCGGGCACCTTGACCGTGCGGTGGCCCGGCGTGCCGCCCAGGATCACCTTGCGCAGCGCCACGTTGTTGCCGTAACTGCTCTCCTTGAGCCGGTGGTCGGGGTTGGCGATCACCTGGATGTAGTACGTGCCGTTCGCCAGCTTGCTGATGTCGAAGGACTGGCCGGGGCGGTACTGCGAGTACGTGTCGCCGTTGCCGACGTCCAGCACCTCGCGCACCGACAGCGCGCTGTGCTCACCGCAGGCGGTCGCCAGATCGGTGTTGTTCGGGTGCCAGTTGGCGTTCTTCACCGTGTAGTCGATGGCGTCGGTGTTGGCCAGGCAGAAGGCTTCCTTGCCGCTGCGGACGATCAGCTTCTTGTCGGAGCTCAGCAGCCGGTAGCTGGCGAAGTCCGAGAAGTGCCAGTGCTGGTGGCCGACGCGCGGGTCCCACTCCATGGTGCCGGTGGGCGTGTAGCCGACCTGCTTGCCCTTGGCGTCGTAGAAGTACTGGTAGGCGTCCATCGTCTCCTTGCCGGGCGTACGGAAGCCGTCCACGACCAACGGCGCCGGGCCCGCGTCCCACACGGTGGCGCTGAAGGCCAGGTAGTCGGTGCCGGTGGCCGGGGTGTCGCCCTCACCGCCGTCGCTGCCGTCGGTGATCGCGATGCCGTACGCGGGCAGCGCCCGCAGGTCCGGCTTCGGCACGTCGGACGGCACGCCCGCGGCGCCCGTCGGCCGGTGCGCGTTGGCCCTGAGCGTGCCCGGCGCGGAGCCCGTGCGCGGCTGCCCGCCCGGCAGCGCGGCCGACATCCGCGACCGCGCCGCGCCCGACCCGTCCCGCACGGTCCGCACGGTCACCTTCACCGTCGGCTGGTCGTTCGGAATCCCGAACACGTCCCGGTACTTCTTCGCCACGGAGATCTTCGCGGTGTACGTGCCGGCCTTCAGGTCGACCCCGCCGTCCGGGCCGATGCCCTGCGAGGCCGCCGCGGCCCAGCCCTTCTGGACGCCCCACACCGAGCCGAGCGTGAACGGGTTGTCGGAGCAGCCGTCCGGGTACGGCGAGGTGGCCGGGGCGTCCGGACGGACGCGGCCCGACGCGGAGTTCGGGCAGAAGCTGTCGCTGGTGCTCGCGACCTTCACGCCCTTGCTGTCGGTGATCGTCACCTGGAGGAAGCCCGGCAGCCCGGCGAAGTCCTTGACCAGCCCGGCGGGCAGCTTCTTCGTGACCGTCTTCGAGCCGCTGTGCGTCACCTGTGCGACGACCACCGGGTCCTTGTACGACGCGCGGGTCACGCGGAGTTCGAACGGCGCCTTGTCGACGGTGAGGTACGCGCCGAGGTCCAGGTAGACGCCGGTGTCGCCGTCGTAGCGGTCGGCGGTGATCGAGGTGGAGGCGGCCACCAGCTTCAGCTTGGGGGTCACGGGTGTCGCCGCTCCGGCGCCGGGCGCGGCGCCGACGCCGCCCGCGACCACGGCGAAAGCCGCCGCGGCCACGAGAGCCGAGCGCCTGAGACGTCGGCTGCCTTGGGTATGCGTCATCGAATTCCTTGCGTCCAAGTGCGGTTGGGTCTACCTGCGAACAGGGACACGAGCGCGCACAGGTTGCCGCACGGGCGAAAGAACGCCAATTTCTGTCCGGATAATGCCTTTACGGCATGTCGGGTGTACGCGGGCCGCGCCCGGTGCGCGGTCCGGAATCAGCTCCGGAATCAGCTCCGGTATCAGCTTCGGTATCGGCTCCGGTATCAGCTTCCGGAATCAGCTCGCGCCGAGCGCGGCCCGGCAGATCGGGCACCGGTCCTTGCCGTCCCACTCGGACCAGCCGAAAGCCTCCGGTGAGAGGGAAAGTCCTTCCAACTCCCTGCGTACGGCGACCCGGTAGGTCCACACCGCGCCGAGATAGGGGTGATAGACGTCGTGGAAGGCGACGGACGTCGAGGCGGCCCCCGCCGCGACCGCCCGCTGAACGGCGCGCAGGTGCTCGAACATCGCCTGGCCCGCGCCCGCGACGGCGGTGGAGGCGTCGATGAAGAGCCGCTCGCGCGCCTCGTAGATCCCGGCGTCGTCCAGTGCGGCGCGCGACGCGGCGTCCACGTCCGGCTCCGCGCCCGGATTCTGGGCGATCCGGCGCAGGCCCGCGTGGCAGACCCCGGTGGCGCTGATGAAGTCGATGTAGACCGCCCGGCGCCGCGCGTCGGTGCCCCGGCCGTCCTCGTGACGGCGGCGCAGGTGGTCGGCGAGCACAGTGCCGGAAATGGCGATGCCACCGCCGCTGAGCGTCGCGACGAGCGTTCCCCAGTCCACATCCGCCCCCAGTGATGTTCCGCGCCGCCGGTTCCCGTGCCGGATCTGGCGGAATTCCGCCGCCGGTCTGGGAGATGATCACGACATCGGCACCGGAAATCTACGCGTGGACGCGGACTTGACCAAGTCATGACGATTTGATGGGTCCGCCACGCGAACGTACTGACCGGTACGTTCGTATTTCTGGTATGACGCTCCCGCAGACGAAGCCCCCATTGCGCAAATACCGCGACGTGGCACCGGAGGAGGACGTCCCCACCACCCGCACGACCGGACTCGACCCGGACTTCTGGTATCCGCTCGCCCGGTCCCGCGACCTCAAGAGCGGCAAGACGCTGGCCGTGAAGTACGCCGGGACGGAGATCGTCCTGGTCCGGCCGGAGAAGGGCGCGCCGTACGCCCTGGAGGACCGCTGCGCCCACCGCCAGGTCCCGCTGAGCATGGGCGTGGTGAAGGACGAGCGGCTGCTCTGCGGCTACCACTGCTGGACGTACGACCGCACGGGCGCGTGCGTGAACATCCCCTATCTGGACCGGAAGCGGAAACTGCCCAACGGCGTCCGCAGTTACGCGTGCCGCGAGGCGTACGGATTCGTCTTCGTCTTCCCCGGCAACCAGGAACTGGCCGAGGTCACGCCGATGCCGGAGCTGCCCTCGTACGCCGACCGCCGGTACAAGACGCGCGTGCTCGACCGGGACATCGCCTGCCACTACTCGTTCATGCACGAGAACCTGATGGACATGAACCACCAGTTCCTGCACCGCAGTCTGATGGGCCGGATCCGGGCCAAGCTGCTGGACATCCGCGAGGGCGAGGACTGGCTGGAGGCCGACTACTCCTTCTCGCGCACCGAGGGCAAGCAGTCCCTCGGCGAGCGCCTGATCATCGGCAGCGGCAACGACGACAAGTACGCGGACCTGATGACGATCCGCACCGGCTACCCGTACCAGACACTGCGCTACTGGACCGACGGCAAGCGCGAGGAGCCCCCGGCCCTCGACCTGTGGAACGCCTACATGCCCACCGACCAGGCCCAGCACCACAATCACACCTACGGCCTGATCATGGTCCAAAAGCCCCCGATCCCCGGCGTGATCCATCTGCTGTGGCCGGTCATCACGCTCTTCACCGAGGGCATCTTCGGCCAGGACCGCGTCATCGTCGAGGCGGAACAGCGCGCTTACCAGACCCAGGGCGCCGACCTCAACAACGAGGTCTTCCCGATCATCCAGTCCCTCAAGTCGCTGCTCGCCCGCAAGGGCGTGCCCATCCCGGCCGCCGCCGACGGAACCTAGGGCCTGTCCGCCGGACACGCCCTAGAGGCGGGGCCGGGTCCCGGGCGCCGGGCGCGCCCGGTCGTACGCCTCGCGGGCGGCCCGCGTGGCCGGGCGGTCCGACACCTCGGCGACCGGGACGTCCCACCACGCCTCGGCGCCGGGTCCGGGCCGCGCGGGGTCGGTCTCGACGTACACGGCCGTCGCCCGGGGCGACTCGCGGGCGGCGGCCAGCGCGGCGCGCAACTCCTTTGCCGTACGGGCGGTGAAGACCTCCAGGCCGAGGCTGGCGGCGTTGGCCGCGAGGTCCACCGGCAACGGCTCGCCCGCGAAGGACCCGTCGGGGGCGCGGAACCGGTAGGCGGTGCCGAAGCGTTCGGCGCCGACCTGCTCGGACAGGCCCCCGATGGAGGCGTATCCGTGGTTCTGGACGATCACCACATTGATCGGGACGCCCTCCTGGACGGCGGTCACGACCTCGGTCGGCAGCATCAAGTACGTGCCGTCGCCCACGAGCGCGAACACCTCGCGGTCGGGCGCCGCCAGCTTCACGCCGATCGCGGCCGGGATCTCGTACCCCATGCAGGAGAAGCCGTACTCGACGTGGTACTGCCCGGCGTCCCGCGCACGCCACAGTTTGTGCAGGTCACCCGGCAGGGAGCCGGCCGCGTTGACCACCACGTCCCGGTCGTGCAGCACCGCGTCCAGCGCCCCGACGACCTCGCTCTGCGACGGCGCCCCCTCGCCGCCGCCGTCACCGAAGGCCGCGTCCGTACGGGCGCGCCAGTCGGCCAGCGCCCGGCGCGCTTCGGGTGTCCGCCCGGGTGCCTGATGACCCGTCAACTCTGCTGCCAGCGCGGTGATTCCGGCCCGCGCGTCGCCGACGAGCGCCAGCCCCGCCATCTTGTGGCCGTCGAAAGAGGCGATGTTGAGACTGACGAAACGCGCGTCGGGCGCGAAGAGCGAACCGGACGCCGTGGTGAAGTCCGTCCACCGGGTGCCGACGCCGAGCACCACGTCGGCCTCCCGCGCCGCCGCGTCGGCGGGCGCCGTACCGGTGTGCCCGATGCCGCCGAGCGCCTGCGGATGGTCCCACCGCAGAGCCCCCTTCCCGCCTTGCGTCTCGGCCACCGCGATGCCGGTCGCCGCCGCCAACTCGGCCAGCGCGGACGCCGCTTCGGAGATCCGCACCCCGCCGCCCGCGACGATCAGCGGCCGACGCGCACCGCGCAGCAGGGCTGCGGCCCCGGCCACCGCGTCCGCGTCCGGCACGGGCCGCCGCACATGCCAGACCCGCTCGCGGAACAGCTCGTCCGGCCAGTCGTACGCCTCCGCCTGCACGTCCTGTGGCAGCGCGAGCGTCACCGCGCCCGTGTCGACGGGGTCGGTCAGCACGCGCATCGCCTGGAGCAGCGAGGCGGGCAGCATCTCGGGCCGCCAGATCCGGTCGAACCAGCGGGACACCGGCCGCAGCGCGTCATTGACGGTGATGTCGTACGCCCACGGCACTTCGAGCTGTTGCAGCACCGGGTCGGCCGGACGGGTCGCGAACACGTCACCGGGGAGCAGCAGCACCGGCGCCCGGTTGATCGTCGCGAGCGCCGCGCCCGTGACGAGATTGGTCGCGCCGGGACCGATCGACGTCGTGCACGCCATCGCCGAGAGCCCGTGCCGGGTCCGGGCGTAGCCGACGGCCGCGTGCACCATCGCCTGTTCGTTGCGCCCCTGGTGGTACGGCATCGCCTCGGGCCCGGCCGCCAGCAGCGCCTGGCCGACGCCCGCGACATTGCCGTGCCCGAAGATGCCCCACATCCCGGCCACCGACCGGTGCCGCACGCCGTCCCGCTCGGTGAACTGGACGGACAGGAAACGGACGAGAGCCTGTGCGACGGTGAGTCTGACGCTCATACGGTGCCGCCCTCCTGCTGCGTGACCGGCGGCGCGTACAACGGCAGCCGGGGGTCGGGGAGTTGGTCCGTCCAGGACGCGCGGACCCACGCGTGTGCCGGGTCGTCGCTGATCAGCCAGGCCAGTTCGGCGCCGGGGCCCGCCATCACGTTCAGGTAGTACATGTCGTAGCCGGGGACCGCCATGCTCGGGCCGTGCCAGCCGTCGGGGATCAACACCGCGTCGCCGGTGCGGACTTCGGCGAGGACGTCGGTGGCGCCGGCGGGGGAGGGGTAGACGCGCTGGTAGCCCAGCGCGGCCGGGCCGCCGCCGAACTCGTAGTAGTAGATCTCTTCGAGGACCGACTCGTGCGGGCCCGCCTCGTCGTGCTTGTGCGGCGGGAACGACGACCAGTTGCCGCCCGGCGTCAGCACCTCCACCGCGATCAGCCGGTCGCAGGCGAAGACGCCGGCCGCCGCGAAGTTGTTGACCTGGCGGCTCGCGCCGCCCGCCCCGCGCAGCTCCACAGGAACGGCGTCGGCCGGGCCGTAACGGGCGGGCAGCCGCCGCTCGCAGCGCGCGCCCGCCAGCGCCAGGCGGCTGCCGCCGGGGCTGACGACGGTGACCTCCGCGTCGCGCGGCACGTACGCGAAGTCGCTGACGCCGCTGAACACCGAGGTGCGGCCGTGCAGTTCGAAGTCGGCCCGCGCGCCGTCCGCGTCCGTCACGGTCAGCGCGCAGCCGCCCGCCAGCGGCAGCACGATCCACTCGCCGTCCCCGGCCGCGAAGCGGCGCTCCGCGCCAGGCTCCAGGGTCAGGACGCGCAGACCGGAGTACGTCCAGCCCGCGACGGCCGGGTCGACCCACAGGTCGAAGCCGTCCTTTGCCGCGGTGCCCGCGGCCAGATGGGTCACTGGGGCTCAACTCCTGTGGTGGGCGCGGTGGGTGGCGCGGGCTCGCGCAGCAGCTCCTCGATCTCGCGGCGGGTCGGCATCGCGTCCGCGCACGCCAGGCGGGAGGCCACCAGCGCGCCCGCCGCGTTCGCCGCCCGGAGCACGTCGGGCAGCGGCGCCCCTGACAGCAGGCCCGCGCACAGGGCGCCGCCGAAGGCGTCGCCCGCCCCGAGGCCGTTGACGGCCTTCACCGGGACCGGCGGCACCGAGTGCCGCTCACGGGCGGTTCTGCCCAGCACACCGGCCGGGCCCTGCTTGACGACCGCCGTCCGCACGCCGTGCCGCAGCAGCAGCGCCGCCGCCGTCTCCGGGTCGCGGCTGCCGACCGCGATCTGCGTCTCCTCCAGATTGCCGACGGCCACCGTCGCGTACGACAGCGCGCGGGCGTACAGCGCGGGGGCCTGCGCCGGGTCCTGCCAGAAGCCGGGGCGCCAGTCCAGGTCGAACCACACCTCGCCGCCCTCGCGGGCGTCCAGTGCCGCGAAGACGGTCGAGCGCGTCGGCTCCACCGCGAGAGCCGAGCCGGTGATCCACAGAGCCCGCGCGGTCCTGACCGCCGCGCGGTCCAGCGTGTCCGGTTCGAGGCACTGGTCGGGCGCGACCGGACGCCGGTAGAAGTAGATCGGGAAGTCGTCGGGCGGGAACAACTCACAGAAGACGACGGGGGTTTGCACCCCAGGCACGGTCGAGACCAGCTTGTCGTCCACGCCGAAGCCCTTGAGCGCCGTGCGGACGTACGTGCCGAACGGGTCGTCACCCACTCCCGTCAGCACCGCCGTCCGCAGCCCGAGGCGCGCCGCTGCCACCGCCACGTTCCCGGCGGTCCCGCCGAGCGATTTCGCGAACGTCCGCACCTCCGCGAGCCCCACCCCGCTCTGCTCGGGATAAAGGTCCACCCCCACCCGCCCCAGGGTCACCACGTCATACGCCCCGCCCCCGGGAGGCGGTGAGCTGTGGGTCTGGTCGGCGGGGGGTGTCATTGGTGGGTGAGCCAGTGGAGGGAGGCGCGGATGGCGGGGAGGGGGCCTTGGCCGGGGGGCGGTGGAGCGGTGAGGACGGTGTCCTGTTCCATGACGTACCAGCCCGGGTAGCCGGCGGATTCGAGATGGGTGATGAGGGTGGTGAGGTCGAGGCCGCCCTGGCCGAGGGGGCGGTAGAGGCCCTGCTGGACGGCGGAGGTGTAGGTGGTGCGCCCGTCGCGGACGGCGCGGGCGGCGGCGGGATCGACGTCCTTGAGGTGGACGTGCGTGACGCGGGAGGCGGCCCGGCGCGCGAGGGCCACCGGGTCGGTGCCGCCGATGAGGAGATGGCCGGTGTCGAGGCAGAGCCCGATCCGGCTGCCGTCCAGGACGCGGTCGACCTCGGCGGGCCCTTCGACGACGGTCCCGACATGGGGGTGGAGGGCGGCGGTGACGCCGAGCGAGGCGGCGAGGTCGGTGACGGCGTCGAGCCTGCCGAGCAGGGTGCGCCAGCCGTCGGCCGAGACGGCGGGACGTTCGTCGTAGCCGTCGAGCCCGGTGGCCGCGGCCAGGACGAGCGTGCGGGCGCCCGCGGCGGTGAAGCGGTCAAGGACGGCCCGGATGTCCGGCAGCGGATCGTGGCCGGGATCGTGCAGCACGGCGGGCACGAAGCCGCCGACCGCGGTGACGCCGTGGTCGGCCAGCAGCGGCCCCGGCAGAAAGCCGTCGGGCCCGAACTCACTGGCGGTGATGCCCAGTTCCGTCATCTCCGCCAGCACCCGCTCGGGACTCAACTGGTGCCCCCAGCCGGGCACTTCGCACACACCCCAGGAAATCGGCGCCCCCGCGATCCGCTCCCGCTTCATGCCGTCACCACCCTGTCCGATGCGCCGGGGGCGACCGTCGTCGCGAGGCCGTCGTTCCGGCTCATGCCACCACTCCGCTCACGTCGCCCTCACGTACGCGCATGCCCACGTCGGCGACCGCCACCGGACGTCTTTCGCGGCGCGAGACCTCGCACGCCTCGGCGACGAGCAGCGCGCGCAACGCCTCCCGACCCTCGCAGGGATTCGGCTCAAGGCCGCGTACGACGCGCAGGAAGGCGGCCAGTTCGGCCCGGTAGGCGGCGGCGAAACGGTCGAGGAAGCCGGGCCAGGGCGCCGTGGGCAGGGCCGCGACCGCGACCGGCTCCATCGAGCGCAAGGGCGTCCGCGGGCCGACGCCCACCGCGATCTGGTCGTCGGTCCCGGCCAGTTCCATCCGGACGTCGTACCCCGCCCCGTGGTAGCGGGTCGCCGTCGCGGTCGCGAGGACACCGCCCTCCAGGGTGAGCAGCGCCGCCGCGGTGTCGGCGTCGCCCGCCGCGCGGAAGAAGTCGGCGCCGCCGTTGGCGCCCGCCGCGTACACCTCGGTGATCTCCCGGCCGGTGACCCAGCGCAGGGCGTCGAAGTCGTGGATGAGGCAGTCGCGGTAGAGGCCGCCGGAGAGCGGGACGTACGCGGCCGGCGGTGGCGCCGGGTCCGAGGTGACGGTGCGCACGGTGTGCAGCCGGCCCACCCCGCCCGCCCGTACGGCCTCGCGCGCCGCGCGGTACCCGGCGTCGAAGCGCCGCTGGAAGCCGATCTGGAGCACGCCGCCCGCGGCCTCGACGGTGTCGAGCGCCGCCACCGTACCGGCGAGGTCGAGCGCCACCGGCTTCTCGCAGAAGGCGGGGATTCCGGCGCGGGCGGCGCGGGTGATCAGGGCGGCGTGCGACGCGGTGGCGGAGGCGATGACGACGGCGTCCGGCGCGCTGTCGAGGAGCGCGTCCACCGAAAGGGCCGCGCGCCCGCCGACCGACGCGGCGACCTGCCGGGCGCGTACCGCCTCGGTGTCGGCGACCGTCACCACCTCGACGTCCTCGTGGGCGGCCAGCGTGGCGGCGTGGAAGGAGCCGATCCGCCCGGCACCGATGAGTCCGATCCGCATAGCTGCTACTTGCCCCTTCACCGCGGGAGACGTGCGCGCTGTCCCAACCTCCCGCGCCGCCCGCCCCCTGTCAACGCTTTGTCCGGACATAAGGACTTCCGGTGATCATGGGGTGCCGATACGCTCCCTCCGTGCCCAAGCAGGAGCCCACGCACGCACCCCCGCACGAACCAGGTCGCGAATCCGTGCCGCCCGGCCGTGGGCGCCCGGAGGCCAAGCCCGTCCACCGCGATCTGCGGCTGGCCGTCGACCGCGCCAGCCCCGTACCGCTCTACTTCCAGCTCGCCCGGCAGCTCGAAGCCGCCATAGAAGAGGGCGCGCTCGCCCCCGGCCGCCTGCTCGGCAACGAGATAGAGCTGGCCGCCCGGCTCGGCCTGTCCCGGCCGACCGTCCGGCAGGCCATCCAGTCGCTGGTCGACAAGGGCCTGTTGGTACGCCGCCGGGGCGTCGGCACCCAGGTGGTGCACAGCCATGTCGCCCGCCCGCTGGAACTGAGCAGCCTGTACGACGACCTGCTCGCCGCGGGCCGGCGCCCCAGCACCCGGGTGCTCGCGAACGCCCGCGGGCCCGCGCCCGCCGCGGTCGCCGCCGCTCTGGGCCTGCCGGAGTCCTGCCAGGTCGCCGTCGTGCACCGGCTGCGCCTCACCCACGGCGAGCCGATGGCGTACCTGTGCAACTACCTCCCCTGCGACCTGCTGGAACCGGCCACCGGCGAGCTGGAGACGAACGGCCTGTACGCGCTGATGCGGCACCACGGCATCACCCTGCACAGCGCGGAGCAGACCGTGGGGGCCCGCGCGGCCACGGCCGAGGAGAGCAGGCTGCTGGCCGAGCCGCCGGGCGCGGCGCTGCTGACGATGCAGCGCACCACGTACGACGACCGGGGCCGCGCGATCGAGTTCGGCTCCCATCTGTACCGGGCCTCGCGCTACACCTTCGAGTTCCGGCTGCTGGTCAGAGCCTGAGACGTGCCCCGCCGGGCATCGGGCCGTACCTCTTGACGGATACTTGGGCCGCCGGGATGGTCGCTCGCAGCACTCTCACCCCGGCAGTAACAGGAACCGCAGGGAAAGGCAGGGCCTCGTGGCGATGGCAAGGGCAGGAACACGGGTGGTGGGCGCGCTGCTGGCGGCGGTGCTCGGCGCGGTCTGCCTGGCCGGGTGCAGCAGCACCGGCGGCAAGCGCGCGGAGGACCGGGCCAAGCAGGCCGCGGCCAACGGCTCCGCCGTCAACACCCCGCACTGGACCTTCGCGATGGTCACCCACTCCGGCGCGGGCGACACCTTCTGGGACATCGTCCAGAGCGGCGCCAAGCAGGCCGCCGACAAGGACAACATCAAGTTCCTCTACTCCAACAGCGACCAGGCCAACGAGCAGTCGCAGCTCGTCCAGGCCGCCATCGACCAGCACGTGGACGGGCTGATCGTCACGCTCGCCAAGCCCGACGCGATGAAGGCCGTCGTGCTCAAGGCGGAGAAGGCCGGTATCCCGGTCATCACGATCAACTCCGGCTCGCAGGAGTCCAAGGAATTCGGCACGCTCGGCCACATCGGCCAGGACGAGACCATCGCGGGCCGCGCGGTCGGCGACGAGCTGAACAAGCGCGGCAAGAAGCACGCCCTGTGCGTGCTCCACGAACAGGGCAACGTCGGCCACGAGCAGCGCTGCGCGGGCGCCAAGGCCACCTTCTCCGGGACGATGGACAACCTCTACGTCGACGGCACGAACATGCCGGACGTGCAGTCCTCCGTCCAGGCCAAGCTCCAGGCCGACAAGAGCATCGACTCCGTCGTCACCCTCGGCGCTCCCTTCGCCGCCACCGCGGTCAAGGCCAAGGCCCAGGCGGGCTCGTCCGCCGAGGTCGACACCTTCGACCTGAACGCGCAGGTCGCCGCCTCCCTCAAGGCGGGCGCCATCGGCTTCGCGGTCGACCAGCAGCCGTACCTCCAGGGCTACGAGGCCATCGACCTGCTGTGGCTGTACCGCTACAACGGCGACACCCTCGGCGGCGGCCAGCCCGTCCTGACCGGGCCGCAGATCGTCACCAAGGACGACGCGGAAGCCCTGCTGTCGTACACCAAGCGGGGCACCCGTTGAGCACCCCGGAACTTCTCGTGAGCCCGGTGGACGACGAGCGGCTGGCGCCGAGATCCGTCGTGCGCGCCCTGCTGGCCAGGCCCGAGCTGGGCTCCGTCGTCGGCGCGGTCGCCGTCTTCGTCTTCTTCTCCGTCGTCGCCGACGCCTTCCTGCGGGCCTCCAGCCTCGGCACGGTGCTGTACGCGTCCTCCACGATCGGCATCATGGCCGTCCCCGTGGCGCTGCTGATGATCGGCGGCGAGTTCGACCTGTCGGCCGGTGTCCTGGTGACCAGCTCGGCGCTGGTCTCCTCGATGTTCAGCTACCAGATGACCGCGAACGTCTGGGTCGGCGTCGGAGTGTCGCTGCTGGTCACCCTCGCCATCGGCTTCCTCAACGGCATCCTGCTCGTGCGCACCAAACTGCCCAGCTTCATCATCACGCTGGGCACCTTCCTGATGCTCACCGGCCTCAATCTCGGCTTCACCAAGCTCATCAGCGGCACCGTCTCCACCAAGACGATCGCCGACATGGAGGGCTTCCCGACCGCCCGCGACCTGTTCGCCTCGCACTGGACGCTCGGCTCCGTCGACCTCCAGGTCACCATCTTGTGGTGGCTCGGCCTGGTCGCCGTGGCCACCTGGGTGCTGCTGCGCACCCGCGCGGGGAACTGGATCTTCGCCGCGGGCGGCAACGCGGACGCGGCCCGCGCGGTCGGCGTCCCCGTCGCCCGTACCAAGATCGGCCTGTACATGGCGGTCGCCTTCTGCGCCTGGATCTCGGGACAGCACCTGCTGTTCTCGTTCGACGTGGTGCAGTCGGGCGAGGGCGTCGGCAACGAGTTCCTGTACATCATCGCGGCCGTCATCGGCGGCTGCCTGATGACCGGCGGATACGGCAGCGCCATCGGTTCGGCGGTCGGCGCGTTCATCTTCGGCATGACCAACAAGGGCATCGTGTACGCCCAGTGGAATCCGGACTGGTTCAAGTTCTTCCTCGGCGCGATGCTGCTGCTCGCGACGCTGCTGAACGCCTGGGTCCGCAAGCGGGCGGAGGCCGCGGCATGAGCGCAGAACCCGTCCTCGACAAGGTCCCCGCGCCCGCCGGCGCCCCGCTGGTCGAGCTGACCGACGTCTCCAAGTCGTACGGGAACGTCCGCGCGCTGCGGGAGGTCTCCCTCGAAGTGCGGGCCGGGGAGATCACCTGCGTCCTCGGCGACAACGGCGCGGGCAAGTCCACCCTCATCAAGATCATCGCCGGACTGCACCAGCACGACACGGGCAGCTACGCCGTCGAGGGCGAGGACGTACGGCACAGCTCGCCGCGCGAGGCGCTGGACCGCGGCATCGCCACCGTCTACCAGGACCTGGCGGTCGTCCCCCTGATGCCGGTCTGGCGGAATTTCTTCCTCGGCTCCGAGCCCACCCTCGGCCGCGGCCCGCTGCGCAGGCTCGACGTGGCCGCCATGCGCGCCACCACCCACCAGGCGCTGCTGCGGATGGGCATCGACCTGCGCGACGTCGACCAGCCGATCGGCACCCTGTCCGGCGGCGAGCGGCAGTGCGTGGCCATCGCCCGCGCCGTCCACTTCGGCGCGAAGGTGCTGGTCCTGGACGAGCCGACGGCCGCGCTCGGCGTCAAGCAGTCGGGTGTGGTGCTGAAATACGTGGCCGCCGCGCGCGACGCGGGGCTCGGTGTGGTACTCATCACGCACAATCCGCACCACGCGTATCTGGTCGGTGACCGGTTCATTCTGCTCAAGCGAGGCGCGATGTCGGGCAGCCACCTGAAGAAGGACATTACGCTGGACGAGCTGACCCGGGAGATGGCCGGGGGCAGCGAGCTGGACGAGCTGACCCACGAACTGATGCGCCGGACGACCACCACGCCACCGGCGACCGACCCGGAGACCTCCGCTTGAGTGCCAATCGTGAACGTGTGTACCGCGGCGGCGCCGCCAGGGCGACGGTGCTCCAGACCGTCGGCCGCCGCGAGCGGCGCTCGCATCTGACCGCGCCCCGCGTCCCCACCGTCGGTATCGACATCGGCGGCACCAAGGTGATGGCCGGGGTGGTCGACGCGGACGGGGTGATCCTGGAGAAGATCCGCACCGAGACGCCCGACAAGTCCAAGAGCCCCAAGGTCGTCGAGGACACCATCGTGGAGCTGGTCCTGGACCTGTCGGAGCGGCACGACGTGCACGCGGTCGGCATCGGGGCGGCGGGCTGGGTCGACGCCGACCGCTCGCGGGTGCTCTTCGCCCCGCACCTGTCCTGGCGCGACGAGCCGCTGCGCGACCGGCTCGCCGAGCGCCTGCTGGTCCCCGTCATGGTCGACAACGACGCGAACACCGCGGCCTGGGCCGAGTGGCGCTTCGGCGCCGGGCGCGGCGAGGCCGACCTGGTGATGATCACCCTCGGCACCGGCATCGGCGGCGCGATCCTGGAGGACGGCCAGGTCAAGAGGGGCCGCTACGGCGTCGCGGGCGAATTCGGCCATATGCAGGTGGTGCAGGGCGGCCACCGCTGCGCCTGCGGCAACCGCGGCTGCTGGGAGCAGTACAGCTCGGGGAACGCGCTGGTCAGGGAGGCCCGCGAGATGGCCGCCGCGGATTCCCCGGTCGCCTACGGGATCATCGACCGGGTCGGCGGCAGCATCGGCGAGATCACCGGACCGCTGATCACCGAGCTGGCCCGCGAGGGCGACGCGATGTGCGTCGAGCTGTTCCAGGACATCGGCCAGTGGCTCGGCATCGGGATCGCCAACCTCGCCGCCGCCCTCGACCCGTCGTGCTTCGTCATCGGCGGCGGCGTCAGCGCCGCCGACGACCTGCTGATCAACCCGGCCAGGGACGCCTTCCGGCGCAATCTCACCGGCCGCGGCTACCGGCCGGAGGCGCGGATCGCCAAGGCCGAGCTGGGCCCCGAGGCCGGTATGGTCGGCGCCGCCGACCTGGCCCGGCTGGTCGCCCGCCGCTTCCGCCGCGCCACCCGCCGCCGCGTCGAGCGGTACGAACGCTACGGCCGCGTCTACGGACGGCAGGGAGCCCAGTCGTGACCACCACACCCTTCGACCAGGACACCCTGGAGCCGGGCCCCGAGTCCGGCGGGGGACCGCCCGCGGACGGCGACGCGGGCCGGGCACGGCTCGCACCGCCGCCGCGGAACCCGCCGCGCTGGGTCCGCTGGACCGTCGTCCCGCTGCTCGTCCTCGTACCGATCGGGTACGTGCTGATCTCCGCCGAGCAGAGCCGGGACAGCGGGGTCACCAAGCAGAAGGAGGCGGCCCTCAGCCATCTGGAGCTGGCCGTTCCGACCATCCTCCAGCGGCAGATATACCAGCTGCCCTTCCCCGACGGCACCACGGGCCCCGGCTACCTGGAGACCAACTCCTGGGACACCAGCGCGCTGTACGTCCAGTTCACCACCACCTCCGGCGGCCTGGACACCTTCCTCGCGCAGGTCGGCAGCACCCGGAACGTGCTGCGCGGGGGCAAGGACGCGATCAGCGCCGCGCAGGCCGGGACGGCGGGCTGGGTCTTCCTCACCGGCCGTACGTATGTGGGCGTCAGCATGCACCAGGCCGGCGACAAACCGGACCGCGACATCGTGGTGGACCTCACCGACCCGGACGTCCCCACGGTGTACGCGGTCTCCACCGTCAACTTCCGGCACGGCTTCAAGGGATGACGGCGGCGGGGCGCCGATGTCAGGGGCGATGACAACGATGGCCCATGACAGCCCCCGCGGGCCCGCGGAAGCGGGCCACTCGGATTTCGGAAGCACACACTCCACTCGGTAGCGTGAGGCGATGAGCGACTCGACCGACGGCGATCTGGACCCGCGGCCCCCCCTTCAGCACCGCTTCGACGGCCCGGCCGACGCCCCCGTCCTGATCCTGGGACCGGCCCTCGGCGCCACCTGGCACATGTGGGACCGGCAGCTTCCGGCGCTCACCGAGCAGTGGCGGGTGCTGCGCTACGAGCTGCCGGGCCACGGCGGCGCGCCCGCGCACCCCGCGGCCTCGGTCGACGAGCTGGCCGCCCGGCTGCTGGCCGTCCTGGACGACGAGGGCGTCGACGTCTTCGGCTACGCGGGCTGCTCGCTCGGCGCCGCCATCGGCGCCCGGCTCGCGCTGCTGCGCCCCGACCGGGTCGCCGCCCTCGCCCTGGTCTCGGCCGCCGCGCGGTACGCCACCGCCGACGTGTGGCGGCAGCGCGGCGTCGTGGTCCGCGCCAACGGCCTGGACCGCACGGCGCTGGCCAGCCCCGAGCGCTGGTTCACCGGCCCCTTCCTCGCCACCCAGCCCGCGATCACCGACTGGGCCGTGCAGATGGTCAGGACCACCGACGCGGACTGCTACATCGCCGGGTGCGAGGCACTGGCCGCCTTCGACATCCGGGACGCGCTCGGCAGCATCAAGGTGCCGACGCTGGTGGTGGCGGGCGCCGACGACACCGAGACCCCGCCCGCCGACGCCCGGCTGCTGGTCGCCGGAATACCGGACGCCCGGCTCGCGGTCGTCCCGGCCACCGGCCACCTGGCGCCCGTAGAGGAGCCCGTGGCCGTCGGCGACCTGCTGGCGACGCACTTCGGCAGCGTGTGGACCGAGCCGGTGTCCGTGCCGACCGGCTCCGTCGCCGTACCCCCGGCCCCCGTCGTACCGCCGCAGGCCGTCGCCGCGCAGCCCGCCGCCGTGCCGCCCGACACGTACGAGGAAGGGCTGCGGATACGGCGCGAGGTGATCGGTGACGCGGAGGTCGACCAGGCGCTGGCCCGCGCCGAGGACTTCGGCGCCGGCTTCGACAGCTTCCTGACCCGCTACGCCTGGGGCGAGGTCTGGTCGCGGCCCGGCCTCGACCGGCGTACCAGGAGCTTTGTGACGCTGACCGCGCTGACCGCCACCGGCAGGCTGGAGGAGCTGGCCGACCACACCAGGGCGGCGCTGCGCAACGGCCTGACCCCGGCCGAGATCGAGGAGGTCCTGCTGCACACCGCGCTCTACTGCGGCCTGCCCGCCGCCAGGGCCGCTGTGGACACCGCGCGTACGGTGATCCGGCAGGAGACCGGGGCGCACCCGTAGCAAGCACCCCGTAGCAAGCACCCGTAGCAAGATGGAGGCGTGCCGGAAAACGCCCGGCACCCGAGGATTCCCAGTACCGAGTGTCAGAGAAGCCCAGAACGCGCTGCCGAGGACGGACCCTGTGAAGCTCACGAAGAAGCGCCACGCCTGCATCCGGCTGGAGAAGGACGGGCGCACGCTCGTCATCGATCCGGGCACCTTCAGCGAGGAGGACGCGGCGGTCGGCGCCGACGTCATCCTGGTCACGCACGAGCACCTGGACCACTTCAACGCCGACCGGCTGCGCGCCGGCCTCGAAGCCAATCCGGGCGCGGAGCTGTGGACCCTGCGCGCGGTGGCCGACGAGGTCTCCGCGGCCTTCCCCGGCCGCGTGCACACCGTCGGCGACGGCGACACCTTCACCGCCGGGGGCTTCGACGTCCAGGTGCACGGCGAGCTGCACGCCGTCATCCACCCGGACATCCCGCGGATCACCAACGTCGGCTACCTGATCGACGGTTCGCTCTTCCACCCCGGTGACGCGCTGACCCTGCCCGGCGCCGCCGTGGACACCCTGCTGCTGCCCGTGCAGGCCCCCTGGAGCAAGATCTCCGAGGTCATCGACTACGTCCGCGAGGTCAAGCCGCGCCGCGCCATCGACGTGCACGACGCGCTGCTGACCGACCTGGCCCGGCCGATCTACGACACGCAGATCGGCGGCCTCGGCGGCGCCGACCACCTACGGCTGGCGCCCGGCGACAGCACGCAGGCGTAGCAGCGCCGCCACCGGGTCACTGTCGGACCCAGCGGTTAGGTTGGGGGGCATGCGCATCGCGACCTGGAACATCAACTCGATCACCGCCCGCCTTCCGCGGCTGCTCGCCTGGCTGGAGAGCAGCGGCACCGACGTCCTGTGCCTCCAGGAGACCAAGTGCACCGCCGAGCAGTTCCCGCGCGACGAGCTGCGCGAGCTGGGGTACGAGTCGGCGGTGCACGCCACCGGCAGGTGGAACGGGGTGGCGCTGGTCTCCCGGGTCGGCCTGGAGGACGTCGTCGAGGGGCTGCCCGGCGGACCCGACTGGGAGGGCGTGCACGAGCCCCGTTCGGTCTCCGCGACCTGCGGCGCGGTCCGTCTCTGGTCGGTCTACGTGCCCAACGGCCGTGAGGTCGACCACCCGCACTACGCCTACAAGCTCCAGTGGTTCGAGGCGCTGCGCGCCGCCGTCGCGCGGGACGCGGCCGGTCCGCGGCCCTTCGCGGTGCTCGGCGACTTCAATGTCGCGCCGGTGGACGAGGACGTGTGGGACCTGTCGGTCTTCGAGGGCCAGACGCATGTCACCGCCCCCGAGCGCGCCGCGCTGGCCGCCCTGCGCGAGACCGGCCTCACCGATGTGATGCCGCGCCCGCTGAAGTACGACCGCCCGTACACGTACTGGGACTACCGGCAGCTCGCCTTCCCCAAGAACCGCGGGATGCGGATCGACCTGGTGTACGGGAACGAGCCGTTCGCCAAGGCGGTGGGCGACGCGTACGTGGACCGCGAGGAGCGCAAGGGCAAGGGCGCCTCCGACCACGCGCCGGTCGTGGTGGACCTGGAGGTCTGACCGGGGGGGGCGTAGCGGCGTGTGGGCGTTTCGGCCTACGGGTGCGGGCACGCGCGCCTGTGGTCGCGGCGGCACGGCAGGTGCGACGCTGACCGCATGGACATCCCCCTGATCGGCAAGTGGCGCAGAAGACACGGCGTCGCCCGCGGTTTCGCCGTGTACACCGACGCCGCCCCCGACGCGACCGGCGTCGCGGAACTGCTCGGCGAGTGCGAACTGCTGCGCGCCCGCGCCGCCGACGACGGGGTGGACCTGGACGACACGCCCGAATCCCTCGCCGCCCTCGACCAGTTGGCGCCGAGCTGGCGGGACGACGAAGAGGTGCTGTCGGACCTCGGCAACGACGCGGGCCTCTACCTCGGCACCGTCATGGTGCTCACGGTCCCCGACGCGGCGTGGGAGATCCTGCCCAACGGCCGTCCCGTGGTACGGCTCGCGTCCGGCCGTGAGATCGACACCGTGGAGATCGGCCACGCCTGGGCCGAGAGCGGCAGCCCCGAACTGTCCCAGGTGCTCGCGGAGTCGTCGGAAGACTGAGCCCGTACGGCGGTGCGGCTGTCACCCGATCCGGTGGTCATCACCACACAGTGGGGTGCGGTCCAGGGCGTGTCACCACGCGATGGCCGCGAAGGGCACTAGAGGACGTGCATGATGGCGCCGAAGGTCCCCCTTTTCGCACCAGTCCCCACCAGCTCGGTACCGGAGGCACGACGTGGACTCCCTTCAGCAGCTCCCGAACATCGGGTCGGTCCTCGCCGACCGCCTGCGCCGCGCCGGCGTCGACGACGCGGGCGAACTGCGACGGCTGGGCTCCGGCCGCGCCTTCGAGAAGATCCGGCCCGAACTGCCCGAAGACGCCTGTACGCACACGCTGCTCGCGCTGGAGGGCGCGCTGCGCGGCATGCGCTGGACCGCCATCCCGCAGACCGAACGCGACACCCTCGTCCATCGCGTGCTGGGCTGAGCGCGCGGATGACCCGGGAACCCCTGATCGTCCTGCGCGGAGTCAACAAGCACTTCGGCCCGCTGCATGTGCTCAAGGACATCGATCTGACCATCGGCCGCGGCGAGGTCGTCGTGATCATCGGTCCCTCGGGTTCCGGGAAGTCCACGCTGTGCCGGGCCATCAACCGTCTCGAACCCGTGGAGTCGGGCACGATCACCATCGACGGCGTGCCGCTGCCCGCCGAGGGCCGCGAGCTGGCCCGGCTCCGCGCCGACGTGGGCATGGTCTTCCAGTCCTTCAACCTCTTCGCGCACAAGACCGTCCTGCAGAACGTGATGCTCGCGCCGGTCAAGGTGCGCGGCCGGGGCAAGGCCGAGTCGGAGCGGCAGGCCCGCGAACTGCTGGACCGGGTGGGCCTGGTGGGGCACGAGGACAAGTTCCCCGCGCAGATGTCCGGCGGCCAGCAGCAGCGGGTCGCCATCGCCCGCGCACTGGCCATGAACCCCAAGGCGATGCTCTTCGACGAGCCCACCTCGGCCCTCGACCCCGAGATGATCAACGAGGTGCTGGAAGTGATGCGGCAGCTCGCCGAGGAGGGCATGACCATGGTCGTGGTCACCCACGAGATGGGCTTCGCCCGGTCCGCCGCGCACCGGGTGGTCTTCATGGCGGACGGCCGGATCGTCGAGGACCGGGTGCCGGAGGAGTTCTTCACCGCGCCGCGCAGTGAGCGCGCCAAGGACTTCCTCTCCAAGATCCTGCACCACTGATCAGCACCTGGACCGCCATGCGACGCACTCACCGGCCCGCCCGCCCGGCGCGCCCGGCGGCCGTGGCCCGGCTCGCGGCGGCGGCCGTCGTGACCGGGCTGGCCGGCCTGGCCGCGCTGACCGGGCTGGCTGGGCTGGCCGGCTGCGGCAAGCAGGGCAGCCCGCCCGCCAAGGGCCCCCGCGCCGACGCCCTGCCCGTCTACCGGGTCAGCCGCGACTTCTCGCTGCCCGCCTCCGCCACCTGGTCGGCCGCCCACCGGCGCGGCAGGCTCGTGGTCGGCGTCAAGGACGACCAGCCGTACCTCGGCGAGCGCGACCCGGCCACCGGCACGTACTCCGGTTTCGACATCGAGATCGCCAAGATGACGGCGGCCTCGCTCGGCTTCGCCGCCGACCGCGTCCAGTACAAGCCGATCGCCTCCGCCAACCGGGAGACCGCCCTGAGCAACGGCCAGATCGACTACTACGTGGGCACGTACACCATCAACGCCCTGCGCAAGAAGCAGGTCGGCTTCGCGGGCCCGTACTACCTGGCCGGGCAGGGCCTGTTGGTGCGCAAGGACGAGAAGGACATCAACGGGCCGCGGGACCTGAAGGGCAAGAAGGTCTGCTCGGCGGCCGGTTCCACCCCGATCCAGCGGATCGAGCGCGACTACCCGGACGCCACGCCGGTCACGTACGACACGTACTCGGTGTGCGTGGACAATCTGCTGACCTACCAGGTCGACGCGGTCACCACCGACGACTCGATCCTGCTGGGCTACGCGGCCAAGGCGCCGAACGAGATGAAGCTGGTCGGCAAGCCGTTCTCGAAGGAGCCGTACGGCATCGGTCTCGCCAAGGGCGACACGGCGCTGCGGGGCGCGCTGGACGACGCGATCGTGGCGCACGAGCGCGACGGCGACTGGAAGAAGGCGTACGCGGCGACGCTGGGTCTGTCCGGGGTCCCGGCGCCCGTACCGCCGCCGGTCGACCGGTACTGAGGGGGAGACACACCGCGTGAACGTCCTGACCGACAACTACTCGCTGTTCGGCAGGGGCTTGTGGGGCACCGTCCAGCTCACCCTGCTCGCCGGGGCGCTCTCGCTGGTCGTCGGGGTGATCGTCGCCGGATTCCGGGTGTCGCCCGTCACAGCGCTCCGGGCGTTCGGCACCGCGTGGGTGACGGTGCTGCGCAACACCCCGCTGACGCTGCTGTTCTTCGCGGTGCTGCTCGGTCTGCCGCGCTTCGGACTCGTGCTGCCCTTCCGGGTGTTCGCGATCCTGGCGCTGGGCGCGTACACCTCGGCGTTCATCTGCGAGGCGGTCAGGGCCGGGATCAACACCGTGCCGCTCGGCCAGGGCGAGGCGGCCCGCAGCCTGGGCATGACCTTCACGCAGACGCTGAGCCTGGTGGTGCTGCCGCAGGCCGCCCGCGCGGTGATCTCGCCGATCGGCTCCACGCTGATCGCGCTGGCCAAGAACTCCGCCATCGCCGGGTCCTTCTCGGTCACCGAACTGCTCGGCACGTACAAGCCGCTCAACGAACTGGGCTACAGCATCGTGTGGACCTTCGTCTGGATCGCCGTCGGCTATCTGATCGTCACCCTGACCATCAGCGCGGTCTTCCACGTGCTGGAGCGGAAGCTGGGGGTCGCGCGATGAGCGGAAGCAGCGCGCTGTACGACATTCCGGGGCCCAAGGCGCTGGCCAGGCACCGGCTGTACGCGTGGCTCACCACGGCGGTGCTGGCCGCGCTGGTCGGCTTCGTCGTCTACAAGCTGGTGGACACCGGGCAGTTCTCCGCGGTGAAGTGGCGGCCCTTCGAATACGCGGGCATCCAGCGGCTGTTGCTCAATGGCCTGGCCAACACGCTGAAGGCGTTCGGCTGGGCGGCGGTCCTCTCACTGGTCTTCGGCGCGGTCTTCGCCGCAGGACGGCTCTCCGACCACCGGCCGGTGCGCTGGTTCAGCACGCTGGTGGTGGAGTTCTTCCGCGCGATGCCGCTGCTGGTGATGATCTTCTTCATCTTCATCGCCCTCAAGCTGGAGCCGATGACGGCCCTGGTCATCGGCCTGACGCTGTACAACGGCTCGGTGCTCGCCGAGGTGTTCAGGGCCGGTGTCACCTCCGTGCCGCGCGGCCAGGGCGAGGCCGCCCTCGCGCTCGGCATGCGCAAGACGCAGGTGATGGCCCAGGTGCTGGTGCCGCAGGCGGCCCGCGCGATGCTGCCCGCGATCGTCAGCCAGCTCGTGGTGGCCCTCAAGGACACCTCGCTCGGCTACCTCATCACCTACGAGGAGTTCCTGTACGCGGGCAAGCTGATCGCCACCAACCTCGACTACGACCTGCCCTTCATCCCCGTCGTGATGGTGATCGCGCCGATCTACATCGGCATGTGCATGCTGCTGTCGTGGTTCGCCAACTGGCTGGCGAACCGTGAACGGCGCAGCCCCAAGGTCAAGGACATGCCGGTCACGGTCGCCGCACCGCCGGAGATCTGAGCCCGACGCTCCGCGTGCCTGCCGCGCGGTGGCCCACCACGTGGGGTTACCGAAGGTAATGTGCGGGCGTATTACGCACGGGTAACGATTGATGGGGAAGGCGCGACGCCTCAGGCCCGGCGTGCCGCGCCGCGGCCCTGTTTGTCCGCCCAGGCTCCGGGCAGCCGCAGGGCGGGGAAAGAGCAGCGAAGAGTACGGAGAGAGGGCGCCATGACCGACCTCACCACGCACGCCACGGAACCGGCAGAACTGGCAGATCCGGCAGAACTGCGTGAACTGGCCCAGCAGTTGAGAGTCGACGCGGTACGCGCGGCCGACGCCGCCGGGTCCGGCCACCCCACGTCGTCGATGTCCGCGGCCGATCTGGCCGCCGTCCTCTTCGCCCGCCATCTGCGCTACGACTTCGACCGCCCCGGCCACCCCGGCAACGACCACCTGATCCTGTCCAAAGGCCACGCCTCACCGCTGCTCTACGCCGCCTACAAGGCCGCGGGCGCCATCACCGACGAGGAACTGCTGACCTTCAGGAAGCTCGGCAGCCGCATGGAGGGCCACCCCACGCCCCGGCTGCCCTGGGTCGACGTGGCCACCGGATCGCTCGGCCAGGGGCTGCCGATCGGCGTCGGCGTCGCGCTGTCCGCCAAGCGCCTGGAGCACCTGCCCTACCGCACCTGGGTGCTGTGCGGGGACAGCGAGCTGGCCGAGGGCTCGGTGTGGGAGGCGTTCGAGCACGCCGGAATGGAAGGTCTCGACAATCTCACCGCGATCCTCGACGTCAACCGGCTCGGCCAGCGCGGCCCCACCCGGCACGGCTGGGACCTGGGCGCCTACACCCGCCGTATCCGCGCCTTCGGCTGGAACACCGTCGAGATCGACGGCCACGACATCACCGCCGTGGACGAGGCGATGACCACCGCGCGCACCAACCGCGGCGCGCCCACCGCGATCATCGCCAGGACCCGCAAGGGCCGTGGCGTCGCCGCCGTCGAGGACCGCGAGGGCATGCACGGCAAGCCGCTGCCGGACGCCGAGGCCGCGATCCGCGAGCTCGGCGGCGTACGCGACCTGCGGGTCCACGTACGCCGCCCGCCGGACGCCGAGCGGCGCGAGCGCGGCGGGGACCCGGCCGCCGCGCTGCCGGAGTACCGGATCGGCGAGGAGGTGGCCACCCGTACCGCCTTCGGCGAGGCGCTGGCCGCGCTCGGCACCCGGCGCGGGGACGTCGTCGTGCTGGACGGCGAGGTCGGCGACTCCACCAAGGCCGAGCTGTTCTCCAAGGAACACCCCGAGCGGTACGTGGAGTGCTACATCGCCGAGCAGCAGCTCATCGGCGCCGCGGTCGGCTTCGGCGTACGCGGCTGGACGCCGTACGCGGCCACCTTCGCCGCGTTCCTGACCCGCGCGCACGACTTCCTGCGGATGGCCGCGGTCAGCCGCTCCGACCTCAACGTCGTCGGCACGCACGCGGGCGTCGCGATCGGTGAGGACGGCCCGTCCCAGATGGCGCTGGAGGACCTGGCGATGATGCGCGCGGTGCACGGCAGCACCGTGCTGTACCCCTGCGACGCCCACCAGACGGCCAAGCTCGTCGCCGCGCTGGCCGACCGCACCGGCGTCGGCTATCTGCGCGCCACCCGCGGCGCCACCCCGGTGATCTACGGACCCGAGGAGGACTTCCCGATCGGCGGCAGCAAGCTGCTGCGCGAGCACCCCGAGGACCAGGTCACCCTCATCGGCGCGGGCGTCACCGTGCACCAGGCGCTGGCCGCCGCCGACCGGCTCGTCGCCGACGGCATCCGCGCCCGCGTGCTCGACCTCTACTCGGTCAAGCCCGTCGACACCCAGGCGCTGCGCGCCGCCGCGCGGGACACCGGCCGCTTCGTCACCGTCGAGGACCACCACCCCGAGGGCGGCCTCGCCGACGCGGTCCTGGAGTCCTTCGGCAACGGCCACCCGATGCCGCTGCTCACCCGCCTGGCCGTCCACACCATGCCCGGCTCCGCCACCCCCGAGGAACAGCTCCACGCGGCGGGCATCGACGCCGACGCCATCGCCGCCGCGGCCCGCACCCTGATCGGGCACACACACGAATGAGTGGAGAGCACACCCTGACCAGCACCGACCAGGACCTCGGCAGCACCGGCCCGGAGCGCTCCGGGCACACCGGCACGGGCGAGACGGAGACAGGCGACACGGAGGCAGGCGGTAAGGAGACAGGCGACACGGACACCCGTCGTACGGCCTCCGGACCGCCGCGGCCCGGCGCGGACGACCCCGGCGGCGAGCGCGACGAGGGCACCAAGGGCGCGGTGCTCGTCGCGCTCGGCGCCAACCTCGTGATCGCCGCCGCGAAGACCGCCGCGGGCCTGTTCTCCGGATCGCCCGCGCTGCTCTCGGAGGCCGCGCACTCGGTGGCGGACAGCCTCAACGAGGTGTTCCTCCTGCTGTCGCTGCGCCGCAGCCGCCGCGCCCCCGACAGCGACCACCCCTTCGGCTACGGCAAGGAGCGCTACTTCTGGTCGCTGCTCGCCGCCGTCGGCATCTTCGTCCTCGGCGGCTGCTTCTCCTTCTACCAGGGCGTTCACGCGCTCGGCGGTACGCAGGACGAGTCCCGCAGCGGATACGTGGCGGGCCTGGCCGTCCTGCTGATCGCGCTGCTCGCCGAGGGCGGTTCGCTGCTCAAGGCGGTGGTCCAGGCGCGCCGCTCCGCCGAGGGCGCCGACGACCCGGCGCTGCGCACGGTCCTCGCCGAGGACAGCACCGCCGTGATCGGTGTCCTGTTCGCCGCCGCCGGCATGGTCGTCCACATGACGACCGGCAACGCGCTGGGCGAGGCCGTCGCCTCGATGGCGATCGGCGCCCTGCTGATGGTCGTCGCGTTCACCCTCGGCCGCACCGCCCACCACCAGCTCATCGGCGTCTCGGTCGACCCCGAACTGCGCGACGGCATCCGCGAACTGCTCCTGGGGCAGACGGAGATCGACACCGTCGAGGAACTGCTCACCATGCGCCTCGGCCTGGACTCCACGCTGGTGGCCGCCAGGATCGACCTGGTGGGCGGCCTCGACAGCGAGCGGGTCGAGGAGGTCAGCCTGCGCATCCGGCGCGACATCCACGCCAAGTGGCCCACCGCCGACCGCGTGTTCCTCGATATCACCGACGCCGGAACGGAACGTGAAGCCCGAACGACGCGGGACCGACGGGCCATTGACAGCGATGGCGGCACACCCGAGCCTGATCATCGTCAATGACGACACCAGGGGAGGGCTCGATGGCCGCAGGTCTGGGCAACGCACACGGCACCACCGGCGACAAGGACACCGAAACCGGGAGCGTACGGGGCAGGACGTCCGGCAGGCGCACCGCCGTCACCGTGGCCGCGGCCCTCGGCGGGGCGCTCGCGCTCACCGCCGCCACCGTGTCGCCCGCGGCGGCCCACTCAGGAGGACGCCCGCCCTCGCACGGGCACCCGGCACCGGCCGTCCACTACGTCGCGCTCGGGGACTCGTACACCTCCGGCCCGGTCATCCCCACCCAGGTCGACGCCAACTGCGCGCGCTCCGACCGCAATTACCCGTCGCTGGTGAACGACGCGAACGCCTTCGCGTCGTTCACCGACGTGAGTTGCAGCGGCGCCACCACCGCCGAGATGTGGAAGCCGCAGGGCACCAACGGCCCGCAGCTCGACGCCGTCCACCGGGACACGACGCTGGTCACCGTGCAGATCGGCGGCAACGACGTCGGCTTCGGCCCGATCATCGCCACCTGCGCGGGGCTGAGCGTCACCGACGTCACGGGCAGCCCGTGCAAGGACCACTACCGGGCCACGGGCGTCGACCAGCTCACCGTGACCATCCTCAAGACGGCCCCCAAGATCGCCCAGGTGCTGCGCGCGGTCCACAGCAGGGCGCCGCACGCGAAGGTCGTCCTGGTCGGCTACCCCGACCTGCTGCCCGACGACGGCGTGGGCTGCTTCCCGTCCGTGCCCTTCGCCGCCGGGGACTTCCCGTATCTGAGGGACGTGGAGAAGAAGCTCAACGCGATGCTGCGGGTCGAGGCGCTGCTCGGCGGGGCGCGCTACGTCGACACGTACAAGCCGACCGTCGGCCACGACATGTGCAAGGCGCCCGCCGACCGCTGGATCGAGCCGCTGGCCCCGGCGTCACCGGCCGCGCCCGCGCACCCGAACGCCAAGGGCGAGCAGTCGATGGCCCAGGCGGTGCTGAGGACGGTCGGGACGGCCGCACCGCATACGGTCGTCACGCCGTACGGGAACCCGTGGCACGGCGGTATCGGCAACGGTCACGTTCGGTAAGGCTCGGGGGTACCCCTGAGTCGCGGGCGCGCCGGGCGTCATGGATCATGACCTCATGCCGGTCCTGATAGCCGCGTGCGCGTTCGCGATGACCTTGGTGGGCGGGTTCGTCGCCCAGCGCATCGGCGACCGCAGGCACCTCGTCCTCGGCCTCGCGGCCGGTCTGATGCTGGGCGTCGTCGGCTTCGACCTGCTGCCCGAGGCGCTGGACATGCAGCCGCGGGACGTCTTCGGCGTCCCCGCCGCGCTGCTGATGTTCGTCGCCGGCTTCCTGGCCCTGCACATCGTCGAGCGCTCGGTGGCGATCCACCGGGCGCACGAGGGCGAGTACGCGCCGCACGCGCACGGCCACGGGCACGCCCACGCCCCGGTCAAGGGCATCGGCCTCACCGCGGGCGCCGCGCTCGTCGGGCACAGCGTCATGGACGGCTTCGCGATCGGCGCGGCCTTCCAGGCGGGCAGCACCGTCGGCATCGTGGTGGCCATCGCGGTCGTCTCGCACGACTTCGCGGACGGTTTCAACACGTACACGATCACCCGGATGTACGGCAACGACCACAGCCGGGCGCGGCTGCTGCTCGGCGCCGACGCGCTGGCGCCGGTGGCGGGCGCCTCGGTCACCCTCGCCTTCACCATCCCGGCCGGCGTCCTCGGCCTCTACCTCGGCTTCTTCGCGGGCTTCCTGCTCTACCTGGCGACCTCCGACATCCTCCCCGAGGCGCACAGCCCGCACCCGTCGACCTCGACGCTGCTGTGCACGGTCGGCGGAGCGTCCCTCATGTGGCTGGTGATCGGTCTGGCGGGATGACCTTGCCGCCCTTGGGCGTCTTCGGCGCCGTCGTCGCGGCCTTGGTGACGTCCGCGACCAGTTCCACCACGTCGGAGCCGTACGCCTGCGAATTGACCACCTTCAGCAGCAGGCAGAAGGTCGCGTCGGCGCCGTGCTTGCGGGCCAGGCGCACCTGGTGCCTGGCCAGGTAGCGGACGGCGGCCTGGTTGGCGATGCCGCGCTGGCCTGAGGAGAGGAAGACCGGGCGGTCGTTGCCCGAGTCACGGGCGGCGGCCAGCCGGGCCAGCAGCACGTACTCGACGGCGCCCTTCTCCATCCGGTACGTCTCGCCGCCGACGCCGATCGCGCCCTGTTCGGGACCCGGCGCCGGGTCGGTGTCGATCTCGACGCCCGGCAGCATCGAGCGCAGATGCGCGGCCAGCCGGAGGTTGGCGGCCGGGCCGCCTATGCAGAATTCGGTGCGCGCGCCGAAGCCCTGCCAGGCCGTGTCGTGCGCCAGCACCTCGGCGTGCGCCCCGCACTCCTTGATCACCGCGGCCAGTTCCAGCAGCGCGAAGGCGTCGTGCCTGGCCAGGCTCCAGCCGCGCGAGCCGGGGTCGCGCGGCACCACCAGCAGGCACTCGGAGTCCTTCGGCAGGCCGAAGAAACGCTGCTTGCGCTGGAGTCTGCGGCTGAGCAGATAGGTGCGCGCGAACCAGCCCAGGGCGGCGCCGATGGCGAGGGCCACCAGGCCCAGGACGAGATTGCGGAGGTCGTCGCTCATGGCGCGGCATCGTAGCGGTGTTCGACCCACCGCGGGGATACGCGGTCCTGACGGGACAGGAGAGGTGAAGTTACTCTTCCGGGACGCCCGTTGAGTGGAGGACTCCGCAATGCGACGCACAAGTGACAGCAGTGGTGGCGACACCAGTCTCCGTAGCAGTCCTGGCGGTGCCCCCGGCGGCGCTCGGGACAGGGCCGCGGGCACGAGTCCGGACAGCGGACCGTACGGCGGTCCGGGCGCGTCCCGTACGGCCGTCCGCGGGTCCCGCGCCCGCAGGACCGCCGTACGCGCGATCGCCGCGCTCGCCGTCACCGCGGCGGTGGCCGGGGTCACCGCGGCGGCGCCCGCCGGGCAC
>NZ_MECL01000238.1 GCF_014596445.1 Streptomyces sp. CBMA29 | reverse complement strand
CTCCGGCCTGTGCGCCGCGGACCCGGTCAGCGCGCGGCGGGCCCGGCCGGGTCGACGCGGTGCCGCTGTACGTGTTCGTACGCCATCGTCGTCTGCACGTCGGCGATCTCGCGGCGCTCGGTGAGCCGGTCGATGACGAAGGCGTAGACGCCGTTCACGTCGGGGACCGCGATGTGGATCAGGAAGTCGTGCGGGCCCGAGGTGACGAACAGGCCGATCACCTCGGGCAGTGTGGCGGCCCACTCGCGGAAGCCCTCGATGACCGGCCGGGCGGGCGGCCTGACCCGTACCGCGATCAGCGCCTGCACCGGGCGGCCGATCGCTTCGAGGTCCAGAGCCGCGTGGTAGCCGGTGATCACCCCGCGGTCGCGCAGCTGCTTGACGCGTTCGAGCGAGGTGGAGGGGGAGACGCCGGTCTTGGCGGCGAGATCGCGGTTGGTCTGCCGTGCGTCGTGCTGCAATTCCCCCAGCAGAGCCTGGTCCAGCGGATCAAATTCCACGATAGTCCCTATCTGCCTGATGAAGTGCGGTAGCGCTAAGAAAAGACGGCACGTGTGCCTAGTCTAAGCGGCGGATTCCCGATCGAATGGAGGGCGCCGCATGGACGTGCGCACGGACCTGTCGACCCGGCAGGCGAAACTCAAATGGGTCATCGTCGTGGACGAGGCACTGCCCGCCGGGCGGCTGGTGAACGCCGCCGCCTGCATGGCCGCCTCGGTCGGCAAGGAACTGCCCGACCTGGTGGGGCGCGGCGGCGAGGACGCCTCGGGCGCCGTGCACCCCGGCCTGCCCTGGGCGGGCTGCTCCGTCCTCGCCGCCGACGCCGGCACGCTGCGTGAGCTGCGCGGCAAGGCGGCGGCCAAGGACGGTGTCCTGGTGGTCGACATGCCCGAGGCGGCCCAGACCTCGCGGGTCTACGACCAGTATCTGGACCTGCTCGCGGGCACCAAGGGCGAGGACGTGGCGTACAGCGCGATCAGCCTGGTGGGCCCGCGCAACGCGGTGGACCGGCTGGTCGGCAGGCTCCCGCTGCTGCGCTGAGCGCGAGTGCGGCGGCCGGCCGCCGCGGGATCGCGGGTGCGTACGCACGGGCCCGCCGCGTATCCGCCGGTACGTATCCGCGCGTGCGCCCCGTACCCGCCGGTACGCGCTTGTCCCGCCGCTCCCGACGCGCCCGGCGGCGCCAGTCGGGCGATGATCGAGGGATGAGGCGTACCGGTCGCGAGATGGGCGTCCCCGAGCTGGAGCCCGAGGTGTTCGACCGCGCCATCGTGGCCGTGGCCCTGACGTCGGGCCCCGAGCACCGGATGGTGTACTACAACGACGCCTTCCACGACCTGTTCGGACCGCGCCCGCTGGGCGTCCGGGCGGCCGAGGTGTTCGACGATCCGCACGCGTCGCCGTATCTCGACCGCCTCGACGTGGTCTATACGGACAAGACGTCACACCAGGTGACCAGCCCGCGCACCACTGAGGACAGCACCCCCGGCGGCCCCGGACGGCGGCACTTCGTCTACAGCCTCTCGCCGGTCGTGTCCCGGCACGGCCCCGGCGTGCTGACCGTCGCGATCGACACCACGGCCCATGTCGAGGCTACCGAGCGCGCCGAGGAGCTGTCGGAGGAGCGGCACCAGGCGTTGCAGCGCTACGAGGCGCTGATGTCGGCCGTCTCGCAGATCGTCTGGCTCATGCGGCCCGACGGTGCGATCACCGAGCTGGTCGGCGGCTTCGAGGAGTTCACCGGGCTGCCGTGGCGGTCCAGGATCGACGAGGTGTGGCTGGAATCGGTGCATCCGCACGACCGGGCCGGGCTCCTCCAGACCTTCCAGGAGGCGGCGACCGGGCCGCCCACGATGTTCGTGTGCACCTTCCGGATGCGTACGGCGACCGGCGCGTACCGGCGCGTGCAGTCACGGGCGGTGCCGGTCGTGCGCGACGGCGAGACCGTCGAGTGGATCGGCACCACCTCCGACGTCGAGGACCAGTGGCGCAACCGGCTGCGCGAGCGGCTGCTGGCCCGTGTCGCCACCGTCACCGCCGCGCAGGACGTGGCCCAGGCGTTCGGCGCGACGGCCGCGGCGGTCGTACCGGAGCTGACCGACGCCTGCGTGGTGTTCCTGCTGCCCGCCGTGGGGCTGCCGGGTCCCGGCCCCGGCGGGGCGCCCACCGCCACCCGGATCGCCGCGACGGCCAGGGCGGGACTGCCCGACCTGCCGCCGCTGAACGACCAGTCGTACCAGGTCGGCCCGGTCGTCCAGCAGGTGATCGAGAGCCGCAGGCCACGGCTGGTGACCTTCCCCAGCGGCGAACCGCCGCCCGGCATCGTCCCCGACGTGTCCACCGCCTGGCTGCGCAGGGTCAGGGCCACCAGCCTCACCATCGTGCCGATCGTCATCGACGCGGCCGTGGTCGCCTTCGCCGTCGCGGCGGCCTGCTCCGACAGCCCCCCGCCGGGCCCCGCCGACCTCGCGCTGCTCGGCGAGATCCTGCACGAGGTGCGCGACCCGCTGCGGCAGGCGCTGGAACTCCAGCGCACCCGGCACACCGCCCTCACCCTCCAGCGGGCCCTGCTCACCCCCACCCCGCGCGTGCCGGGCGCCGAACTGGCCGCGCACTACCAGCCCGCCAGCAAGACCGCCGAGATCGGCGGCGACTGGTACGACGCGCTGCTGCTCCCCGACGGCTCGGTGGCCCTCACCATCGGCGACATCGCGGGCCACGACCTGGAGGCGGCCACGTCGATGAGCCAACTGCGCAGCATGCTCCGCGTCATCGCCTACGACCAGGTCCACCCCGGCACGCCCGCCGACGGCCTCGCCCGGCTCGACCGCGTCGCCGACGGCCTCGGCATCGCGCCGCTGGTCACCGCCGTCCACGCACAGCTCACGCCGGGGCCGGGCGGCGGCTGGCACGCCGCCTGGTCCAACGCGGGTCATCCGCCGCCGCTGCTGCTCCCGGTCGCAGGGGCGCCGCGCTTCCTCCAGGGCGAGGGGCCCGACCTGCCGCTGTGTGTCGACCCGGCGCTGCCCCGCGCCACCTGGCACCACGAACTGCGCATCGGCGACACGCTGTTGCTCTACACCGACGGGCTGATCGAGGTGCCGGGCACCGACCTCACCGAGGGCATGGCGCATCTGGCCGCGCACGCCGAGGAGGCACAGTCCGACGGGGTGACCCTGGCCGCGCTCTGCGCCAGGCTGCTGGCCGCCGCCGACTCGCGGCGCGACGACGCGGCCGTGATCGGCTTCCGGCCGATCGCCCAGGGACGGGTGTGGACGGGGATGTGGGGCTGAGAGGGGGTCGGGGGCGTCGCCCCGGTCACCGCCGGTTCCTCAGAGCCGCACCACCATCACCACGCCCAGCGTCACCATCGTGACGGCGATGACCCCGTCGAGGACCCGCCAGGAGCCGGGCCGGGAGAAGGGCCGCCGCAGCAGCCGGGCGCCGAAGCCGAGCGCGCCGAACCACAGGACGCTGCCGGACGCGGCCCCGACGGCGAACGGCCAGCGGCCACCGCCGTATCCGTTGGCCACCGACCCGAGCAGGAGCACGGTGTCCAGGTACACATGCGGATTGAGCCAGGTCATGGCGAGGCAGGTGAGGACGGCCGCGCGCGGTGTGCCGCCGCTCGCGCCCGCCGGGTCGAGGCGTTCCGGGTGCAGCGCGCGGCGGGCGGCGAGCAGGCCGTAGCCGACCAGGAAGGCGCCGCCGACCCACGCCGCGACCGTGACGGCCGAGGGCCAGGCGTGCACCACGGCGCCGATCCCGCTCACGCCGAGGGCGATCAGTGCCGCGTCCGACAGCGCGCAGATCGCGACGACCGCGGCGACATGCTCCCGGCGGATGCCCTGCCGCAGGACGAAGGCGTTCTGGGCGCCGATGGCGACGATGAGCGACAGGCCGGTGCCAAGACCCGCCAGAGCCGCGACAAGGGCTGCGTGCATGTGACGAGGCTATGAGAGCCCATGTCATCAATCCAGCTAATGATTCTTAGGTAGCATAAGGAATTGTGATGATGGATCTCCCGCTGGACCAGGTCCGCACGCTGCTCGCCGCCGTTGACGAGGGCACCTTCGAGGCCGCGGCGCAGACCCTGCACGTCACGCCGTCCGCGGTCAGTCAGCGCGTCAAGGCGCTGGAACAGCGCACCGGACGCGTCCTGCTGCTGCGCACCAAGCCGGTACGGCTGACCGAGTCCGGGGAGATCGTCGTCCGTTTCGCACGCCAGCTGACCCGGCTGGAGCGGGACGCCAGCGCCGAACTGGGGCTGTCCGACGAGACCGCCGGTACGACGGCGCTGCCGATCGCGGTCAACGCCGACTCGCTCGCCACCTGGTTCCTGCCCGCCCTCGCCGAGGTCCCGGCCGGTCTGCCGGTCTGCTTCGACCTGCGCTGCGACGACCAGGACCACACCACCGGGTGGCTGCGGCAGGGGCTGGTGATGGCGGCGGTCACCTCCTCGCCGGAGCCCGTGCAGGGCTGCACGGTCCGCGCGCTCGGCCGCATGCGGTACCGCGCCATGGCCTCGCCCGGCTTCCACGCGCGATGGCTGTCGGGCGCGCCGCTGCGGGCGGCGCTGCCGGACGCGCCCCTGGTGGACTTCGACCGCAAGGACGACCTCCAGGACCGCTTCCTGCGCGCCCTCGCGCCGCGCCGCGGTGCGGGCGCCCCGGTCACGGGCCGCGCCGCGAATCCTCCGGTCACCCGGCGCGCCCGGCACTACGTCCCCTCCTCCGACTCCTTCGTGACGGCCGTCGCGGCGGGGCTCGGCTGGGGGATGATCCCCGAGGTGCAGGCCGTGGGGCACCGCGGGGACGGGACGCTGGTCGACCTCGCCTTCGAACGGCCCGTCGACGTCCCCCTCTACTGGCAGCAGTGGAAGCTCGACTCCCCGGCGCTGGCGGCCGTCGCCGAGGCCGTGGTGCGTACGGCGGCGGTCGCGCTCAAGGACCCCGAGGGCGCGCAGGCGGCGGGCTGACGCGGACCGGCCGGGGCGTGTGTGCGCACGCCCCGGCCGGTCACCGCCGGATGTCCACCGGCGAGTCACTCGTACGCGCCGGTTACCCGTACGCGTTGAACTCCGCGATCGACCACCAGGACGTGGCGCTGCCGGTCTGGGTCACCCGGATGTAGCGGGCGGCCTGCGCGGGGAAGGTCGCTGTGACCAGCGCGGCGGAACCCGTGCCGGTGGCCACCGGGGCGCTCCAGGTGGTGCCGTTGGCCGACAGCGCGACCTGGTAGCCGCGGGCGTAGTCGCTCGCGCTGCCCGCCGAGTCCATCGTGATCTGGTCGACGGTGTGCGACGCGCCCATGTCGACGGTCACCGTCTGGCCGTTGGACATCGGCGTGCCGGTGCTCCAGCGCGTCGCCGCGTCCCCGTCCAGCATCCGCGCGGCCACGTCCCCGCCGCCGGTCGCCGAGGCGGACGCCGTCCACCCCGTACGGGACAGCAGGGAGTGACCGCCGCCGCCGTTGCCCGCGGGGATGGTGGTTTGGCCGGTGAGGCGGATGTCGCGGGAGGAGGAGCCGACGTAGACGGCGTTCGTGCCGGCCGCGTTGGTCCAGGTGGTGGTCCAGTTCTGGAAGCTGCGGGCGTCCAGGGTGACCGAGACGTGCTGGCTCTGGCCGGGGTTGAGGCTGACGCGCTGGAAGCCCCGCAGGCTCTTGGGTGGTTCACCCGTCGTGGCGGGTTGTCCGACGTAGACCTGGGCGACTTCGGCGCCTGCTCGTGTGCCGGTGTTGGTGATGTCGAAGCCGACGGCGACGTTGCCGTTGCTGTCGGGTGCGCCGACGGTCAGGCCGGAGTAGCCGAAGGTCGTGTAGGACAGGCCGAAGCCGAAGGGATAGGCCGGGGTTTTGTTCTGTGAGTCGTACCAGCGGTAGCCGACGTTGATGCCTTCGCTGTACTGCACGGTGTTGTTCTGGCCGGGCCATTGGGCGGTGGTGTGGGCGGGGACGTCGGCGAGGGAGGCGGGGAAGGTGACGGGCAGTTTGCCGGAGAAATTCGTGTCGCCGTA
Source organism: Streptomyces sp. CBMA29 (assembly GCF_014596445.1). Lineage (GTDB taxonomy): Bacteria > Actinomycetota > Actinomycetes > Streptomycetales > Streptomycetaceae > Actinacidiphila. The sequence continues at coordinate 10,762 of NZ_MECL01000238.1, read as the reverse complement.
CAGCAGCCGGGCGATGGCCGTGCCGTCCTCCTGGCCCGGATACCAGTTCTCGATGATGCCCCGCACCGCGTTGGCCCACGGCATCGTCACCGCCGAGCCGCTGTTGACGACCACGACCGTGTTGGGGTTGGCCGCCGCCACATCGGTGACGAGCTGATTCTGCGCGGCGGACAGGTCGATGGACGACAGGTCGCCGCCCTCGGACTCGAAGTTGCTCACGAAGACCACCGCGAGGTCCGAGGAGCGGGCCGTCGCGACCGCCTGGTCGTGCAGCGACAGGCCCGGTATCTGCCAGCCGAGCGTGGCGTTGCTGCCGCCGCCCGCCTGGTAGTAGTCCACCTCGATGCTCACCGGCGCGTTGGCCGTCAGGGTGATCGTGCCCGTCCGGGTGGTCGGGCCCTGGTCGAACCAGTTGTTGATGATCTGCTGGCCGTTGACGAACAGCCTGCTGCCGTCGTCACTGTTGAGCGAGAAGGTGTAGGTGCCGGTGGTCGGCGGGGTCAGCGTGCCGGTCCACTTCGCCGACCAGTTGGTGGTGTTGACCCCGGGGGCCGGGGACTGGCCGCCCCATACGTTGTCGATGGTCGGGTCCACCCGGCTCGCCACCACCGCGCCCGACAGGTCCTTGCTGTTGTGGTACTGGCCGTACAGTCCGCTGCCGGTGCCCTGCGAGGGCTTGAGGTACGTACTGCCGACCGGCGAGAGCGAACCGTTCGCCGACGCGACGCCCTGCGCGTACGTCACCGTGGTGCCGCTGCCCGCGCGGGACGTGAGGCCCTGGTACGGCGTGATCACGTGCGGCGCGTTCACGCCCGCGCTGCCGCCGCCCTGCGTCATCGCGCCCGTGCCCGCGTCGTCACCGATCACGGCCATCGACTTGACCGACGCGGCGACCGGCAGCACCGAGGAGGCGTTCTTCAGCAGGACGCTGCCCTCCTCGGCGACCTGCTGCGAGATCGCCGCGTGCGCGGGGGAGGTCACGACCGCGTTCGTGGAGCCGTTGTTGGGGTTGTCGAACAGGCCCTGGCGGAACATCGACAGCAGGATGCGGCGCACATGGTCGTCGATCGTGGCCTGCGAGACCTGGCCGTTGTTCACGGCGTTGGTGAGCGCGGTGCCGTAGTAGTCCTTGCCCGGCATCTCCATGTCCAGGCCGTTGTTGGCCGAGGCGACCGTGGAGTGGGTGCCGCCCCAGTCGGAGGTGATGAAGCCGGTGAAGCCGAGGTCGCCCTTGAGCAGGCCGTTCTGCAACGGGCCGTTCTCGCAGGCGAACGGGCCGTTGATCGCCGAGTAGGAGCACATCACCGAGTCGGCCTGGCCCTGCTTGACCGACGTCTCGAACGCCGGGGTGTAGATCTCCCGGATGGCGCGGTCGGAGACGATCGCGTTGTCCGAGGCGTTGTTGCGGTTGGTCTCCTGGTTGTAGACCACATAGTGCTTGACCTGGGCCATCGGGCCCTGGCTCTGGATGCCCTGGATGTCGGCGGCGCCCAACTGGCCCGCCAGATACGGGTCTTCGCCCATCGACTCGAAGGCGCGGCCCCAACGCGGGTCGCGCACGATGTTGATCGTCGGCGCCAGCACCACATTGGTGCCCTTGCCCCACTGCTCCGAGCCCAGCACCTTGCCGTAGTTCTGCATCAGCGCGGGGTCCCAGCTCGCCGCGCCCGCGACCGGCGCGGCCATCTGCGTCACGTCGTTGAAGCCGTCACCCGCGCCGACCGGGCCGTCCTGAAGGTGCAGCGGCGGAATGCCCAGGCGCGTGTTCCCGTCAACGCACCCGACGTACCCGCACGACGCCCCGCCGTGCAGCATCGTCAGCTTCTCCGCCTGCGTCATCGCCGCCAGCAGTTCGTCCGCACGCTGCGCGGGCGTCTGCGCCGTGTTCATCCACGGCTGCGTCGCGGCCTGCGCGGGACTTCGGCTCGCGGAGACAGCGCTTGCTCCGGTCACAAGTAAGAGCGCTGCCGCTATGGGCAGCGCCGTTCGTATCCAAGGACGTGTTCGACGCATGGGGGGACTCCAGTGTGCGGCTCGACAGCGCGTGGGAGAGCGACGGAACGCACAGTCCGCACGACGCGTGGGGGCGTCGGCAGCGGACCGCGCAAGCGACGATCGTCCCCCGCAGACCCCGTGTCAAGACTGACAGAGAGCGCTCTCCCGCCGCCGGCGGAGGTTGCGTGACGGGCCGCGCGGGGAAGCGCGCCCGGCGACCCGGTGACGTCAGGGAGCGGCGCTCTCCGACCGCTCGCAGGCCAGGCCGTCGTGATCGCGGTCGAGCTTCGGCCGATAGCGCGGATCGCCGCTCGGAATGTCGGCAACGCCGTGGTTGTGCGCGTCCGCGCAGTCCTTGTACGTGGTCGCGGGCGGCCCGGTGGTCGGCGCTTGCGAGCCCGGCACCGCGTGGACACTCGCTCCGGTGATCCGCCCGCCGCTGACGGAGTACGTGCCCTCGAAGGACTTGACGGTGCCGTCGGTCTGGACGGCGTCCAAGTGGACGGTGACAGTGCTGGGAGTGCTGCCGAGAACGGTCACGACGTCTTCGGAGGTGGAGGAGAAGCCGTTGACGAAGGCCGAGTAGGACGAGCTGACGTTCTTGCCGCCCAGCGCCCACGCCCGGCCGAAGTCACGGGCGTTGATCGCGGCGAAGTAGTCACCGACGACCGTCGTCGGGTTCGCGGCAGTGGTCGTCGTGGCGGTCGCTGTCGCTGTCGCTGTCGCTGTCGCTGTCGTGGTCGGAGCGGCGGGAGCGGTCGGTGTGGGCGGAGCGGTCGGGGTGGGCGGCGGATTCGGCGTCGTCACGGTGGTCGTCACCGTCGCTCCGGGCGCGCTCGGAGCGACGCTGACGCCCGCCGACGAATTGCCGTCCGTGCTGCCGCAGGCCGCGGCGGTGGCCGCCGTGACGGCGACCAGCAGCGTCGCGGGCAGGAGTCGTACACGGGCCATGGGACTCACCTCGAAGGTGGCTGTCCCCTTGTCCCAGACTGCGCCACCCCGGCCGCTACCGCTCGCCGATCAAGGAAGGACGCGCGCCTCAGCGGGTACCGCCCTGGTCGGCGTCCGACGGGGTGTCGGGGTCGTCCTCGGCCATGGAGCCCGGACTGGAGAAGTCGGGACTGGAGAAGCCGTGGGGCGAGATGCCCACCTCTTGGGGGACGAGGTCGTCGGCGGAGTCGGCCTCGTAGTCGGGGCCCTCGAAGGGCGGGACAACGTAGTCGGGCGGGGTGTAGTCGTGGATCTCGGGCGCGCCGGGGCTCGTGAAGTCGGGGCTGGAGAAGTCCGGGCTGGAGAAACCGGGGCTGGAGAAGTCCGACGCGTCCGCGTCCGTACCGCCCGCGCCGCCACTCGCACCGCCGTGCTGTTCGTCGCTCATCTCGGTCCCCTCACGGCGGTCCGCACCGCCTGTCCGCGGAACGGAATGAACCCGGCCGCATCACCGTTGCCATGCACACAACGAACAGTACGAGACAGAACGAGCAGGAAGGTGTCCCATGAAGGTCAGAAATTCGCTGCGCTCGCTCAAGAGCCGTCCGGGCGCCCAGATCGTCCGCCGACGCGGCAAGGTCTACGTGATCAACCGCAAGGACCCCCGTTTCAAGGCCCGTCAGGGCTGACCCCCGCGACCGGGGCGGAATCCTGGGGATCCGCCCCAACTCCCCTGTATCGGGCGTGAGCCCGTTGTCTGCGTCGTGCACCGATCAGGGTGTGCGACAGTATCCCTGGCCCGGGATCGGGCAGCAGTGCGGGACGCGGCGGACAGGCCCGGTGAGAACCGGACGGCGCGTTCGGAAACCGGCGTGGGGTGCGGGGCGTCCGTGCTGGTGGGGGTACCGGCGGGTCAGGGGGCCCGACCGGAGGTGCGCGCGCGGTGGAGGCGTGGGAATGAGTTCCGAGATCTACTTCAGCAACAACTACCGGGATCTGTGCCAGGAGCACGGCACGGGAGCGGGCTTCCAGTTCGAGTTCTCGTGCCGGCGCTGCCAGGACACCTGGCGCTCGGCCTTCGAGCCGTACACCAGCGGCCGGGTCGCCGGCTGGCTCGGCAAGGGCGTCAACGCGGCCTACGGCATGCTCGGCCGCGGCGGCTACGGCATGTCCAGCGCCGCCGACGGCCTCGCGGGCGCGGGCTTCGGCAGCGCGCGCGACAAGTCCTTCCAACGGGCGATCACCAACGCGGAGGGCCACTTCAACCGCTGCCCGCGCTGCACCGACTACGTCTGCAACCGCTGCTGGAACGCCGCTCAGGGCATCTGTCTGAACTGCGCCCCCGACACCGCCGCCGAGGCGCTCGCCGCCCAGCAGCGCGGCCTCAACGACATGGTCTCCGAGCGCGCCTACACCGTGGGCCAGCAGAACGGCCAGGCGTTCGACGTGACCGCGCCCCGCCAACTCGTCTGCCCGCAGTGCGGTACGGAGACGCGGGGCGCCGCCTTCTGCTCCGGCTGCGGCCACCGGGTCGCACAGCCGGACAACTGCGCCTCGTGCAGCGCCCCGATTCCCGAGGGCGCCGCCTTCTGCCCGGGATGCGGCGCCCGCCGCTGACGTCTAGGGCGGGTCCGCGAAGCCTCTCCCCCAGACTCCGTCCGGGAGGTGCCCCCACCGCCCGAAGGGCGGGGCTGGCGGCGCCATCAGGTCGGAGCCGCGCCAGGGGCGCCTACGCGTCCCGCGCGCAGCTCGCGCGCCCCGCGCCACTGCTGATGAGCGTCAACTGCTCGCGCGTGGCCGGGGCGTGGGTCGCGGGCGTGCCGTGGGCGCGCAGCCCCGCGAGGTGGATGTCCAGATGCCGCTGCCACGCCTCCGGCGCGACCGGGCCCGCGGTCTCCACGATGCCGCGCAGCGCCCAGGAGATGGCCATGATGTCGCCGAGCACGACGTCCGGACCGATCCGCCCGAACTCCTGCGCCTGGGCGAGGAGTTCGGTGATCAGGTCGCGCAACTGCTCGACGCAGGCCGCCTTGGAGTGGCCCACCGCCTTGACCGCGTAGCCCCGGTGGGTGCTCAGCGACTGGCCCATGGCCCGCAGATAGACCTCGAGCCCGGTGCCGTCGCGGAGCGCGAGCGCGCGGCGCGCCTCGGCGACCAGCTCGCCGAGCATCTGCCCGACGATCTCCTCGACCAGCGCCTCCTTGTTGGGGAAGCGCCGGTAGACCGTACCGACGCCCACTCCCGCGCGCGAGGCGATCAGCTCCACGCTCGCCTCCGTGCCGAATTCGGAGACGACCTCACGCGCGGCCTCGATGACCAACTGCTGGTTGCGTACGGCATCGCGCCGCATCGGCCGGTCCTGCGTGTCGCGCGCTGTCATCCGTCACTCCCGGTGGGTGCGGCCGTCCGTACGCCGGAGCTCACTCCGGCTTGTCACCCACGACCGTACCGCCGGGTACCACCGCCAACTCCGGATGCGCGGGCTCGTCCGCGAAATCCACCAGCCTGGTCTGCTGCCGGGTGACCGGGATCAGCATCGCGGCGAAGGCCGCGATCAGCAGCGCGACACCGAGCATCGCGAAGCCGTTGGTGTACCCCGACTCGCGCGGCAGGCCGTCGGCGGCCGGGTTCGAGGTGACGATGCTGGCCATCAGCGCCGCGCCGATCGAGCCGCCGATGGTGCGGATGTTGGCGTTCATGCCGCTGGCCACACCGGTCTGCTCCGGCGGCACCGCGGCGACGATCAGGCTCGACATGGCCGAGAAGGCCAGGCCGAAGCCGACGCCCATCACGCCGGTGGCGATGTACAGCTCCCAGGTCGCGCCGTGCGCGAAGGCGATCATCGCCAGCGAGACGGTGCCGATCAGCGAGCCGAGCAGGACGACGATCTTGCCGCCGATCCGCTGGGCGAGACGGCTCGCGCCCAGGCCGACGGCGAACATGGTCACCGACATCGGCAGCAGGATCAGGCCGGACTCGGTGATGCTCGATCCGAAGCCGTAGCCGGTGGACTTCGGGGTCTGCACGAATTCGGTGAGGAAGGCGAAGGTCGCGTACATACCGACACCGAAGAGCAGCGCGACCAGGTTGTTGGTCCACACCGCGGGCAGCCGCATCATCTTCATGTCGATCAGCGGTACGGCGGAGCGCAGTTCGACCTGCACCCAGGCGACGGCCAGGACGACGGCGGCGATCAGCAGGCCGATCACCTTGCCGGAGGCCCAGCCCCACACCGACGCCTGGCTCAGCGCGACCAGCAGGGCGACCAGCCAGCCGGAGAGCAGTACGGCGGGCAGCCAACTGATGCGTCCTGGCGTGCGGATCGGGGACTCGGGGACGAAGAAGTGCGCGGCCACCGCCGCGAGGATCGTCATGATCATCGGCAGCCAGAACAGCCAGTGGTAGTCCAGCACGCTGACGATGGGTCCCGCGAGGACGATGCCGAGGCCGGAGCCGACCGCGATCAGCGAGGCGATGGCGCCGACCGCGCCGTTCAGCTTCTCGCGGGGGAACTCGTCGCGGATGATGCCGAAGGCGAGCGGCAGCACACCGCCGCCGATGCCCTGGATCACACGGGCGATGATCATCACCTGCACGTTGGACGCGAGCGCGGCCAGCAGCGAGCCGACCGCGAGGGCCGACATCGTCGCCACGAAGACGCGTTCCTTGCCGATCATGTCGCCGATGCGGCCCATGATCGGGGTGAATATCGACGCCGACAGAAGGTAGGCGGTCAGCACCCAGGTGACGGTGTTCTGGTTGGTGTGCAGGCTCTCCTGGATCGTCGGCAGGACCGGGGTGACCAGGGACTGCAACAGCGCGTAGGCGGCGACACCCGCCGCCAGGACCGCGAACGTGACCTGGTGGTGCGGTCGCCGGGTCTCGGACGCCATGGAACTCCTCAAGCTTGAACCGGAACGAGCATTCCGTTAAGTGGGCAGAATATCGCATCAGGAATGACGCTTCCGTTTCGTGGCGGCCAGGTGTAACGCACCCCTCACTTCACCCCCGCTGGGAATAAACGGCGGGAACGCTGCCCCGAAGGCTCGTCCGACGCGTTTACACCTGCACCGGCAGGCGCTACTTTCCCAGCAGTGGGAGCGCTCCCATTCCCCCCACGTGCCTGAAGGGACCCACACTCCATGACCGACAGACGCCTCATTCCCGCCTGGTTACGACGGCGGGCCCTGCCCCGTCCCCGTCCGCTGCACCTCGCCCTGCTCACCGTGCTCAGCACGCTGGCCGCGCTGACCACCGTCATGCTGACCGGCGGCACCGCCGCCGCGCACGGCGCGCCGATGGCCCCCGGCAGCCGTACGTTCCTCTGCTACGAGGACGCCCTCACCAGCACCGGTGAGATCAAGCCGAAGAACGCCGCCTGCGCCTCGGCCGCCGCCACCGGCGGCACGACACCCTTCTACAACTGGTTCAGCGTGCTGCGCTCCGACGGCGCGGGCCGCACCCGCGACTTCGTGCCCGACGGAAAGCTGTGCAGCGGCGGCAACCCCACCTTCACGGGCTTCGACGCGCCGCGCGCCGACTGGCCGGTGACCCATCTGACGTCCGGCGCCTCGTTCGACTTCAAGTACAACGCCTGGGCTGCGCACCCGGGTTGGTTCTACCAGTACGTCACCAACAGCACCTACGACCCGACCAAGCCCCTCACCTGGTCCGAGATGGAGACGACGCCCTTCCTGTCCGTCGACCACCCGCCGGTCACCGGCACCGTGGGCACCCTCGACGGCTCCTACAACTGGACCGGCACCCTGCCGTCGGGCAAGACCGGCCGCCAGATCATCTACACCGTCTGGCAGCGCTCCGACAGCGCCGAGACCTTCTATAGCTGCTCCGACGTGGTCTTCGACGGCGGTCACGGCGAGGTGACCGGGGTCGGCGACGGCAGCGGTCCCACCGACCCGCCGCCCAGCGGCAGCGCCTGCACCGCCACGTACCACACCACCGGCTCCTGGCCCGGCGGCTACCAGGCCGAGGTGACGGTCGCCAACACCGGCACCGTGCCGATGCTCGGCTGGATGGTGCACTGGACCCCGCCGTCGGGGCAGACCGTCGCGAGTCTGTGGAACGGCACGCTCGGGACCATGGACGGCGGTCTGATGGCCGAGAACGCCGACTGGAACGGCTCGTTGGCCGTCGGCGCGTCCACCACCTTCGGCTATGTGGTCAACGGTGGTGCGCCCGATCCGTCCGTGGCGTTCGGCTGCCAACCGGTCTGACGCCACCTGAGCCACCCGCGCACCCCCGGCCTGCCGCCGCCTCCTCGATCCACCCGGGCGGCAGGCCGGGCGCTCGCCATGACACCGCCGCGCACGGCCGCCGGACAGGCCCTAAGGTGGCCGGATGTTCTCCGATCAGGGGCCGAGCTTCCGCGAGTTGGCGGTGCAGGCGCTCTCCTCCGTCGACCGCGGCTACGACCTGCTCGCGCCGAAGTTCGACCACACGCCGTTCCGTACGCCCGATGTCTTCCTCGACGCGGTGGCGGGCGCTCTCACGCCGCTCGGGCCCTTCGACGCGGGACTCGACGTCTGCTGCGGTACGGGCGCGGGCGTCGGGACGCTGCGGTCCCTGTGCCGGAAGCGCGTCACCGGCGTGGACTTCAGCGCGGGGATGCTGGCCGCCGCGCGCGCCGCGCACACCGGCCGCGACACCACCGAAGGCCCGGAACCGGAGTGGGTACGCGCCGACGTCCGCGCGCTGCCCTTCGACGCGGAGTTCGACCTCGCCGTCAGCTTCGGCGCCTTCGGGCACTTCCTGCCGGCCGAACGCCCCCGGCTGTTCGCCCGGGTGCGCCGCGCGCTGCGCCCCGGCGGGCTCTTCGCCTTCCCGGTCACCGCGCCGCCGCCGGTCGACTCGGCCCTGTACTGGGCGCTGTGGGGCTTCGACGCGGGGATGCGCGTGCGCAATCTGGTCTGGCGCCCGCAATTCGTCATGTACTACCGGACGTTCCCGCTGCGCGGGGTCCTCGACGACCTCGCCGGGGCCGGATTCACCGTGACGCACACGCCACTTGAGGAGTTCGGCCGCCGCCCGGACGGCAGCCCGCGCTGCCGACTGGTGCTGGCCCGCAGCACCTGACCGGTACGGGGTGCGTACCGCTCAGGTACCGCTCAGGTGCCGGTGCGCGCCGCGGGCCGGGGCGCGGCGGGAATCAGGCCGAGCAGCCGCTGTCGGCGATCACGTAGTAACCGGCCGCCGTCTCCTTCAAGGTGTGCGTGACGAAGACATTCCACAGCCCCATGTTCTGGTTGGAGCCGTTGGCGTACGTGTATCCGCCGCTCTGATGGGCGCGGCCCGCCGCGACCTGGGCGTAGTTGGTGGCGGTGAAGCACTGTCCGGAACCGCCGCCGCCCGACCCGGTGGTGGTCGCCGTGACCGCGCCCGACGCGGCGCCGACCGTCCCCGCCGAGTCGACCGCGGCGACGGTGTAGGCGTACGAAGTCCCCGCCGTCAGACCGCTGTCGGTGTACGCGGCCGAGGTGCTGGTGCCGACCTTGGTCCCGGCGCGGTAGACGGTGTACGAGGCGGCGCCGGTCACCGCCGTCCAACTCAGGCTCGCCGTCGTGCCGGTGGTGCCGGTGACCTTGAGCCCGGTCGGCGCGGGCAGCGCGCCCGTGCCCCCGCCGGAGCCGGAGTCCAGGCCCCAGAAGCGGGCGGTGTAGTAGCTGGAGCAGATCGTGTCGAGGTAGTACGCGCCGGTCGCGCCGCACTGCTCGGTGCCCGAGCCGGGATCGACGGCCAGGCCGTGTCCCATGCCGGCGATCGAGTACATCTGCACCGCGGGCTTGCCGGAACCGTCGTTGTACGTGGTCAGCGTGGTGTTGCCGGGCAGGCTCTGGGTGCTGGACGGGGTCTGGCCGATGCCCCACACATTGGTCCACTGGTCGCGCAGCTCGGTGGCGTTGACCGGGTAGACCGTGTAGTCGGAGGCGCCCTGCCAGATCGCCACCCGCGGCCACGGCCCGGTGTAACCGGGGTAGGACGCACGGACCTTGTCGCCCCACTGCGCCGGGGTGAGATTGAGGCTGCCGTACTGGCAGCCGGAGGCCGCCGTCTGACTGGTGGCGCACTGCGCGGGCAGCCCCGAGCCCACCGAGCCGCCCGCGAAGACGTCCGGGTAGTCCGCCAGCAGGTTCGCGGTCATGCCGCCGCCCGCCGACAGGCCGGTGACGTACACGCGACGGCTGTCCGAGCCGTACTGCGTGACGGCGTGGCCGACCATCGACACGACGGACGCCGCCTCGCCCTTGCCGCGGGTGTCCTTCGCGGGGTCGAACCAACTGAAGCAGGACAGCGAGTTGTTGGCCGAGCTGGTCTGCGGCAGCACGAGCGCGAAGCCCCACAGGTCGGCGTACTTCTGCCAGCCGGAGTTGGCGAAGTAGTCGCTCGCGCTCTGCCCGCAGCCGTGCAGCGCGACCACGACGGGAGCGTTCGCGGGCAGACCGGCGGGGGCGTACTCGTACATCGCCAGATTGCCGGGGTTGGAGCCGAAGGACGAGACCTGGGTGAGGCCGGCCGCGGCGGCCGGAACGGCGGTGACGACCGCGCTGAGGCAGGCGGTGAGCAGGGCGAGGACACCGAGGAGCGCGGTGGTCACGGCGCGGGCGGTCCGGGGGAGGGGTGAACGGGCGCTGCCGGGAGGCGGGTTGGGGGGCATGCGGACTCCTCGGGAAGGGGGGCGGCTCACGGTCGGCGGACACCGGCACGTCGGACGACAGCGGTAGGGGGCGTTCCTGATGTGACGGGGACCACGTGTCGGCTGGACGGTAGAACCGCCGCGGCGGCCCCAGACACGTGAAGGACCGCCACCCCTGGGCAGCGG
>NZ_MECL01000237.1 GCF_014596445.1 Streptomyces sp. CBMA29 | reverse complement strand
GTACGGCACCTGTTGCTGACCTCGCGGCGCGGTCTCGCGGCCCCCGGGGCGCGGGAGCTGGCCGAGGAGCTGGCCGGGTCCGCCGGGCCCGGCGCCACCGTACGGATCGAGGCGTGCGACGCCGCCGACCGCGGCGAGCTGACCGCGCTGCTGGCCTCGGTGCCGCCGGAGCACCCGCTGACCGGTGTGCTGCACGCGGCCGGTGTCCTGGACGACGGGCTGCTCGCCGGCCAGTCGCCGCAGCGCCTGGCGGACGTGCTGCGGCCCAAGGCGGACGCGGCCTGGCTGCTGCACGAGCTGACCGCGGACCTGCCGCTGGCCGCCTTCGTCCTGTTCTCCTCCGTCGCGGGCGTGCTCGGCAACGCCGGGCAGACCACGTACGGAGCCGCCAACACCTTCCTGGACGCGCTGGCCGTCCACCGCCGGGCGGCGGGGCTGCCCGCGGTCTCCGTGGCCTGGGGCCTGTGGTCGACGGCGGGCATGGGCTCGACGCTGACCGCGGCCGACGAGGCGCGGCTGGCCAGGATCGGGGTCGCCCCGCTCGACGAGCGGCAGGGCCTCGGGCTGCTGGACACCGTGCTGACCGACCCCGACGTGGAGGCCGCGGTCGTGGCCTCCCGCTGGAGCCTGAGCGGCCTGCGCGGCGCGCAGGACAGCGGCGAGCGGATTCCGCAGATCCTGCGCGGCCTGGTTCGCGCGGGACGGCGGACCGCGGAAGGCGGCGGCGCCCGGCAGTCCGGCGCCAGCGCCGCGGGCGGCCTGGCCAAGAAGCTCGAAGGACTCACCGGTGACGCCGCGAAGTCCGCGGTCGACACCGCCGTACGCCACCACGTGGCCGCGGTACTGGCCCACGGAGCGCCCGAAGCGCTCGACCCCGACCTGCCCTTCATCGACCTCGGATTCGACTCGCTGACGGCGGTCGAACTGCGCAATCGGCTCCAGACGGACTCCGGTCTCGACCTGGCCCCGACGCTCGTCTTCGATCACCCGACCATCGGCGCCCTGGCGGAGCACCTGGCCATCGCGCTGGTCCCGGCCCCGAAGGATGACGTGACCACCATGGAAGAAGCCCTCGCCCGGATCACCGGCGAACTCAGCTCGTCCGCACCCGCGCTGCGGGACCGCATGGTCGTGGCGCTACAGGACGCCCTCAACCGGCTCGGAGTCCCGGTGGACTCCCCCACCGCGGTGCTCGACGAAGCCTCCGACGAGGAGATCTTCGCCTTCATCGACGCCCAGGCGTAACCCCGCGCCGGGCGCACGGCCCGGCCACCGAAGTACAGCGACTCCCCGGCACTCCCACCGGCACTCCCCCGGCACATCGCCGGCGCACATCACCGGCACCACCGGCTCCCGGCACCGGGCAGTCCGTCACCACACCACGAATCGGCAGAGGGCAGGAAGATGGCAGGCGAGGACAGACTCCGCGAATACCTGAAGAAGGCCACGGTCGACCTGGGCGACGCCAGGCGCAAGCTGGCCGAGGCCCAGGCGCAGACGCACGAGCCGATCGCGGTCGTCGGCATGTCGTGCCGCTTCCCCGGCGCCGGTTCCGTCGACGCCTACTGGGACCTGCTCGACCAGGGCAGGTCCGCGGTCCTCGACGAGGTGCCGGGCGGCCGGTTCGACCTCGCCCCGCACGTCGAGAACGACGGGGTCTACACCACCCGCGGCGCCTTCCTCGACGACGTGGCGGGCTGGGACGCCCGGTTCTTCGGCAGCTCCCCGCAGGAGGCGCTGCGGATGGACCCGCAGCAGCGGCTGCTCATGGAGCTGACCTGGGAGGCGCTGGAGGACTCCGGTACGCCGCCGCCGAGCCTGGCGGGCAGCCGTACCGGGGTGATGATCGGCTTCTCCGACGTCCTCCAGTACCTGCGCCTGGAGCAGGCCGAGGAAGGTCTGGGCGTGCTGCACGACCCGTACGGCGGCCAGGGCGGTTCCGCCAGCGTCGTCGCGGGCCGGCTCGCCTACCACTACGACCTGCGCGGCCCCGCGCTCACCCTGGACACGGCCTGCTCGTCCTCGCTGGTGGCCGTCCACCTCGCCGGTACGGCGCTGCGCCGCGGCGAGTGCGACCTCGCGGTGGCGGGCGGCGCCTTCCTCCTGATGCACACCGACATGTACGTCAACGCCTGCTCCACCTCGATGCTGTCCCCCGACGGCCTGTGCAAGACCTTCGACGCCCGCGCCGACGGCTATGTGCTGGGCGAGGGCGCCGGGGTGGTCGTCCTGGAGCGGCTCTCCGACGCGGTACGGCGCGGCCACCGGGTGCACGCGGTCATCCGCGGCACGGCCGTCAACCAGGACGGCCGCAGCAACGGCCTGACCGCGCCCAGCCGCAGCGCCCAGGCCGACGTCATCCGCCGCGCGGTGTCCGCGGCCGGGGCGACCCCCGACGACATCGCGTACGTCGAGGCGCACGGCTCCGGCACCAAGCTCGGCGACGCCATCGAACTGGGCGCGCTCACCGATGTGTTCGGGCGTCGCAGCGAGGAACGGCCGCTGCACGTGGGCGCGGTGAAGACCAACATCGGCCACACCCAGGCCGCGGCCGGGATGGCCGGTCTCATCAAGGCCGTCCTCGCCGTCAAGCACCGCACGGTGCCGCCGAATCTGAACATGACCGAGCCCTCGGAGACCGCCGTCGCCGCGGGCGCCGTCCGCCCCGCCTCCGAGTCCCGCCCACTCCCCGCCGACGAGGCGTCGCCGCAGCTCGTGGGCGTCAGCTCCTTCGGCTGGTGCGGCACCAACGCCCATGTCGTCCTGGCGGCCCCGTCGCCCGCGGCGGCCGAGACCGGTTCGGCGACGGGCGGCGGCCCGGTCCGCGCCGCTCTCGACACCACGGGAGGCGCCTCGACCGACGAGACCGCCGAAGATTGCGCCGAAGCCGCCCCGGCGCCCGGCAGGGCCGAACTGCTGCCCGTCTCCGCCGCCGACGACGGCGCGCTGGCCGCGCGGCTGGACGCGCTGGCCGCGGTCGCCGGACGCACCGGCCTCGACGACCTGGCGTACACACTGCAAAGCGGCCGTGCGGCACTGGAGTTCAGGCGCGCGGTGGTGGCCGCCGACACCGAGGACGCGACCGCTGCGCTGGCGACCGCGGCGCGGGCCACCGGGGTCCGTACGGTCAAGGGCCGCCCCAAGCTGGCGTATCTGCTGCCGGGCACGGGCGACCACTACCGGGGCATGGCGCGCGATCTGCACCGTACGGAACCGGCGTTCGCCGAGGCCGTCGAGACGTGCCTGGCCGTCGCCGAGGAGCGCTGCGGCATCGACCTGCGGGACACGCTGCTCGGTGAGCCCGCGCAGGCGCCGGCCGACGCGGGGGCGGGCTTTCTGGCCAGGCCCGGCAGCGGGCCTGATCTGGCGGACGACCCGGACAGCCACGCGGAGATCGCGCACCTGTCGCTGTTCACCGTCGAGTACGCGCTGGCCCGGCTGCTGGCCGCGCACGGCGTCACGCCCGACCTGCTGATCGGCTACAGCCTCGGCGAGTACGTGGCCGCGACGCTGGCCGGTGTCTTCGAACTGCCCGACGCCCTGTGGCTGGTGGCGCGGCGCGCCCGGCTGATCGAGGCCGCGCCCGCGGGCCGGATGCTGGCGGTCGCCGCCGACGCCGACCGGGTGCGCGCCGAACTGGCCGCGTGCGGCGCGGCGGTGGACATCGCCGCCGTCAACGGCCCGGCCATGACGGTGGTCAGCGGAGCGCCCGACGCCGTGGCCGCCGCCGCCGCGCATCTGGCCGAACAGGGCCTGGCCGCACGGCAGTTGCGCTCCGCGCACCCCTTCCACTCAGGGCTGCTCGCCCCGGCCCGCGCGGAGTTGGCCAAGGCCGTGGCCGCGGTGCCCCGGCGCGAGCCGCGGGTCCCGGTCGTCTCCAACGTCACCGGTGCGCCGCTGACCGCCGAGCAGGCCACCGACCCCGGCTACTGGGCCGACCACCTGACCAGCCCGGTGCGGTTCGCCGACGGTCTGGGGACGTGCGCGGACCTGGGTGTGGACGGCTATGTGGAGCTGGGCCCCGGCCAGACCCTGGGCGGCCTGCTCCGACAGAACGACCGCAGCGGCGCCAACCCCACCGTGCTCGGCACCGTCCCCGCGCAGTGGGCGGCGGGAGGCCCCGTCGACGGCCGCTCCCGGCTGCTGGAGACCTTCGGCCGGCTCTGGGAACTGGGCGCCGACCTCGACTGGACGTCACTGCGCGGCGGGCGCCCCGGCGCCCTCGCGGAACTGCCCGCCTACCCCTTCCAGCGGACCCGCTACTGGCCGCGCACGGGCACAGGCACAGGTACGGGCACGGCCGCGACCGGCACCGGTTCCACGAGCGGCGCCGTCCAGCCCGACGACTTCTGCTACGCCCCCGCCTGGCAGCAGGACGTCACCCTGCCCGCGCCGACCGCCGCGGAACCGGCCGCGCCCCTGGTGGTGTTCGCCGACGCCGACGGTGTCGGGACCCGGCTCGCCGAGCTGGCCGCGGCCTGCGGCGCACCCGTCACCGAGGTCGTGCCCGGCGGCGCCTGGCGGCGCGACGGACGGCGGGTCGTCATCGACCCGGCCGACCCCGAGCACTACCGCAGGGTCGTCGCCGAAGCGCTGGCAGGGACCGCGGGACCGCTGCGCGTCGCCCACCTGTGGAGCCTGCGCGACCCGGCCCGTACCCCGCTGTTCGCCGACGACGCCGAGCTGGTCAGGGCGGTCCGGCTGGGCTTCGACAGCCTGCTGCTGACCGTCCAGTCGCTCGCCTCGGCGGCGGCAGAACGCGGTGTGAGGCTGCTGACCGTGACCGCGGGCGCCGCCCAGGTGCACGGCGGCGACTGCACGGCGCCCGACCGGGCGCTGGCCCACGGCTTCGCGCGGATCGCCCACGCCGAGCAGCCCGGTACGGCCTGGCGCGGTGTCGACCTGGACCCGTCGGCGCCCGCCGAGCACTCCGCCTCCCACCTCGCGGAGGAGATCGGCCACCGCCCCTGGCGGCACGACGACCCGGCCGCCACCCCCGCGCTGATCGCCTGGCGCGCGGGACGCCGCCTGCTCAAGGACTGGCGCCTGGTGCCGCTCCCCGCGGCCGACGGCGCGACCGGCTTCCCCGTACGCCCCGACGGCGCGTATCTGGTCACCGGCGGCACCCGCGGTCTCGGCCTCGGGCTCGCACGGGAACTCGTACGCTCCGGGGCGCGGCGCCTGGCCCTGGTCGGCAGGACCGACCTGAACGCCGCGGCTGCCGCAGAGCCCGAGGGGCGGGCCGCCCAAAGCCTGCGCGACATCGCCGCGTTGGAGGCGTCCGGCGCCGAGGTGCTGCTGCTCACCGCCGACGTCGGCGTGCCGGAGGACCTGCGGCGCGCGCTGCGCGACTGCCGGGAGCGGTTCGGAACGCTGACCGGCGTCCTGCACGCGGCGGGTGTTCCGGCGGGCGGCATGGCCGTACGCCTCACGCCCGGCACGGCCCGCACGGTGCTCGCGCCGAAGGTGCTCGCCATGGGCCCGCTCGCCGAACTCGTCGGCCCCGGCTCCCCGGAGGCCGACCGGCCGGAGCTGCTGGTCCTGTACTCCTCGGCGGTCAGCGTCTTCGGCGGCCTGGGCGAGGGCGACTACAGCGCCGCCAACACCGTCCTGGACGCGTACGGCGCGGCGCTGGCCGACGCCGCCGCGGCCACCACCAAGGTGCTGAGCGTGGCCTGGGGCCCGTGGCAGCACGACGACTGGCAGGCCGAGGCGTCCGGCGGCGCGCTGGCCGACCGGGTCCGCGAGCACCGCGCCCGCTACGGCTTCTCCGAGTCCGGCGGCAACGCGCTGCTGGGCAGGCTGGCGGGCGCCGCGCGCGGCTCCCTGCTGGCGGTGCGGATGCCGATGGCCGAGGGGTTGCGCGAGTGGGCGGCGCTGACCGACCTGGACGCGCTCGTCGCGGCCGGCGCCCCCGCCGACAGTGACCGGCCGCGCTTCCCCCGGCCGTTGCTGCGTACCGAATACGCGCCCCCGCGCACCGAGTTGGAGACGGTCATCGCCGACAGCTGGGGCCGGCACCTCGGCATCGACGGCATCGGCGTCCACGACCCGTTCTTCGACCTGGGCGGCAACTCCCTGGTCGGGATGTCCATGGTCGCCGACATCGAGAAGCGGCTCGACCGCAGGATCGCCCCGGCCGTCCTGTTCGAGCACCCGACCGTCGCCGCCTTCGCGGCGGCGCTCGACGGCGGTCCCGCCGGGACCGCCACCACCACAGCACGCGACTCCGGCCTCGCCCGGGGCGAGAGACGGCGCCGCGCCCGCGGTGCCCAGCCTTCCATCACCCGGAACTAGGAGGACGGATCCATGCCGCGCATACCCACCGAGGTGTCACCGATGGACATCGCCATCGTCGGCCTCGCCGGGCGTTTCCCCGGCGCCACCGATGCCACGGAGCTGTGGTCGGCGCTCCGCGACGGCCGCTCGGGCATCACCCGCTTCACCGACGACCAACTGCGCGCCGCGGGCGTGCCCGACGAGCTGATCGACGACCCCGCGTATGTGAAGGCGGGCGCGGTGATCGACGGGATCGACCGCTTCGACGCCGACTTCTTCGGGATCAACCCGAAGGAGGCGCAGATCCTCGACCCGCAGCACCGGCTCTTCCTGGAGCACAGTTGGCACGCGCTGGAGGACGCGGGCTGCGACCCGGCGAGCTTCGACGGCTCGATCGGTGTCTTCGCGGGCTGCGCGATCAGCACCTACCTGACGCGTAACGTCGCCCCGTCCGGGATCGGCCGCAGCGTCGGCGAGCTGACCGTGGGCCTGGCCAACGACAAGGACTCGCTGACCCTGCGCGTCGCCCACACGCTGGGTCTTTCCGGGCCCGCGTACGGCATCCAGAGCTACTGCTCGACGTCCCTGGTCGCGGTCTGCGCCGCGGCCACCAGTCTGGCCGGCTTCGAGTGCGACCTGGCGCTCGCGGGCGGCGCGGCCATCGCGGTCCCCGACGACACCGGCTACCTCTACCAGCCGGGCGGCATCAGCTCGCCCGACGGCGAGTGCCGCGCCTTCGACGCCTCCGGCCGGGGCAGCCTGGTCGGCAACGGGGTCGGCGTGGTCGCGCTGCGCCGTCTGGTCGACGCGCTCGCCGACGGCGACCAGGTGTACGCGGTGATCCGCGGCTGGGCCGTCAACAACGACGCGGGCCGCAAGGTCGGCTTCACCGCGCCGGGTGTCAGCGGGCAGGCCGAGGTGATCGCCGAGGCGCTCGCCGCCACCGGTCTTGAGCCCGAGGACATCGACTACATCGAGGCGCACGGCACCGGCACCGCGCTCGGCGACGCCGCCGAACTCGCCGCGCTCCAGCAGGTGTTCGACGGCAAGGAGGTCATGATCGGCTCGGTCAAGACCAACCTCGGCCACCTGGACCGCGCGGCCGGTGTGACCGGTCTGATCAAGACCGCCCTGTCGCTGCACCACGGCGAGATCCCCGCGACCCGCAACTACACCGCGCCCAATCCCCAACTGGAGTCCGGCGACGCGCGGTTGACGGTCCTCACCGAGCGGCACCCGTGGCCGCGCGGCGACCGTCCGCGCCGCGCCGGGGTCAGCGCCTTCGGCATCGGCGGCACCAACGCCCACGTGATCCTGGAGGAGGCCCCGCCGGTCGCCGCCCGCAGCACCGGCTCGGGCCGCCGCAGCGAACTGCTGGTGTGGTCCGCCCGCACCGAGGCCGCCGCCGACGAGGCCACCGCCAACCTCGCCGCCCACCTGGACACCATGGACGACGCGGACACCACGGTCGGCGCGGGCGTCTCCGACGTCGCCTACACCCTCCAGAGCGGCCGCCGGCTCTTCAGCCACCGGCGCGCCCTGGTCGCCGACTCGCTGAGCGGCGCGGCGCGCGAGCTGCGCGCCGGGTCCGCCCTCGGCCGCGCCGACGGCGCCGCCTCCCGGCCGGTCGCCCTCCTGCTGACCGGCGCCGCGGAGCCGTACCCCGCCGCGGCGGCCGAACTCTATGACGCGGAACCGGCGTTCCGCACCGCGCTGGACGAGTGCCGCGCCGCGGCCCAGGCCGTCGGCGGCGCGCCGCTGGCCGGACTGCTCTCCCCCGACCGCACCAGCGGCCACGACCAGCACGGGCACCGCGCCTTCGCCTTCGGATACGCGCTCGGCACGCTCCTGCGCTCCTGGGGCATCGCGCCGGACGCCCTCCTCGGGCAGGGCGTCGGCGAGTACGTCGCCGGGTGCCTGGCCGGGGTCTTCTCCCTCAAGGACGCCTTCGCGCTGCTGCACCACCGCACGGAGACCGAGGGACAGCCGCTGACCGACTGGGCCGCGGGGCACCTCACCTTGGGCGAGCCCGGAACCGTCCTGTACTCCGCCGCGACCGGCGGCCGGCTGACGGCGGCCGAGGCCGCCGACCCCGCGCACTGGACCGCGACCCTCACGGGACCGCCCGCCGACCCCGGCACCGCGCTCGGCGCGCTGCTGGAGTCCGGGAACCACGCCCTGCTGGAGATCGGCGACGGCGCCCTCGGCGCCCACCCCGCCCTCGCCGAAGGGCACGCGGACCTGCTGGTCCCCGCGCTGCCCGGCGACGACGACCCGCGCGAGGCCGGCACGGTCCTCACCGAGGCCGTGGGCCGCCTGTGGCTGACCGGCGTCGACATCGACTGGTCCGGCTACCAGCACGGCCGTGACGTCCTGCGCACGAAGCTGCCCGGATACCCCTTCCAGCGCTCCCGCTACTGGATCGACGCGCCCGCCGCCGCCAAGCCCGAACTCCCCTCCGCGACACCGGAGTCCGCAGACACCGGTACCGGCACCGCCTCCGGCACGGAGGAGCACGTACAGGTCATGAGCCGGGTGTGGAGCCCGGACGGGAACGTCGGCACGGGTACGGCCACCGGCCGGTTCCTGCTGTACGCCGACGCCTCCGGGGTCGGCGACGCGCTGGCCGAGCGGCTGCGCGGGACGGGCGCCGAGGCCGTCACCGTACGGCCGACGGACGCGCCCGACACCGCTCAGGTGCCCGGCGACGGGCCGCTGACCGTGGTCGTGCTGTCCGCGCTGGACGCGGAAGGGCCCGACGCGGACCCGGCCGAGGCCGTCCTCGACGTCTCCCGCGCCGTCTCGGCGTGGGGCGACCGGGCCGAGACCGGCGGTGTCGTCGTGGTCACCCGCGGCGGCCAGAGCGTCACGGCCGCCGAGCGGAGCCTGCCGGCGCAGGCCGCGGTCGCCGTCCTGCCGGTCGTCGCGGGCCAGGAGT
>NZ_MECL01000236.1 GCF_014596445.1 Streptomyces sp. CBMA29 | reverse complement strand
GGTCAGCTCCACCGCGTTCGGCTTGATCAGGTCGGGGCGCGCGGCCAGCCCGCGGCGCAGCGGCTCCCCGCTGGTGTCCAGCAGCACGAACACCCCCGCGGCCCGCGCTTCGCGCACCAGTTCCGCGTACGCGCCCACGGGCAGCCCCGGCGGCAGGCTGCCGCACAGCGCCACGGCGCTCGCGCGGCCGTCGGCGAGCAGCGCGCGGTAGCGCTCCAGGAAGCCGCCCCACTCGCGCGGGGTGACCGTGGGCCCCGGTTCGTTGAACATCGTCGTGTCGCCGGTCGTGTCGTCCACGACGCCCACCGTGCGGCGGGTGGTGCCCGCGATGGGCACCAGCGCGTCGGTCAGCAGCCCGTCGTCGTACCGCGCGGCCCGCTCGGCGAGCCGTTCGCGCAGTTCGGCGCCGACCGGGCCGCCGACGAAGCCGGTGACGACGGCGGGGCGGCCGAGCGCGGCCAGCACGCGGGCGACGTTGAGTCCCTTGCCGCCGGGGCGTTCCGCGGTGTGGGTGACCCGGTGGGTGGAGTGCGGTCGGAGCGACGGGACCCGGTAGGTCACATCGAGGGCTGCGTTCAGCGTGACGGTGATGATCACCTGACGATGATGACAAAAGTACGGCGGTCGGCCCAGTGCGCGCCGACCGCCGTTACGCAGCTTTTAGCGAGAATCCGCGAAAATCGGGTGAACAGACCGCCCGGACGCCCCCGAAGGCGCTGCCCGGACGCCCCTGAAGGCGCTGCCCGGACGCCCCTGAAGGCACCGCCCGAGCGCCCCCACGACAAGCCCTAGTCGGGCCGGACGACCCACTCGCCCTTCCGCATGACGCCCACCAGGTCGTACGCCGCGTCCAGCACCACCAGGTCCGCGTCCTTGCCGGGCTCCAGCGTGCCGATGCGGTCGTCCAGGCCGAGCAGCCGCGCCGGGTTGGTGGAGATGGCGCGTACGGCGTCGGTCAGCGGCAGCCCGTCCAGCGTGACGGCCCGCTTGAAGGCGGTGTCCAGGGTGAGCGTCGACCCGGCGATCGAGCCGCCCTCGACCAGCCGCGCGACCCCGTCGAGCACCTCGACCTTCATCGGGCCCAGGTCGTAGTGGCCGTCGCCGAAACCGGCCGCGTCCATCGCGTCGGTGATGAAGGCGACCCGCCCGGCGCCCGCGCTCCCGAAGGCCAGCTCCAAGATGGCCGGGTGCAGATGCGTACCGTCGTTGATCAGCTCGACGGTCACCCGCTCGTCCTCCAGCAGCGCCGCGATCGGACCGGGCGCGCGGTGCTGGAGCGGCGGCATCGCGTTGAACAGGTGGGTGGCCACGGTCGCGCCCGCGTCGATGGCCTCCAGCGTCTGCTCGTACGTGGCGTCGGTGTGCCCGATCGCCGCGATCACGCCCATGTCGGCCAGCAGCCGTACGGAATCGATTCCGCCGGGCAGTTCGGCCGCCAGGGTGACCATCCGGGCGGCGCCGCGGCCCGCCTCGACCAGCTTGCGCACATCGGCCGGGTCGGGGTCGCGCAGCAGCGCCTCGTCGTGCGCGCCCTTGCGGCACGGCGAGATGAACGGGCCCTCGTAGTGGATTCCGGCGAGGTCGCCCTGTTCCACCAACTCGGACAGCAGCCCGGCCTGCTTGGCCAGGACGTCCAGCGCGTTGGTGACGGTCGAGGCGACCACCGTGGTCGTGCCGTGGGCGCGGTGGGTGCGCACGCCGGTGAGGATGTCGTCGGCGGTGCCCGAGGTGAAGGACGCGCCGCCGCCGCCGTGGTTGTGGAGGTCCACGAAGCCGGGCACGACGGTGTGGCCCGCGAGGTCCACGGTGGCCGTCGAGACGTGCTCGTCGGCCTCGTTCGCCGCGATCCGGGTGCCCTCGACGGTCAGCCGGCCGCCTTCCACCACACCTGACGGCAGGACCACACGGGCACCCGCCAGCACCGTGCGCTGCGTTGTCGTTACGGGGGCCATCAGGCGGTTACCTCCACGGAGAGTAGATCCCAGGCGAGCAGGCCGGCGCCCAGGCATCCAGCGGTGTCCCCCAGCGCGGCGGGGACGATGAGGGGGAGTTTCTGGAAGGTGATACGTGCCTCCACGGCCGCCCGCAGCGGCCCGAAGAGGGTGTCCCCGGCCTCCGCGAGCCCGCCGCCGATGATCAGCACGCGCGGGTCCAGAAGGGTGAGCCCGGTGACCAGGCCGTCGGCCAGCGCGCCGATCGCCTCGCCCCACACCGCGAGCGCCCGCGGGTCGCCGGTCTCGACGGCGCGCGCGCAGTCGGCGGCGTCCGCGTCCGGGTCGCCGCTCGCCTCGGCCCAGGCGCGGGAGACCGCGCCCGCCGAGGCCAGTGCCTCAAGACAGCCGCGCTGCCCGCAGCCGCACTCCGGGCCGCCGGGGCGGACCACGATGTGCCCGATCTCGCCCGCGTAGCCGTGCGCGCCCGCCTCGATCCGGCCCTCGATGCCGATGGCGCCCGCGATGCCGGTGCCCAGCGGGAGGAAGAGGAAGCGGTCGGCGCCGTTGCCCGCGCCGATCCGGCCCTCGGCGAGGCCGCCGGTGCGGACGTCGTGGCCGAGCGCCACCGGTACGCCGTCAAGACGCTCGGACATCAACGCCCGCAGCGGGACGTCCTTCCAGCGCAGGTTGGCGGCGTAGACGGCGATCCCGTTGACGTCGTCGACGATGCCGGGCACCGCGACCCCGGCCGCGGCGGCGGGCTCGCCGTACTCGCGCACGCCGTGGTCGCGCAGTTCGGCCGCGAAGTCGAGGATCGCGGCGACCACGGCGTCGGGGCCGCGTTCCCTGCCGGTCGGACAGCGCGCCTGGTGCAGGAGCGTTCCGTCCGCGCCGATCAGCGCGGCCTTCATTCCGGTGCCGCCTACGTCGAGAGCGATGACATGTCTCACGGGGACAGTGTCGCGGCTAACCCCTAAAAAGGTCTAGTCCACTCGGCGAGGAAAGATCACGCGTCGGGCGGCGTTTTGCGGAGCAACGGGACACTCACGCACGCCGGTACGGGTCGGCGCGCGCGCCGGTACGGGTCCGCGCGCGGACCCGTTGCGCAAGCGATACCACTCATGGTGTAGACCTTGGGCAAAGGTGTGGGGAAGACTCGACGCTTCCGTAGCGGTACGCGAGCAAGTGTGCAAGAAGGCGGTAGGAACGGTGCAGCGGCGACGACTTCACGGCTTGGCGGCGATCGGCATCACGTCGGCCCTGGCGATCACCACTCTTACGGCGTGCGGCAACAGTTCACCGCTGAACAGCGACGTCACCCTGCACTTCGTCGCCGCCGACTACGGCGACCCGAAGACGAACAACAGCTCCAAGACGTACTGGGACGACCTCGCGCGCTCCTTCGAGGCGCGCAACCCGCACATCAAGATCAACGTCGAGATCATCGACTGGGACCACGTGGACGACAAGGTCGCCCAGATGGTCAAGGCGAACAAGGCCCCCGACGTCGCGCAGATCGGCTCCTACGCGGCCTACGCCGCCAGCAAGCAGCTCTACAGCGCCGACGAGCTGTTCCCGATCAGCATGCAGTCGGACTTCATCCCCTCGATGGTCAACGCCGGTTCCGTCGACCGCACCCAGTACGGCATACCCTTCGTCTCCAGCTCGCGCATGTTCTTCTACAACAAGAAGCTCTTCAAGAGCGCGGGCATCAAGCACGCGCCCGAGACCTGGGACGAGCTCAAGGCCGACGCGGTCAAGCTCAAGGCCGACGGCGTGAAGGTGCCCTACGGACTGCCGCTGGCCCCCGAGGAGGCGCAGGCCGAGTCCCTGATGTGGATGCTCGGCGCGCAGGGCGGCTACACCGACACCGTCGGCAGCTACACCTTCGACTCCGCGTCCAACGTCGAGGCGTTCTCCTGGGTCAAGAAGAACCTCGTCCAGGCCGGTCTGGTCGGCCCGACCGACCCCGCCAAGACCAACCGCCGCGACACCTTCGCCGCCTTCCTCGCGGGCAAGGCGGGCATGGTCATGGGCCACCCCACCCTGCTCACCCAGGCCAAGGCCGCCGGTATCGACGTCGGCGTCGTCCCGCTGCCCGGCCAGAGCGGCCCCAGCAGCGACACCCTCGGCGTCGCCGACTGGATGATGGCGTTCAAGCAGAACGGCAACCGGGACGCGGACGGCAAATTCCTCCAGTACGTCTTCAATGAGCAGAATTCGCTGAAGTTCCTCAACGAGTACGGGCTGCTCCCGGTGACCATCACCGCGTCCCAGGCGATGCGGAAGAATCCGGCCAACAAGGACCTGGTCCAGTTCCTGAACCTGCTGCCCGACTCCGTGTTCTACCCGGTCAACAAGACCTCGTGGGGCCCGGTCAGCGACGAGGTCAAGAAGAACATCGGCCAGGCCGTGCACGGCGACCCGAAGACGGTCCTGTCCGACCTCCAGCGCTTCGCGCTCACGACGGACTCCGGCAAGTAGCGGCACACGGCCAAGCGGCGGCACGCGGCGGTACGGTGACGGCCGTCGGGTACGCCGACGGCCCGACCTGACCGACGAGGGAGAGGGGCGCCATGACACGGGAGGAACCGCTCTCCGCGCGCGACATCGCCGTCCTGGCCATCGCCGCCCGCACCTGGACTGGGCCGGGACCGCGCGAACGGGCGATACGTGAACGCCTCGGCATGTCCCCGACCGCGTACTTCCAGCTCCTCAACGCCCTGCTGGACGACCCCCGGGCCGTCGCCCACGACCCGGTGACGGTCAACCGGCTGCGCAAGGAGCGCGACGCCCGCCGCGACCTGCGCTGAGGGCCTGCGCGGGGCGCGCGTGCCACCGTACGCCGGGCATGCGCCCGGGGGACGCGGGTAGGGTCGGCTGCATGGCCTCCGCCGACATCCTCGCCCCCACCACGCCCGAGGGAAAGGAAGGTCTCGCGGCGCTGCTCGCGCGGCCGGAACGCGCCGTCGTCGCCCTCGACTTCGACGGCACCCTCGCCCCGATCGTGCCCGACCCCGAGCAGGCCCGCGCCCACCCCGGCGCCGTCCCCGCCCTCGTCAGGCTCGCCCCGCACCTCGCCGCCGTCGCCGTCGTCACCGGCCGCCCGGCGGGCGTCGCCGTACGCTACGGCGGCTTCGCCGGGGTCGCGGGGCTCGAACACCTCGTCGTGCTCGGCCACTACGGCGCCGAGCGCTGGGACGCGCCCACCGGTTCCGTCCACGCCCCCGGCGACCACCCCGGCGTCACCTCGGTACGCGCCGAACTGCCCGGCTTCCTCGACCGCAACGGCGCCTGGCGCGGCACCTGGGTCGAGGACAAGGGCCGCGCGGTCGCCGTCCACACCCGCCGCGCCGAGGACCCCGACGCCGCCTTCGAGGCGCTGCGCGGCCCGCTGGCCGAACTCGCCGCCCGGCACGGCCTCATGGTCGAGCCCGGCCGCTTCGTCCTCGAACTGCGCCCGCCCGGCGTGGACAAGGGCGTCGCCCTGGCCGCCTACCTCCGCGAGGTCGGCGCCGGCTCGGTGCTCTACGCGGGCGACGATCTCGGCGACCTCGCCGCCTTCGCCGCCGTCCAGGCCCTGCGCGAGGACGGCCTGCCCGGCCTGCTCGTCGCCAGCGCCGCCCCCGAGACCCCCGACGAAGTCCTCCGCGCCGCCGACCTCCCGGTCCCCGGCCCCGAGGGCGTCGTCTCCCTCCTGGACGCCCTCGCGGACGCCCTGGGCTGACTCCGTGCCCCGGTGTCGCTAGTGTGTCCTCGCTCCGCGCGTGTGTGCGGAGCGATGTCCTTGGGGGGACCATCCGTATGCGGATCACCTTTCGCGCTGCCCTGCTGACGGCCGCCGCCGTCCTGGGCCTGATCGCGGCCACCGTCACACCCGCCCAGGCGGCCACCGGCTTCGACCGCTGCCCGAAGGGCAGGTTCTGCCTCTTCGACGCGTCGGACGGCCGGGGCTCGATGGCCGTGTACACGCAGCCGCAGGCCACCCTCGGCTCGTGGGACAACAAGGCGTCCTCGGTCTACAACCGGACCGGCTACCACTACTTCTGCATGTACAGCCTGGACAAGTACCGGTATGCCGACCCGGTCCACGACGTGGTGGTGTACGGATACAACAGGGGCGACTACTCGCTGAACCTCTCGCAGTTCTCCGATGCCAACAGCCACATGGACAAGAACCTCAGCTCGTTCCGCTGGGCGCCCACCGGCCGGCAGTGCGAGGGGCAACCGGAGCCCGTCAACTGGAGTTCGGACTACGGCCCGTTCTCGCGCCCCGCACAGCCCTTCGGCGACCTGGACCGGGACGGCAACGCCGATCTGCTGCTCCGTACGTACTCGGGCAAGCTGTGGCGGCTGCCAGGAGACCGCACCGGGCGGCTGGTCGGTGGCGGCTGGAACTCCATGACGGCGCTGACCCGGCACGGCGACCTCAACGGTGACGGCACCGAGGACCTGCTGGCCCGTGACAAGGCCGGTGAGCTGTGGATGTACCCCGGCACCGGGCGCGGCGGTTTCGGCGCCCGCAGGGCCGTCGGTCCCGGCTGGAACTCGATGACGAGCATCAGCGCGGTGGGCGACCTCAACGGCGACGGCAAGGGCGACCTGCTGGCCCGCGACACGACGGGCAAGCTGTGGATGTACCCGGGCCGCGGCAACGGCGCCTTCGGCACCCGCAAGCTCGTCGGTCCCGGCTGGAACAGCATGCTCGGCCTCGTCGGCCCCGGCGACCTGACCGGTGACGGCCGCCCCGACTTCGTGGCGAGCGACACCTCGGGCCGACTGTGGCTCTATCCGGGCAACGGCAAGGGCGCGCTCGGCACCCGCAAGATGATCGGCACGGGCGGCTGGAACGCCTTCCCGACCCTGATCGGCGCGGGCGACTTCACCGGCGACGGCCGCCCCGACCTGATCGCCACCTCCAGCGGCCCCCACTCCGCGCAGATCCGGCTCTACTCGGGGAGGAGCGGCGGCGCGCTCACCGACCAGGGCTCGCAGAACCGCAAGGACGAGGGCGACTCGCTGTTCTGACCCGGGTACGCCGGCGGCCTCAGTCGTCCAGGGCGTGCAGTTGGTCCAGGAACCAGCGGGACGGGGGGAGCGCGGTGGCCGCGTCGGCGAGGCGCTTGGTGCGCTCGGCGCGGTCCGCCTCCGGGAGGGTGAGGGCCGTGTGCAGGGCGGCGGCGGTCGCGCGGATGTCGTACGGGTTGACGACGATCGCGTCGTCGCCCAGTTCGGCGAAGGCGCCCGCCTCACGGGACAGCACCAGGGCCACCCCGTTGTCGGAGACGACGGGGACCTCCTTGGCGACGAGATTCATGCCGTCCCTGATCGGGTTGACCAGGGCCACGTCGGCGAGCCGGTAGGCGGCCAGGGAGCGGGCGAAGTCGTCGTCGACCTTGAGCAGGACCGGCTGCCAGTCGGGCGTGCCGAATTCGGCGTTGATCTCCTCGGCCAGCCGGGCGACCCCCTCGGTGTACTCGCGGTAGACCGCGAGGTCCTGCCGGGAGGGGTAGGCGAAGGCGACGTGGACGACCCGGCTGAGCCATTCGGGGTGCTCCTGGAGGAGCTGCCGGTAGGCGAGCAGGCCGCGCACGATGTTCTTGGACAGCTCGGTACGGTCCACGCGCACGATCAGCTTGCGGTCCTGCCCCGTCTCGGACCGCAGCCGGGTGATGCGCTCGGCGACGTCCGGGCGGTGCGAGCGCTCGCGCAGGAAATCGCCGTCGGCGCCGAGGCCGTGCACGCCGAGCCGGGTCGTACGGCCGCGGTGGGTGACGGCCCGGCCGTCGTCGGAGAGTGTGGCGCCCAGCACGCTGACGCAGCACGCGGCGAAGGCGTCGGCCCAGCGGCGGGTCAGGAACGCGGCGCGGTCCGCGCCGAGGATGCCTTCGAGCAGTTCGGCGGCGATGTCGTCGGGCAGCAGCCGGAAGTAGTCCGGCGGCGCCCACGGGGTGTGCGTGAAGTGGCCGATCCGCAGGTCGGGGCGGCGGGCCCGGAGCAGCGCCGGGACCAGCGACAGGTGGTAGTCCTGCACCAGGACGTGCGCGCCGTCCGCCGCCTCCTGCGCCAGCGCCTCGGCGAACGCCTCGTTGTACGCCTCGTACGCCGCCCACTGGCCGCGGAAGTCCTCGTCGAAGAGCGGCTCGAACGGCGTCTGGTAGAGCAGGTGGTGGACGAACCACAGCACCGAGTTGGCGATGTCGTTGTACGCGGCCTCGAAGACGCTCTCCTCGACCGCGATCATCCGCGCGCCCGGCTCGCCGACCCCGCGCCGTACCGCCTCCCGGTCGCCCTCGCCCAGGGCCGCGCACACCCACACCGCGTCCGCCTCGGGCCCGATCGCGCTCAGCCCCGAGACCAGGCCGCCGCCGCCGCGTCTGCTGCTCAGCTCCCCGTCGTCCCCCAGCGCATACGAAACCGGCCCCCGGTTCGAAGCGACCAGAATCCGTGCCGCACGCGTTTCGACCATGCCGCCAGCCTAGCCGCGTGGACTCCGCCCCAAACGTCCCGGACCCTCCTCCTGCGCAGGAGATCGCGCCGGTCAGCCCCGCGGCCCCCGTGCGTTCGCCCTGCGCAGGGCGTGGCTTTTCAGGGGCGCGGGGAACTGCGCGACAAGCCCCCGCCGGCGGGTGGTCCGGGGACAGCTGATGTGCCCCGCCGGGGCGGGTGGTGTGGCTGGCCCCTGACGAAAGACGCCGCGGCCCTGGCGGGAGCCGTCAGGCGGCTCGGCGGGCGAGGTATTCGGGGATGTGGGTCATGGGCGGGCGTTCGTCGACGTCGACGGGGTGGGTGAGCGGGGTGAACCCCCCGGAGGGGTCCCGGTGGAATTGGGTGAGGCGGGGGCGGACCAGGGGCGCCCGGGACAGCCGCAGGCTCGCCGTGCGATAGATGGCGGCCGACATCCGCCCGAGCGCCTGCCCGTCCTGATGCCGGTGGTGCCGGACGCCCACGTCCACCTGCCCGAGCGCGTCGAGCCCCGCCAGGGACAAGGCGTCGATGAGCATGCCCAGCTCCACGCCGTACCCGACCGGGAACGGCAGCCGCTCCAGCAGCGAGCGCCGCGCCGCGTACTCCCCGCCGAGCGGCTGGACGAAGCCCGCCAGCCGTGGCCAGTGCAGATTGAGCAGCGGCCGGGCGACCAGCTCGGTGACCCGGCCGCCGCCCGCCGGCACCACCGCGCCGCCGGTCTCCAGCGGCCGGTCGTACATGGCCTTGACCAGTTCCACGTCCGGCTCGGTGAGCAGCGGCCCGACGATCCCCGACACGAAGCGCGAGTCGAACGAGCGCAGGTCGGCGTCCACGAAACAGACGATCTCGCCGCTGGTGACCAGCAGCGACCGCCACAGCACCTCGCCCTTGCCGGGCAGCGCGGGCAGCCGCGGCAGGATCGCGTCGCGCTGCACCACCCGGGCCCCGGCCCGCGCCGCGACCTGCGCCGTACGGTCGCGGGAGCCGGAGTCGACCACGACCAGCTCGTCGACCAGCGGCGCCTCGTCGGTCATCAGGTCGCGGCGGATCGCCGCGACGATCTCGCCGACCGTCGCCTCCTCGTCGAGCGCGGGCAGCACCACGCTGACCGTGCCCCGCCGCCCCGCGGCCCGCTTCGCGGCGAGCAGCAGGTCGAGCGGCCGGTCGGCGGCGGACCAGGACCGCCGCTCCAGCCACCGCTCCACCTCATCGAGCACGGTCGCGTCCCCTTTTCGTACGCTGGAAGCCGGTCGGAAACCCGTCGGACGGCCGCCCCAGCGGCCATCTCGCCGTTCGGACGACTATCTCAACTGTCACGCTTGTCGGTTACAGTCTTGAACAACGCGTATGACCGCCGCATGCCGGGGGTCCTAGCGCGGGACAAACGCGTCGCCGCCGTCAGCACTGGCGGGCAGACGCCATACCGCTCATCCAGAGGGGCAGAGGGAACGGCCCGTTGAAGCCCCGGCAACCACCCAGCCGACCGTGAGGTCATACGGCGGGGAAGGTGCCAATTCCGTCTTGTGGCGACGTACGTCACAAGGAAGATGAGGAGAAAGGGCCTCGCCATCATGGCTGTGCAGACCATCGCCGGCACCCACGACAGCACCACCACTCCCCCCTTCGGACCGGCCGCAGCGCTGTCCTGCCGGGAGTGCGGCACCCGCTTCCCGCTGAGTCCGGTCTTCGCCTGCGAGGAGTGTTTCGGGCCCCTCGAAGTCGCCTACGACCTGCCGCTCGGCGACCCCGAGTCGCTGCGCAAGCGGATCGAGGCGGGACCCACCAGCATCTGGCGGTACGCGCCGCTGCTACCGGTCCCCGCCGACGTCACCGAGAAGCCCAACCTCCACCCGGGCTGGACCAAGCTCGTCAAGGCCGACAACCTCGCCCGTGAACTGGGCATCACCGGCGGCCTGCACATCAAGGACGACTCCGGCAACCCGACGCACTCCTTCAAGGACCGCGTCGTCGCCATCGCCCTGGAGGCCGCCCGCACCTTCGGCCTCACCACGCTCTCCTGCTCCTCCACCGGCAACCTCGCGGGCGCCGTCGGCGCCGCCGCCGCGCGCGCCGGTTTCCGCTCCTGCGTGTTCATCCCGCACGACCTGGAGCAGGGCAAGGTCGTCATGGCCGCGGTCTACGGCGGCGAACTGGTCGGCATCGAGGGCTCGTACGACGATGTGAACCGCTTCTGCTCCGAGCTGATCGGCGACCCGATCGGCGAGGGCTGGGGCTTCGTCAACGTCAATCTGCGCCCCTACTACGGCGAGGGCTCCAAGACCCTGGCGTACGAGATCTGCGAACAGCTCGGCTGGCGCATCCCCGACAACCTGGTGATCCCGATCGCGTCCGGCTCCCAGCTCACCAAGATCGACAAGGGCCTGCGCGAGCTGATCAAGCTCGGCCTGGTCGAGGACAGGCCGTACAAGATCTACGGCGCGCAGGCCGAGGGCTGCTCGCCGGTCTCGGCGGCGTTCAAGGCGGGGCACGACGTGGTGCGGCCGGTGAAGCCGGACACCATCGCCAAGTCGCTGGCGATCGGCAACCCGGCGGACGGTCCGTACGTGCTGGACATCGCCCGGCGGACCGGCGGCGCGATCGAGGACGTGAACGACGAGCAGGTCGTGGACGCGATCAAGCTGCTCGCGCGCACCGAGGGGATCTTCGCGGAGACCGCGGGCGGGGTGACCGTGGGGGTGCTGAAGAAGCTGATCGAGACCGGGCAGCTCGACCCGGCCGCCGAGACCGTCGTCCTCAACACCGGCGACGGACTGAAGACCCTGGACGCGGTGGCACCGACCACCGGCCCGACCGCCACCATCCGTCCGACCCTTGACGCGTTCCGAGAGGCTGGCCTCGCATGAGTGCTTCTGTTCGTATCCCCACCATTCTCCGCACCTACACCGGCGGCCAGGCCGAGGTTCCGGCCGAGGGCGGCACGCTGGCCGAGGTGATCGACTCGCTGGAGAAGAATCACGCGGGCATTTCGGCGCGCGTTCTCGACGACACCGGAAAACTCCGTCGTTTCGTGAACGTCTATGTCAACGACGACGATGTTCGCTTTTCCGACGGTCTCGCCACCGCTGTCCCCGACGGTGCGAGCGTTTCGATCATTCCGGCGGTAGCGGGCGGCTGATCAACTTCCCGTAACGGCCTGGTTACACCTGCCGTTTTGTGCCCCGTTCACCCTTTTGCGGTGGATGGGGCACAGTGCTGTCCGGGGGGCGGACCGGGCCGAACGGCCGTGTCCGAAGCGGTAGTTGAAGGGTTGTACTGTTGCCAGGGGCAAGTTGCCGCCGTGAACGGTCGGTGCGGCGATTTATCGCCAAATTCACGCGTGGATTGTCGCATGCGCGGCGTATGTCCGGTCCGAGATGCCCTGCCATAGCGCCCTTTTCTGGTGTATTTCCGATCGGTCGCTCCCCGAATTCTCGTCCGATTGACCTGTTGCAGAGGGCATCCGTGCAGATACATTCAGCCGCGGTCGACGCGTTCCGGCGCACACCACCAGGGATCCCCTGTCGCTCAGGCAACGGCTTCCCCGGCGGTGAGGTCTGACCCGGACCCGCGGAGTGCGGGGCCGCGACAGGGCCAGTAATAGGGGAGTTAGGAATGGCTCAGGGCACCGTCAAGTGGTTCAACGCGGAGAAGGGCTACGGCTTCATCGCGGTCGACGGTGGTGCGGATGTCTTCGTCCACTACAGCGCGATTCAGATGGACGGTTACCGCACCCTCGAAGAAGGCCAGCGGGTCGAGTTCGAGATCTCGCAGGGTCAGAAGGGGCCGCAGGCGGACATGGTCCGGCTGGCCACCGCCTGACGGCCCGGCGCGCTCGGCGACCGACGCGACGCACTCACGCACCAAGGGTCCGTACCTCTTTGGGGGACGGGCCCTTCGTGCGTCCCTGGCCGGCCACCGGAGTTGTCCACAGGCGCTTGCACTCGATGGGGTCGAGTGCTAATCATTGGCGTTAGCACTCTCCTAGTGAGAGTGCTGAAGGACCGGGTCGGTGAGGCCCGCCAGGCCGCCGGGAAGGAACCGGCGACCAGGTCGGCCGTCCGTCGCGGGCACCACACGGTCCGAGCCGTCGCCCCCTGCTCCGGTGGGGGAACCCCAGTCCGCGGAGGACACTTCACATGGCAAAGATCATCGCGTTCGACGAGGAGGCACGGCGCGGTCTCGAGCGCGGGATGAACCAGCTCGCCGACGCCGTCAAGGTCACCCTCGGCCCGAAGGGCCGCAACGTCGTCCTCGAGAAGAAGTGGGGCGCCCCCACGATCACCAACGATGGTGTGTCCATCGCCAAGGAGATCGAGCTCGAGGACCCGTACGAGAAGATCGGCGCGGAGCTGGTCAAGGAGGTCGCGAAGAAGACCGACGACGTCGCGGGTGACGGCACCACCACCGCGACCGTCCTGGCCCAGGCCCTGGTCAAGGAAGGTCTGCGCAACGTCGCGGCCGGCGCCAACCCGATGGCCCTCAAGCGCGGCATCGAGAAGGCCGTCGAGGCCGTCTCCGCCGCTCTGCTGGAGCAGGCCAAGGACGTGGAGACCAAGGAGCAGATCGCTTCGACCGCCTCCATCTCCGCCGCCGACACCCAGATCGGCGAGCTGATCGCCGAGGCCATGGACAAGGTCGGCAAGGAAGGCGTCATCACCGTCGAGGAGTCGCAGACCTTCGGGCTCGAGCTCGAGCTCACCGAGGGCATGCGCTTCGACAAGGGCTTCATCTCCGCCTACTTCGCGACCGACCTGGAGCGTATGGAGGCGTCGCTCGACGACCCGTACATCCTGATCGTCAACTCCAAGATCTCCTCGGTGAAGGACCTGCTCCCGCTGCTGGAGAAGGTCATGCAGTCCGGCAAGCCGCTGCTGATCATCGCCGAGGACGTCGAGGGCGAGGCCCTGTCCACCCTGGTGGTCAACAAGATCCGCGGCACCTTCAAGTCCGTCGCCGTCAAGGCGCCCGGCTTCGGTGACCGTCGCAAGGCCATGCTCGGCGACATCGCCATCCTCACCGGTGGCACCGTCATCTCCGAAGAGGTCGGCCTCAAGCTGGAGAACGCGGGCCTGGACCTGCTCGGCCGCGCCCGTACCGTCGTCATCACCAAGGACGAGACCACCATCGTCGACGGTGCCGGTGACAGCGACCAGGTCGCCGGGCGGGTCAACCAGATCCGCGCCGAGATCGACAACAGCGACTCGGACTACGACCGCGAGAAGCTCCAGGAGCGCCTGGCGAAGCTGGCCGGCGGCGTGGCCGTCATCAAGGCCGGCGCCGCCACCGAGGTCGAGCTCAAGGAGCGCAAGCACCGCATCGAGGACGCGGTGCGCAACGCGAAGGCCGCCGTGGAAGAGGGCATCGTCGCCGGTGGCGGCGTGGCCCTGCTCCAGGCGACCGCGGTCTTCGAGAAGCTGGAGCTCGAAGGCGACGAGGCGACCGGTGCCAACGCCGTGAAGCTCGCGCTGGAGGCCCCGCTGAAGCAGATCGCCGTCAACGGTGGTCTCGAAGGCGGCGTCATCGTCGAGAAGGTGCGCAACCTGCCCGTCGGCCACGGCCTCAACGCCGCGACCGGTGAGTACGTCGACATGATCGCCGAGGGCATCATCGACCCGGCGAAGGTCACGCGCTCCGCGCTCCAGAACGCGGCCTCCATCGCCGCGCTGTTCCTCACCACCGAGGCCGTCATCGCCGACAAGCCGGAGAAGGCCGCCCCCGGCGGCGCTCCGGGCGGCATGCCCGGCGGTGACATGGACTTCTGATCCACGGGGCGCGAGCCCGGATCAGCAGGACCGCACGACGGCACCCCCCGGTCACCCGGGGGGTGCCGTCTTTGTGTGCGCCGCATTGTTCGGAACAATTCACCGAGACTGTCCCAAAACGGGGCAATTTTGAATTACCGTCAGATGCCGGTAGCAGCGCAAGTACGGGGGGTACCGGGGTCAAACCTGCTGCTAGGCTCTCATTGCTTGGCAAGTGTCATGCGCAAGTGTTCCGCATTTTTGTTCGGATTTGAAAGAGATTCCGCAAATGGCGGCCCCTCGCCTGAAGAGAGCCTCATGACGTCCTACTTACATGATCCAGCACTTTGGGGCCTGATCGCAGGTACTCCTGTCGCCGCGACCGCGATTGCGCTCAGCCGGAAAACTAATGCGAAGCTCCGTGCCGCGCTCGCCGAGCAGTCGGCGCGCCGCGCCTCCCTCGAAGTCGGCCGCGAGCAGATCGTGGATGAGGCCAGACGCCGGGCCGAGGAGGGCACCAAGAGCGTGCTCAAGGCCGCCATGCGGACCCTTCAGGGTCTGGCGGGCGAGCAGCAGGTCGCCATCGCCAAGCTCCAGCGCGAGAACGGCGAGCACGCGGCGCTCCAGGGCCTGTTGGACGTGGACCACGGCAACGCGCAGTTCACCCGGCGCGCCCAGTCCATAGCCGTGCTCTGCGACGGCTGGCTCGGCCGCCGCAAGAACGCGGCGTCCGTCTACGACGTGGTCCGCAGCGCCAAGGGCCGCATCCGGCATTTCACGCGCGTGGAAATCCGTTCGCAGAGCAATTTCGCGGTGGTGAGCCGCGCGGTCGAACCGGTCGCGCTCGCCCTTTCCGAACTGCTCGACAACGCCACGAGTTATTCGGCCCCTGAAACGTCCATCGAAATCAATATCCAGCCCGTGCCCAAGGGCGTCTGCATCGTCGTCGACGACGCGGGTGTCGGCATGAGCGACGAAGAGAAGACGCTGGCGGGAGAACTCCTCACCGGCCAGAGCACTCCGGGTGTTTCCGGCCTCGGAAATCCGCCGCAATTCGGTTTCGCGGTGATCGGCGTACTCGCCAACCGTTACGGATTCAGCGTCTCGGTGGATTCCACCTCGCCGTACGGCGGAGTGCGCGCCGTACTGCTGCTCCCCGACGAACTCCTCACCACCACCATCGAGCCCGAGGAGACTCCCGTCGTGGGTGAAGCGTCCGAGCCGGTGGAGCAGAGCGCGCCCGAGCCGGTGGTGCCCGCCACCACCTTCGGCGGCCTGCCCAAGCGGCGGCGCTTCCGGCACCCGATCTCGATCGTGCCCACAGCCGAGGAGCGGTCCGACGACAGAGCCGGTGACAGAACCGGTGACAGAGCCGGTGACAGAGCCGAGCGGGCGCCCGAGCCGGTGCGCGACAGCCACGAAGTCGCCTCCCGCATGGGCGCGTTCCAGCGGGGCACTCAGTCCGGCCGCCGTTCCATCGGCGCGAGCAGCGAAGGGCAGGACGCCCAATGAGCCCAATGACCGGAAGAGATCTGTCGTGGATGCTCGACAGCGCCCTTGAGGTGCCCGAGGCCCGGCACGCGATCCTGGTGTCGGCCGACGGCCTGCTGATGGCCCGCTCCAACGAGGTCGGCAGGGACCACGCCGACACCGTCGCGGCGGCGATGAGCGGCATGCAGTCGCTGAGCCGTACGGTGTCCGACTTCGTCGGCGGCGACGACGCCCGCCAGGAGTGGCGGCAGACCCTGGTGGAGTTCGACCACGGCTGGGTCTTCCTCATCTCGGCAGGTGAAGGGGCCTATCTCGCGGTCTCCGCGTCCCCGGACGCGGACCTCGCGGAGATCACCTTCCGGATGCAGCAGCTCGTCGGCCAGCTCGGCAAGGTGCTGACCACACCTCCTCGCGAGAACGCTGACGTCAATTGACGGGCGAACCGGAGCTGGAGTTAGAAGCCACTGAATTAGTACGTCCGTATGTGATCACCAACGGCCGCGAGCTTCCGGTCGACGGCGGCTTCACGATGATCACACTGGTCGCCGTATCCGAGAACGCGCCCCGGACAAGGGTCCTTGATCCCGAGAAGCTGCGGGTGATGGAACTGTGCTCCGGCGGTTATCTCGCGGTCGCGGAGATCGCCGCGCACACCGGGCTGCCGATGGGCGTGGTCAAGATCCTTCTGTCGGATCTGGTGGAGGAGGGGTATCTGCTCGCGCGGGCACCCGTTCCCCGCGCGCAGTTGGTCGAGAGGGAACTGCTGGAGGAGGTGCTGCATGGGCTCCGGGCTCGCTTCGGATAGGGACAGTGCTCCCCAGACGCCGCGCGACAACGTCTATCTGCCCAGTTCGGTACGGACGGTCGCCAAGATCCTCGTGGTCGGGCACTTCGCCGTGGGCAAGACGACGTTCATCGGCACCATGTCGGAGATCCCGCCGCTGCGCACCGAGGAAGTGATGACGCAGGCCAGCGCGGACATCGACGACCTCAGGGGCGCGCCCAACAAGACCACCACCACGGTCGCGATGGACTTCGGCCGGCTGACCCTCAGCGACGAACTGGTGCTGTACATGTTCGGTACGCCGGGCCAGCAGCGGTTCGTGCGGCTGTGGGAGGACCTCTCGCGCGGCGCGCTCGGCGCGCTCGTGCTGGTCGACCCGCAGCGGCTCCAGGAGTCCTTCCCCGTGATGGACCTCGTGGAGCGGCACGGTCTGCCGTACGCCATCGCCGTGAACCGCTTCGACAGTGCGCCCCCGCACTCGCTCGAAGAGGTGCGCGAGGCGCTGGATCTGCTTCCCGAGACCCCCGTGGTCTCGTGCGACGCACGCGACGAGCGGTCATCGGCGGGCTCACTGATCGCTCTGGTGGAGTATTTGCAATCTCGCCTCAACTAGTGCCCTCCCGGCACTCGTAGGGCACCGCAGGCAGTTCAGGCAGCTCAGGTATTTCAACGAGGAGCACAGGCATGCAGACCCCTCCGGACTTCCAGGCCCCGCCGCCCGGCTGCCCCGCGCACGACAGCGGCCAGAGCGTGCCGCTGTACGGCCCGGAGTTCGCCGCCGCTCCGGAGGCGTTCTACTCCTACATGCGGCAGTTCGGCCCGAGCGCTCCGGTGGAGCTGGCGCCGGGCGTGGAGGCCGAACTCGTCACGGACTACACCGAGGCGCTGCGGGTCCTCCAGAACCCGGGCGTCTTCGCCCGCGACTCGCGCCGCTGGCGCGCGATGAACGAGGGTCAGATACCGGCGGACAGCCCGGTGATGGGGATGATGGCCTACCGGCCGAATCTGCTGTTCTCCGACGGCGCCGAGCACATGCGGCTGCGGCAGGCGGCGACCGACAGCCTGGCCATGGTCGACTCGCACCGGCTGAGCCGGCACGTCGACCAGGTCGCCTCGTATCTGATCAGCCAGTTCAGCGCCAAGGGGCGGGCCGACCTGGTCGCCGACTACGCGCAGCAGGTGCCGCTGCTGGTCTTCAACGACCTGTTCGGCTGCACCGAGGACATCGGCAACCGGCTGGTGTTCGGGATCTCCGGCATCTTCGACGGCATCGATGTCGAGAAGTCGCTGGAGGTGCTGACCGGGGCGCTGGTCGAACTGGTCGAGCTGAAGCGGACCACGCCGGGCGAGGACATCACCTCCTGGATGATGCAGCACCGCTCCGCGCTGACCACCGAGGAGATGATCCACCAGCTCTTCCCGATGATCGCCGCGGGTACCGAGCCGGTGCAGAACATGATCTCCAGCGCGCTGCGGCTGCTGCTGTCCGACGACAAGTACGCCGACAGCCAGCACATGGCGGGCCTGCTGGTCGAGGACGCGCTCAACGACGTGCTGTGGAACTACCCGCCGATGGCCAACTACGGCGTGCACTACCCGGTGCACGACGTGGACCTCGCCGGGATCACGCTGCGGGCGGGCGACCCCGTGGTGATCAGTTACGCGGCGGCCAACACCGACCCGAGCCTGGGCGGCGGCGGCCAGACGATGAGCAAGCGGGCGCACCTGGGCTGGGGCGCGGGTCCGCATGTCTGCCCGGCCAAGGACCCGGCCACGCTGATCTCGCTGCGGGCCATCGAGAAGCTACTCAACACGCTGCCGGACATCGACCTGGCGGTGCCGGTGGAGAGCCTGACCTGGCGTCCGGGCCCCTTCCACCGCGCGCTCACCTCGCTGCCCGCCCGGTTCACCCCGGCGCGGCAGCCGGTCCGCGCGCAGGAGAACCAGGCGGCCCCGACCCCGGCCGAGCACGCGCAGGGCAAGCCGAAGGCGGCCAGCCGCTGGAGCTCGTTCCTCAACTGGCTCAAGGCGTAAGGCGTAAATCGCGCCGGCGCACAAGTCGAAAACCGGCCGACCGTGGCTTTACGGTCGGCCGGTTTCGATAATGAACGCACCTGACCGGAAATCATCGCTGACGGTGTGACGCTTGACACAATTACGAGCAGTGTCCGATCGGATACGCATCTCATGCCCGGGGTATGCACGACAGGTCAATCCGGCCTGGCATTGAGGACCAAGGAGAATTGCCGCCATGGTCACACCGTATTCGGTCGCCCCCACCGACCGGCGAAGAGTTGTATCACTTTTTTCCCGACTCCGTAAGCCCGGCGGACAGGAAAGTCCGCTGCCTCTTTACGACGAGCTTCGCTCGATGGGGGATGTCGTCCCGGCGCCCTGGGGTGGCCACCTGATCACGTCGTTCGGCCTCAGCGACCAGGTGCTGAGGGACCGGGCCTGGCGTGTGACCGACAACGAATGGGCCGCCAGGCAAGGCCAGGGAACGCGCTGGAGCGCGCCTTCCTCACGGCAGATCGGCCAGACTCTGGTCCGGCTCAATCCACCGCATCACACAATGATGCGCCGCTCGGTCGGAAATATGTTCGACCGGAGGGCGCTCGGTGACATTCGGATATCGGTGGAAAAGACAACGGATCGTCTGGTCGGCCGGCTCGCGGAACACCTGCGTGACGGAGTGGCTGATTTTGTGTCACTGGTGAGCGAGGAGCTGCCGGTGCGCACGATAGGGGAGTGGATGGGTTTGCCTCCCGCTGACTTCCCTCTTTTGCGGGACTTGACCCACGCCCAGGTGTTCACCCAGGAGCTGCTGCCCACCCCGAGCCAGCTCGCGATCTCCGACGAAGCCACCGTGACACTGCACCAGTACTTCGCCGCGCTGGTGCGCGAAAGGCGCAGGTCGCCGGGGGACGACCCGGTCTCGCAGTGGCTGCGCACCTGGGACGAACTGGAGCCTGACCGTGACCGCGCAGACGAGGCCGTCTACTACCTCGCGCTCCTGGTGGTGCTCGCCGCCCTGGAGACCACCTCCAACCTGCTGTCCACCATGGCGTGGCTGATCGCCGAGCACCCCCGCCAGATGGGCTGGCTGCGCGCCCACCCGCAGGACATCCCCGGCGCGGTCGAGGAGGTGCTGCGCTACGACCCGCCGATACACGTCGTGACG
Source organism: Streptomyces sp. CBMA29 (assembly GCF_014596445.1). Classification (GTDB taxonomy): domain Bacteria; phylum Actinomycetota; class Actinomycetes; order Streptomycetales; family Streptomycetaceae; genus Actinacidiphila. Next base: position 9,926 of record NZ_MECL01000236.1, on the reverse strand, counting down.
CGGGTCGCGGGCGACGACATGACGCTCGCGGGCATCGACGTGCCCAAGGACGAGACCGTCCACCTGATGCTCGCCGCCGCCAACCACGACCCCGCGCAGTACGCCGACCCGCACATCTTCGACATCCGCCGCAAGGTCGGCCACCTCAGCTTCGGCGGCGGCATCCACTACTGCGTCGGCGCCCCGCTGGCCAGGATGGAGGCCACCGCGCTGCTGACCGCGCTGCTCAGGAAGCTGCCGGGACTGAGCGTCCACCGCGACCCCCAGTGGGCGCCGAGGGTCGCCTTCCGGCGGATGACGACACTGACGGTGTCCGACTCCGCGTCCGCCCGCGTACCCGAACAGGCGGGCCCCAGAGACCTGTAGGCCGTACACGGCACGACCGTCCGAGAGAACCGGTGGCGAACGACAGCATGATGAACTACTTCAAGGTCCTGCGCGTCAGCCAGGAAGGAGCGCTGCTGCGCGTACGGCTGAACACCCCGGAGACCGGGAACGCCGTCACCGGCCCGGTCCTGGAGGAACTGCTGGCCGTGCTGCGCTCGGTGCAGGACCACCCCGGCATACGGGTGCTCGAACTCTCCGGCGCCGGCGAGCACTTCTGCCTCGGCGGCGACCGCGCGGAATTCGCCGAGTCGCTGGCCGCCGACCCCACGGGGTCCGGCCTGCGCACCATGGGCAACAAGGCGCGGCAGGTGTGCGAGGCGCTCGCCACGCTCGGCGCCGTCACCGTCGCGCGGGTGCACGGCGACGTGATCGGCGCGGGCGTGGCGCTCGCGATGTTCTGCGACCTGCGGGTCGGCGCCGACACCAGCCGGTTCCGGCTGCCCGAGCTGGCGTTGGGCCTGCCGCCCGCCTGGGGCGGCATCCTGCCCCGGCTGCTCAACGAGGTGGGCGCCGCCCGTATCCGCGAACTCGTCCTCACCGGCGAGGCGTTCGGCGCGGCCAGGGCCGTCGAGCTGTCCGTCCTCCACAAGGCCGTGCCCGAGGCCGAGTTGGACGCCGCCGTCGACCAGTGGGCGCGGCCGATGCTCCGCCGCTCCCCGGCCGCGCTGCGCGCCGCCAAGACGATGCTCAACGCGTACGGCGGCGCCCACCGTCTGGCGGACGCCACCCTCTTCGACGGCGAATGGCTGGCTTCGGTGCTGATGGCGGCCGAGTCCGCCAAGCGTCAGTGAACTCCCGCTCCCGCGCGGCTACTTCGGCGCGGCCTCCAGCGCCTGCCGCAGGTGGCCGCCCGACTCCGTCAGCAGCCGGGCCGCCGTGGCCGCGTCCACATGGGCGAGCAGCGTCAAGATGGCGTGCTTGACCTCGCCGTCGGTGGCGGTCAGCGCGTCCTCGATCGCCTCCTCGTCCGCGCCGGTGGCCAGCGCGACGATCCGCCGCGAGCGCGCCCGCAGCTTCTCGTTGGAGGCCCGCACGTCGACCATGAGGTTCCCGTACGTCTTGCCGAGCCGGATCATCGTGATGGTCGAGAGCATGTTGAGCACGAGCTTCTGCGCGGTGCCGGACTTCAACCGGGTGGAACCGGCGATCAGTTCGGGCCCGACGACGACCTCGATGCCGTGGTCGGCCGCCGCCGCGAGCGGCGAGTCCGCGTTGCAGGACAGGCCCACGGTGAGCGCCCCCGCGGCGCGCGCGTACTCCACCGCGCCGACCGCGTAGGGAGTGCGCCCGGAGGCGGAGACGCCGACGACGCTGTCGGCCGGGGTCAGTCCGAGCGCGGCGAGGTCGGCGGCGGCCAGCTCCTTGCTGTCCTCCGCGCCCTCGATGGAGGTGATCATCGCGGACGGGCCGCCCGCGATCAGTCCGAGCACCTCGCGTCCCGGCGTGGTGTTGAAGGTCGGCGGGCACTCGCTCGCGTCGAGCACGCCGAGCCTGCCCGCCGTACCGGCGCCCGCGTAGATCAGCCGTCCGCCGCGTTCCATCCGGGCGGCGATCCCGTCGATGGCGGCGGCGATCACGGGCAACTGCCCGGCGACCGCGGCCGGAACGGTGGCGTCCTCACCGTTCATGGTCCGCGCGATCTCCAGGGTGGGCATCCGGTCGATCTCGGCGAGCTCGGGCCGGAACGCCTCGGTGGTGAGGGTCTCCAGCTCGCGGCGCAGCTCGGTGTAGTGCGACATATGCGGCTCGTTCATCCTTCTGCTGTGGGGGTCGTGGAGTGGTACGGACCGGCCGTCAGGCGCGGCCCGAACGGGGACTGTGCCGGTGCGCGAGCGCTTCGTACGAGGCGGACAGCGCCGGGGCCGCGGTCTCGTAGGTGCGCTGCGCGACGCCGATGAACAGACAGTCGACGACGAGGAGCTGGCTCGTACGACTGGACATCGCGGCGGGCCGCAGCTCGCTCTCGCGGGAGGTGGACGTGGTCAGGACCAGATCGGCGTACTGCGTGACCGCGCCGTCCGCCCGGCCGGTGATGGCGATGGTCGTCGCCCCCCGGTCGAACGCGGCCCGCAGCGGCTCGATGACGTCGTGCGTACTGCCCGAGTGCGTGATGGCCAGCGCCACATCGCCCGGCTTGAGCTGGACGGCGTTGGTGACCGCCAGGTGCGGGTCGGCGTGCGCGTGCGCGATCAGGCCGATCCGCAGCAGCTTCTGCGCCAGGTCCTGGCCGACCAGCGCGGACGCGGCTATCCCGTAGACGTCGGTCCGCCGGGCGGCGGCCAACGCGGCGACGGCGGCCTCCAGTTGGCCCATGTCGAGCTGGGCGGCGGTGTCGGCGAGGGTCTGCTGCTCCTCCATGGCCAGCTTGGTGACCACGTCGGCGAGCGGGTCGTCGACGGCGATGTCGGCGGTGACGGCGGGCGGCGCTCCGGTGGCCTGCTGGGCGGCGAGCGCGGCCAGCGCCAGCCGCAGGTCGCGGTAGCCGGGGTAGCCCAGCAGCCGGGCGGTGCGGACGACGGTCGCCTCGCTGGTGCCGGTATGCACCGCGAGCGCCGTGACGGTCAGATGGGCGCAGCCCGCCGGATCGCCCGCGACGGCTTCGGCGACCCGGTGCATGGACCGGGTCATCGACGGCGCGAGGGTGCGGACCTTGGCGGCGAGGGCCCCCGGATCGGGGGGCGTGACGGGGAGGACGGGCGCGCCGGACACGCCGCGGAGGGCGCGGACGCTCGGGGAGAAAGTTTCCTTCACGCTATAGGTCACCTTCTGAAAGGTATTTTCAGAGACGGCCGTACGTCAAGGCACCCGACGATCACGGCGTCCGCGTCCGCCGGGCTTGCGACAATGGAGGGATGGAAGGTGAAACCGTGCTGCATGGTGCCCGCGCTCTCGTGCTGTCCGACCTCAGCGCCCGCGGTGTCGCGGAGGCCGACATCGTCTCGCTGGTCGAGGACGCTGTCAGCAAGCGCCGCTGGTGGCTGGAGCAGTGGCCGGACGGCGCGGAGTACATCCCCGGGCTGCTCGCCCAGGACGTCCAGGACGCCCTGCTCGAACACTACGGCCGCTGGCCGCTGTGCCCGGACTGCGACGACCCGCACGCCCTGGCCGTCGAGCCCGAACTCGGCCCCGACCCGCACTGGGTCTGCGAGGCCCGCGGCGCCGTCGTCGCCCCCGTCGGCGCCCTGGCCCCCGTGGACCGCGGATGACCCTCTACATCGACCCGCCGACCTGGCCGGGCCACGGCCGCCAGTGGTCTCACCTGGTCAGCGACGTCTCCTACGCCGAACTGCACGCCTTCGCCGCCCGGCTCGGCGCCCCGTCCCGCGCCTTCGAACGCGACCACTACGACATCCCCTCCGAGAGTTACGCCGCCGCGGTCGCCCTGGGCGCGATCGAGACCGGCAGCAAGGAGATCGTCCGGCTGCTGACGGCGGCGGGCCTGCGGCAGCGCAAATACGTCAGGCCCTGAGCGCGGTCAGGCCGTGAGCAGTTCCAGCTCCGTCGTCAGATTGCGGCGGGCCGTGCGTTCCCACTGGTCCTTGCCGTAAGAGGTGCGGAACAGGGCGGGGAGGGCGAGGAGTTGGCGCAGGACGGCGGCGCGGCCGGTGCGGAAGGCGTCGTCGGGGACGAAGGCGTACTCGGAGCGGACGGCGGCGGCGTAGGCCGCGTAGGCGGCGGGGTCGCCGGCCAGGACGGCGAGGTCGGCGTCGCAGAGGACCTCGCCGTCGTGGTCGCCCTCGGCCGGGTCGTGGGTGACCGTCAGGCGCACCAGGCGGGCCACCTCGGCGGTGCGGTCGGCGGCCACGCCCGCCTCGGGCAGCGCGCGTTCGGCGAGGTGGGCGCTGCGCTCCTCGTTCTCCGAGCGGTCGGGGCGGTAGACCGCGTCGTGGAACCAGGCGGCGAGGGCCACCGCGTCCGGATCGACGGCGTACGCGGTCAGTTCGGTGGCGTGGTCCAGGACCGCCTGGAGATGGTCCAGCGTGTGGTAACGCCGCTGCGGTTCGGCCCAGCGGCCGAGCAGATCGGCGCCGTACGGTGCGGGATCGGGGGCGGGCGCGTCGTCCGCTGTCGGCTCCTGGCAGCGGCGCAGCAGGTCGCACCACTCCGCGAGCAGGGCGTCGTAGCGGGGGTGGGGGGCGGCGGGCGTCAAAGGCATGCCGGTAATTGTGCGCTACACGTCTCGCGCGGGAGTGACGCATGTGGCACCCTTGCTCATATGTCTAGACCAATCTTCGAGGTGATCGCCCTCGGCGCGGACGATGCCGTAGCGGCCCGGGACGGCGGCGCGGACCGCCTCGAACTGGTCACCGACATGGCCGCGGACGGACTCACCCCCTCACGCGCCACCTTCGCGGCGATCAGGGCGGCCGTCGACATCCCGCTGCGCGTGATGCTGCGGCTGTCCGACGGATTCAGCGCGGGTGACGCGCGCGACCTCGACGCCCTGTGCGCCGCCGCGCAGTCCCTGCGGTCCGAGGGGGCCGACGAGTTCGTCCTCGGCTTCCTCGACGGCGGCGGGCGCGCCGACCTCGACGCCGTGCACGCGCTCGTCGACGTCATCGACGGCTGCCGCTGGACCTTCCACCGGGCGATCGACCGCGCCGCCGACCGCGACGCGCTCCGCCTCCAGCTCGCCGGGCTCCCCGGCCTCGACACCTACCTCACCGCGGGCGCCGCGGACGGCGTGACCGCCGGGCTCTCCGTGCTCTGCGACGAGGCCGCGCGCACCGGCGAGCCGGGGTACGAGCCCCGACTCCTCGTCGGCGGCGGACTGCTCCTCGACCACGTGCCGCACCTGCGCGGCGCCGGGCTCGACGGCTTCCACGTCGGCGGCGCCGTGCGCCCCGCGGGCTGGGCCTCCCCGGTCGACGTCCGCGCCGTCGCCCGCTGGCGCACCGCCCTGGACACCCCGGTCGCGGTCTCCTGAGGCGCGGCCGTCCCGCCGGGCCGGGGCGAGTGACGGCAGTTGTCGGACCCCCGCGCCACAATGGAGCCATGAGCGTCATGGACCTGGACGAGCTGCGGCTCCTTCGGCGTGCCCGCGACCGGATGGACCGCGAGTACGCCCAGCCGCTCGACGTCCCCGCCCTGGCCCGCACCGCGCTGATGTCCACCGGCCACTTCAGCCGCCAATTCCGCGCGGCCTACGGCGAGACGCCCTACTCCTACCTCATGACCCGCCGCATCGAGCGCGCCACAGCACTCCTGCGGCGCGGCGACACAAGCGTCACCGACGCCTGCTTCGCCGTCGGCTGCACCAGCCTCGGCTCCTTCTCCGCCCGCTTCACCCAGATCGTCGGCGAGACCCCCAGCGCCTACCGCGCCCGCGACCACAGCGACTTGGAGGTCGTCCCCGGCTGCCAGGTAATGCTGGTCACCCGCCCCCGCAAAACGGGCGGCTCGGCGGCCGGTGCCGATACCGCTACGCGGCCGTAGGGGGCAGGTGTCCCCGGTGCCGCCCACGCGCGCGGTGCCGGACCACGTATACGTCGCCGCCGGGGCGCGCCCGGTCTCCCGGGAACGCTGGGGCGCGCCCGGTCTCCGGGGAATCCGCCGGACAGGCCCTAGCATCGGCCGTATGACCGTTTCCATCAGTGCCGTGCACGTCTTCGTCGACGACCCCGACGCCGCCCTCGTCTTCTACCGGGACACGCTCGGCCTCACCGTGCGCAATGAGGTGGAGCACGACGGGTTCCGGTGGATCACGCTGACGACGAAGAGCCAGCCGGAGATCCAGATCGTGCTGTCCCAGCCGCACGCGGGGCGGTCGAAGGAGGACGGGGACACGCTGGCGGCGCTGCTGGCCAAGGGCGAGCTGCGGCCGCTGCACTTCCGCAGCGACGACCTCGACGCGACGTTCGAGGCCGTCGCGGGGGCGGCGGGGGCCGAGGTGCTCCAGGAGCCCGCCAGCCAGCCGTGGGGAGTACGGGACGGCGCCGTACGTGATCCGGCGGGCAACTTCTTCCGCATCGAGCAGGCGTAGCGCGGAGCCGGACGGAGCTAGGCCGAGGTCAGGGCCTCGGGGAGCGGCGCGGTGTGCAGCACCGTGAGGCCGGAGACGGCGCGGGTGAGACAGACGTACAGGCGCCGCAGACCGGTGCGGACGTCGGGCTCGGCGGCCACGATGCCCGAGGGCTCGTCGAGCACGACGTAGTCGTACTCCAGGCCCTTGGCCAGGGACGCGGGCACCAGCGTGACGCGGGCCTCGGCGGAGGTCTCCTCACCGGGGGAGACGTACCGGATTCCGGCGGCGTCAAGTGCCGTGGCCAGTACGGGAATCCGCGGGTCGGCGGCGATCAGGCCGACGGACCCCTCGTGCCGGAGCGCCGCGTCGCAGGCCGCGAGCACGGCCGCGTCCAACGCGTCGGCGGCGACGGCCCGTACCGACATCGTGCCGGCCGCCTCACGGACGGACGTGGCGGGCGCGAGGCCCGGCGCGATCTGCGGCAGCAGCCGCGTGGCGTACGCGATCACCTCGCGCGGCACACGGAAACCGGCCGTCAACTCCTCGACGCGGGCGTCCGGTTTGCCGAGATGGCCCAGCGCCTCGGCCCACGAGCCGGTGGCCCAGGGCGTGGTGCCCTGCGCGAGGTCGCCGAGCACGGTCGCGGACCCGGTCGAGCAGCGCCGCCCCACCGCGCGGTACTGCATCGGCGACAGGTCCTGCGCCTCGTCCAGCACCACATGCCCGAGCGACGACGTCCGCTGCACGAGGTCGTACGCCTCGTCGATCAACACCGCGTCGGCGGCTGACCACTTGGCCGACGCCAGCCCGCGCGCGGGCTTCGCCCACAGGATCGTCTTCTGCTCCTCCGCGTCCAGCACCCCGTCCGCCGCCTCGGCCAGGAACTCCGGGTCCGACAGCAGCCGCAGCACCGTCTTGGCCGGATCGACCGCGGGCCAGCAGGCTTTGACGGCCGCCTTCACGGCGGGAGTCCGCGCCACCGCGTCCTGTACGCGGTCGTCCGGCGCCTCGCCGGAGCGCTCCATCTGTACGAGGACGACGTGCGCGATCCGCTGCGGCAGCGCGTCGTGCGCGGCGCCGTACCGGATGTCGCGGGCCGCCAACTCCTTGACGATCTCCTCTAGTTCGTACGCCGGGACCCGCCAGCGCCGCGAGCCGCGCACCACCATCACCGGCTCGGCGGGCATCCGGATGCCGGACCGCACCGCCCGTCGCAGCACCTCCGCCATCCGCGCGTCGCCCTTGACCGTGGCCGCCGCCGCCGAGTCGGCGCCGCGCACCTCGACACGGGCCACCAGGTCGTCCACGGTGGCCTGCTTGACCTGCAACTCGCCCAGCGCGGGCAGCACTTGCTCGATGTACTGGAGGAAGGACCGGTTCGGCCCGATCACCAGCGTGCCGGTCCGCGCCAGCCGCTCGCGGTGCGCGTACAGCAGATACGCGACCCGGTGCAGGCCGACGGCGGTCTTTCCGGTGCCGGGCGCGCCCTGCACACAGACGCTGCCGGTGATGTCGGCGCGGACGATCTCGTCCTGCTCGGGCTGGATGGTGGCGACGATGTCGCGCATGGGGCCGACGCGGGGCCGTTCGATCTCGCTCTGGAGCAGCTTGCTCGACGTGCCGGAACCGTCCGCCGGGTCCGCGCCCTCCGGCGGGTCGGTCAGGTACTCGTCCTCGTACGCGGTCAGGTCCCCGCCGGTGTAGCCGAACCTGCGGCGCAGCCGTACGTCCATCGGCGTGCGGCGCGACGCCTGGTAGAAGGGCTGCGAGACCGGCGCGCGCCAGTCGATCACCATCGGGTCGCCGTCCGCGTCGTGCACATGGCGGCGGCCGATATAGAACTGCTCGCCGGCTGCGCCCTCGGCCAGGTCCGTGCCGGGCGCGTGCAGATAGTCGAGGCGGCCGAAGAAGAGCGGGGTGTCGGCGAGGTCGGAGAGCGCCTTGATGCGGTCGTCCATCTCGGCGGCGAGGATCTTGGCGTTGACCCAGTTGCCCGTCACGTCTGTGATGTCGAGCGACTCGACGTCGTGCCGCATGGCGCGCAGCGCGGTACGGGACGAGGCGAGGTGGGAGCGTTCCCTGCCGAGCGGGTCGGGGGAGTGGTCGGTGCGGTCCTGCGGGCTGGGGCTGCTGCCCTGGGTCGGGACGTGCGAGGGCACGGCTTTGCCTCCGGCTGATACGAGTGCGTACGCGAGGGGGTCGTCGGCGAGGCGACGAGCCGACCGGTTTCCGTCCGGCCGGCGGCGCTCCCGTGGGGAGGCGGCAAGACCGGCGATCATACGCGTCCGCGCGGGGAGCCGCGAATGAATTTCAGGTGCGGCCGGAGCGGCGGGGCGCGGCGGGGTGCGGCGGGGTGCGGCCGGTGGGACGGGGCGCGGCGGGGCGCGGCGGCGCAAGGGATCGGGGGTCCGGGGCCGCCGCAGGTCGTAGGGCCTCAGGGGTGACCCTGATACCCGGGTCAGGGTCCGGTGTCAGACCAGAGTCGGACACGGAGCGTGAGAGTTACGCCCTGAGCCCGACGTAGGCCGTATGCCTGATTTCGTACGGTGGATTCATGACCACCACCACCGTTACCCCAGGTCCCACCGTCCACGGCGGCACCGCTCTCGGTGCCCGCCCCGATCACCCCCGTCACCTGCTGGGAAGCACGCTGCGCGCGGTCCGTGTCTTCGCCGTCACGGCTGTCGAAGTGGTGCTGCTGGGCAACGAGGGCAAGCGCTACTGAGCGGCGGCCCCGCGCCGCGTTGACGATCACCGGCGGGCAGGTCCACTACTGTCGCCGCGGTGACCGCTCCCGCGCTCGGCCCGGCGCGTCCCGCCGACCGTCCCGCCGACCCCCGCCGTCCCCGTAGCGCCCGCTTTTCCGGCGCCACCGCGCTGGCGCTCGCCGCGCTCGCGCTCTCCCTCGCCCTCTTCGCGGCCTGGTGGCTCCGCCGCCCGGTCCCGATGGCCGACCTTCAGGTCTACCGCGCCGAAGGCGCCGCCGTCCTCGGCGGCCGGGACCTCTACGGATTCCGCGTCACGCGCTGGCGGCTGCCCGCCACGTACCCGCCCTTCGCGGCCCTGCTCTTCACCCCGGTCGCCCGGCTCCCGCTGTCCGCCGCCCGCGCGGCCTGCGTCGCCGCCAATCTGGCCCTGCTGGCCGCGCTCGTCCACCTCTCCCTGCGCCTGGCCGCGAGCGCCAGGACCGCCACCACCACCATCACCGCCGCCGCCGACGCCGTACGGTCCCGGCGGTACGCGGCGCCCGTCCTGCTCGGCACCGCGGGCGCGCTCTGGCTCGAACCCGTCTTCCAGACGGTGATCTTCGGGCAGATCAACCTCGCCGTCGCCGTCCTCGTCCTGTGGGACCTCACCCGTCCCGAGGGCGCGCGCGGCAAGGGATTCGCGCTGGGTCTCGCGGCGGGCGTCAAGATCACGCCCGCGCTGCTGGCCGTGCACCTCGCGCTCACCGGCCGCCGCCGGGAGGCGGCCCGCGCCGCCGCCGGATTCGCCGCGAGCGCGGCGCTCGGGCTCGCCGTCCTGCCCGGCGCCTCGCTGGACTTCTGGACCGCCCGGCTCTACGAGACCGACC
>NZ_MECL01000235.1 GCF_014596445.1 Streptomyces sp. CBMA29 | reverse complement strand
CACAGCCTGCGCGGCAGGACCTGGAGCGCGGCCACCGGGCGGTCCTGGCCCGCGCGGGCCAGGAATTCGGGCAGGCCGGCGCCGTACCAGGCGGGGCCGACGCCGTCGGTGAGCACGAGCAGCAGCGCCCGGCCTGTGCGGTCCTCCAGGGGGCGGCTCCAGCGCGGGCCCGCGGGACCGGCGGGTGCCGCCGGGCGGGCGGACTTGCGGCGGCGGAAGGAGGACAGGCGCGGCGCGGGGCCGTCGGTCGACAGCGACCAGCACCGTACGTCCGCGAAGGCGCCGTGCCGTTCGAGCACCGTGCACAGCTCGGTGGCCAGGCGGTGCCAGACCGCCATCGTGGCGCCGGTGTCGATCAACAGGTCGACGGAGAAGCGGCGTTCGCTCGCGGGCCGCCAGACCGGCAGCAGATACTCCGTCTCGCCGGTCGCCTGGGCGGTGGCCTCCTCGTCGAGGACCGCGGGTCCCGGCGCGGGCACGGACTGGCGCAGCGGGCGCAGGGCGCGGGCGAGGTCCAGGGAGCCGCTGAGCGCGGGCGGCTGGGCGACCCGCACGATATGCGCGGCGGGGCCGCCGGGCGCGGGCGCGGCGGCCCCGCCGCGCATATCGTGCGGGTC
>NZ_MECL01000234.1 GCF_014596445.1 Streptomyces sp. CBMA29 | reverse complement strand
ACGTCTGTTGAATCCCCAGGTGAGCGAATCCGTTCGAGACGCCATTCGAGACCGTGGCACCATGTACCGCATGACGACGAACCGAAAGGTCCATGCCGCGTAGACGGCCAGGACACATCCGTGCCGGCGCCCGCGGCAGCCACCGGACCACGGGTACAAGGCCGGTCATCGACGGTCTGTCTTCGCGTGCAGTCTCCGAGATCATCCGTCTTGAGCACACCCGCAACTATCTGCAGCCAGGCGAAGTCAGCGCGTCTGTGAGTCTGTGGAAGGACTACGTCCACCAGCCCGAGCGCACCCTGTGGCACGACTACGAGTGGGGCAACGTGCACTGGTACTGCTGCGGCAACCCTCTCGAAGCCCGAGCCCTCCTCGACACAGTGATGCAGGCCCTATCACCACGAAGCGCCCGCGAACTTCGAAAGATCGTCAACCGGTCAGACGCCGTCTGGAACCTTCCGACCCCGCCCTACGACGCGGCTGGAAGATAAAGAACAAGCCAAGCTTGTTCTTTAACTTTCGTCCGTCAGCTGCTTCTGCGTTGCGGCCTCGTGAGCTGTGAGTTCTTCGGGAGTACCAGGGAAGGCAGGACCACATCCCGCAGGGAGGCGTTGGACCACCATGGCGATGGCGTCTTGAGCTGTGAGGGCTGGCCCCACCGTCTGGGTTCGAAGGGGGCCCGAGACCCAGTAGGTCTCTCCGGCGGCGGGCTGGATGTAGGGGATGTCCCAGGTCCACCGCTGGCCGGTGCAGCGACTGAAGTGAAGTTCGCCCATCCCGGTCCAGGGAAAAAGTTGCCGCAGGCGGGGTTCCGCGTAGGCCGCTTCCAGTAGTTCCGTCCGCACACGTCCGTCGTCACGTACCGTCTGCCAGCCTGCTTCAACGGCGGCATCGCCTGCTGCACCCCTGTTCACTTCCCCATCGTGCACGAGGAGGACGGTCATCGGGTACCACTTGATTGACCGAATGGTCTCTCGAACTTGATCACCCGGAACGGAGTCCGCCGGACGC
>NZ_MECL01000233.1 GCF_014596445.1 Streptomyces sp. CBMA29 | reverse complement strand
CCGCGCCGGGCAGTGGGGCGAAGGGGTAGAAGGAGCCGCGCTTGTATCTGGGATGTATACCGGCTAAGTTTCCGCAGGTGACAGCAGCGATAGACGCCCCCGCGACCTTCGTAGGTCGGGTCAAGCCGGTCCGAGTCCTCATCGGTCTACGCATCAGCTACCTGACCGATGAGTCCACGAGTCTCGAACGACAGCTCTTCGACGCTCGCAAGTACATCGCCGACAGAGCGCACCTCGGATGGGTGGAGGTGGGCGTTGCCCGTGACGCCCACGTGTCAGCAACCAAGCAGTCGCCCATGGAGCGAGCGGAGATGGGCCACTGGATCACCGAGAAGGCTCCAGACTTCGACCTCATCCTATTTTGGAAGCTTGACCGCTTCATCCGCAAAGTCATGGACATGCAAGACATGCTCCGTTGGGCGGAGGACCACGGGGGTAAGAGCTTCGCTTCCGTGACGGAGCCCATCTTTGACATGACGGGTCCTTTCCGGCACGTGATCATCGCCCTGTTCTCCGCGCTGGCGGAGATGGAGGCCAACAACACGTCCATGCGCGTGTCGTCCTTCCGAGAGAGCAACCGCGAGAAGACTCGGTGGGCGGGCGGCATGCCTGTATATGGATACGAGGTCTACAAGGGAGAGGACGGGGCTGCCTACCTCCGTCAGAACCCTCACCAGGTCAACGTTCTACGAGAGATCGTGAACCGACTTCTCACGGGAGACGAGTCCCATGCGGCCATCGCAGACGACCTCAACGCAAGAGGGGAGCCGACCCCCCGGGGGTCACGGCCGTCCAAGCGGATCGTGGAGTCAGGCCGACAGTACAAGTGGACGGCGGCCGGCCTGCGCAAGCTCCTGGGCAACGAAGCCCTCATGGGTTGGAAGATGGAGACTCGGCAGGTCGCAGGGAAGAAGTATTACGAGACATTCCCGATCATTACAGGCGAAGGGCAGAAAATACGCGTAGCCGATCCGATCTTCACAGAGGACGAGTGGCAGGCGCTCCAGGGGTACTTGAAGGACCGCACGTTTCACGTATCCTCACCCACCAACATCACGCCCTTCCTGGAAGTCATCCGGTGTGGGTACTGCAAGGGCAAGATGCGGCTCCACGTCATGAGAAGGACGCTGAAAGACGGCAGTCGTGCGGAGTACGCGAAGTTCAGGTGTGTCAATCCGCGCCTCGTAGACGGTCGAACCAAGAACGGTTGCGAAGAGCAGGTTTCTTGGGAGCCTGGCCGCCTCCTGGCCACGTTTGAGCATCACCTGATGGAGGAGTTCGGCGACCGCGATGTAGAAGAGCGCATCTACGTCGCAGGCGAGGACACCGAAGGACGGATGTCCGAGATCGAAGAGCTTGTGCCTCATCTCATGGCCGACATGGAGCCAGGCCGGCGCTACGGCACCCCTCTTATGCGTAAGACGGCGGAAGCCATGATTGACAAGCTCAACGCGGAGTACGCGGAGCTGAGCGGCAAGCCCACCGGTGATCGGTGGGAGTACCGCAGCCTCGGAAAGACGTGGCGGGAGCTGTGGGAGACCACCGAGCTGCCAGACCTTGAGGCCCTGATGCGCCGCAACGGCGTGCGCTTCTACGTCTATACAGATGAATTCGAACTTCACATACCAGAACGGCTCAAGATATGACAGAAACCCCCCGCCTCTGGCGGGGGGTTTCTGCTTAAGCGGACTAGTAGTAAGACGGGGCCGGCAGGCTCACAGGAACCCACTCATCGGCGAAATCGCCGTCGTCGATCACGTTCAGCTCAACGGACATCGGAAGCGGCTCACCATCACCGTTGTCCAGCTCGAACCCGTCCTCGTACGCAGCCCAGATCGCAGCACTGATGGCCTTGGCGTGCTCTTCCAGCGTCATAAGGTCTCCCATGATTAACGGCGGTATCCGCCCGATCGGTTGCGAACTTTCACTCGGCGTCGCCGCCGAGGGCGATCAAAAGGAAGCGGAGCGGAAGGGCGACAGATCGGCGGGGGCCGCCTGCTTGGCCTTGTCCTTGCTGCGGATGCTGGAGACGTACGCAGCGTTGGTCTCAACGCCGTTCTCCAAGAGCACCTGGACCACGTCTGCGTGACTCATATCCGCCTGGTGGGAGACCACCAGGCGGATGGCTGAGGACACAGGGAGGGACGACAGGGGCGGGTCCCAGTGAGAGTTTGCGGCCGAGCCGGACACCGAGAAGATGAGCGCTGGTTCACCCCCCTCGGGCACTACGCCCCACTCATGGTCACCGTCGATGGCCGCCAGGCCCGCCACGCTCTTACGCCTCTTCAGCCGTTCCACAAACCGGACCTCAGCCTTCGCAGCCTCCGCGCCTTCAAGACCGTGTTGGGCCGCGTCCACTGCCTTGGAGAGGCGCACGGACAACCGCGCCGCCTTCCGGTCCGCGGTGACCCGCGACAGCTCGTCAGCGAGCCGCACAGCCTTGTCAGTGGCCCGGCTCCGTGCGATGGCGGCGGAGTCTGCACCACGTGCCCCCAGACCTAGGCGAGAGACGATCCGATCTCGGATCTCGGCCCACACGCGATTGAGGAAGCCGTCCGGCTTCGGTGCGTGCAAGGCGTCCAGCGACAGAAGGAAGTGCAGCAGCACCCCTGCCAGGACGGGTCCGAGAGCCACCCGCATGACGCCTCCGCCACCTCCCGAGACGGAGAACGCGGGAATCGCCTGGAGAGCGATCAGGCCATAACTGAACAGAAGACTCGCCTTGGTCTTGGTGGCCCAGGCATGCAGGACCAAGGCGACAACAGCCAGCTCCGCAACCCCGGTCAGCAGACCGCGTTCTGTGACAACGGTGATGCCGAGATGTTCGCCGACGTACCTGTAACTGGTGTTGGCGCTCATCCCGAGCGCGATCAGTGCCGGAAGCGCCAGGCCGGCGGTTGCAGCTCTCTCCTTGCTCACGTCTCCCCCATATCCCAGCTCAGACTTCCGGTGCCAGGTTCCGTTCTCCACAAAAAGCGGTGCCCACCCACCGCCTCAAGGCGAGGCAGGCACCGATAACAGGGCGCGCAGGTCATCTGGAATCCTCCCGGAACTCTCGGAGCCAGCGGCGCTCTTCGCGCCTCTTCGCTCGGCGCTTGACCATCCGTCGTTCCGTGCTTTTTGACTTTCCCCCGCCGTAGACCGATGTAGGCGGATCGATAGAGCAGCATTCGCAGTAGTAGCGGAGTTCCCGAGATTTCCTTAGCATTCGGCTCAGAACGGTGGCACCGCAGGGTCTATGTGATCAGCGGCCGAAGACGCCGCCCAATCTAGGTGGGCCTCCAATACGCCGTGCCGCTTCAGGAAGGTGGTTTCGGATCGGATCTCCTCGGCCAAATGATGCGCGATGGCATCCCACGCCACTGCCACCAATTCAGCGAACTGGTTCTGACTCAAGGCCGGAAATCCCAGCCACTCCGGAACGTCGTAGACAAGCCTTGTGACGCTGGTAGGGATGTTCTCCGCCCTCACACGGCCCCCTTCTCGATCAGGTCGGCAGCGTCGTTCAGTGCGTCCCACGTCCAGAAACAAGTTTCACAGCACTTCGGCGGCTCCGACTGCGGACGGATCTTCCGGGCTGCGTCGGTCGTGGCGATGTTGGCGATGAAGTGCAGCAGGTCTAGGACCAGATCCCCCGCCAGAGATCCCAACTCAGGCCGGAAACACAGCTTCAGGAGGTTGAGGGAGTAAACGTACTCTTCTTCGGATCGGATGGTCATCAGTCTTCTTCCTCATCGTCGGCAACAAAGGTGACCGGGGTCATTTCGAGAGCCCAGTATTCGGCGGCGAACGCCTTAGCCAGATCGGCTGGCACACCGTTGGCGATGGCCTGAACATAGACGATGCCGGCCACTTGCCCGACCAGTACGGCAGCCGCCGCGCGCTGCTGCATGAGCGCGTCGTTGAAATCCTCGTTCAGACCTTTGATCAGTTCTTCGAATCCGTCTTCCATCACGGCAACCTTTCTGCGTCGTTGTTCTCGGCACATCCGGAACACAAACCGGTTTCGACCCCGTCTAGGTCGTAGAGTCCATCTGCGTCGCTTTGCTGGCACCATTCGCAGTCAAGGAGATCGTCAAAATCTTCGTAGTCGTCATCCATCAATGCTTGGAGTCCTCCAGGTCCAGAATCGAGCCCCAAGAGCGCTTTCCGATCTCCCCGTCAGCAGGCACAAGAAGCCCCTTAAACGTGAATTCCATGATTCGGGCAGCCTGCTCGGTCAACTCCCGTGCCCGATCCTTCGGGAAGCTGAAGACAATTTCGTCGTGGATCACCAGCCGCATCCACGGCGTGAATCCGGCCGCGTCGAGCCGGAGCACAGCGCGAGCGGTGATGTCCCGGGCAGACGACTGGATGTAGTAGTTCAGGGCCGCGTACGGGCGGGCCTTGTCCACTGGCAGGCGCCGGCCGGTCGCGGTGTAGATGTAGCCGGTACGCCTGGCCTCGTCCATGAGCTTGTTGGACAGGGCCTTGGTGCCCGGGTACGCCTCCCAGAACGCCTTCACGGCTCGCTTGGCGTCTTCCTCGGGGATGTCCCACTGGGTAGACACGGCGTTCCAGCCGCCACCGAAGCACACCGTAAAGTTGGTGCCCTTGCCGGCCTTGCGTTTGGGGTGTTTCTCGGCTCCCTCAGGCATTGGACCGAAGGCCGCAATAGCCGTGAGGTTGTGCAAGTCCTTGTCGTGGTGGAAGGCGTCCAACATGGTCGGATCACCCGATGCCGCCGCGAGAACCCTCAACTCCATGTTCCCGAAGTCGATGGAGGCCGAGACGTGCTCTTCCTCCGCCAGGCAGGACGACCGGACGTAGCCGGTGCCGGCCGGGAGAGTCTGAGCCGCCAACGAACCGTTGATTGACATCCGGGCCGTGCGCGCCTGGAGCGGATTCACCGAAGGGTGGATACGGTTCTGGGAATCCATCCCCGCGAGGATGTTTTCAAACCAGGTCTTCCGCTTCTTGGAAGCGGACTTGGCTTTCAGAATGGCCTCAGCCAGAGGGTGAGCAACCTTGGCAAGGATTTCCTCGCCGGTCTTGATCGTTCCTTCCGGATTGTTCTTGCTTGGTGGAGTCCGTTCGGTGAGGTGAATGCCTTCCTTCGCGAAGGCTTCAACGATCTGAGCACCAGACCCCAGAAGCTCGATGCCAAAGGAGTGGACAACCTCCATCCATGTGGACTCCTCAATTTTCAGCTCAGCTATTCGAGCCTTGACGTACGGCACGTCTACCAGGTAGCCGGACCGCTCCAGCTTGGCTGTAACGTGCGCCAGGCGGTGTTCCCACGCGAACAGGCCCTTCTGTCGAGAACGGGCCGGGATCTTCGGGAACGTGATGCGGAACAATCGGAAAGCGAACACCGGGTCCATACCCGCGTACAGCAGATACTCAAGGTCGAACGTCTCGACTGTGGACCAGATGTCTTCCTTTTTGACCTTGTAGCGCTTGGCTATCTTGGTCATGGAGCCCTTGACCTCTTCGGCCAGAGCCCGGTCAATGTAGAACCTGACCAGCTCTTCCAGCTTGAGACCGGGGCCGGCTTCCTTCACCTGCCTGGGGTCTACCAGGTGAGCGGAGATTTTGGTGTCCAGCATCTTCGGCGCAAGCTCTTCCAGCGTGACGCCAAGGGTTGCCTCCACCACGTGCTGATCAAATGTGCCGTTGTGGGCGACAAGCCGTTGGGCGTGCCGTAGTGCCCACTTAACAGCCTCGCCGAACTCGTGGTTGGCCTCGACCGGCAGAACCCATGCCTCGTTTGCATTGCCGAACTGGGCTAGGCGGATACGGAAACCGCGGTCCGCATTCCACCAATCCAAGCCGGTCGTCTCCGTGTCGAACCCGAGTACCGGGTTGACCTCTACGAAGTCGATGAACGGGGCCAGGTCCCAAGTCGTCTCGCATACATGGATCTTGACCGTCTGGCTTTTGATCCTGCACTCAAGCTCGATCAATGGGACCTCCCCCGACGAACGAATGGATTAAAGGGCCACCTCACAGATGTGTTCTCGGGTGACGTGGAGCAGGTCCAGAAGAGTGACCTCGTTGCCGGGGCAGCAGTCACAACCTCCGCAGGCGACGCATACGCCGCACTCCAGGCAGTTGATATCGACTGCGCCGCCCTCCACGCCGACGACCTGAAATTGCTCTGGGCTCACCGCGCGGTCACTTTCATACGTCCTCCTGGAAGACGTACTGGCCGGTGATGTCGATCAGGTTGCCGACGACGTACACCCGGAGATGCGAGGTGTCCACGTAACGGCTGCCGATAAGGCCCTTCACCATCCGACTCACGTGCTTGTCGGAGTAACCGGGCCGGGCGTCGTGGTCGTCCAGGACGACCAGGTAAGGCGGGAGCATTAGGGGGCAAACCTTCCGTGAGCGTTTAGCCGGGAGGCCGGGCCGGAACCCAGCCTCCCTAGTAACAAGTTTTGGTGCAAAAAAGGAGGCCCTACTTGGCCTTGTACGAACCGTCCTTCTGCCGCCACAGGGGCTCGCACTGGTCAGACTTCTCACGGGCCTGGCAGAACAGGGCAGCCCAGTCGTTCTTCTCGACCAGCTTGCGGCCGTGCGGGCAGTCGTCGTCCGCAGCGGCAGGGGTGGCCTTGTTGGTCACCTTGCCGTTCTCGAACCGCTTGGGGGCCGAGCCACTTCCGGCCGCCCCCTTGTACTGGCCTCGGGTGTACTCGGCCGCCTTAGCGGCCAGGTCGATGAGGCCAACGCTCCTCATCGCGGTCAGCAGCTCGGCACCGCGCTGGGCGGTCTCCTCGGCAGTGTGGCCGTAGACCTTCGGCGTCAGCCACTCGGCGTCGAATCCGTTGGCCGCCTTCAGCGTGAAGCCGATGACGAATGGGGCGGGGCCGTTCTCGGTGGAAGTGTTGGTCACAGGCGTCTCCGGGGTTTTCGGGTTACTCTCGGGCTCATCCCATGGAGAGCGAGAGTCGAACGGGTCGGGATAAGTCATTGGGGCTTCTTTCCTTCCCTCTGTTATTCAGTGTGACACCATCGCTCCCCAGTAACAAGTAATGGGGTAGTGAAGAGAATCACACGGGGCAACCGCCCCGCGCGCAAAACTCCTCGTATGAGGTGTCAGCAACATTGATGCCGAGGGCGTAAGCCTTCTCCAGGTATTCCGCTTTGGAGATACGCTGGTACGGGGCCTGGTCCCGGCTCATCTCGGGGAAGATGGTCGTGCCCTTGAGTACCGGCATGTAGTCCAGGAGGACTTCCGCCACCTGGTCCACGCTGTACGCGGCTGGGTCCACGGAGGCTGTGTAGGAAACCGCTTGGTCGGCCCAGTAGGTCTGGTACAGCTCTTGGACTGCCAGCATCTCCCGAAGGTCGAGCTGGCCCGAGTGCTGAACGTAGGTGTCATCGAGCACCCGTGAAACAAGCGGGTCCATGGTGGGGATGCTGACCACCATCGTGTTGGCCGCGTAGATGCACGGTTCCACGTCGTAACCGGCCGCCTGGTACTCCTCGACCTGGCGAACTTCCACGGGCTCCAGCATGCTGAACCGGATTCGGCGGAGGAAGTAGTCCGCGAAGGGCGCGTGAACGCCCTCACCGCTGGCGCCGGCCAACTTGGAGATGGTCCCGGTCGGAGCGACGACCCTCGACTTGATCGGCCTTGGGATACGCAGTTCGTTGGCGTACTCCGCGGAAGCCTCATCCACGGTCTGGGCCAGGTCCACCAGGTCAGCGATGACGGTCCGGTCGTGCGACGCCTCGCTGTACCTGATCCCCTGTCCGGCCAGGTAGTCAGCGAATCCAAGGTGTCCCACACCGATGCGCCGGTACTTGGCGATGGCCTCAGCAGACTTCACGTCGGCGACGGCCGCAAAGGTGCCTCGGATCAGGTATCGCGTCACGAGCCGGTGAGCTTCGTGAAGAGCTTCGTGGTCCACCACCCCCGAGATGTCCACGAAGGCACCAAGGTTCACGCTGCCCAGGTTGCACGGCTCCCACTGGTTGAGTGTCGCCTCTCCGCACGGGTTCGTCGTGTAGGTGCCGTCGACCTCACCATCAGCGCTCAACGAACTGTTCCAGAAGCCCGGTTCGCCGTTACCCAAAGCACCGGTGGCTAGCTCCTCCAGGACCATGGCTGCCTGGGCCGCCTTCCACGGCTCCTTGGTCTCCTCGCCTCGGGCGTAGGCGATGAACTCGGTGTCCACCTCCACAGAGATGTTGGTCGTCCAGTGCTGGGACGCATCCTGCTTGGAGTACAGGAAGTCCTCGATCTGGCTGTCTGACCAATGCATGATCGACATGCGGGCAGAGCGCCGGACGCCGCCCGACACGATGCACTGGGCTATCTCGTGGTCAATCTCCATCGCGTCCAGGCCAGACAGCGGCCACCCGGCTGCCTCGGTCAGAATCTCGCCCACCCGGATGAGCATCTGGGCAAACGGGGCCGGCCCGGATGCTGTACCGCCGAAGGACCGGAGAGGCGCACCCTTCCGGCGGACGCGACTCACGTCGTACACCCGGTCTTCGTGCTGGGTGCGCTGATCGTGGGCCGTGGTGATCAGGTCACCGAGGGCGGAGGCCCAGCCGTCTCGGGAGTCCTCGACGCCGAAGGCGCCGAACCACGTGTATGCGTACTGCGAACTGAGAAGCCCCGCGGCCTTCATGTCCTCGTAGTCCGGGTGGTCCGGGTCGCACACGATGTGGACGCGTACCGCGTTCTCGACCTGGGGGAAGTCTCGGAGGTAGCTGTTGCTGTAGTTCGACCCAACGCCACCGCCCTCAGCGAGCCTCAGCAGAGTGAAAACGAAATGCTCGGCGGGACTGCCAGCGTCCCATCCCGCGGCCCAGCAGTTGTTGAGCGCGAAGTTGTTCACACCCGAGGACTTGAGATGTCGGCCGGCAGGCAGCACCCGGAAGGACTCGATCAGCGCCATCAGGGCGGCACGCTCGTCAGGCTCGATGTACCTGGGAGGAACGAGCTTGAGGTTGCCGTCCACGACCCGGGCCACGGTCTCCGGCCAGGTCTCAAGCTCACCGTCCGGCTTCTCGCGGCGATACGTCCGCTCGTAGACGATACGTGCAGTCTCGGTTGAGAATTCAGTCATACGGCCTGTCCTTCTTCAGAAAGGCGGAAGCGCCGGGAGTTTGACATAAAGAGCCTCGTGGAGGAAGTCAACGAGAGGCTTCAGATCCGGAGGGGCAAGCAGGAACTCATGGGTTCCGGTGTCGTCCGTGACGTTGACATAGGTCTTGGACGTATCCGAGTCGTCGTAGACAACATCGACGGAAACACTCTTGTCTACCCCGAACTCCCGCGTGTACTGCTTACGCGTTTCGATCACTCCAGCTCCCCTTCCGGTAGTTGCGGTTCATGGCGATGGCCAAGGCGTCAACTGCCCTGTTGCACATCTTGCGTTCGGCGTCGTTCCGGACGGGCATACCGTAGACATGCACGCGCAGGAGGACTTCCCGGTATCGGTCGGTCAGCTTTTGCAGGCCGGCTGATGCGTCAATCCGAGCGCTGGTGATGTTGTCCGTGATCCGGCAGCGGCTCAGATCGTCTTCTCTGCCGATGACAGAAGATATCTCCTCATCGGTGTAGATGAAGGACTTGAGCACCGTCCGAGCTTCATCGGGGGTGTAGTAGTACCGATCGTCTGTGAGGTCGCGGTAGTTCTGTTCCTTGGAGGCGTATGACTTCCCGGCCTTCCAGCAGACCTTCCGTACGAACTCGTCGTCGCCGGACTTCGGGCCGATGTATTCGGCCTGTTCGGCAATGTGCAGCATGATCTCTTGGTGAACGTCGTCTACCTCAACGACTTCCCACTTGGCGGCCAGGTCCCGCGCCACCCGCTGAGCAATGCCATTGACACGCTCCCAGTCCATCTCAGTCACTCGTTCACCTTCTTTGCGAATCGGCCGTTGCTGCGCTTGATCTCACCGAAGCGCTCGCCCTCCACGACAAAGCTCCCGTCGTCCTCGACTGGGATCGCTTGCGGAGTCGCGGCGTACTTGCCGACGTAGAACAGACCGAAGCCCTTCTGCCAGTTGGCAGGACCGTTCTTGAGGTATCCGGCCTTGCGCACGTCCATGAGGTGACCGACCTCAAACCCATAGATCGTCTTCAACTTGCCGTTGAAGCCGGTCGTCTCAGGTGAGATGGCCAGCCGGTGAGTGTGGCCCATGACCACGGACACGCCGGCCTTCTTGGCCTTCATGGCTGCGGTGCGGCCGGCCACCTGGTTCAGACCCGGCGACTCGTGACCATGGATGGCAACCCATCCCGGAGCGAACGGGTAGTAGGGCGGGAGCTTCGCAATTCCGTACTTCCCGAACTCAAGCAGGTTCTCGAAGCGATAGAACTTGTCCTCTGCCGCAAGGGCCGGTGCACGGCTCTCCAGGTACTTCCGAGGCCGCTCGTCATGGTTGCCTTCCAGAATCCCAACGCCTCCGTCGTAGACGGCCCGGAGGGGTTCCAGGAAGTTCTTCTGGGTGTATTCCGAGTCTCGGATCACCCCGGCCTCGAACTCCGTGCGGGTACCGGCCGACCACCGTGAAGGGGTCGGGTAGTCCACCAGGTCACCAATCTGGATGACCATGTCCGGTTGGTACACGCCGATGAAGTCGATGACGTTCTTCACTGCGCGTTTGTCCTCAAACGGTGCCTGGACATCAGATATGACGACTACTCGCTGCATTGACTCTCCCTTCTGGGGTCAGGGAGAGGCGGCACTTTCCGCCCCTCCCGCGAACGGTGGTGTCACTCCGGGAAGCGGATCTCCGTGTAGTCGTCGCCGTCCGCCGAGTTGATGTCCACGTGCGGCGTGCCGAAGTCCTGGTCATCGAACGTGAAGCCGTCGTCCGACGCAGCCTGAAGAGCGGCTTCGATCGCCTTGCGGTGCTGGTCCATGTTCATACGGCGTTCTCCTTCTGAACGTTGATGCGCTGGATCTCCCGGTTGAGATACCAGGCGGCCTTTTCAAGGTCTTGTATGCCGACTGCACTTTTGCGGCCGGCACGGGCGATGTACTTGATGGAGTTGCCGAGGTTGAAGTTCAGGTGCTCGGCCATGTCGATCACCTCGAAACCGTTCGGCAGCCAGGTGTAGTGACTCGGGTGGTTGACCGGGTCGCCTTCCCCAGTAGCAAGTTCCGGGGCAAAAAAAGAGGCGGGATCGTCCCGCCGCCAGAACCGGAGCCTCACTCGGCGCCGTCCTCCAGCGCCTCCAGCTCGTAGTCCGCGAACCAGAAGCGATCCTCCGGGGACTCACCGTCCAGGATCACGTCAGTGGCCTGGCTGCGCTCGGAGAAGTTGGCCCGTCGCACGGTGCCGGTCATGCCTCGCGCGTCACCCCCGGCGATGATCCGCACGCGGGTACCGTCCGCCCACTTGCTCTCTCCGCCCGCCAGAGTGACCAGAAGTGCTTCGATGTTGTTCACAGTCCGAGCTTCTTCCTGTACGCGTCCGCACCTTTGGCGTGAACGAATGAATTGATGTCGTGGTCAGCTCCGAGGAGGATGACCTTGCCGTTCGGCATCTCGGCCGCCATCTTGTCGGCCGCCTTGATACCTGGGTCGTCACCATCAGCGATGATGAACACGACCTCGAATCCGACCAGGGCCGGAAAGAAGTAGTCCCGCCAAGCGGACGTTCCCTGCTTCCCCACACATGGGACGCCGGCGAGTTCGGACGCCTGAGTGTCGAACTCGCCTTCGCTGAGCGCGATGTACGGGCTCGGCGAGATCAGCGCTGCGGTGTTGTACATCCGGGGATGGTCGCCCGGGAGACTCTGGTACTTCCCATGCCCCACGTGGTTTTCCTTGCGGGTCGGAGCCAGGTACTCCCCGTTCCCGTCCTTCACACACTCGTCAGCGATACACCGGAATCGGACTGTCGCGACGAACTCCGCGCCGGCCGGGCGCAGATACGGAATGACCAGCATTCCGTATCTGCGCTCATCCCCAGTGAGAGCCGAACCGACGTAGCCCATCCCGAACCGGCTCGACACCTCCCCCAAACCTCGGGCGGCTAGGTACGCTTCGGCGGGGCTCCCCTTGAACTGACTGTGGTACGCCTTCGCGGCCTCCGCCGAACCTTTCATTTGCAGATTCCTGGGCCTTTCGGAAGCCAACCTCATCCTCTCTCATGATCACGTCCAGCGAATCTTCGGAGATGTCGCACACGAAACAAGACCAGCGATTGTTCTCCGTGTTCACTGAAGCACTCGGATTCGAGTCCGGGTGGAGAGGACACATCACCTTCTGCCACCCGTTCCGATCTTTCAACTCCAGGCCGTAGTACGCCAGGAAGACTTCAGCGATCGGAGGCTTCCACAGGAATTCGCTCACCGGACGGTCCCAGCTTGTAGACGGTGACGGGGAACTCGTAGCGACGGTAGGCACCGAGGGCGGAAGCGCGGTTGCCCCGCCATTCCTTCGTGTCCAGCTTGATCGACTGCGGCATGCCTATTCCTCACGGTTCTCGATGTGATACCTCGGCCCGAGGAACCTCAGGGCCGGCGGGGCTTCCAGGTAGCCAGCGGCGTTCCGCAGGACGGCCGGACTGTTGCGCGCGGCGGTCAGTAGCTTCCGGTTGCACAAGCGGCAACACAGGCCGCGTACAAGGCCGGTGGCATGGTCGTGGTCCACGTCGAGCCTGGTTCGTCTCGTCTGGCCACAGATGGCACAGACGCCGCCCTGGGCGGCGAACAGCACCTCGTACTCCCCGGGACCCAACCCGTAGGTCACTTGAACTCTGCGGTCATGGGTCGCCCGGCTACGGGACTGCTTGCGACAGGCCGAGCACGTCTTGCCCCGAGGGGTGAAGAACCGTTCCGCCCTGTTCCGACTGCACCTCACACACTGCCGCTGGCCCCTGCGGGGCTCAGACACGCGCCCCCCGGAGAGTTGACTCCAACCGAAGCATCTGCTTGGTGTCATGCATGCCGGCCACCAGGTTGCGGAGCACCTGAATGGACATCAGCTTGACGTTTCCCCCGAACGAGATCACTACCGACCGGATGCCCTGGCGAGGCTTGGACAGCTCCCGCAGCAGCGCCTTGAGGTCCAGCCGCCGGGTGCTGGTGACCTCGACAACCAGGGAAACCCGCCCCGTCCCCCGAGCCTCTTCCTTGCTGACTCCCGGAACGAGTTCCGTGAAGTCGAGTCCCACCGTGAAGCCCTTTTCCATTTCCCCTGCCCTCCTGTTTTTAAGCTTACGCCCATCGTTCCCTAGTAACAAGTGCGAGCGATGTGAACTAGAACTCAGCGAGAGTGTCCACATCGGTCAACCGCATGTTGTCCCGGTTGAAGTCGTAGGAGGAGAACGTCTCGCCCGAGGAGTCCTCGAATCCCTCGCGGTTCTTGACGGGGCTCACGTTGAGGATGCGGCTGTCCATGCCGTCAATCTCCTTGTGAATGGTCAGGATCAGGGACGGAACTCGCCCGATCTTGCCCTTGACGCCAGACAGCGGGATCGGCTTGAGGCCATCGGAGAACTCGCCAACTACGTGGTGCAGAGCGGTCACGTGTGCCTTGGTCTCCCGAGCCATCTCAGAGAGGTAGTCGCACATGGACTCCAGGCCGAACGTGAAGCCCTCGGCGTCCGCCACAGCCCCACCGTCCACGTTGGTGATGTTGTCCACCACGATCAGGTGAGGGAAGCAGCCAAAGACCTCGTGGTAGCAGGCAAGGTCTCGCTCCAAGTCCTTCGGCGTGGGCCGGGCGTTGAAGTTGAACCTCACCCACCAGCGCTTTCCAAGGTGCGCGTAGTAGGCCCCGAAGTCGTCGCCTATCAGCTTCCGCTTGATGGTCCGGACGTTCTCCCCTGTGATGATCGCGGTGGCCCGGGTGATCTGGGTTGCAGCCCCCGAGTCGGCCGAGAAGTACAGGACCGGCAGGTTCCCGTACATTGCCAGGTTCAGCGCAAGGAGTGACTTGCCCGTTCCCGGACCGGCCGCGATGAGACTGAACTCCCCCCGGCGGAACTCGACTTCATGCCGCTTGAGTCCCCCGAACGGGCTGGGGATCGGCTCCCCCGCAGCCCCCTTGAGACCTACGGATTGAGTAAGACTATAGATAACGCCTCCCTAGTAACAAGCGGTGAGGGATAAAAAATGCCCGCTTCCTGCGGGCCCGCCCCTGCCGTTAACCATACGCGCGTCTGTCCCTAGTAGCAAGTTCTGTCGGATGAAAAAGAGCACTTGTGCTTCATGTCGCAGAAGCGGCAGGAGAACCCCGGCTTGGGTTGGAAGTCGCCAGCCTTCACTCCAGCATCCATCACGGCGTACCGCTCACCCACCTGTTCAGCCGTCACCTGCCTCAGCTCGACGGCACGCGACAGACCGCCGTTCTTGGCCAGGTACCAGTCACCCTTGGTGACCGTGGCGCCGTATCCCGCCCTCACAGCGACCGCATACGTCTCAAGCTGGAACCTGGACCGCATGGTCCCCGTCTTGAGATCCCTCACCCGAACCGCAGCTTCGTCGTCGGCGATGAGCTGGTCTATGTAGCCACGGACCTTGACGCCCCCCAGTTCCACCATGAAGTACAGCTCAAGGGCCGGCTCACCCGCCGGGGTCGCCCAGACCTCCGGCTGGGTCCTGTTGGCCCACTCGACGTACTGGCGGGTCTGCTCCTGCCCCAGTACGTACCGGCGCTCGATGTCGTCGCCGCCGGAACCCGAGGCGCTGAGCCACCGATTCGTGTTCGGCTCCTCGTCCAGGGCCTCATTCACCAGCAGGCCGTACCGCTCATTGAAGACCTCCACCGTCTCCTCGGGGGTCATCGTCCGCTGGGATCGCTCCCACTGCTCAGCAGCATGGTGGAAGGCCGTTCCGTGGTGGCTCCAGGCGGCAGGCAGAGGAGTCACCCTCTCGATGCGCTGGAGATAGAACCGGTGACCGCACTCCTCCCACTGCTGGGTCTGGGAAACGGACCGCGGTTGTGTGGCGATATCACTCATAGGGCAACCTTCGGGCAGATTCGGACAAACGTAAAAGACTTACTCACCAGGAAGTCAGGGTGCGGATAGTCGTACTCCGCCCGCTCGATCTCAACTTGCTCGATCCCGCAGCCCAGTTCGCGGCAAAGCTCAACCAACTCCTCTTGCTCCTCCCATGACATCGCATCCCCAAAGACGATGTCGAGGTAGTCACCAACCGGTTCGGCCGTATAACGGTGAATCAGGAGTTCATCCCAGCGGGCGAGTTCCACGCCAAGGACGGTACTGGCTTCAATCTCGGCCTTCACCTCAGCAACCTTGGTCACCACGGAAAAGCTAAGAGCTTTGTGCATGTCCCCTCCCACGTACTACCGCGCGTGGTGCTCGATTGCGCGGGCAGATCCCAACAGTAACTCACGTCACAGGAACTGTCTCCCCAATAGCAAGTGTAAGCTACATCACTCGGCCTCCGTACAACCTCTAAAGGGTCTTGACAACGCAAAGACCCACCGGTAGACCGGTGGGTCTTTGCCTACTGCCGAGCTGCCATGTCACTCAGATAAGGGGGTCTCCTCGGGCAGCTCCAAGGGCTCCAAAACTTCCGCTTCCGGCTGGGGTTGGTCGGCAGGCCACCGAACGACCAGGCGGCCGTCCGAGGGGCGTCGAGGCACATAGGAGAAGGGCTGAGCGTCCTGGGCCTGGTACTGCAACACCGTGCCCTCGCGCTGGAGCCGCCTGCCGAAGTTCACCGCGTTCGTGAGCTGCCTGGCACTCAGCGTGTCGTCCCCCAGTCGATACCGCACCCACATGCGAAGGTACTGGATGGGGCTGAGACCGTGGTGGGCAATAGTGTCCGGGTCTGACCCAATCTTCCAGACTTGGCCGATCAGGTCGTTCGCCTGCGTAGTGAGCGGGCGACGCTTGATGTTGAGCTTGTCGAACCGGTAGTTGACCGCCTGGGGAGTCACCCCATACATCGCGGCGATCTCAGGGTTCTTCTTGCCCAACGCGTACAACTTCAGCAGCTCTGCGTCACTGGGGAGCGCAGCCATCTCTGAACCCCTCCCTGGGTGAGTGCGTGCCGTGCGTCCTCTACCGAGAGTAGCGGCCAGCCTCCCTTGTAGCAAGTCAAGCCGTCTACACATTTCGTTCACACTCTCACCTGTGACCCAGGTCTCACTTGTCCCTGGGGAGGCGGTTTGACGACACTCAGGACACATAGGTACTAAGTGAAACCAGTAAAGAAACAGCCTGGAAGTTTTAACCCTGGATAGTAAGTTACCAGTATGTTACTCCACGGAATCTACCTCCTAGTTGACTACTTGTTGAGGCTGCTTCGCTTCCAAGAATGAGTCCTGGGAGGTGAGCCTTGGACGCCAGATTCGAAACCGTCCAGGGCCCCACAGACGACAGTAACGGAGTTCACGGTGCCCAGAGCCAAATCAATTTGTCTGCGAGCCGGTTGCACTTCCGTCACTGTTCGGGACGGCCGCTGCGGTGATCACCAGGTGACGAAGAGTTGGGACCGTGTTTCGGCCCGAAACGCCACCAGGCCCCGGGACTGGCTGTCTCGCCGGGCCAAGGTGCTGGCCAGGGATCACTTCGCCTGTGTCCAGTGTGGCACCAGGACGGAGCTGGAGGTTGATCACATCGTCTCGGTGGCCCGAGGTGGGTCCTGGGATTTGGACAACCTGCAAACGCTCTGCCGACCTCACCACCGGCAGAAGACATACTACGAAGACAGATAATCTTTCCCCGTTGGTGTAATCGGCAACACGCTGGGCTCTGAACCCGGGGTCCGAGGTTCGAATCCTTGACGGGGAGCCAATCTCTGATAGCTCAACCGGCAGAGCGCCGGATTGTTAATCCGTCAGTTCCTGGTTCGAATCCAGGTCAGAGAGCACATCCCTTCGCGTGATAAAGGATCGCGCCATTGCCTCCGGCCGAGGTGGTACCGGTTCGACTCCGGTCGAAGGGGCTTTGCCTGTAGCTCAGTCTGGTTAGAGCACGCGCCTGATACGCGCGATGTCACCGGTTCGAGTCCGGTCAGGCAAACCATGCGGGTCGCGCCCGCAGGTCCCCGAAACTCCCCCTGATCAGGGGACGGAGGGGCGGTGTCCTTAGTTCAGCGGCCTAGAACTCCTCCTGCCCGGAGGAGACGCCGGTTCGAATCCGGCAGGACACACATACGACTGGTTGTAGCTCAGTAGGCAGAGCGCCGCATTTGGGATGCGGAGGCCGTAGGTTCGAGACCTGCCAATCAGACGAGGTGCCTGTGCCGTGCTAACACGGGACCCGGTTAGCCGTCCGGTGATCAAAACGGCGTTATGGCGTGTAGCTCAATTGGAAGAGCGGCGGTCCTACAAACCGCGGGTTGTCGGTTCGAGTCCGACCGGGCCAACTGCGGGGCGGAGACGTCTCGCCTTTGGGGTGTCGTCTAATGGCCAAGACAGCGGCTTCCAAACCCGCTTATGGGGGTTCGATTCCTCTCACCTCTGCGTCCCGAGTTCGAGTCTCGGTGGACTTACCTTGCTTCACTAGCTCAAGTGGTCAGAGCGCCCGCCTGTCGAGCGGGAGGCTACCGGTTCAAATCCGGTGTGAAGCGCACAATGCGGCCCCTCGGCCGTTAATCCGTCTTCTTCTGCTAAGCAAATGAAAACACCGAGGGGCCTTACTGTCCACGCCATATCGGGCCAGCCCGACCAGCCTACCAAGGTCTATCGGTCTCTCACATCCAGCTTGTGTTGGTGCCCGTCCCGTCCTTCGGAACGCTCCCACTCGTCATGCAGGGAAGTCCCGTTGGCGCCCCACCAGACCTCGTACCCACAGAGGTAACACTCGCCAGCCACGGTTCCCGCGCGCTGACACATCAGGGGTGCCCAGACCCACCCACGCGGGGTTTCGTCTCCTGACTCGCTCATGTCCGCAGGCTACACAACTGCGCTGGCGGCCTTTGGCCACATTCATTCATTCATTCAGGAGACCTCTTGAGCTGCGACGGACAGTGCCGCGCCTGCCCCTATGACTTCTGCGTGCCGGCCCCGCCAACCGCCAAGCCGAGCAAGGCAGCGGAGCGCCAGAACTGGCGGCAGGACGCTCTCTTCGAGCTGGAAGACCTCGGAGACCTCTACGGCATCGATACGAGTCAGGTGAGGCTGTGACCCGCGGACCCGCACCCAAGGACAACGCCGTTCGGCGCAACGCGCACCCTCACGCCACCGAACTGCCTGCCGTTGCCCAGCCCGGCCGGGAACTCCCCCGGGCTCTTGGCATCACCACGGCCGGAGCCAAGCGCTTCTGGAAGACGTGGTCGACCGCTCCTCAGACAGCCCGATGGGCTGAGACCGACTGGGCCGAGCTTGAGGTGACTACGAAGCTCGTGGATGCCCTCTACCTGGGCGATCTGAAGCTGGCCTCCGAGATCCGCATGAGGGTTGCCAAGTGGGGCGCCACCACTGAGGACAGGGCCAGGCTCCGCATGAAGTTCGAGGACCAGCCCGAGGACAGCGAGGGCCAGGCGCCCGGTGACTCCGACGAACCCAACTTGGACGAGGAGCTGTACAAACTGCTGAGTGAATGAATGAGGTGAGGACCCTTGCAGACTGGAAATCTGCCTGCGGGAGTCCCGAGCCCGAGGGAAACACTCGGGTACCAGATCATTCGCTGGGCCAAGAAGTACCTCGTCACACCGGACGGTGAAAAGGCCGGGGAGCCGTGGGAGTTCACCTCCGAGCAACTGCGGTTTGTCCTCTGGTTCTACGCCATCAATCCAGACGGAACATGGCAGTACGCAGCGGCCACACTCCGCCGTTCTAAGGGATGGGGCAAGACGCCTCTCCTTGCAGCTCTCGCAATCGTGGAGTTCCTGGGCCCGTGCCGCTTCTCGCACTTTGACGCCTTCGGCCTGCCTGTCGGCAAGCCCGTGCCACTGCCCGTTGTGCAGATCGGCGCGACCGCGCTTGACCAGACCGATCAGACTATGGAGTTCATCCGTGGTCAGCTCTCGGAATCTCCGGCTGAGGCGCACTACGGACTTGAGATCGGCAAGACTACGGTCCAATTCAAGAGCGGCAAGCCCGGCTCAATCAAGCCGCGGGCGACCGCCGGCCGAACCAACGAGGGCAACCGCCCGACTTTCGTCCTCATGGACGAGGTCCATCACTGGGTGGGCTCGAATGGCGGCCCTGACTTCTATCAGGTGCTCAAGCGCAACGTTGAGAAGACGACGAAGGCTGGCTCTCGGTGGGTGACTACCACCAACGCTTACAACCCGAATGAAGACTCGGTGGCTCAGCAGATACACGAATCAGAGATGGTTCGGATGGGGATTTGGCTGTACGACTGCCTCGAAGGCTCGATTGCCGTTGAGGAGATCCGGGATGCGGATGCAGTCCGCAAGGCGCTGATAGAGGCGTACGGGGATGCTACCTGGGCCGACATTGAGGGCCTGACCCGTACGATCTTGTTTGACCGTACGACTCCGGACTCAACGTACTGCCGGTTCTACTTCAACCAGATTGCTGAGTCCTCCGATGGCTGGATGTCCAAGCCTGAGTGGGATTCCTGCCTGGATGAAGAGGACCCCATCCAGCCGGGCGACCAGATCGCCTTGGGATTCGACGGGTCTATTCGTGGAGACGCTACCGGCCTTGTTGGATGCCGTCTCCGAGATGGTCGCCTCTTCGTTCTAGGCGTCTGGGAACGACCGGACAACGCAAAGCCCGATTGGGAAGTAGACGTTCTCGCGGTCGAGGCCGCGGTGCTCAATGCGTTCAAGACCTACCACGTTGAGTGGATGTACGGAGACCCGCCTTACTGGCAAGAAGCTCTTGGTCGATGGGCCATTGCCCAAGCCAAGGCCGGCATCGACTACGTCTTCGAGTTCTGGACCAACAAGCCGACCCGCATGGTTCAGGCAGTCGAAAGATTTCGTTCTGCGGTCACGGTCAATGACCTGTCGCACGACGGTAATACCGACCTCACGCGTCATGTGCTTCAGGCCGTGACCCGTGAGGTCCCACAAGGACTCCTCATCCAGAAGGACAGTCCGCGTTCCAAAAGGAAGATCGACCTTGCTGTGTGCGCTGTCCTCGCGTTCGAAGCGAGGGCCGACGCGATAGCAGATGGACGAATGAAGGTCCGTCGCTCAAGAGTGATGGGCTGGTGAGTACATGGCAGACGACAAGACCGCGGTGGTTGCATCCATCCCGAACACCCCGTTGCTGTGGGTCGAGTTCCTGTTCAGCAAGCTGGCGTGGAACCGGGACAAGTACCGGATGTTCACCTCCTACTACGACGGTCAGCACCAGAAGCTTGTGTTCTCCCAGGCCCGCCACAAGGGCCAGTTCGCGCAGATATTTGAGCGGTGGCAGGACAACTTCTGCGGCCTGATCATCGACTCGGTCAATGAGCGCATGGGCATCGACGGCTTCCGTATGACGGACGAGCCGGATGCAGACAAGGACGCTCGGGACATCTGGCAGCGCAACTTCATGGACTCGGAGAGCAACGCTGCTCACATCGACGCCATGGTTCAGGGCGCCGCGTACGCAGTCGTCTGGGGGACCTCGGACGGACAACCCGTCATCAGCATGGAGTCCGCCAACCACGTCGTGATTCAGTACAAGCCCGGCAGCCGCCGAGACATCGAGGCCGGCGCCAAGTTCTTCGTAGACGACTGGGGCCGTGACTGGGCAACGCTCTGGTGGAACGGCCGCGTGTACGTCTTCGCCCAGGGCACGTTCGGTTGGGCCAGCTCGGAGCCAGAGGGCGTACCCAACCCTCTGGACCAAGTCCCCATCGTCCCCATCAACAACCGGTCCCGGCTTGTAGACAACCCGGTCTCCGACCTGCTGAACGTCATCCCGCTCCAGGACGCGGTCAACAAGACCGTCAGTGACGCGCTGCTTGCCAGCGAGTTTGCGGCCTGGCCCCAGCGGTGGGTCACCGGCCTGGAGATCGTGGAGGACGCGGACGGCCGTCCACTGGAGCCGTTCAAGGTCGCCGTGGACAAGTTGCTTCAAGCGGAGAACGCCGAAGTGCGGTTCGGCCAATTCGAGGCCGCGGACCTTTCCAACTATGTCGCGCTGACCGACATGCTTGTGCAGCATCTCGCGTCTACGAGCCGCATCCCCTTCCACTACTTCCTGAATGGTGGAACCGTCCCATCGGGCGAGTCCATCACTGCTGCGGAAGCCGGGCTGATAGCCAAGACACGTGAGCGCATGCTGCACTTCGGAGAGGCGTGGGAATCCGTAATGCGGCTCTGCTTCAAGGTCATGGGCGACCCTCGCCAAGATGCGTGGGGTGCAGAGGTCATCTGGCGCGACCCTGAGAACCGGACCGAATCTCAGCACATTGACGCTCTGCTGAAACTGAAGATGATCGGTGTTCCGATAGACCAGCTTCTCAGCGATGCGGGCTACACCCCTCAGCAGATTGCACGGTTCGCAACCATGCGTGAGGACGACGCCAAGGCCGCAATGGAACTAGCGTCGAAGTATCCGAATCCGGAACTCCAACCGAAGCAGGACCCAGCGGCGCTCGACGCCAAGAAGACTGCCAGCAAGCCCCCGCAGGGGAATGCTGGTAACACGACCCGAAAGGCTGTGGACCCGGTGAAGGGCTGACCCTTCATCCGTTTCTGAGGCTCACCGAAATGGTGAGTCTTTTTTTCATGCCAAAAATCCGAAATGGATGGATCAACATGCCAGAAGAGAACACCCCCTCCACTGATGCCACCACCCCGCCTCTCGACGGCCCAACAGTCGAATCGCTACAGGCAGAGGTAGATAAGTGGAAGGCAATGAGCCGGACCAACGAAAAGCGGTGGCAGGACGTTTCCGCTGAGCGAGACACGCTCAAGCAATCCACGCTCACCGATTCGGACAAGGCTCTTGAGGCTGCCAGGACGGAAGCGCGGAATGCGGCTCTCGCCGAGTACGGCAGCAAGCTCGCCGAGGCGGAACTACGCGCCAAGGCGGCCTCCGAGGGTGTCCCGCTCCCCGACTCCCAGTTCATCAACCTGAACCAGTTCCTTGGTCAGGACGGAACGGTGAACGCAGAACTCATCGGGACGTTCGTCTCTTCGCTGCCCAAGCCGGCCACAGCCCCTACCTACGCGCAGGGAATTGGCCTCGGTCGCCAGGGATCTGGAGCTGTCGGACAGCTCTCCCAGGCGGACCTTTCCAACATGTCCGCGAAGGAAATCAACGAAGCCCGCAAGGCGGGAAAGCTCGATCACCTTCTGCGAGGCACCTCCTGACAAAACCGTGAGGTAACCCCATGGCATTTTACAATTCCCCCGGCAACAACGCCAGTGCTGGCCAGCTCCAGGATGCTACCGGCGGGCAGTTCATTCCCGAGATTTGGGAAGCCCAGACCATCCAGGACATTGAGGAGAACCTAGTTCTCGCTCAGTCCCCTTTCACCAACCGTACTTACGAAGGCCAGTTCCAGCGTGAGGGCGACGTTGTTCGTATCCCGCACTTCGTTGACGGGACCGTGACTGACAAGGGTCTCGTGAAGGCGTACGGGACTGTCGGCACTCGTGACCGAGCCCAGCTTGAGTACATGAAGATGACGGTCGGCAAGGGTTCGAGCTTCAACCTTGAGATCGACAGCCTTCACCAGCTCCAGACCAAGAGCGGCATCGACCTGATGAGCAACCTCGTTGCCCAGCGGGCGCGTGCTACGGCTCTGGCGATTGACGAGCTGGTTGCGCTCACCGTGCTTGCCGGCCTACAGGGCAAGGACCTGAACGGCGCGGCCGACCGGAACGCAACCGTCACCGGCCTGCCTGCCCTGGAGCTGGGTGCGATCAGCACTGTCCAGGCGGCTCAGGTCGACCGCCCGGCCGCCGAGGTTCTGTCCGTGTACGACTACGTAGTCTCGATGCTTGAGGTGATGGACACCCGGAGCGCTCCGCAGGACCGATGGATCTTCGTTTCGCCTCGGATGCGGTCACTGCTGCTTCGTGACCCCAAGTTCATCGACGCCAGCCAGCACGGCGGTGGCGGCTCGGTCGTGGCCACGGGCCAGATCGGCACCATCCTCGGCCTGCCGGTGCAGATCGCCAATTCCCTTGGCAACCACACCCGGCCGACGTCGCCCGTCATCAAGAAGGGCAACCAGAAGTTCGAGAGCGTTGACCTGTTCATGGGCTCGACCGCGGCCGTCTCGGTTGTGATGCCGTTCGCCGAGATGATCCCGTACCAGCCCGAGGACACGTTCACCTCGGCCATCAAGTCTCGCGTCATCTACGACGCGAAGATCACCCGTCCCGAGCAGCTTCTGATTGCTCAGGGCGTCGAGGCGGAGATCAACACTCACAACGCTGCGGTTGCTGGCTCCTGATCGGAGGTATCCGCATGGCATTTGCCACGGTGGAGGATGTGGCCGCCCGTCTGGGGCGGCCCATCGCCGATTCGGAAACTCCGAGGTTCCAAGCTCTCCTGGACGATGTCTCGGCTTTGATCGCGGACTACTGCACGGCGAATAACTGGACGATGGACAGCCCTCCAGCCACCTTCAAGGCCGTAGCAGCAGCGGAGGCTATTCGCTGGTCTGCGGTAGATCCCGGCGTAGTGCTGGAGCGGACGGGCGAGATGGAGACGCAGTACGGCGTGACTGCGTCCAATAACGAACTGTCTCAGGCGGCCAGGAACTCCCTGAGCAAGTACCGGCTGAAAGCCACGACCATCAGCGTTCGTGAGACCCAATGCCCACCTGAGTGAGGAGCGCCCATGAGTCACATGACAGATTGGGTCGAAGTGCATCGCGCACCGATTATCGCGGATGCCTACTCCAATCACCGTGACTGGGATCAGTCGGAAATCGTGTGGTCCGGCTGGGCTTCGGTCCAGCCGGCCATCACACAGCCATCCTCTCGGGGCGGGTCACACCTGCCGACCAAGGAAACCGAGGACGAGCGGGTCAAGGTATTCCTTCCTCCCACTGCGGACATTCTTCCGAGTGATCGGATCTGGTCCGACGACGACGTTTACACCGTGGACTCCATTCCCGGTGACTTCCGTAAGCGACAGCTTCCCCACATCCGTGTACTGGCTTGGAGGGCGATCCCCTGATGAGCAAGTTCACGCTGCGGCTGGATAAGAACTGGGAGTACGAGGTGCTTCGCTCTCCAGTCGCCAAGGATCTGGTGGAAGAGAAGACAGCCGAGGTTACGCATAACGCGATCAAGGAAGCACCGCGGGCCAGCGCCACGAAGGGCAACTGGAACCAGATCAAGAAGAACATCGACGGCTTCGTATCCGAAGACGAAATGGGCTGGTTCGGAAACGTCGTGCTTGAGGTTGAGAGCCATGTGCGTCACGCGGTCCGGCTCGAACTCGGCTGGAAGGACAAGAAGGGGCGTCGGCATCCTGGCCGAATGTATCTGAAGAAGGCGCTGGAGAGGACACGGATTGAATGAAGGTCGATCCCATTGACATCATCTTCCAGTACCTCAACTCCCTTCCGGAAATCCCGGCTGGAGCCCCGACCGGTGATCTAGTCGGGCGCAAGGTCGGAGACACCACCATTTGTCTTTACAACTCCGGTGGCTTCCGCATAGTCCGAGATCGCATGGACCGCGTAGACATCGAATACGACGTGTATCACACGGACCGCGCTCAAGCGGCCGGCCTCGCACTGCTCACCCGTGAGTTCCTGCTGGAGGATCTGCCCGGTAAGACGATTGCAGGTGTGGATGTCCTGGACGTGGACGACATCTCGATTCCTAGGTACCTGCCCGATGAGGATTCTCGTGAGCACGTGTACGGCGGAGAAGTTGCCATCTTCTACGTGGAAACCTGAGGCAGTCGGCACATCGTTTCGGGATCAGTAGTCCCGTCGCTTGAAAGGCTTTCGAATCCGTACCGCCTGTACCAGCTCACAAGCTGTTTGAAAGTGAGTCCGTTAGGGCCGGGTTCAACAGAAAGCATGATTGCGACCCCATCCTGGTCCGCTTCGGTAGTGACCATCCGAAGGATCTCGCTACCCCACCCCTTGCCTTGATGTTCAGGCCATACCGCTATTTCGGTCAAAATCGCTGGCCTGTGCCCGTCCGGGTCGAGAAGCAAACTCACTGAGGCGGCTCCGGCGTAGAGCGCGTAAACGGGATTCATGTGCCGCACCCTATCAAATCTCAGCTCCCGGCTCGGGGGCTTTTTTGTTTCCCCGATTTAGGAGTTTCCACATGGCTAATGACCCCCAGAAGATTCGCTTTGCCCCGCACGGCGGCATCTACATGGCACCTGCCCCTGACGGCACTGCCAGCGGGACCAAGCTCCCCGACCTGGTAGGCGACGGTGTGACCGCGCCAGCCGGTTACAAGTCCTTCGGCTACGTGACCGAAGACGGCGTGACCATCACTCCGGCCATCCAGACCAACCCTGTCACCGTCTGGCAGTCGGCCGTACCCGTCCTCTACAACGTCCAGTCGGCGAGTTTCCAGGTGGCGGCGACGCTCCAGGAAGTCAACCAGTTGACCACCGAACTTTTCTTCGGCGCGAAGTGGGTTGCCGTCGAGGACGACCAGGGCCAGCCCACCGACAACTACCGGCTCGACCTGTCCAGCACTCCGGACTTGACGGAAATCTCCCTCGTCGTGGACTGGAGCCAGAACGGCATCCTGTACCGTTCGGTGATCCCCCGCGCGATGATCTCGGATCGGGGCGCGATCCAGCTTCAGCGCACCAACAACCAGCAGTACCAGCTCACGATTGACGCGCTGGACTACAACGGCAGCCTCGGTTACGTGCTGACCAACGACGACATCCTTGGCGCTGGTGGCGCTCAGACTCCGCCGCAGAATTTCTCGGTAGACGTGACCGTGCCGAACTCGACCACCAACGACGGCACCACGGCATCTTGGGGCGTGAAGGTCCAGACCCACAACCAGGCCGGCCCGGTAACGGTGTCTCTGCTCCGCGCGGACAACTCGGCCTGGGACGCGATGGGTTCCCCGCTACAGGCTGACGGCTCCCTCACTGTGACCGTTCCGTCCGGCTCGGAGAACGCCGAGATCAAGGTGAACCACGCGGGTGTTGACCTGTGCTTCGCGGTTGGGGACAACACCGCCGTGGCCACCGTCAAGACCTCCTGCACGGTCGCCGGTTCCTGAGGCTTCACCCCCTGCCGGGGAGGGTTCGCAATCCCCGGCCTCTCTCACCTCTCGCCCCTTGCCTCCACTGGAGTTCTGCATGCCACCTGTTGCAAAGAAGACTGCTGCTGCCAAGCCCGCTGCCGCTGTCGCCGCTGAGGCGGAGGCCACTGAGCAGCCGACCGTGTTCGAGCACCGCGGAATCACCTTCACCGTGCCGCACCCGCTAGACCTCCCGCTGGAGCTGCTTGAGGCCGAGGACGAACTTGAGGCCGTGCGCCTGGTCGTCGGCGAGGAGTCGTGGACTGCGTACCGCGCAACCAAGCCGACCATCCGCGACTTCCAGGCCCTCACCGAAAAGGTCAACACCGCTCAGGCCGGCTCGGGAAACTGATCGGGACCGTCTACGTCATCAGGGAATTCCAGGACGAGCTTGAAGCAGACCTCAAGGAGTTCTTTGGGGTCGATCTCCTGGACCTGTGGCGTAGACGGCTGTCTCTTCGCTCAATCCACGTGTACATCAAGTCTCTCTTGCACAAGCCGGGTAGGTCAGTCCTTCTCGGCGTGATGGACGAGACCCATCAGTGGGGTACCACTGAGCATTTGCTCGCTCGGGTTTCTGATGCCCTTGAGCTTTCGAATTACCTCTTCCTCAAGGCGAATCTCTCCGATGCGTCTGCCTCGGACCGCCTCCCTGTCCCGTTGCCGCTCCCGCGGCCGGGTGAACCAGAAGTTGAACAGGCGGAGCCTGACCTTGAGTTCGCAACAGGAGAGGAGCTGTCGGACTTCTTCGCTCAGATGAGCCAAATCTAGGGAGGCCAGTGATGGCTACTACTGGCCGTGCACCCATCAAGATCGGCTCTGGCTATATTGAGATCAACACCCAGCTCTCCAAGAAGTCGCTGAACAAGTTCCGGTCTGACATCACCAAGCAGATGGAAAGGGTGGGCGACGAGGCCGGTAAGGCTTTCTCGGGCTCAGTGGAGAAGGGTCTCTCAACTCTACCTGGCGCGGTTGCCAAGATTGCCCGGAAGACCAAGGAGAACTTGGAGGCGGAATCTAAGGATTCCGCTGAGACGATCGCCAAGATTGAAGCCAATCTGACGAAGCAGTTCGGTGCGGAGGCTGCCAAGCGGTTTGCTGAAGCCCGGAAGTTGGAGGAAGAGAAGCAGGCGCTTGCCTCGGAGACTTCCACCGTCACCATGAAGGCGCTCCAAACCACCGTCGCTCAGGAGACGGCCGCCGCTGCTGAGCGGTCGAGGGCCAGTGTGACGGCGGAGCGGGCCATGCAGGCTGCCGCACGGGAAACCGCGGCTGTACAGGAGAAGGCCGCACGGGAAGCGACAGCCCAGCAGCAGGCCGCCATCAAGGCGACTGCCAGCGCTCAGCTCACTGCCCAGAAGCAGTTCCTTCGGGACCAGATCGAGCAGC
Source organism: Streptomyces sp. CBMA29 (assembly GCF_014596445.1). Lineage (GTDB taxonomy): Bacteria > Actinomycetota > Actinomycetes > Streptomycetales > Streptomycetaceae > Actinacidiphila. Next base: position 29,457 of record NZ_MECL01000233.1, on the reverse strand, counting down.
AGACGGCCGTACGCACCAACCTGCGCGCCCAGCTCGCCGAGGCCAACACCACAGCGGCCGGCATCACGACGGTGCAGACCACGGCGCTACGCCGGTTCACCACCAACGCCGACAAGTCCCTTGGTGAAGTCGGTACCCGCATGACCGAGACCGGCGCTCTCATCACGTCCAAGATCACGCTGCCGATGACGATTGCGGCTGGCGTGTTCGCCGACTTCGGTATCAAGTCGGCTGACTCGATGATCCAGGCCCAGAGGTCCTTGGAGTCTATTGGTCTCACGATCAAGGACACGACCGTCCTGCTGAAAGAAATGACTCAGTACGGTATTCAGACCCCGTACTCCGTTCAGGATGTCATCACGGCCGGCACGCGGATCACGCGTTCCGTGGCCTCTCACGACCCGGGTATCAACTCCAAGAACCCGAAAGTGAAAAACGCCGCTTCCCAGCGCGTTTCCGACAAGGCTCAAGCCATCACGCAGATGATCGGTGACCTTGCCGCCTTCGGCGGCATCACTGACCCGACCATTGTTAATAATGGCTACAGGGCCATCGAACTCTTGATGGAGCAGGGCCGCGTAAACACGCGTAACGTCAGGCAGCTCACCCAGTCAACGAACCTCCCAACTCAGGAACTGGCAAACCTACTTGGATTCGAGGACACCCCTTATAGCAAGCAGGAGATCGCTGACCTGAAGAAGGCCGGTCGCAAGAACCCTCCGAAGGTGAACCAGGCGTCCTCCCAATTGCTCGCCTTCATCGCCGCATCCGCCAAGAACGGCGGTATCTCGGGTGATGAACTCACGGATGCGCTTCTACAGCGATGGTCCAAGAGCCCTAACCTGAAGGGCGCCGCAGGCCGTATTGGTGCGGCCACGATCAGTGGACGCCTCGCCCAGTTCAAGGAACAGTCCGAGTATTCGCTTGGAAAGCTGTTCTACAACAACAAGGGTCCTGGTGGTCAACTCCAGTATTCCGGACTCGGTACTGCCATCATGGGCACCCGGAATGCCAAGACCGGCCAGTACGAGGGCGGCCTACTCGGTCAGTTGACCGATATCGGCAAGAACTCGCTGCCGACCATTCAGAAGTTGCTCAAGCAGTTCATCAGCGGTATCTCGATCTTCGTCGGAGTGCTGGACAAGATATCGAAGCTGCTGAAGGCCCACCCCGAGATTGCCAAGATCGTCTTGTCCATCGCCAAGTGGGCTGCCCTGATCGCGCCCATCATGATCGGGCTCGGTGCCCTGGCGAAGATCAGCTCCGGTCTACTCAAACTGTCCAAGACGGGCCTCAAGGCTGTCACTGCCCCGATCCGGGCCGCCCGCGGTGCCTCGCGCACGGTGTCTCAGGTGCGTGCCGGCCTCGCCAGCCGTCGAGCTGGTGACGGGTTCCGCAGTGGCTACCGCGACCGGCGGACCGCAGTGCACAACGGTGGCCAGTCCCCGAATGCTGCGAACTCCGAAGTTGACCGCCTCGGCCGCCAGGTCCAGGCGGCAGACGACCACCTCAAGGATCTGCAAAACCGGCTGAAGGAGGTCAACCGGACCAAGCTCAGCGATGTCATCGCAGAGATGTCCGGTCAAGGCAGGGCCAACGTGGCTGCCGCCGCACAGGCGGCACAGACCCAGGTCCACCAGGTCCAGACCGAGGGCATCGAACCTCTCAACCGGTCCAAGCTCACGGCCGTTCAGCAGGAGATCGACACCACGCGCACGAAGGTGGACGCGCTCTGCCTCGCGGTGAAGGACGCATCCCACGACGTGGGCAAACTGGACGACGCAAAGCTCACCAAGCTGAAGGTCACCGTGTCCTCGGCTCATGGTGTGGTGAACGACCTGGACGACAAGGTCAAGAACACGGCCCTGTCGGTGGGCGACCTGGACAAGAAGAAGCTCGATGCCGTCCAGGCACAGTTCAAGGATCTCGGCTCGACGGTGGACACCACCTCGGGCAAGGTCGGGCACGGGAACGGTGACCACCTCGTAGGCCGCGTGCACGGGCTCAACGGTCTGTCGCTCAGCAGCATCCAGGGAGAGTTCCGCACCCTCACCGGAGACATCAACGACGCCTACAAGGCGGTTGGTGCCACCAAGATCGCCGGAACCCTGGCAGGCCGGATTTACAACCTCAACCGCCTGTCGCTCGGCAGCATCAGGGGCCAGGTCGACCAGCTCACCACTGCCCTCGGGCACGCGAGCGACAAGGCCAAGGCACTTGGTGACGATCTCGACAGGATCGGCGACAACGTCAACCTTCCCAACGACGGAAGCGGCGGCGGCAACAACAAGGGCAAGAAGAAGAAGCTCTCCACGGGCGGTGTGCTTCCTGGCTACTCGCCAGGTGTCGACACCATCCCAGCAATTCTCTCGCCTGGTGAGGCTGTTCTACGCCCCGAAGTGACGAAGGCACTCGGCGCCGAACGAATTAATTCCTGGAACCGGGCTGCAATTTCGGGGCGCGTCCAGCGGTTCTCCGGTGGCGGCATCGCCGCGCACTCCGGCTTGGACAAGATCTCGGCCCTGTTGAAACTGGAGAACATCTGGCCTCTCGTTCCCCCGACTGTCGGCACCATGAGCATGGACGCCAGCACGGATGCAATCGGTGGACGTGCACAGGACGGAATTCTTGCAAGTGGAAGCCGCACGGCTGTCGCTCTCGGAAACAACATGGCTGGCCGATTCAGTGGCATGTACGACTTCGCCACGAATGAAATGTGGAAGCTACTTCGGAAGCTCCCCCTTCCTGATGGACTCTCGCAGGCAATTGGTATCGTAGGCGGCGCCCTCGCGCCGACACTGAGCGGCTACTTCTCAGATGACATCTGGCACGGCTCGGGAAACATCATTCACCGAGGCGAGAAGTTCCTTGATGACACGTTCTCCCTGAAGACCCTCACCTCCACCGGTAAGGGCCTCGTCGGGGGGGTGTGGGAATCCCTGAAATCTATCCTGAGTTCAGGCAAGGACATCTTTACAGACCCGCTTGGGTCTGCGAAGCAGGCCATTTCGACTCTGTACGACTACAGCATGGCCAACGTCGATCAGGTAGTTGGCATGGTCAAGGCCGTAAAGTCCATGGTGAATTCACCTGGTGAGTACGCAGGCAATGTCCTGAATGATGAGTGGTCTTCTGCCAAGGCGGCCCTTCCGAACACGAAGGGCCTGTTCGACTTCGGCGACCGCGACAGCGTCAAGAGCAAGGGGCCGGACCTTGACTCGATCTTCTCGACCGCTGTTCCTGGCGGCCCGAAGATCATGCGCTGGCTTCCTGATGTGAAGCGGGTTCTTAGTGATCTGCATCTCGACCCTGGATATGCGGACCTGATTCTCCAGCGAATCACGCTGGAGTCAGGCGGTAATCCCAACGCTGTAAACAACTGGGATAGCAATGCAAAGGCCGGACATCCGTCCATGGGCCTCATGCAGACAATCCAGAGCACGTTCGACACCTACTCTGGGCCCTACAAGTCTCTTGGCATCTTGAACGGTCTGGCGAATATCTACGCGGGTCTGAACTACGCCATTCACCGCTACGGGTCCAGTTGGCCTTCGGTGCTATCCAGTAATCACGGTTACTGGCGGGGGACACTTTCGGCTTCTCCTGGGCTCGCTCTGGTTGGAGAGCGAGGTCCCGAGCTTGTCAATTTCGGTAGCGGCGGCGCCCGGGTCTACAGCAACCAGGACACCATGCAGATGCTCAATGGACCTTCTAGGAACTACGAGATTCACATTCACGAGGCGAAGTCTGAGGACACCACTCAGGCAACCATGCGCGCACTGAAGTACATGGAGAACCTGTACGGCATCTAAGGAGTTTCTATGCCGATCCCCGCAGTCAAGGGCCTTGGAGACCCCAACGTCCCCGGTGCCTCACCGATCCCCCCGCAGCGGGTTCACTGGCAAAACACCTTCGTGTCGATCACGGGTTCAAACGGTCAGGGGGAGGAGATCCCCCTGACCGGCCTCGTGTCTAAGGACTGGCCGGCCATCATCATGCAGCCGGGAGCAACCGGCCTCGACACTCCTCCGTGGGAACTGCATTCCGAGGATTCTCCCAATCTCGACGGCGGAATGTTCCGCGGGGCCAGGGCTAATCAGCGGGAAATCATGATCCCCGTGTTCATCTACGGTGTTGACCGGAAGACGGTCATTGATCTCAAGCGCAAAATGATTGCCGCGCTCAACCCGCGAAACGGCTACTGCATTCTGAAGTTCACGGAATCTGACGGCCAGCCTCGGTACCTCTATGCCTATTACAAGGCTGGCATGGAGGGTAATGAAAGCGAGGACACCGCTGGATTCAAGTGGGTGAAGTACGGCATTCAGATGACTGCCTTCGACCCCTGGTACTACTCGGACACGCTCCAGGTGGCCGAGTGGACTTTCGGTGTAGGTCAGCCGTTCTTCGGAGCTACCAGGTTCCTGCCCTTCGCTATGAGCGTGGGCCTGCCTCAGACCAGCGTCCTCCCGGTTGTCAATCCCGGCGACATCGAGGCTTGGCCCGTGTGGGAGATCGCAGGTCCCGTTAATTCATTCATGCTCACCAACGCAGCAGGCGAATCGTTTGGAATTCCGGCCCAGCAGAGCGGCGGGCAGGCCGTGCCAACCGGTCGCACTCTGACGATCGACACGCGCCCCGGCTTCAAGACGCTCAAGGACGACCAAGGCGCGAATTATTACGGTCTTCTCGCATCCAACCCACAACTCTGGAGCGTTCCGGCCGGTAATTCCAGCATCCAAGTCGATCTGGTTTCCGGGGGCGGCACTGCCGATGTCCGCATGACGTTGACTCCACGTTACGACAGTTATTGAGGTGCCATGGGATACCGTATCGAGGTCCGCAATCGGGACCTGAACCGAGTTGGCGAAGTGGACACCTGGATCAGCCTTGATTTCACGGTGGCGTACTGCGCTCAGGGTTCCTGGCAACTTCTTATCAAGAACAACACGCCTCAGGCTCAGCTTTTCGAGAAGGGCGGAGGCGTCGCCATCTATCAGGATGGCGTGGACACCCCCGTCCTCACCGGAGCGTGTGAGGTATTCCAGAAATACTGGACGGTGGAGCAGCACACGAACGTTGGCTCGGTCTACATCTCCGGGCACTGTGACAACAAGCTCGCCTACAGCCGATTGGCCTTCCCCGACCCCGCCAAGCCCATCGCTACCCAGTGGTCCAGCCCGACCGCCACCCGGACCGTGACGGGTGGTTCGAGCACGGCTCTGTGGAACGAGGTCAACAAGGCCATGGGTCCCGGTGCCCTGCCTGACCGCAGGGCGGGTGGCCTGGTGCTCGACGGCGCCTTCCCGGCCGGCGCCCCCATCAGCGACTCTCTGAGATATGACGTCCTGGGCGACAAGTTCGCGGACTGGATAGCCAAGAACCCGGGGACCGGCTACCGCTTCGTCTACGACCCCGATGCACGGCAGATCAACTTTCGCGTCTTCCAGCCGCGTGACCTGACTCAGCAGATCCGGTTCTCTCCGGAGCTGGGCAACCTCCGGGAGTTCGTCTACTCCGTGACGGCCCCCTCGGTCACCCGCGCGATCGTGGCATGCCAGGGCGACGGCAACGCCCGTTACATCTACCAGCAGGTCAACACCGCGATCGAGCAGGAGTGGGGCCTACAGGCCGAAGCCTTCGTGGACCGTCGTGACCTGGGGATCGTGACCAGCTCGACGGGTACGCCAGTCAAGGCCGATCCCACGATGACTGATGCCGACTTCAACGCGGCCGTCCAGGCCGTCGAAGACGCGGCCTCCAGCGCTCTGGCGGACGGGGCACCCAAGGGGAACCTCCAGATCTACCCGATCGACACCCCTCAAGTGCAGTTCGGTCGTGACTACTTCGTCGGTGACATGGTCACCGCATACATCGACGGAGTGGCGTATTCGGACGTACTTCGCCAAGTCACCATCAGCGTTGATGACGGTGGAAAGACGCTGTCGGTCGCCCCGGTCATCGGTGACCAGGGCACGGGTAACCCACTGAATCTCTACTCGGTCGTCTCAGATATGCGAGACCGAGTCCGCAAGCTAGAAACGAGGGGCTGACCCATGGCCGAAGTCTCCTATCCATTCAACGCATCGAACGCTTCTGGTGGTCAGTCTCAGGTCCAGCAGACCCAATGGCAAAGCATGGCTCACATGTGGGGCGGAGACCGGATTGATTTCCGCCCCACTGCCGCAACCTACCCGGCTGGAACGCTCCCGTTCTACATGGTCGTTCTGGGAGGCCGGTCCTTCGAAGTTCAGCATGGCTCTGCTTGGGTCGGTGGATTCTATTACACGCTCACCAACTCCATCACCATAACGATTGACCCCAACCTGACGGCTCAGGCGCGTAAGGACACCCTTGTCATCAGGGCTGATCTTGCGGTGGGCTCGGTCAACCTTGCAGTGGTCAAGGGCCAGCCTTCCGCCTCACCGGTCGCCCCCCGTCCTCAGCGGATCGCGGGCGGTCAGTGGGAAATGGTCCTCTACGAGATCACTGTGCCCGCCAACAACGGCGCCCCGTCCGCTGTCGGCCGCTTTCAGTTCGACATGCCCACCCGTTTCGGCTCTCCCTGGAATCTGCGGGAGACCATGGACTACGCCGAAGTAGGTTCGTTTGGGTATGACATGGACTCTGACGGTGGCGACTCGCAGAACGAAGTCTTCAAGGGCCGGGACGGCTATGTGATCACCCGCCATTTGGGGAAGTCCCGCACCTATACGCCGAGCCTGGTTCAATCAACCGCACAGCCGGCAACTCGAACTGGCCGGTGGCGCTGGATAGCCCCGAACGTGGTGTGGTTCGCCGCGACGCTCACCAACACTGTCACGTCTGACATTGTCCGGTCCGGCTCCAATTTTCAGTTCGGCGTGACCCTGCCTGTACCGGCGAACGGTAAAAACGCTCAGGTACTACACGGATACGTGGACAACGATCCGGTTCATGGCAATCTGCCGAACTTCATTTCCCTGACTGTTCTCCTGCCCAAGGGCAATGCAAACTCGAACGCGTTCCTGTACTACCCGTCCCCCACGAAGCCCAGCGAGGGACTTGATGGTTTCTATACCCTTCCCGGTTTGGCCAGCCTAACCATTTCGGGTGTGTACGAGGCTGATGCTTTCGCCGAGTAATTAGGAGGTTGCCCTATGGCACGAAATCTCTTTGGTGGCACTGCGTCTGACGTGGCAGAAGACGTTGACGGCCGCCGTGTACCGGGTGCTGTCGGAACCGTGTGGTCTGGCCCGTCCGGCGGGGCCACCCAGCTCCTCGACCTGACCGACCAGGACGGAGCCCCCCTGGTTCAGCTCGTTGCCGACAACCGCGGATTCATCCCGCCGTTCTATGGGCCGAACGGCCTTGAGCGCGTCTGGGCGGACTTTGGCAACGGAAAGATTGGGCTGGTCAGCGTCACTGTGGGGGAGCGCCTGGAGGCTCACCAAGCGGCCAGCGACCCTCACGGAGACCGGGCGTTCACCACGGAACAGCTCGTCAACTACCTTCCCATTCGGGGCGGGGCCGTAAACTCCCCCAATGCTCTGGACTGGCTGACTGTCACGGTTCCCGAGCCCACCGACACCACAGGCAATGTCCTAAAGCTGGTTGGCCCTGATGGCACGGCTTACACCGTGGTCAAGAACTCGGGCTCGATCTACATCAATCCGAAGGGGCAGAGGACCGGCCTCGCCATCGGTGCCCCTGGATATTCAGCGGGGCAGCCGATTATCAACGTCAGCAACGGGTCAGCCTCCCCCACGAGCACCAATGCGATCTTTCAAGTGATGGGTGATGGATCAGTAGTTACCAAGAGCAGCGTCACCGCGTCCGGCCCCGTGAACGCCTCTAATATCGGTGGCGCCCGAGTTTTCTCCGGGCCGAATGCGCCAGCCAGTCCGCAGGCAGGGGATGTGTGGATTCAGTATGGCTAATTCAGTGAACGTCTGGAACGGCACGGCATGGGTCAAGTCTGTACCGAAGGCTTACAAGAACGGCTCGTGGGTGGCGGTGTCCCCCCTGTACTACGACAACCAGGAATGGATGTCGGAGGCTCCGGCACCAGAAGAGTTCCCAGGATACGTGGACTCCACTACTTCAAGTTTCTCTGGAGCAGACATAGTCACGTGCGCCATCTCGGATTATATCCGGACCAACGACTTCGTAGTGTCAATCTGCGCTCAGCAGGATGGGCCTGCCGAGAGTCCGCGGTTGCTCTCTCCTCCTGGGATCATCCCAACTCTCTACACAATTCATAGCGGCATCCGCTTCCACGTCGCCGTGTGGCCCTGGGAGCCGTCCAAGGGAAGTTTAGTCGTTTGGAACACCCAGGATTCTGACAACAGTGCGTGCATGAATTTGGTCTACCGAAACGGGGATGTGTCGAACACGTCACTCAACCCTGTGATCTCCATGACAGGCACGGACAACACGAGAGTGGTTAACCTACCCGCCTCACAGGATTTCACCAATTTGTACGTGGTTCTCACCGTGGCAAACACACTGACAGGAAATGCGTGGCCCAGCGGCGTCAACGAGCTTGACTCGGTACTCGGCAAGTTCGGCACTAAGTCAATCAGCCTCTTGGCCGCTGACACCCCTGGCGCGGGGAACTCCCCGGGCAACGTTCAACTAGACACAACCGTTGATACGGCAGTCGTTGCCCTAATACAGGTCCCTGGTAAGTCGGACGGGCTCGCAACGTGGATTCTCGGTGACTCTGCGGCTTCCGTTCTCGGCTCCACAACGCGATTGGGGTGACAATGCAAATCAAGACTTGGATGGACGCCTACGTATCGACCGACGACTTGAACACTGAGTTGGTTGACAACCTTAACCGGCTTATTGCGCAGCCAGCCGCCCACCGAACATTTGCAGCGAATCAAACTGCCAATATCAGCGGCGCTTGGGTTCTGGTGCCTCTCGACCTCCCGGCAACAGGTGAGGGACGTTACGGCTCCTTTGATACCACTCACAATGCCTTCGGTACCCATGCAAGCCGCATGGTCGCACCTGAAGACGGTCTCTACGAGATCAGTTTTTCTGCGGTAATCCGAGCTGCTGTGTCCGGTACCGCCCTGACCTATGGCGCTGCGGCCTTCGCGGTCAATCAGACGACAGCCGCCAACGTGGCGTCCAATGCCCTGTGCCGCCCAGCACTCGGCCGGTCCTGGGCAGAGGAGCGATCCGGGAACGGTTCCGCAACCGTACCCCTCAACAAGGGCGACTTTGTTTCTCTCGCTGTTACCGGTACGGGAACCACATGGGTAATGGGCCACGACTCGTTCACTGAGATGACCTCGTTCCTTTGCCTATGCAGAGTAGGTGAGAAGCCATGACGTATAACAAGCCCCCGAGCACTGGGGGAAAGTGGTCCGACCGCAACGTGATCACGGCCGACGACATGAACGAGTATGTACGAGACGTGCACCGGTTCCTTGTCGATCCGCCGAGTTGTCGTCTCTCGGTGAAACAGAACGGAAACTCGACCGCCTACCAGACCACCACGGGGGGTTGGTCCTCGTTCTACTTTGCTATGCCGAAGGACGGCCTCGACCCCACGCGCGAGTGGGATACGTCGGGCGGGCAGATGGCCACGGCAGATGCCAACGGCTTTGTCCACGCGGTCAAGGCGCCGGTTGACGGAATCTATGCCATCACTTTTTCTGGCATGTTCTACACCAAGACCGCATCCGACAACAATAACTCCCGCATGGGAAAGAACATCGCCACTGACGCCAACTGGAGCAACACCTACGGACCCTTTGCCGCGACGAGCCCCATCAGAAGCCCCCTGACCAGCGCCTTCCAGTACGCCGTGTCATACACGGTTGTCGCGCCGTTCTGGAAGGGCGACAGCGTTTCTGTCGGCGTCGCAGGCGCGAACAGTCAATACACCGGGGACACCACGACAAAGAGCTTCATCTCAATGGAATGGATTGGAGGGATGTCGAGTGCCTATTACGCCAACGCCTGAGACGTGGGCTCACCGCGAACTGGTGAACGCGGCCATCATGAACCGCCGAGTCCGGGATATGCACACCTTCCTCTGCAAGTCCCCCGGAACCGTCCGGGTGGAGGGATCGGCCCGCAGCAACCTTGCCGCCGGATCACCCTCGCTCTGCTACTACGCGCCCGTGGGCTCAACAGCGCACTCCTACGCCAGTGACCCGGCCATGGCCGTGGTTGATGCCTCGGCCGGCGGAGTCGTGGACGGGGTGAAGGCCCCTGTGGCAGGCCGGTACAAGCTCGCTATCAGTGGTTCCATCGCGGCCGTCACCGCTCAGGCGGCTGCCCGGGTCTGCTACCTCATGGCGGCCGTTAATACGGCTGCCACGGGTACGGCGGTCGCGGCTGGTGCCTTCGTGACCGTCCCTCTCACCAACTGGAGCAGCATCGTCCACTCAGGCGCCAAGGCGACTGAGGTGGTGCTGAACGCAGGGGACATAGTGCGGGTTGCGTGCCGCATGGACGGCTCTGCCTACAACTGGGCAAGCGGTAATGACGCCGGTTACACCCTCGGCTCTTTCATTGAGTTGCGATGGATCGGCGAGGTACCCACGTGACCCCACTAGGCGTATTCGAATATGCAGGTACGGCGGCCTCGGTAGTGGCCGCCTTTGTCATGTTGAAGGCCGCATGGTCCATCAATACCGCTCAGGTCTGGAAGGAAGAAGCCGCGGCACAAAAGGCACGCGCCGACCGGCTTACAGAAGACATGCGGGAAATCAAGGAACGACTGACACGGATTGAAGCTGAGAACCAGCGGCTCATTGAGTTGCTTACTGCTCTCGATCCGGCTCGGATAAGGAGCAACACATGATCAAGGGTATCGACGTAAGCAACTATCAGGCCGCTACCTGGTCCACGACCGGGCTCGACTTCGTATTCATCAAGGCGACCGAGGGCCACACCCTGACCGACTCGCGCATGGCGGCGCATGCTCAGCGTGCTCGTTCCGCTGGTCTGGTCGTGGGCTACTACCACTTCCTGTGGCCCGGGAACATTCAGCAGCAGGCCGAGTATTTCGTGTCCAAGGTCGGCAATGTAGCCGGTGACATCCTGGCGGTTGACTGGGAGCGGACCTCCGCCGGAACGCACGCGACCGGCGCGGAGAAGGACGCGTTCCTCAAGGCCGTAAAGAAGCTCCGGCCTACGCACAAGGTGATCCTCTACACCAACACGTCCGACTGGAAGGCCCTGGACAAGACCTCGTTCGTCCAGGACGGTCTTTGGATCGCGCAGTACAACGGGTCCGCCGGTCACCCGGACATCAAGGCCCCATGGCTGTTCGACCAGTGGACCTCCACGCCTCTTGATCAGGACGTGGCCGCCTTCTCTAATCGCGCTGCGCTGAAGGCGTGGGCAACCGCTCTGGTGAAGCCTCCGTATGAGCCTTTCCCGGGGGCGACTTGGTTCAAGACGGGACGCAAGTCGCCTGTGGTCCTGGCGATGCGTAAGCGGCTGATTGCCGAGGGCTGCAACCACTACAAGACGAGCACCAACCCGGACACCATCGGCTCCGGTGACATCGCGTCCTACGAGGCATGGCAGCGGAAGTGCAAGTTCTCCGGCAAGTCGGCCGAATGGCCTCCCGGTAAGACCACGTGGGACAAGCTCCACGTGCCTAACGTCTGATCCCTTCTCTTCAAGGAGCATGAATGAATTCACTCATGGCATTTCTGAAGGCGCACGGCGTGCGCGTTTTCGCTGTCCTCGCCGCGGTCGTCCCCTTTCTGATGACGCGGTTCCCCGGTGTCCCGTGGGAGGCGTTCCTAGGTCTAGCGGCTGCGACCCTCGGCGTTGGTGAGGTAGCCCAGCGGAACGAGTGGGCCAAGCAGGCTGAGGCCCTGGCCACTCGCGTGCCGGCCGATGCCCCGGACCCCACTGTCTGAGGCGTAGGGGTACGCCTCGGTGAGAGAAATAATGTCCATGCCAATATGGACAATGCAAAAAAGCCCGCCTCCCCAAGAAGGGGAGGCGGGCTTTTTTGTTTCCATCACTCAGAAGCCTTGCTGCCTTCCGGCAGCTCGAACCACGAGTCCGGCACTTGCGCTTCGAGCGCCAACCAGTTCTCCGCGTGCACGAACAGGCGCAGGCTGATCTTGGGTTCCTTGTCCAGCCACCTCATAGCGAGGACGCTTACCTCGAACTTGTGAAGCAGGTCGAAGAGGTACTGGATCACGCGCGTGCCTGGCGTGTCCCCCTCACGAACCCGCACGATTGGGATGTACTCAACCCCACCGTTGTCGGCGAAGGTTCGCGCCCACTCTTCCGTCTGTGCGTACTTGGCTGTCACTGGCCTGTCCCCTCTGCTTCTGGCGGAGCCAGATTATCGTCCACCGCCGACAGACCCCTCAGTCCTTCCACACTCCGTCGTTCCACTTGGCTACCACCGCGGCATAGCGACCCTGTACGAACCGGGCCAGCGGGCGCCGCTGCGGCATAGCCGCAGGGCTCACGCCGTCACCGGCTGGCTGTAGCTCTCGACGCGGCGCTGCCACCAGGCCCGAGCCGCTTCCGTGTCGGCGTGCTCCGCCATGTACAGGGTGTTCTCCGGAACCTGACCGACCATCTTCACGGGTTCCGGGGCCAGGATGTCAGCGGCGGGAGGGAACGAGCCTCCGTCCGCCTCCTGGGGGTATGCCATCTGGAAAGCAACCTGCACCTTGGCCGGAACCCTTCCGCGGTCCGACACCTGGTAGCCCTGGGCTCGTGCCCACTCCCGCACGTCTGGCAGCCGAGAGGCGGCAACCGTCTCGGTCGCCTCGACGGCTGGCGCTGCCTCCGCGCCGACCTGGTCCTGTTGCTCGGGCTCGCTCACCTTCGGAACCGGCTTCCACCACACACGACCAGCCAGCGCGCATGTGTGAAGCACGTCGCCGGACTCGGCCGCCCAGACCTCGTACTTGCCGTCCCCCGTGTACGTGACTCCGGCCGGCTCGCTCATGGAAGGCTCAGCCGAACGCTTGCCGCCCTTGCCGCCGAACAACACCCGGATGTCGTGATTGCCAGCCCGGACCCCTGGGACGTTGCCAAGGGGCTCATTCCGCCACTCGCTGTTGACCTCCGCCAGTTCGACCGATCCCGTGTCAGGGAAGAGGGTGACCCAGGTACTCCGTGCCGTGGAGTCCTCGCCCGACGTGCCAACCGACACTCGCACTGCGGCAGTGGGCGTACCGTTCCGCTGTGCCTTGACGTTCTTCGGCTCCGCCAGCAGGACCCCGGTCCGGGTGACCGAATGGCCTCGGGTGTCCACTCCCTTGGCCGTCACGTTGGCGCCAACGCTCAGCTCAACCGCCATCTCTTCCAGGGTCTTCATCGCGTCTATCTCCGTCCAGTTTGGTGAAAGCGAGTGGTATTTGCCGTCAAGGTTTTCCTTGAAGACATTCAAGTCGGGAGCCGTAAGGCGCAGTTCGCACACGTCACAGTCACAGTCGTGTCCCACACACACGGTGCAGGCGTGTTCGTCGCAGAGGCGGTCCGGGCCGTGCCCGTCTCCTCGGTCGTAGGAGAACGGGTACAGGACGTGTTCACGCTCGTACTTGTGGCCGTGGGCGCGTTCGTGTTCGGGGCAGGGCTCGACGGAGCGCCGGGCCGACTCCTTACTCAGGAATGCGGCCCGGCACTTCGTGCATTGAAAGCGCCCTGAGCCGTGCTCTCTCAGGGTGTGTCGCACTACAGCGCCAAGAGGTCAGCGAGTGGATTGGCCGAAGCCGTGACCTTCTTTGTCGGCCTCGCCCGCTTGGCGGCTGGCGGAGCCTGCTTTTCCACCACAGACAGACGGGCAGGAGCCTTCCGGGCACGCGTCGTCCGCTTGGGCTTGGCCTCTTCCTCCTGGTGCTCGATCTCCTCGACTGCCGGAGCGTCCGGCTTGGCCTTGGCTTCCGGCTCGGACTCGGGCTTCACCAGGCGGTACATGATCGAGGGAGCCCCGCGACCGCCAGACTGCGCACGGTACGTCTCCACGTCGTCCATGTCCTGAACCGAGACCTTGAGGGCGGCGGCGTTGACCCGTGTACCGAGCGAACGCAGCAGCATCGTGGACGACGCCTCGCCCCCGAGGAACGCAAGCTTCTCCCTGATGAGATCCGGTAGGGATTTGACGATACGAGGAGTGGAAGTCTCGGCTTCATTGACCAGCTTCTCCACGCTCACCATGCTGTAGGCCACAAAAGCCCAAGCAGCCTCAAGCGCCCGCTTGGTGATGACCGTCTTACGCTCGGCCGCGGTTAGGACCGCAGCAACCCGCGTGACCTGTTCGGCCGAGCGCTCCAGGAAGCACGACAGCCGCTCGGGCATGTCCGCCATCCGGTCTTCAATCTCAGACCGCAACTCGTCGTACCTCCGGCCGGCCTCCGGAGCGAACGTCATGTAACGCGTCTCCTGTTGGCTCCACTTGTAGGCCGCCGTGAGTGCCTTGGTCTCCTTCACCGTGGCCACGTGGTCATAGGGCAAGAGCTTGGACCGCTCAACGACCACAGGGAGGATGCGGTTGTAGCTGCCGCCCAGGGCGTCAGCGGTGGACCCAGCCACGTACCGGGACCACTCCCCCGGAGTGATGTGGGCGTGGAACCCGAGGAGTGGAGAGGAGACGTATTGCGTCTCCTTCTTCGTGGTGTTGCTGACCGGCTTGCCGTCCCAGGCGGTACGAAGCTGCTGGGAGAAGTTGGCGTCACGCTTGGAGCGTCGGAGCTGGGCCGCCCACTCCTCCTCAACGATGAGCGTCCGGCCGTCCGTCCCTGCCTCGGTCCCGGCCGTCTCCAACTCCTGTTGCCACATCATGTTGACCAGGGAGGGACCGGAAGAGATACCCGAGTAGGCGTGAGTGTCGATGAACGCTCCGATGGACGGGTTGAGAATCTTCCGCGCCGTGTTCAGTGCGTAACCCTTCCGACCGAGAGCACTTTTGCCCGCAAGCACCGTCCACACCACCACAGGCCGGCCGGAGTCCATCAGGACCCGGCCGCCGAGCGAGGACGAGAAGAGCGCCAGGACGGCCGCATAGATCCCGATGGGGTCGGCTTCGGAACCGGGAGCGGCCTTGGCAACCGCCTCTCCGATAGGCCCGTACTTCATGCCATCGAACGGGCTCTTGCTCATGCTGCGTTCTCCTTAGTGGTACCGAAAAGGTCGGCGAAGTGTGTACGGAACTTCTTTGCGTGCGGCTCGCACAAGTCGTATTCATCGGGTCCGATGGTGAGCGGAACCGTGCCCGGGACATCCCCGTTACCGCTCTTCCTGCATGCGTCACAGGTGATCATCCGCGCCATGTCATTCCTCCAATGCGAGCGCCCATAGCGAAGGCCCGGCCGACCGGCCGGGCCTCCACTAGAGACGTTCGCTAGCTCCAGTCACTCCACCAGCTACGAACTTCCTCCTCCGTCGAGGCGTAGTTGTCCGCAATGACCGTAGAAAAGTCTGCATCAGGGTTCTCCAAACGGGTCATGATTGCGTTCGCTACCAAGTTCACTGCGTCCGAGTCCTGTTCACCGAGGCTGAGCGCGCCGATCACCAGATCCGCTCCGCCGTTGACCGCTTCGCTAACCTGGTCCCGCGTGAACTGCATGCGCACTCTCCTTTGGTCGAATCCCCATAGGAAAGGCCCGGCCGACCAGCCGGGCCTCACAAGAACGGTTCACGTCAGTTCGTCGTGTCACTTCACTTTTCCGCACGCGCCGCCACGAATGGTGGCACCAGGGTCACACCACAGTGAGAGCGCGGGGTAATATCGGGCACCGCCATCCCGCTTGATGCGGATACGCGCAGCCCTGACCGTGTATCGCACGTTCATCCGCGCGCCTCCTTCAACGTCGGAAACTCGCCTGGGTCTTCGGGTGTCGCCCAAGCCGAACGACAACCCGAGCACGTCACATCCCAGAGATAAGGCTCCAGAACGCGCCTGGTGAAGACCAGCGTTACGGGCTTGCTCCACCCCATGCACTCCATGCCCTCCCGCGTGATTACCTCGCGCTCGGTCACTCGGTCACCCTCATTTCCTGTACCACGGGGGACATGAAATCCACCTCGGGACGGCCGAGACGGTTGTGTTGCACCCATGCCATATGGGCGACCACGCGGGGGCGACGCGGAAGCGCCGCTTCCACCTCATAGGCCCATGTCGTCTCGCTGTCTTCCTCGGTGAACGTCACCAGCCATGCGTAGGTAGCCATCAGCCCACTGCCTCCGACCGGCACGCACGGGCCACGGCGCGGGCCGCATAGAACGCGTCCGTGACCTTGCCAACGAACAGACGGGCAACCGCCAGCGGATCGGCGTACGCCTGCGCCATCTCTCCGCACTCGGCGAACAGTTCCTGTACTGCCTTGAACCTCTCGGTATCGTCGTCAATCCACCCGATAACCGAGGCACGGTCCTGGATGTCCTCGGACTCCATCATGAAACGCTGAGTCAGACTCACAGTGATATCCCCATCGCTTGCTGGTAACCGCTCCACACGACAGCCGCAATTCGGCCGCGTGTTCCCACCCTGTGGCCGTTCTCCCGACCCCATTCACGGGCTTTACGCATGTGCTCTTTGTGCTCCCACGCGGCTTGTTGAGCCGCTTTTGCACGCTTCCAGGACGCCTCTTGCTGGCGGCGTCTTTGTGCCTCCGCCGCTTCACGTGCGTCGTCGCGGTGTTTGTAGTCAAGGAAGAAACGGACTTCGGGAGGTGTGACCGCTGAATCTTCATCCGGCCGCCTCATGCCTTTGGCGACCATGTAGGCCCGGACCTCTTCCGGGTCGGGTTCCATGTGCCCTCCTGACCTAGTGGCCAAGGGAAAGGCCCGACCGATGCCTAAGGGCTCACCCCCCAGGCCGGCCGGGCCCCAACCCAAGCGACTAGGTCAGTCCGAAGCGTGCGGGATGCGGCTTACCGCCTGGTGCTTCCGCAGGATGGCTTCCTCTATCCCGTGCCAGTCGGTGAGGGCCGTCTCCGAGGCAGCCACGTCACACCGGCCCGCGATGCGTCGAGCACGGCGGCTCTCGATTGCTCGGGCGACGGCACGCAGTTCCGTCTTGGTCAGGTTCCACACGGGCTCATCCGAGAGTCTGCCGCCATCGGCTACCAGCTCCCGCGCTGCGTACACGTACTCCGATCCAGCCCAGATGTTGTACTGAGGCTGCAACTCCAGTGCCCGCCGGAGCGTCGTCCGGACGTATGCGCGCTGGGAGACACTGAACGTCCGTACCGCGTAGCGCCGTTCGCTGCGCTCGGCCACAACTGCGGCCCGGTACACGATGTGCGGGAAATCCGTTCCAGCGTGAGCCGCAACCCACGGGCCGCACGTGGCGTATCCCTCCCACTCCTGCTCAGTCGGCAGATAGTGACGCCGTGCGATGTGGTCCGCAATCACACGGAGGGGGATGGAAGCCGCATCCTCGTATCCGTCGATCGCCCGTGCCCAGTGATCCAGGCCGCATGTGCAGATGAGCCGCACGGCCGGGCGGACGAACGGGGAGGCTTTCGCCACTTCCACATACCGCGCTGTGTCGTCACACGCGGGCCGCGAGACCTTCCAAGTGAACTTGTTCAGCACGACCGATCCGGCGGAATCCCCGATGGTCATAGCAGGCATGGCGTTTCCTCTCAGAGTTAATGCGAAAGGGTAGAGCATCAGATCTTTGTCAGGCCCGAGCGGTAGGGGATGGCATATCCGTTCTCTATGAACACCACGTTGTAGATGCGATCCCAGGAATGGCGGTCATCCTGGATTGACACAACCGTTCCCACACGTTGCGGCTCCCGGAAGTGCGTCACACAATCTCCAACTTGGATCTCATCCATGGCGCTGGTTCCTTACTTGTAGGGATTGGACTTAACCGACCATGGAAAAGGCCCGGCAAGCGGGCCTCAACCAGAGCGGGTCAAGCGCTCAGAACCTCACCCTGTCCGCGTGCCCGACAAGCGTCATCACGCTATAGAGGTATTCGGCATCGCTGCCGTATCTGGTATCCGCCAGCCGCTCTGCTTCCTCATGAGCGGAACGCGCATCGGGTGCAGTCACGTGGAAGAGGACAGCTTCCCCGTCCTGGCTGCTGTCCCAGTCGAAAATTACGGTGAACGGCTTCACTTGCCCTCACCCGCCAGCAGCGAGAGAACGTGGTCAATGCCCTTGTGTCGGTACTTAGGACCGTCCGCCTTTTCGGATTCCAGCGCTGCCGTCAACTCCGTGACCAAACCCGCCACGATGTCACCCGCGTACTTCCCGGCAACATCCGAGTAAGCGAAACTGCGTTCCGCCCGCTCGGCCGGTGACTCGACGTACAGCGGCTCATCCGGCAGAATTTCCGTAACCAGATCCCAGAGTGTGTCTTCCGCCGTACCCCAGAGCGTGTCTTGCATTTCCTGTCTCCATCCGTAGGGGTTGTGTTGGGTCGAGCACCCGTGGAAAAAGGTCCGGCCGGAACTCACCGGCCGGACCCCACCAAACGCACTCACCTAGATGGATTCCAGGACCGCCCGCGCCCCTTCCTCCGTTTCGTGCTGTCCCGCCCACCGATGCGTTTCGGTGGTCACGTCCCACGCATAGGCGAACCACTCGACCGGTTTGCGCTTCTCCGGGTTACCCTCACTCACCCGGACCACGTAACCGCGATAGTCCGCCGTGTACTGCTTACCGAGGTAGGCGAGACCGTCATATCCGCCCGAAATCCACTCAGCCATAACAGGTACCCTCTCGACTAGCGCCGGTAACGGCGCTTACTCAGGTTCAGCTCAACGAACACGGACGGAATTCCGTAGGAAGCGGCATAGGCAACCGCTTCCGCGTAGTTGTCAAAGCGCTTGTGCCATTGCGGCCCGATGTGCGCCACGTACATTGCGTCTCTCCTCAGTCTAGATAAAGCGTCTCGGGGTGGTGTGCTTTCTTGTGCTCAAAGCACAAGCGGCGTGATAGCTCCGGTGCCCTATCGACGTAGCGCGGGAATATCAATCCGTCCCGTGTGGGAAGTCCGTAGAACGTCCCCCACGGACTATCCGGCCACGAAATACCGACCGGCTGACCACAAGCGGCCACATACCAGCGGAAGACAGTAAGGCTCATCAGAAGTTCAACCCCATAAGGTCAATGAGTTCGTCAGCAGTGGGAACGTGGCACTTGTCGCACTCGGCGTGGTGTTCGTCGTCGCAATCCACGTCCTGACTCCCGTGGTTGGCCATGAGTTCTCCGGCAGCAGTGGAAGCGTGGAACGCGCGGAGGAGTTCCGCCATTGCCTCCGCCTCTGAGCAGGTAAATTCCAAGTGCGTGCACTCCGCTAGCAGGATTTCAAGCTGAGTCACGGTACTGATTACGGGAATCTCGGCCGCCTTGACGTAGCCGAAGCATGCGAACACGGACCGAATGAGCTTGCGCATGGTTATCCCCTTGGATTGAGTGGGCATTGAGCGCACATGACCAAGCGCGGTAACCCGCGCCCGACCAAATCCGTTCACTGCCTCAGTTCAGGTCCGCAACTATCCGGCTAAACATGCCGTTGGTGACCTCCCACATATCGGGCCAGCCGTCGCGGTCCCAGTGGGCAAGCACAGGCACCCGCACGACGGTTTCCCCCGGGCGGTACTCACTCAGGTAATGCCGCACCGCACCCACGGCAAGGATGGTTACGTATCCCTCTCGGTCGCTGTGGTAGAAAACCCGGTCGGCCGCTTTCAGGTCTTCCGGGCGTACTTCCTCCACCTGAAAGCACTTACCGTTGCCCGCAGTCATGGTGTGCATACTGTTACTCCTTAGAGAGTGATTCCGCCGTCGGCCACGGGGTGCCAATCAGTCTCGGTCCATCCGTTCGGACCGAGATACTTCCGCTTGAAATGCATGGCGTACGACCAGTGATCGCCTGTTTTCACGTCCTGGTGTGCATCCTCCGCGTAGAACG
This sequence comes from Streptomyces sp. CBMA29, assembly GCF_014596445.1. GTDB lineage: Bacteria > Actinomycetota > Actinomycetes > Streptomycetales > Streptomycetaceae > Actinacidiphila. The sequence continues at coordinate 9,596 of NZ_MECL01000233.1, read as the reverse complement.
TGCCGTCCCCGTTGTCGAAATACACGCCGAGGTTTTCCCCGATGGCATCTCGTACGTACTCGGCCAAGTCCTCATCATCTTCGGGAAGGTTGACGACCGGCGGAGCGTAGTTCCGGGCTTCCTGCAATTCCGTACGGCTCCACCATGTGTCAATCCAGCCGTGTTCCTCCGCCCCATTCGAGCGGACCACAGACGCGGTTACGAACGCGAAAATCTGTCCCATGTGTATTCCTCTCAGACGCCGTTCAGGATGAATGGGCTTGGCAACACCCGGCCGATCGGCCGGGCACCACCAGGCAGATTCATTCCCTAGTAACAAGTTTTAGGTCATGCGTAGGCGGCACGTTTTGCACACACGGCAGAGGTAGCCCGCTTTGCAACACGATTTGCGTACCTGAGCGAATCCGAGTGAGTCGAATCCCCAACCCCGTACCCGCGTCCCAAGCCGATTGAGCATGATCAACCATGCGGAGCGCTCGGCCGCTCGGTCGTCCGACGCATCAACATCCATCAAATGAACGTAATCACCGTGTGCGTCCCGCACTTCGACGGTGAACATTTTCACCTCGTATGTGTGAATCCCGCCACGGATAGTGCAGCCACACGCAGGCGTGATCAACCTTTCAGCCATTGCCCTTACCTCCACGCCAGTCACACGCGGGCGTGAAGCCCTGTTGGCAATCGTCCATTTTGCTGTCTGAGAATCCGTCATTGAACGCGCTCACGCTCGGCCCAGATATGGCCATGCCTATCAGTACCCCTGCACCGATAGCCAAGGCCACAACGAAGGCAATGATTGCTCGCATGTATTGTGCGCCTCTCACTTCTGTACGTCGCTGGCGTACCAGCCACAGAGCGCGCCGGACCCGTCCAACGCGCGCAGTTGGTATGTCATTTCTCCGCTGATGTAATCCCTTCCGTACTCGTCATACACGCGGTATCGCTTGCCGTTCACCATCACTACAGAGTCAATAATCAGCATGCTCTGTGTGCCTCTCTGGTGGCCTATCACTGGGCAGGCAGGGGAATCCCCTGCCTACTCAGCAACGGACGGCCGTACGGCCGCCTGTGCCTGCCTCACACGCTTAAGGTTGGGTGTCGGTCGGGTGAGTATCAGTCACTCGTTCCATTGCCCACACGGACACGTGATGTCGGCCGTTGCATGCACCGGTTGCCCCCGATGCTGGCGGTTGGGTCAGATGTATTCATGCCGGGCCATCACTTCCGGTTGTCAGGACACAGCCGACGCTTTCGCGCTCTCAGCCAATGACGGCAGACTCTCGGGTCCGCTAGGCACTGTGGCAACTCACCCGCCTTATTCGCTTGGGGGTGCGTGTCCCTATGTATTCAGTTATCAAGGTCCGATCCGTTCGGGCGGTCGCTCTCGCTTCCGTCCCGCCTTTTCCCTGCCACCGATGAGCCGCTACCCGTTGCCGTTTCCCTGGACTCCCTTTCGGGCGGTACTTCCGGCGGGTCTCGCTGCGTTGCTCGTTCCGACACCGAGAACGTTAGACCACTTCCCCAGTAACAAGTCAGCGGACATAGGAAAACGTGCCTGATATACAGATTCCCCAGTAACAAGCAAGTGGGCATAAGTGGACATAGGCCACCGTTTCCCGAGTAGCAAGGGGCGGAAATGTGGGCCACGTCACACGGTCTCGGCTTGACAGGGTCTCGGATAGGGCCTGCCCGTTATCTGTACGTAATTATTCCGTACTCACTACGTGCCCTGTATGTGACCTCTTCGTTATCAACTGACGTGCTATCAGGCGCGTTCTGATGTGCCATCAGGTGTAGTGCTCATGCCAATATGAGGCCCAGTCAGGTGACATGTGATGGGTCATCAGGTGGAGTGTCCATGCCATGCGCTCTCGGCGTGAATACGTGAATTAATTCATGCCGTGCCGCAATAGGTCTCGGGCAATAGGTGGGGTGCCCGTGCGCGTTCATTCATTCATGCGCTTTCTGTGTACACCCGGGGGTAATACATACATACATGCAAGAGCGACCCACAGGGTGTGCCGTTCTTCGGTTGTGTACGGGTATTAAAGTTTCACAAGGGGACAAGCCTCTGTGCGTCTCCATGCCGGCCTACCGGACCTACGGGCCTTCCCGGGGGCTTCAAAAGCCCTCTGAGGACGTTCTAGGGGGTTTCTGAGCCGTTTTGGAGGCTCTGCCAGCCTCTCGGACCAGCCATCTGACCTGCGGAGACGTGTCCGCGGTCTCTACGGGATGGCTTGGGCCACACTTGCTTGACTCAGCGGCCAAATCTGCACCTCAGGACACATAGGATATTTATGTAGGGGGGTTATATGCCCCCCCCTACAGCGCGGAGTCAGTAGCCTCCCCAGGGACCTGTCTGCCACCTGGGGCCGGAGAATGAATGAATTAAGGCGAGAGACCTCAACCCTTGAGCGGAAGGTCTGCCACCATCAACGCATAGAGCGGGGAGTCAGCGAAGGGGCGTGATTCGCCAACCTTCCGGTATCCCCAGGACTCGTAGAGTGCCTGTACTCGGGGATGGGCGGTATCAACGGACAGGGCCACCATCGCTTCAGACCGCCCATCGAGTATCGCTCGATGCAACTCCTCAGAGATGCCCTGCTTCCGCCACGCCGGCCGAACCATCAGCTCCGAGAGGGAGAACGTGGAGGGATCTGCTGGCGCGGGCATGAACTCACGCCACCACTCGCGCCCCTCCGTAGCTGGGGCGCCATAGGCATAGCCCACAGGCTCGTCTCCCGCGTACCCGACCACGCAGGCGAAGCCCTCGCGCCCGCCCCACTGGTCCACAAACCATGGGAAACGCCTGTGGAAGTCATCATCCATCTGGTCCGCGAAGGCATCGGCGTGCACGTCGATCAACATCTGCCGGATAGACGGCAAGTCTCCAGTGGTGTATCTGCGAAGCTCAGTCACGTGGCCTAGATCCATTCGGCTCGGAAACGGTCTCCCCAGGCCCGTGCCGCCTTGGTGTCTGGCGCGAGGGTGAGAAGGTCGCGGTAGAAGTCGCCGATCAAGGAGCGTAGACGCCCGGGGAGCGGGTTGCCATCCATGAGGCTGAAGACCTCCTCCGCCTTGCTGCATCCAAGCTCGATCTCCCTTTGGTGGATGAGTGAGATCGCCAGTCGTGCCGTCACTGCGGCCCGGTTACGTCGGAACTGCTCCGGGAGGGACGTGAGGGCCTGATAGGAGGCGGCCTCCGCGTCAGCATGACGGGATAGGTCTTGCTGTGTGCTGGCCATGACGGAGTACAGCTCGCCTTCGCCGAAGAAGCTCACCCAGGTTGGCCGGCTGTCCTCGGTGGTCTTGCTCAGGGACTCCTGTGCATAGCCCAGGCTGCGGAGGGTTGCTTGCCGGTTGCCGAGTGACGCATGTGCCACCGCGGCTTGGGAGTGTCCAAGGGCCGCGAACATCGGGTCGCGCCGAGCAACGCTTGTGCGCTGAGCTGCTTGAGCTGCTGCCAACGAGTCTGACGGCTGGTGGGTGATGAAGGTGAGCATTGCCAGTGTCTTCCAGACTCGCAGCTCTGTCACGCTGTCTTGTCCCAGGCCAGCCAAAGTGAGGGCTTGGTCCAGATGCGTGCGGGCGCGTGTGAACTGTTGCGCATCGAGGGCGGTCCAGGCGGCTGTGGCGGTCAGATCCGCAGCAAGACTGAAGAGCCGCAGCTTGATTCGGTGGCTGGCTGGCTTCTTCTGGAGCGATAGCGCTTCCGCTGCTCCGGCAAGGGCAGCACGCTCAAGAGCATCGTGGCCCCCCTGCTGCTGGTCCAGGCTGTTGAGGGAGTCGAGCTGGGATCGGATCGTGGAGACCTCAGCGAAACCGATTGCGTAGGGGGCACGAGGTACCAGTTGGGATGCGGCTGCGGCCGTGGTTGCGTTGACGAACGAGCGGCGGTTCACGGGCTGCTCCGTGGGGCGTGACGGGCGGGTGCGGGCCGGCGGTTCGAAGCCCAGCTCTTCAATGGAACACCCGAATACTGCCTGTAAGGCGGCCCGTGTGCGTGACGAAGGCCGTCGAGTTCTGCCGCTCAGCCAGTTCCTTACCATACGAGCGCTGACCGTGCCTTCGTGGCCATGCGCCTCTAGCCAGGTGTTCAAGGCATCAGCCAACTCGCCCTGGTCTAGGGCCTTGTCGCCCATCCGGCCCTTCAGCACATCGTTCCCAATCACAGTACCCACGGTAGCCAAGGGGCCAGCAGGGAGTGAAGCGCTACCACATCTTCCCCTGCAAATGTTTCCTCCCCACCGCGAGTGCACAGTCACTGAGGTTTCCTTCCCTCAGCCGTCTCAGACTCGTTCACTGACAGAGCAACAGCATTGCTCCGGGCCTAGATCAGGTCCTGTCGTCTGGTGAGAGGTGTGACCATGGCTTCCAGCTTCCTCCAAAACAGGCTGGACCTGGCGTGCGAGCCCTCCGCTGTCCACTTTGCTCGGAGTCACACCGAGGACGTGTTGAAACAGTGGCAGATGCCTGAAGAGGTGCGGTTTGACGCTCTAACCATCGTCGTGGAGTTAACCACCAACGCTGTACGCCATGCCGGAGGCCCCGCCGTGCCTTTCGCCCCCGAGCAGGGTCGGCCGCCGGCGGTTCGTCGGTGCGCACTGACGCTGTGGGTAACGAACACTCGGCTCCACGTTGGAATGTGGGATCAGAGCGCGCAATCGCCGGTGCTCCGTCCCTTCTCCCCGGAGGCAACATCGGGTCGCGGCATCCAGATGGTGAACGGTCTGTCGGAAGGGCTCTGGGGCAGTGCACCCGCTGAAGGCGGAAAGATCGTCTGGGCCGCAATACCTCTCCCCGTTGAGTACCGCCGCCGCTTGTCTCAGATCGGCTCATTATCTCAGGGCTTTGTTGAGGCGATGAGCGCATGATGACGGCAGTAGTCGCCCAACGCGACATCGCCACCATGGCCCGAGTGCTCCAGCGACTTCACCGTTTGTCCGAGGCGGAAACTCCCTCCGAGGAACCTCCGCTAGTGAGAACAGTGCTGGATGATCTTGAATCAGCGCTCGGTGAGTTTTCGGCCCCAACTGTCGAGCACGTTCCGCTAATGGCGGCGCGGTTGGCCAGTGTGTTCCGACAACTTCTGATCTTGGCCCAACAGGTTCATCCGCCTATGAGCCCGGGACTGGCAGGGCGCACACTCCGGCTGATCGAAGAAGCCGCTGGCGGGGAGCACATCAGCGATCTCGGATATGTCCGGCGTCTGGCTCTGACGGTCCAAGACCTGCTCGATCACTGCTGCGTGGGCTACCCGCCCCGCGGCGGGCCGTGAACCAGTCCGTTTCAACGCGTTCTTTCCAGCCCGGTCCCTGACATCAAACCCACCGCACGAAGGAGCGTTTATGCACGCCGACACCGACACCAAGATGCCGCCGCGCCGCCGCCACGGCTGCGTGGTGTTGATCACGGACGACGACCATCGCATTCTGCTGGTCAAACCGACCTACAAGCACCAGGACGAGGAACGGGGCTGGCAGCTTCCCGGAGGCCACGCCCACGCCAACGAGCCGATTGCTGAAGCGGGCGAGCGTGAGCTTCTGGAAGAGACCGGCCTGTCCCGGACACTGACCCACGTGCTCCTGGTCGACCAGGTACCAGCGAACCCGGAGACCGGCTCCGCGGAAGGCGTCAACTTCGTGCTCGAAGGCGGCTACCTCACCAGCGACGAGGCCAACCGAGTCACACTTCCCCCCTCAGCCGCACATGAGTTGTCGGCGCTGAAGTGGGTCGATCTCGGCGAACTCGACGCCCACACCTTCCCTTACCAGGCCCGCCGCATCCGGGCCGCCGCCGCCCACCGAGCTTTCCTGAGCATGCCGCTGTACGAGTCCGGGGTTCCCCTCGCGCCTGGGCCAGGCTCCGAATGACGCGGGCCATAGAGCCGTTTGTCGTGTCCGGCGATGCTTTGGAGAGCCTGCGCAGTGCGCTCGACGTGCTCACCCACTGGCAGCTCCACCCGTGGCGTGACGTGTGCACGGTGGTCGGCGACGCCACCCCGTTGATCTGGCACGAGATGGAACGTCGCGAGATCTGGGCAGACCTGGACGAGTGCGACCAGGCCGCCGTCTACTGGGCGCTGGCCAAGGGTCGGGTGCTGCGCCAGGCGTCCGAGCGCTTCACGACACCGGACCGGCACAGCCGCAAGCTCATGAACCTGTGCGTCGAACTGCGGTACTTCGCCGCACTGTGCTCACCGGACGAGGTCGAGCGCTGGCCGAAGACCAGCACCAGCCGACTGGCCCACGCCCGGCACCCCTCCACATACCGGGACCTGTTCACCGGCATGCCCACACCGTGGCAGGCCGAGACGCTGCGTCTGATGGACTGGCCCGCCAACGGGCGGGACTCGGGACGGCTCCGGCTGCTCGACGCACTCGAAACCAGCATGGACGCCTGGAAGATGCGGGACGAGGACCCGCCTGCCGTGACCGACCGCGCGCAGGAGGAACACCGCAAGGTCTGCACCGACCTCGTGCCCCGATTCCACCGCTTGCCGACCGGATGGCAGAGCGAAGTGCTGCGGCACATCGACGCCCGAGAACGCCCCCTGGACGCCATCTCCGACGCCCAGCAGGCCATCAACATCATCCGCGTCTACGGCATCCACCTCGCCAACTCCGCGCCGCAGTGCGCGTAACGCGACTCCGCTCCGGCCACGGCGACGGCTTATGACATGCGGTCTGACGAACCGTCGCACCCCGCTCGACAGCACGCGGAATCGGATTGTCCGCGTGGCCGGGGCGGCACCAACCCCCCTTGTAACTGGCAAGGGGTCTGTGCCCCATTTGAAGGTGATTCAAGTGGGGCGCGTTCCATCGAAGAACCAGAGCATCGAAGTTGAGGGGAATCGTATGGGCGTTCCGAATGGCACCGGAGGCAGCGGCGTCCGCAATGAGACGAATGCCGATAGAAAAGACAACGCCGCCAAGGCCAAACAGCAAGGCCAGAAAGCGGACCTGGTGCAGAAGATGAAGAAGAAGGTCCAGGGCTCGTGACTGGCAAGGACACATCTGGCACCCCGCAACCGGGGCCAGACCCGAACCCGATACCACGCACACCGTCTCAACGGCCTCCACACGGCGTCATAGGCGGTCGCCCCTAATTCCGTAGGTCTCCCAGTGCCGGGTGTTCTGCCCCCGGCACTGGGGTGAACGTCCACGCCAACCAGGTGCGGATAGGCAAGGCCAGTGCTCGACCATCCCTAGAAGGAAGAGGTACGCGCATGTCCGTGAGCATCATGACACCGGTCACCGAGTCGGCCATCTCCGACGACACCCTCAGCAACCTGGTCGCCGCCGTCAAGAAGGACCCGACCGGCTTCGTGGCCAGTGTGAAGACGCGTGTGGCCGCGTCCCAGAGCGACGCGAACAACTGCATGATGGGCGGCTGGACCGCCTGACCGGCGGCCTGACGCTCTGACTCTTCAGTGCGCCCGGGGCGGGTACCCGCCCCGGGCGTGCGCCAGGCCCCCAATAGGGAGGACATTCCTCGTGCACTTCATGAACCTCGGTCACACGTACGAGAACACCGCGCGGATGGTCACCGCGCTGAACAACAAGGTCCCCTCGGCGGAGGAACTGTTGGTGGAGTACAGGAAGGCGATCAACACCCTCCGCCCCCTGCCGGCCCACTACAGCGACGACAAGAACAACAACCACGCCGCCATCAGGTTCGAGGACAGCGATTGGGCTGACTACTGCCTCAAGCACGGCATCTTCGCCCACATCTTCGACGGAGCCACCCCGAGCGACCAGGCAACGCGGAACCGCTGGAGGGCGAACGTTACGGCAGCCCTCAGCCACATTCAGGAGGTAAGCCCCGGTCTCTACCGCATGGTCCGGCTCCTGGTGACGGACATCGTTGTTCTGAACTCGGGTGCGGACGGGGGTGGTTCGGCTTCTCGGATGCTCGGCGTCGTGGTTATGAGTCCCGGCCCCGAATGGGAAGTGCCGCAGTACGCCGAGTGCCTGACGCACGAGGCCATGCACCTCAACCTATTCGTGGCTGACATGGTGTACGGGACGTTCACCCTTCCGTCCGTCGAGTTGGAAGCGGACGAGCATCGAGCGCTGTCGGCCGTCAAGATCGGCCAACTTCGGCCGCTGGACAAGGCGTTCCACGCCGCGGCCGTCACCGTTCCGCTGATGTACCTCCAGCATCAGCGCGGCACCACCACTCTCATCGACCTCTACACGGAGTCGCTGCGGGACGCCTGCGCCGACCTGGCCACACACCGGAGCGTGTTCACCGAATACGGCGCCATGCTCCTGGACGAACTGTGTGGCTTCGCCGCGAACATCGACTTCACGCACGTGGCCGAGACCATCACGGACCCCGCGTATGCGGGGTACCGGCCGGCGGTGGCCGCTTAGGCAGCCACCATCAGCTACTCGAAGTTGATACCGACTTCACGTGCCAGGCTCAGGGCCAGCTCCATCGACCCTGGGCCTTGCACTGTTGCGCCCTTGAAGTGCGCGGCGCCACCCACATCAATAAGGGTCGAGTTTTCGAACCGGACCGTTCCCATCTTCACATTGGCGAACTGCGCCCCCGTAAGATCGCAGTTCACGAACCGCGTGTTGTGCATCTCCGCGAACTGGAAGTCCGCTCCGCTCATACGGCAGTCGATGAAGGCCACGGCAAAGAGCTTGGTGTTGCGGAACATGGCGGGCGCGATAGTGCAGTTCTCGAACGTCACATCGCGGAAGGTGCTGGCCTTCCATGAGGAACCCGTCATCCGACTGCCAGTCACCGTGCAGCGGATTAGCGAGACATCCTGAGCGGATACCTCAGCAAAGTCACAGGTGACGATACGAGAGTCACTGATTTGGCTACGGATCATCCCCATACCAGTGAAGCGCAGGTTCTCGAACGCGCACCCCTCGGCTTCCAGAGCCTCAACCTGCCGGCCAATCAGGTGTTCCCCGTCGAACAGGGCCCCCTTGATAATAGCGTCGTCCTCAAAGTCGTCTCTAGGCATCTCTGCGACGCGAAGGTTGCCAGAGATTCGTGGTGCGTCGGGGTTCCTCACCCGTACCACCTTGCTGCCCTGCCAGCCGACTTGAGGCATGTCGTAGCGATCCGTTCACTGAGCGGGATGAAGTCCTCAGAGTCTACGAGAAGTCCGCCCACCTGAGCGGCGCTTGAGCCCCACTGTGCATGAATGAATGAATTTCTCAATCGGTCGTGGCGCTCCGCGCCCGCACAACCTTGGTAGTGCCCTGGTATGGCGCAGAGGACCGCCAGGAGGGCACACGGCGAGGCGTGGGCGTCCGAGAAGGCTCAGGCGCGGGCAGAGGCCGGGATAGGAGACTCACGGCCTCTCCTACCTGCTCGGGCGTGAAGCCACTTTCCTCTATGAGCTTCATGATCAACTCGGATGACTCACCACTAAGCGTCAGCCACTCGTCCCCGGGCAGCACAGGTCAGCCCCCCATCCCAGGTGCGTCGTAGAGGGGGAACCATCGAGCCTTGTCCGGCTCGATCCGAAGATCATCTTTGACCAGCGCTGCGATCTCCAACTCACGGGCCGTGTCGCGTTTCTGCTGGTCAGAGCGTATACAGACCGGATAGAAGGACCCGCGCTTGTA
>NZ_MECL01000232.1 GCF_014596445.1 Streptomyces sp. CBMA29 | reverse complement strand
GCCGCAGGCCGCCGCCGCACCGGTCGCCGTAGCCGCGGCCGGGGCGGGCGCGCCGCCCGTACCGCCCGAACACGCGCCCGAGCCCGCCCCCGGGGGCGCCCCCGAGGCCCCCGCGCCCCGCTTCAGCCGACGCGCGAAGATCCTCGCCGTCGTCGCGGCGGCCGTGATCATCGCGGGCGCGGTGACCGTCACGGCGGTGGCGACCGGCAACAAGAGCGACGACACCGCCGTGGCGGGCCCGACGCCGACCGCCGTCACGTCGCTGACCGCGACGACGCCCACCTCCGCGCCCGCCACCCCGTCCCCCACCGTCAGCCTGTCGGTGTCGCCCACGGTCAACGTCTCGCCGAGCGGCACACCGACGACGACGGTCACGCCCAGCAGGACCGTGTCGAGCACGCCCACCGGCACGCCGAGCGCGTCGCCCACCACCGCGCCGACCACCCCTTCGGCCGACCCAACGAAGACCGGGAAGCCCGCGGCCGGGCCGCACGTGGCGTCCATCGCCGTCACCGGCTTCGACTGCCCGACCGGCAAGCGCCGCACGGCGACCGCCACGGTGTACGTGACCTACGACGGCACCGCGGCGGGCACCTTGCACCTGACGTGGTGGCACAGCGCCACGGGCAAGCCGCAGGGCGCCGTCACGCTGGCACGGCAGACCGCCCAGTTTCCCAAGGGCGCGCAGAGCTACACCTTCACGGACCGGTACACGTTCACCCCGGACCGCGACCACCCGTACGTCGGGCTGTCCGTCTCCAGCGACCCGGCCGCCGACTCCGGCAACGGCACCTACGGAGTGGGCTGCCGCTGACCCTCCGGTACGTGTCCGGCACCGCGCGGAAGGAGTCGCGCGGTGCCGGACGCGCGTCAGGGCAGGTGTCCTGACAGGCGTTCACACGCTCACTGCGTGAAGATTCCGGCGACGAGGTTGATGGCGGTCGCGAGAATGCTCGTACCGAACAGATACGACAGCAGCGTGTGCCGCAGGACGACCGCGCGGATCGTCGAACTGGAGACGGCGGTGTCGGAGACCTGGTAGGTCATGCCGAGGTTGTAGCTGAAGTAGAAGAAATCGCGGTAGGCCGGTGCCTCGTCGTCGGAGTTGAAATCGATCCCGCCCGCGGACTCCTCGTAATACAGGTACGCGTACCGCGCCCCGTACATCAGATGCAGTGCGGCCCAGGCCATGAAGACGCCGATGAGCGCGGTCGCGGCGTGGGCGGTGTCGGAGTTGCCGAGCAGGAACACGACGATGCCGATGAGGCCGCAGAGCGCGACCGCGACGACCACGATCTCCTCGGCGAGCGGTCGCAGGTCCTCGCGCCGCGAATTGTGGCGGGTCGCGACGGCGTCCATCGGCCACAGCACGCACCAGCCGACCACGACGAAGAACAGCTCGGTCGCCGCGATAGCCGAGAGAATTCCCAACGGCGTGTCGGTCGACGATCCCACGCACGCTCCGACCACCGCCCCGAAGGCGACCGCACCGGCGAGGCGCGGAACAGCGGACGGCGAAAACCGGATGCTCGTACTCACAGGCCGTAACGCTAGTGGTTCACCGCTGTCGGCACGGCAATGGCGGGGCAAAAGTGACATGCCGGATCGGCGCCGCGGAATCGGCCCGGGGATTCGGCCGGATTCGGGACGGGTTACGTCTCGTCCGCGTCTCTGCCCGGCGCGGGCGGGGCGGGCGGGGCGGGCGGAGTCGGCGGGGCGGGCGGGGCGAAGCGGATGGGGGCGGTGAAGTTGGCGCGGCGGGCGGCGCGGCGGAAGGTGATGAGAGCGGCGGGGCCGGCGAGCAGGATGGCGGCGAAGTTGGTGACCGCGCGGCCGGTGTCCCAGCCGAGGGAGGTCGCCACGTCGAAGGCGAGGTAGCGGTGCCACTGCTCGGTGAAGGGCAGGCCCGGCAGGTAGGCGATGGAGCTGCCGGGGTCGAGCGAGAAGGGCCAGAAGGAGAGGTTGAGCAGGAAGCCGAAGAGGTAGCCGGACGCCGAGCCGTAGACCGCGAGCATGAGGATCTCGGCCTTGCCGCGGGCGCGCGGGAGGAGCCCGGCGAGCATGCCGACGAAGGCGCAGCCGAACATCTGGTACGGCATCCAGGGCCCGACGCCGCCGGTGAGCAGCGCGGACGCGAAGAGGGACGTGCAGCCGAGGGTGAAGCCGAAGCCGGGGCCGAAGACGCGGCCCGCGAGCACGAGGACGAAGAAGACGGTCTCGATGCCGGCGGTGCCCGCGCCGAGCGGGCGCAGGGCGGCGTTGACGGCGGACAGCACGCCGAGCATGGCCAGGGCCTTGGCGTCGATGCCGCCGTCGGCGATCTGGGCGAAGACGACGGCCAGCACGAGGATCAGCAGGACGCCGAAGATCAGCGGCGGCGCGTAGGAGGCGCCGAAGCGGCCGGGGGCGACGACGAAGGGCCAGAAGAAGGCGACCAGGCCGACGAAGGCGGCGAGGACGATGGCGACGACGGCCGTCGCGTGCATCCGGACCGCGGTGGTACGGCCCGTCCAACGCCCTTCTGTGCTCTCGCCGTTGCCCTCGCCCGTTTCCATGGCGCCCGTCCTGGCCGTGGCCATCACTTCACCCCGGCTTCCGCGAGCGCGTCCGCGACCTGACCGACCGTCAGGTAAGGCAGCGGGGCGAGGATCTTGGCGGCCTGCGGTGCGAAGGCCGGTGAGGCGACGATGACATCGGCGGTGGGGCCGTCGGCGACCGTCTCGCCCTCGGCCATGACGATCACGCGGTCGGCGCTCGCGGCGACGAACTCCACGTCGTGCGTGGAGATCACGACGCTCCGGCCCTCGGCGGCGAGTGCGTCCACGATCCGGATGAGGGCCTGCTTGGCCTGGTAGTCGAGGCCGCGGGTCGGCTCGTCGAGCAGGACGACATCGGGGGCGGTGGTGAGCTGGATCGCCAGTACGAGCGAGAGTTTCTGGCCCTCCGACAGGTCGCGGGGGTGGGTGTCGTCGGGGATGCCGGGCGCGAGCCGGTCGAGGATCGCCCGCGCCCCGCTCGGGGCCGCCCCGGCCGACTCCCGGTCGGCCTGGGCCAGTTCGGCGCCGACCGTCTCCAGGTAGAGCAGGTCGGTGGGGGTCTGCGGGACCAGGCCGACGCGGCGGCGCTCCGGCGCCGACGTCGCACGCCGTACGCCGAACCGTCGCGACGGGGCCTGCGGCTCGGGGACGGCCGGGTCCGCGCCCTGAGCGAGCCGTACGGTTCCGGCCTGCCGCGGCCCGGCGCCGTGGATCGCCCACAGCAGGGACGACTTGCCCGAGCCGTTGCGGCCCATCAGCGCGGTGACCTCACCGGCCCGCAGCTCCAGGTCCACCTCGCGGACCGCGACCACGTCGCCGTAGCGCACGACGATCCCGCCGGCGGTCAGCAGCGGTGTGCCCGTGCCGTGCGAGACGCGGACCGGCGGCACCGGGCGTCCGGCGAGCCGTTCGCGCAAGGGGACGGCGGCGCGGCGGGCGTCGCGTACGGACAGCGGGAGCGGTTCCCAGCGGGCCAGGCGGCCGAGGTCGACCACGGGGGGCGCGACCGAGGCGGTACGGAAGGCGACGGACGGCGGGGCGGAGGTGACGGCGCCGTCGCCGGTCAGGTGCAGCACGCGGTCGGCGTACTGCACGACGCGCTCCAGGCGGTGTTCCGCGAGCACGACGGTCACCCCGAGGTCGTGCACGAGCCGGGTCACGGCGGCGAGGACTTCCTCGGCGGCGGTCGGGTCGAGCGCGGAGGTGGGCTCGTCCAGTACCAGGATCTTGGGGTGGGCGGTGAGGACGGACCCGATGGCGACGCGCTGCTGCTGGCCGCCGGACAGTTCGCTCAGCGCGCGGTGCCGCAGGTCGGCCAGGCCCATCAGATCAAGGGTCTCCTCGACGCGCTTGCGCATGACGTCGGCGGGGACGGCCAACTGCTCCATGACATAGGCCAGTTCCTCCTCGACGGTGTCGGTGACGAATCCGGCGAGCGGGTCCTGGCCCACGACGCCCACCACGTCGGCGAGTTCACGCGGCGGGTACTTCGCGGTGTCGCGGCCGTCGACGGTGACGCGTCCGGCCAGTGTGCCGCCGGTGAAGTGCGGCACCAGGCCGTTGATGGTGCCCAGCAGCGTGGACTTGCCCGCGCCGGTCCGGCCGACGACCAGGCACAGCTCGCCTTCCTCCAGGGTCAGGTCCACCTCCCGCAGCACGGGCTGCTCGGAGCCCGCGTACACGACGCTGACCTGGTCGAATCGGATCACAGCAGGGCCTCGCTGGGCTTGTCGGGGGGTTCGGCGGTCGCGGCGGGTTCAGCGGGCGTGGCGGGTTCAGCGGGCGTGGCGGGTTCAGCGGGCGTGGCGGGTTCAGCGGGCGTGGCGGGTTCGGCGGGCGGCACGGCGGCGCGCCCGGCCGTGGGGGCGTCGGCGCCCTTCTCGGTCCTCGCGGTCCTCACGGTCTTCGCGCTCCTCGCGGCGGACGTGCGCGGCGGGGGCGGCGCGGCGAAGGCGGCGGCGCCCGCGAGCACGATCGCGGCGGCGGGCAGCCATGGCAGCGACGGCCAACGCAGCGGATACAGGCTGGGGTTGAGGTCAGCGGCGCTGTAGCCGACGGTCAGGAACAGCACCGCCGCGGTGGTGAGGCCGCACAGCGCGACCACCCACTCCGCGGCCCGCCAGGGGTCGGGACGGTAGCTGGTGCGCCGTATCCGCCGCCCGCCGAGCGCGAGTCCGGCGCAGCACAGCAGCGAACCGCCGAGCATGGCGGGCAGTCCGAGCGCGCGCGGGGTGGTGCCGTCCAGCAGCCCGTAGATCCCGGTGCACAGGCCGAGCATGCCGCCGAGCATCAGGACGGCGGTGGTACGGCGTGAGGCGCGGGTCGCGGTGCCCGCCCGACCGTAGCCGCGCGAGTCCATGGCGGCGGCCAGGTGCAGGGAGCGTTCCAGCGCGTCCTCCAGTACGGGGATGAGGATGCCGCGCAGCGCCCGCAGCCCCTTGGCCCGGTCGGCCCGCAGCCGTCGGGCGCGCGCCACCCGCTGCACGCTCTCGACGAGTTGGGGTGCGACGCTCAGCGACACCGTGACGGCGACGCCGAGTTCGTACAGCGCGCCGGGCAGGACCCGCAGGGCCCGCTTGGGGTTGGCGAGGGTGTTCGCGGCGCCGATGCAGCACAGCAGGCAGGCCAGCCGCAGTCCGTCGGTCGCGGCGGACAGGGTGGCCTCCAGCGACACCGGGCCGCCGAGCTGAATTCCCGCGTACCAGTGGGGCGTCGGGATGTGCGGCAGCGAGAACATGATGTGGTCGGCGGGTGTGATGCCGCTGGCGAAGACGCAGCGGAAGACGACGCGGATGGCGACGACCGTCAGCGCGAGATACAGGTAGTACTTGAAGCCCTTCGCCCAGGGGGCGTCGGTGCGGCGCTCGGTGACGACGTAGCCGAGGACGGCCAGGACCAGGCCGAGCAGCAGCGGGTTGGTGGTGCGGCTGACCGCCGTGGCCAGGGCGATGCCCCAGATCCACCAGGCGACCGGGTGCAGGGTACGCGGCAGCCGCCGCCCGGTGTGCGGGGAGGCGGCGGCGCGCGGCGGTCCCGCGCTGTCGTGCGCGGGACCGCCGGACGGGGACGGAGGCGGGGCGGTGGACACCCCGCTACTCCGCGTTCCGCCGCCGCCGGGTCCTGACGACGATGAATCCGGCGATCACGGCCACGACGGCCGCGGTCAGTGCGAAGGGCAGGACCGAGCCGGACGAATGGCTCGCGGCGGCGGTCGGCTCCGCGTCCTGCGTGCGGGGCAGACCGGGCGACGGCGTTCCGCCCGTGGCGGTGTCCGTGCCCGGCGCGGTGCTCGCGGACGCGGTCCCGGTCGGAGTCACGGTGGCCGAGGCCGAGGTGGTGGCCGGTGTCGTACGGGTCGCGGACGGCGTGGTGGCGGCCGGCCGCGAGGTCTTCCCGGGCGCCGAGCCCGCGGTGGTGTGCGTACCGGCGGCCTTGGTCGGCCTCGCCGGGGCCGAAGTGGCGCCGCCGGAGTTGGTGTTGTGCGCCCGGACGCTGTCGGGTGAGAACGTCGGACGCCCCTGCGTGCCCGCGATGTTGGTGGCGCCGAAGATCCACAGGTCCACGCTGCCGGGCTTGGGGTGGTAGCTCATCGCGCCCAACTGGCTGTAGGACCAGGTGTTCTGCCCCGCGTCGGCGTGCCAGTACGACCAGTACGCGGTCGCGGGCGGCGTCAGCACACAGGGGGCGTCCTTGGACGTCGGATACTGCTTGCCGCCCTGGTAACCGGCGTAGCCGATGCGGCAGATGAAGGCCGGACCGTCGTGCTGGGTGCCGGTGGTGGCCCACCCGCCCTGGTTCAGCAGGGTGTAGCCGGTGGTGGGCGTGGTGCCGCAGGAGCGCAGCAGCGGGCCGCCCCAGTGGCTGAAGTCCACGGCCAGGACGACGCCCTTGGTGGTCGTGCACGAGCTCATCGGCTGCGCGGTCGCCATCGCGGGCGCCGCGCCCACGGTGAGCCCGCCGCACACGGCGGCGAGCGTCAGCGCGAGCGCGGTGACCGTACGGGCGAC
>NZ_MECL01000231.1 GCF_014596445.1 Streptomyces sp. CBMA29 | reverse complement strand
GGGGGTTTGGGGACATGGCCCCCATTCATATGAAAACGCATTGAGCCCCACCCTATTTAAAAGGAGCGTTAAGCCGGAACGGCGCAGCGGAGCGAGCCCAGCGGAGGCAGCGACCATGGGTGGGGTGAGAGGAGTGCAACTCTAATTCTCTATTATTTAATAGCGCCTAGTCCTGCGGGAGGTTTAGTATTACCTCCCGCTATAGGCGCTATAGGCGCGGTGTATAGGCATGTTTAATTTCTATAGGCGTTATTGTAAATTTAATTGAGGGTGATTGCATAGCGAACAACAAGAGAGACTGTAGTAGCCGCCCCATCGAGAGTAGGACGGATGAGGAGAGTGATCTTGTCTCCGTCGTTGAGGTTGCGAGAGATAGGAGAGTACATCCTGATGGGACCTGCTGAAGGGTCTACCACGCCGCAGTTCATGACAAACTGGTTGGGTTCGTACATGCTGCCTGGAGTTGCTCCTGCCGTTGCGATGTTGAGTGCCCCTGCCGTTGTCCCCTGAGGGACATACACTAGAGCCCAGAAGAGGTTGCTTTCTGCGTTGCTTGTTGCGATCTGCGTCAGGTTGACCGTGAGGTGCTTGACCTTGCGCATGCCTTCAGTAACTGTAGCAGGAACGATGTCGACTGCCGATGTTTGGTTCGCCGCCACTGCTGCCACTGCCCCCTTCTGCTGGATAGAGTACTTGTCGCGCTTCCCATAACGAGGACGTTTAGCTGCTCTGCGATAATAAGGCATCTTCGAAAAAGTTGAGCGTTTAAAAAATTCAGACGAATTCAGAACTGCCCTGGCCTTAAAAGGGGGTTTGGGGACATGGCCCCCATTCATATGAAAACGCATTGAGCCCCACCCTATTTAAAAGGAGCGTTAAGCCGGAACGGCGCAGCGGAGCGAGCCCAGCGGAGGCAGCGACCATGGGTGGGGTGAGAGGAGTGCAACTCTAATTCTCTATTATTTAATAGCGCCTAGTCCTGCGGGAGGT
>NZ_MECL01000230.1 GCF_014596445.1 Streptomyces sp. CBMA29 | reverse complement strand
GACGATGCCGGGCACGGTGGCCGCGCGGGCGGCGGGGGCGGTGTCGCCGTCGGGGGCGGACAGCAGGGTGCCGCCGGGGGCAGCGGCGGCGGCGGCCGATACGGACGAGGCCGGTACGGAAGGTGCGGTCTGCGACGGGACGGTGGCGCCGCCCTGCGCGGTCAGCCCCGTGACGGCGGCGGTCAGCGCCTGGCGGCCGGCGGCCTTCGCGGACACCGCGCCCGCGATCGCGGCGGTGTCGAAGCGCGGGTCGGTCAGGGCCAGGCGCAGCGCGTGCCGGTGGCCGACGAAGCGGCGGTCGACGACGGCGACCCGGTCGGCGGCGGGCACCTGGGCGAGCCGCGCGGCGACGGCGACGGGCGTGTCCGCCTCGACCACCTGGAATCCCAGCGCCCGCAGGTCGTCCGCGAGCGGCGACGCGGAGCCCGCGGCGGGCGGGCCGGTGAGAATGGCGGTCGACAGAGGAACTCACTCCCTGGATGCGTGCGAAGGGCTTGCCTGTACGGGCCGCGGTCGGCAAGTCCGGGCCAGGCACGACGGCAGAGGCTATCGGATCCACGTCCGCCACCGTTCACCGCCCGTTCGCCTGAACTTGGCGTGCCCGGCGTGATCATCATCGTTGATGGCGGGCGCCCGGACAAACGACGGACGCGCTCACCCGTACGAGTGAGGTGGGCGGTGTTCCCCACGCCCCTTCTGCGCGCCTCATCACCGCAGGTCACCGCACATGACAACGGTCTCCAGTACCGGCTTGCCCACGGTGGGTAACCGGTGTTGACTGACCGCCGCACACCGGATGGCACGGCGGTCCGACGAGAGGGGGACGCGGCCATGGGGTCAGGCCACGCGCACGGCCACGGCGAAGGTCGCACGCGCAGCGGCGGCCAGGAGCGCGGCGGCGAGCGGAAGGACAGCGGCGGCGAGCTGAGGGACGGCGGCGGCGACGGCCGGAAGAAGGGGCACGGCCACGGTCACGACCACAGCCACGGTCTGCGGCCGGGCGCCGACGGCACGGCCGGTTCCGCGTACCGCGGCCGGCTGCGGATCGCGCTCGGCATCACGCTCTTCGTGCTCGCGGTCGAGGTGGTCGGCAGCGCGGTCACCGGCTCCCTCGCGCTGCTCGCCGACGCCGGTCACATGGCGACCGACGCGGCCGGTATCGCGATGGCGCTGCTCGCCATCCACATCGCCAACCGCCCCGCCAGCGAGCGCCGCACCTTCGGCTTCGCGCGCGCCGAGATCCTGGCGGCGGTCCTCAACGCGGTGCTGCTCTTCGGCGTCGGCGCGTTCATCTTCTACGAGGGCGTACGGCGGCTGATCAGCCCGCAGCACATCGACGGCGGCGGCACCGTCGTCTTCGGCGCGATCGGTCTGGTCGCGAACTCCGTGTCACTCGTTGTGCTGATGCGTGGGCAGCGCGAGAGCCTCAATGTGCGGGGCGCTTTCCTCGAGGTGATGGCGGACGCGCTGGGGTCGCTCGCGGTGATCGTGGCGGCCGTGGTGTTCATGACCACCGGCTGGCGGCAGGCCGACCCGGTGGCGTCGCTGCTGATCGGTCTGATGATCGTGCCGCGTACCTGGCAGCTGCTGCGCGAGGCCGTCGACGTCCTGCTGGAGGCCGCGCCCAAGGGCGTTGACATGGGCGATGTCCGCAGCCACATCGAGGGGCTGCCCGGTGTGGAGGGCCTGCACGATCTGCATGCGTGGACGATCACCTCGGGGATGCCGGTGCTGTCGGCGCACGTGGTGGTCAGCCAGGAGGTCCTGGAGGCGGTCGGCTACGAGAAGATGCTGCACGACCTCCAGGGCTGCCTCGGCACGCATTTCGACGTGGAGCACTGCACCTTCCAGTTGGAGCCGGTCGGGCACGCGGAGCACGAGGCGCGGCTCTGCCACTGAGCGGGACGCGAAGTGAGGCAGACTGAGAACCTGTCGTCGAAAGCGAAGGATGGACATGCCCACCAGTCCTGCCACCGGCCGACCCGGCTCCCCCACCGCCGTACCGTCGCCCAATGGTGTTGCCGCGCAGACCCTGGCAGATGCCGAGCAGACCCCGGCGGGTCAAGCCGTGGCGGAACCGATCCTGCTCGAACTCGTCGACGAGGACGGCCGGACCATCGGCACCGCGGAGAAGCTGTCCGCGCACCAGGCGCCCGGACGGCTGCACCGCGCCTTCTCGGTGTTCCTCTTCGACGGCGAGGGCCGGCTGCTGTTGCAGCGCCGCGCGCTGGGCAAGTACCACTCCCCCGGTGTCTGGTCCAACACCTGCTGCGGGCACCCGTACCCCGGTGAGCAGCCCTTCGTGGCCGCGGCCCGGCGCACCGCCGAGGAGCTGGGCGCGGCACCGGTGCTGATGCGCGAGGCGGGCACGGTCCGCTACAACCACCCGGACCCAGCTTCCGGTCTGGTGGAGCAGGAGTACAACCACCTGTTCGTCGGGCTGATCGGCGACGCGCTGCGGCCGGACCCCGAGGAGATCGACGACACGGCGTTCGCGGACCCGCGGGAACTGGCGCGGCTGCGCGCGGACGGACCCTTCTCGGCGTGGTTCCAGACGGTGCTCGACGCGGCGCTGCCGACCGTGCGTGAGGTCACCGGCGGTACGGCGGGCTGGTAGGCCCCGCCCGTTGACCCCCGTCCGGCACCGTGCGGGGCAGAGCAGGCCGGGCAGGACGGGCAGGGCCGGGCAGGACGGGCCGGGGTTTCAGAGGGCGGTGATCCACAGCGGGAGCGCCGCCCAGATCACCTTGCCGCCGGTCTCAGTCTGCGCGATGTCGCACTGGCCGCCCGCCTCCGCGGTGATCGTCTTCACCAGCAGCAGCCCGCGCCCGCCGGTCTGCCCGTGGTCCGCCTCCAGCGCCCTGGGGCGGTAGGGGTGGTTGTCCTCGACGGCGATCCTGATCCAGTCGGCGCCGACCGCGACCTCGACGGTGATCTCGGGCGACAGCACGGCCGCGTGCTTCACCGCGTTGGTGACCAGTTCCGAGACGATGACCAGCAGTCCGTACAGAAGGTCCTCGTCGATCGGCACCCTCTGGTCGGCGATGAGGGCGCGCACCCCGCGCCGCACCTGGGGCACGGACGAGTCGAGAGCCGGGGCGGTGAACCGCCACACCCCCTCGTACGGTCTCGGAGCCGGAGCCGGAGCCGGACCCGGAGCCGGAGCCGGACCCGGAGCCGGAGCCTGATCGGGCGGGACGCTCCCGCGCACCTCCATGACCGCACCCACCGTCGCTTTCGCGTCACGTGTCCCCGCGGCCCCTGCCGACAGCCCCGGCAGATTCCGCCTCACAGGTCGAGTGTCCGTAACCGCGGGGAGCCGAGCAGGCAGGAAACCGTAAGTCCGCACCTTTCTGTAATTTTTGACCGAAAACGATCGCCGACTTCGTTTTTTCGATCGATTCGCGGCAGTCTTCGGACGCTTCTCGAACTCTTCGACCGAGATCATCTGCACGTGCACCGGCGTGCCGGTGCGTCCCGGCGCGGGCGTCGTGCGCCCCTCCGGCCGGCGGCGCGCCGGTCGATAGGATCTGTCGGCACCGGCCAGCGCATGTCGCCCCCGTTAAGGAGCACGCATGTCCACCTCCGGCCCTGGGCTGCTCGTCAGCGCCGCGGACGGCACCGTGACCGTGACGATCAGCAATCCGGCCCGGCGCAACGCGATGACGACGGCCATGTGGCAGTCGCTGCCGGGGCTCCTCCACGGTCTCGCGGTCGATCCCGCCGTCCGCGTGCTGATCCTCACCGGCGCGGGCGACACCTTCTGCGCGGGCGCCGACATCACCGACCTCGCCGACCCCGTCTCGTCGAGCGGCGCGCAGTCCGCCGCCATGGCCGCGGAGGAGGCGCTGGCCGCCTTCCCCAAGCCGACGATCGCGGCCGTACGCGGCTACTGCGTGGGCGGCGGCTGCCAGCTCGCCGTCGCCTGCGACCTGCGCTTCGCCGCGCGGGGCGCCCGCTTCGGGGTCACGCCCGCGCGGCTGGGCATCGTCTACGGCGCCGCCTCCACCCGGCGCCTGGTGCGGCTCGCGGGGCCCGGCACCGCCAAACACCTGCTGTTCTCGGCCGAGTTGATCGACGACGAGCGGGCGCTGCGCACCGGCCTGGTGGACGAGGTGCTGCCGGAGGACGAGCTCGACAAGCGGGTCATGGACTTCGCCGGAGTGCTGCGCTCGCGCTCGCAGCTCACCCAGGCCGCCGCGAAGGAGTTCGCCGCGACGGCGGACGCGCCGGCCGACCCGGCCCGCGCCGCCCACTGGGCCCGGCAGGCCGCCCTCAGCGGCGACACCGCCGAGGGCGTCGCCGCCTTCCTCGAACGCCGCGAGCCGCGCTTCACCTGGGCCCCGGCAGCGGACTGAAGCAATTGCGCGGCTGACCGAGCCGGATGGGAGTGGGCACAGGGGCTGTAGGCGACCCCGCAAAAGCCCGGCTGAACGCTCAGCGCACACCGGTCGCGGGCCGTAGGCGACCCCGTAAAGGCTCGCCTCACGGCTCAGCGCATACGGGTCGCGCCCACCGGCACGCGGTCCGAGGCGCCCGGCGGCATGGCCGGGTGACGGCCGAGGAGGATCACGCCGATGGTGATGGCGGCGAGACCGGCGGCCTCCCAGGCGAGGGCCCCGGGCGTGACGCGCAGGCGGTCGCCGAGGAAACCTATGCCGCAGGCGATGCCGGCCAGCGGCTGGGCGGCGGTCAGCGCGGGCAGCGACATCCGCAGCGAGGCGGTCTCGAAGGCGCTCTGGACGAGCAGCATGCCGGTGAGGCCGATGACGGCGATGGCGTACGGCTGCCAGTGCACGGCGAGGGCAGCCACACCCTCGTCACCGGCCAGTTGGCTACAGATCCGGGTGAGGGCGTCCTGGAGTCCGTAGAGCAGGCCCGCGGCCAGGGCGAGGAGCGTGGCCTCGGAGGACGGCGGCAGGCGCTTGGCCGCGCCGGTGAGCAGCAGCGCGAGCCCGGCGACGATGCCGAAGACCAGCCAGTGCCGCAGCGCCCCCGCCTCGGCCGCGCTGCCCTCAGGCTGGCCCGCGACGATGAAGGCGGTCACGCCGAGGGCGAGCAGGACGACGCCGCCCCAGCCGCTGAGGCCGAGGGACTGGCGCGGGGTGAGCCAGCGGGCGAGCGCCATGGCGAAGAGCAGATTGGTGGCGGTGAGCGGTTCGACCAGGGAGACCTCGCCGTAGACGAGGGCGACGGCGCCGAGCACCTGGCCGCAGACCATCAGGCCGACACCGAGCAGCCAGTCCGGCATCCGCACCAGGTGCAGCAGCAGCCGGAAGGACAGAAAGTCCGCGAGCGAGGCACGCGCGGCCGCACGCTGCTGCAACACGAAACCGAGACCGAGGCAGCACGCGGCACTGACTCCCAGCAGGAACACGGCCACGCGGTCACTGTATAGGCACCGGCCGCGGGATCGAGGGGTTCCGTGGGCTTCGCCACAGGTCCGCGTCGCCTTCAGGACAGCGACGCGGACAGCTCGCGGACAGCGGTCCCACGGGAGGCGGCCGGCCGTCGGACGGCCGGCTGACAGCCGAGTGACAGGGCGCCCGCAGCCGCCGTACGGGTCACGGCCGTGTGTTCGGAACCGCTTCCGCGCTCTCCCACACGGTGAGGAACGCCAGCCGCAGGCACGCGGCGAGCGCCGGGTGCTCGATGTAGAGCGCGGTCGTCGCGCCGGTCCCGGCCACCGGGTCCGGCATGTCGCAGAGCACCAGCGACGCGTCGGCGACCACCAGCTTCAGCGGCAGCTCGGCGGTGAAACGGTGCTCCTCGCCCGCCGCGCCGAAGCGCCGTACGTTCTCCAGGACCTCCGTGTCGTCGAGCGAGTCGTGGGTGTAGACCGCCCGCACCGAGCCGCCCGAGCGGCGCAGTCGGCGTACCACCTTGATGCCGGGGGTGTTCGCGGCCGGGGCGACGAAGGGCGGTTTGCAGAAGCTCAGCAGTTCGCTCTTGGCCTGGCCCTGGATGTCGGTGAACGCCTCGGCTATCGACTTGGGGTCGCGCAGGATCTCGACGTAGTCGATCGGCACGGTCTGCGTACGGCCGTCGGCCCAGACCGGGACGAGGGCGGCGGTCAGCGCGGAGGAGACGCGGTCGAGGCGTTCGAGGGTCTCGCGCTGAAGGGCCATGAGGCGGGCGACGGCCAGTTCCGGCGCGACGGCCGAGAAGGTGGCGACCCGGCCGGGGTGCGCGGCGGCCAGCCGCCGCCGCACCAGCGTGTCGAGCACGTCGTACACCCGCTGCCGGGGTACGTCCGCCGCCCGCGCGACCTCCGCGGCGGTGTAGGACTCGCGTCGCACGAGGGCGAGATAGACCCGCGCCTCGTACCGCGCGAGCCCCAGCGCGACAAGGTCGTTGACCGGTTCTTCCTCCGTCTCCATGGCGCCACAAGGTATACGGCGGAGATCCACTTGCGGAAGCGAGCCGGGGGCGGATCCCGGCCGATCCGAGGGCAACTCTTTGCCATTGGCCGGTAGTTACTTGGGCCCTCGGTCACTACGTTCAGCATCGGTCACCACTCACGGTGGTGGCAGTCGGCAGTAGTTGACATCCGGATCACCAGTGAACGTGCGCCACACGAAGTCCCAGGCGTCGCCGTCGCATGATCTATTGTCATGACCTTGACACGAATGTCAGCGGCGGACGCCCTCGGGAGCCGATCCCCCCATGGAGGGCAGTTCATTGAAGTCGTCACACCCCGGCCGGGCCAGACGGACCGTCCGCCGCACGGCGGTCGCCGTCCTGTCGGCGGCGGCTCTCGTCACCGGCGGTCTGCTGGCCACCGCGGCGCCGTCCGTCGCCAGCACCCCGGCGTCGGGCGCGGCAGCCACCTCCGCGTCATCGAGTACGGCCGCGTCGCACACCTCCGCGTCATCGAGCACGTCCGCGTCGTCGCACACCTCCGCGTCGTCCGGCGCGTCCACGTCCGCGTCGTCGGCCGCTCCCACCCAGCGCCTGTGCGCCGTCCCCGCCAAGAAGGGCCAGATGGCCTGCATGGCGCTGACCCGTACCGACGTCGTCCACCACCTCGGCATCACCCCGAACGCCACCCCCTCCGGCTACGGCCCCACCGACCTCCAGAGCGCGTACGCGCTCTCCTCGTCCGCCGGCTCCGGCGCCACCGTCGCGATCGTGGACGCGCAGGACGACCCCAACGCCGCGGCCGACCTGAGCACGTACCGCGCGCAGTACGGACTGCCGGCCTGCACCACGGCCAACGGCTGCTTCAAGAAGATCAACCAGAACGGCTCGACCACCTCGCTGCCGAGCGCCGACTCCGGCTGGGCCGGTGAGATCTCGCTCGACCTGGACATGGTCAGCGCGGTCTGCCCGCAGTGCCACATCCTGCTGGTCGAGGCCACCTCGGCGAGCATGGACGACCTGGGCACCGCGGTGAACCAGGCCGTCACGCAGGGCGCGAAGTACGTCTCCAACAGCTACGGCGGCAGCGAGGACTCCTCCGACACCACCGCCGACTCGCAGTACTTCAACCACCCGGGCGTCGCCATCACCGTCAGCTCCGGCGACGAGGGCTACGGCGCGGAGTACCCGGCCGCTTCCAAGTACGTCACCGCCGTCGGCGGCACCGCGCTCAACCGGGCCAGCGGCACGACCCGCGGCTGGACCGAGTCCGTCTGGAACACCTCCAGCACCGAGGGCACCGGTTCCGGCTGCTCGGCCTACGACGCCAAGCCCACCTGGCAGACCGACACCGGCTGCGCCAAGCGCACCATCGCCGACGTCTCCGCCGTCGCCGACCCGGCCACCGGCCTGGCCGTCTACGACAGCTACCAGGCGTCCGGCTGGCAGGTCTACGGCGGCACCAGCGCGTCGTCGCCGATCATCGCCTCCGTCTACGCCCTGGCCGGCACCCCCGCGGCCGGGACCACCCCCGCCTCCTACCCGTACTCCCACACCGGCTCGCTGAACGACGTCACCAGCGGCTCCAACGGCTCCTGCGGCGGCTCCTACCTGTGCACCGCGAAGGCCGGATACGACGGGCCGACCGGGCTGGGCACGCCGAACGGCACGGCCGCCTTCACCAACGGCGGTTCGACCGGCGGCAACACGGTGACGGTCACCAACCCGGGCGCCAAGTCCACCGCGGTCAACACCGCGGCCTCGCTCCAGATCAGCGCCAGCGACTCGGCCTCGGGCCAGACCCTCGCCTACAGCGCCTCCGGGCTGCCGACCGGTCTGTCGATCAACGCCTCCACCGGTCTGATCAGCGGCACCCCGACGGCGGCGGGCACGTACAACGTCACCGTCACCGCCACGGACACCACCAACGCCTCCGGCAGCGCGTCCTTCACCTGGACCATCACCGGTTCGGGCGGCGGCGGCTGCACCACCGCGCAGCTCCTGACCAACCCCGGCTTCGAAAGCGGCAACACCGGCTGGACGACGTCCTCCGGCGTCATCGACAACAGCACCGGCGCCCCCGCCCACAGCGGCTCGTACAAGGCGTGGCTCGACGGCTACGGCACCACCCACACCGACACGCTCTCCCAGTCGGTGACGATCCCCGCCTCCTGCACCAACGCCACCTTCACCTTCTACCTCTACGTCAGCAGCCAGGAGACCAGCACCACCACGGCGTACGACAAGCTCACCGTCGCCGCGGGCAGCAGCACCCTGGCCTCGTACTCCAACCTCAACAAGGGCAGCGGCTACGTGCAGCGGTCGGTCAACCTGTCCTCCTACAAGGGGCAGACGGTCACCCTGAAGTTCACCGGCACCGAGGACGCCAGCCTCGCGACGTCGTTCCTGATCGACGACGCGGCGGTCAACGTCAGCTAGCTCGTACGGCGACGGGAGGGCTTCCCGCCCCGGCCCCTCAGGGGGCGGGAAGCCCTCCCGTCGCCCTGCCTCATCGCCTCATCGCCTCATCGGTGACGACGGCACCGCGTTCGTCGTCGCCACGGCCTCGGTCTAGAGGTCGATGACGACCTTGCCCCGCACATGCCTGCCGGACTGGAGCTCGGCCGCGCGGCGGATCCGCTCGACCGGGAAGGTCTCCGCGATCGGCACCCGGAGCCGACCCGCCGCGACCAGGCGGGCGATCTCTTCCAGAGCGCCGGGAGCCGCGCTCGCGCCGTTGGCCGCGGGCACGCCGTCGACCTGCACGGCGATGGCGCAGATCCGACCGTCCGGGACGCCGAGTTCCCTGGCGGCGTGCACGGTCTCCACCCCGTGCAGATCGACGGCGGCGGTGACGCCGCCGGGAGCGAGCGACCGGACCCGGTCGGCCAGGCCGTCGCCGTAGACGACGGGCTCCGCCCCGAGATCGCGCAGATAGTCGGCCGATGCCGCCGATCCCGTCCCGATGACGCGCGCTCCCGCGATCCGGGCCAGTTGGACGGCGAAGACCCCGACCCCGCCCGCCGCGCCGCCGATCAGCACGGTGTCGCTCGCGCCAAGGCCGATCGCGGCGAGGGCGGCGGACGCCGTACGGCCGGCGATCGTGAGGGTGGCGGCGGTGCGGTCGTCGACGCCGTCGGGCGTGTGATGGGCCTCGTTCGCCGCCGTCCCCCCGGCCGCGTCGATCACCACGAAGTCGGCGACCGCACGGGACAGAGCGCCCCCGAACACCCGGTCGCCGGGGGCGAACCCGCTCACTCCGTCACCGACCTGGTCGACCGCTCCCGCGTAGTCGGTTCCGAACCCGGCGGGCAGGCTCAGGCCGAACCGGGCGGCGGTGTCCGCGTCGGCGGTCATGATCCAGTCCATCGGATTCAGACCGGCCGCGGTGACCCGTACGCGGATCTGTCCCGGACCGGCCTGCGGGGCGGGAACCTCGCGGACGTCCAGGACCTCGGGGCCGCCGAACGACGCGAGCCGGACCGCCCTGCTCCCGTCCGTGGGAGGTTGATCGCTCTGTGCCTTCATGTGCGCCTGTCTCCTTTGTCTCCTCGGGACCGAGGGACCACACCGAAACGGACTATGCTCCGGTTACATGAATGACCGTAACATAAACGGAGCGCGATCCGTTTCGACGGACGCGGACCCGGACGCGGACCCGGACCCGAACCCGGACGCGGAGACCCGCGCGCCACGGGCGGACGCGGCCCGCAACCGCGACCAGTTGCTCGCGGTGGCGACCCGCGTGTTCATGTCGGCCGACGTCGAACCGTCGATGCGGGCGATCGCCCGCGAGGCCGGGGTCGGGATCGCCACCCTCTACCGGCACTTCCCGACCCGCGAGTCGCTGGTCGACGCGGTCTACCAGGACCAGGTCGTGCGGTTGACGGCCGGTGCCCGCGAGCTGCTCGGTCAGCTGCCCCCGGCCGCGGCGATGCGGCGCTGGACGGACCTGTTCGGGGACTGGATCGCGACCAAGAACGGCATGCTCGACACGCTCCTCGCGATGATCGAGTCGGGCGAGATCACCCATGCGCGGACCAGGACCGAGCTGCTGACCGCCATCACCACGATCCTCGACGCGGGCGGTGCGGCGGGCGACCTGCGCTCCGACGTCAGCGCCGAAGACATCGCCGCCGCCCTGATCGGCATCTTCACCGTGGCTCCCCGGCCAGGGCGCGAGGCCACGGCAGGCCGTCTGCTGGACCTGCTGATGGACGGTCTGGCGCCCGCCGCCCGGCCGAGCCGCCCCGAAGACTGACCGGCGTCAGCCGCACCGGAGGAATCGCGGGACCCGGGCCGGCCCCCACTGCCGACCCGGGTCCCGCGATGGTGCCGATCACCGTACGTCGACGGTGATCTTCCACCCCGCGATGGCATGGCAGGACATGACACCGGGGGTGGCGCCGGGGCAGGCGTGCCGGAACCCGCTCAGTTCGGCGGTGCCCACCCGCGCGCCTCGGTAGACGCCGGGAGAGATCTCGGAGAGGGCGGCGCCCCGCTCGCCGGGCGGCCGGTCGCCGGGGGCGGTGGTGACCCGCAGGGTGCTGCCGACGCTCAGGCAGACCTCGCGGCCTTCGGCCCCGGCATCGGGCGTGACCGTGACGTCGCCGCAGACCGGCCGGGTGCTGCTGTCGCTCGGATCGGGCGACCCGACGCGTACACCGCTCGCGCTTCCGCAACCGGCCACCAGCAGTACGGCGGCGGCAGCGGCGAATGTCCGAGCGCGCATCCTGTCCTCCTCCGGCGGCCGGTTCGGGGTCCGGTCATGGATGGGACGCAGCCGGACGCCGCCGGGTTCCCTCCCGCTCGGGGGCGCCGGGGTGCCGTCGGGGATGCGGCGCGGGGTGCCGTCGGGATGCGGTGCGGGTCGGTGTCGGGGATGCGCGCCGAGGCGGGCTCGGGGGTCCGCTCAGCGTTCGGTGATGCGGCCGTCCGCGACCTCGACGCGCCGGGTCGTGTGCACGGCGTCCAGCATCCGCCGGTCGTGGGTGACCAGCAGCAGCGTGCCCTCGTACGCGGCCAGCGCGGCTTCGAGCTGTTCGATTGCGGGCAGGTCGAGGTGGTTGGTCGGTTCGTCGAGTACCAGGAGATTGACGCCGCGGGCCTGGAGCAGCGCCAGCGCGGCGCGGGTGCGCTCACCGGGCGAGAGGGTCGCGGCCGGGCGCAGCACATGGGCGGCCTTGAGGCCGAATTTGGCGAGAAGCGTACGGATCTCGGCCGGATCCATGTCCGGCGCCGGGGCGCGGAAGGCGTCGAGGAGCGGTTCCTGCCCGCGGAAGAGGCCGCGGGCCTGGTCCACCTCGCCGACCAGGACACCGGGGCCGAGCGCGCTGTGGCCCTCGTCCAGCGGGAGGCGGCCGAGCAGCGCGGCGAGCAGGGTGGACTTGCCCGAGCCGTTGGCGCCGGTGATGGCCACCCGGTCGGCCCAGTCGATCTGGAGGTCGACCGGCCCGAAGGCGAAGTCGCCGCGGCGCACGCGGGCGCCGCGCAGAGTGGCCACCACGGCGCCCGAGCGGGGCGCGGCGGCGATCTCCATCCGCAGCTCCCACTCCTTGCGCGGCTCCTCGACCACGTCCAGGCGCTCGATCATCCGGTCGGTCTGCCGGGCCTTGGCGGCCTGCTTCTCGCTGCCCTCGGCGCGCGCCTTGCGGGCGATCTTGTCGTGGTCGGGCGCCTTGCGCATGGCGTTCCTGACGCCCTTGTCCATCCAGCCGCGCTGCATCCGCGCCCGCGCTTCGAGTCCGGCCTTGGTGTCGGCGTACTCGTCGTACTCCTCGCGGGCGTGCCGCCGGGCCGTCTCGCGTTCCTCCAGATAGGCGGTGTAGCCGCCGCCGAAGGTGCTGACCTGCTGCTGGGCGAGGTCCAGCTCCACCACACGGGTGACGGTGCGGGTGAGGAATTCGCGGTCGTGGCTGACCAGGACCGTCCCGGCGCGCAGGCCGCCGACGAATTTCTCCAGCCGTTCCAGGCCGTCGAGGTCGAGGTCGTTGGTGGGCTCGTCCAGCAGGAAGACGTCGTAGCGGCTGAGCAGCAGCGAGGCGAGTCCCGCGCGGGCGGCCTGGCCGCCGGAGAGCGAGAACATCGGCTGGTCCAGGTCGATGCCGAGGCCGAGCGAGGCGGCGGCCTCCTCGGCGCGTTCGTCCAGGTCGGCGCCGCCGAGCGCCAGCCAGCGGTCGAGTCCGGTCGCGTACGCGTCGTCGGCGCCCGGGGCCTGGTCCACCAGCGCCTGGGTGGCGGCGTCCAGGGCCGCCTGGGCGGCGGCGACCCCGGTGCGGCGGCCCAGGAACTCCCGTACGCTCTCCCCGCCCGGCAGCCGCTCGGGCTCCTGCGGCAGATGCCCGACGGTGGCGGTGGCCGGGCTGAGCCGCAGCGTCCCGCCCTCGGGCGTGTCGAGCCCGGCGAGCAGCCGCAGCAGCGTGGACTTGCCCGCGCCGTTGGCGCCGACCAGACCGATGACGTCGCCGGGGGCGACGACCAGGTCCAGGCCGGAGAACAGGACACGGTCGCCGTGTCCGGCGGCGAGATTCTTGGCGACGAGAGTGGCACTCATAAGAGGGCGGAGTTTATCGGGTGCGGCGGGAGGCGGGGCCGTGCGGGGCACGGGGTCGGGTGCGGGGTCGGGTGGAGGGCCGGGTGGAGGGCCGGGCGCAGATGGGTGGCCGGTGCAGCCAAATTGGCTGGTTGCCTTCTTACGCCGCCTTAACCTACGGTTGCGTAAGTTACGTTGGCGTAGGTGCGAAACTCCGCCGCGGCCGTACGCCCCGTGGATCCGTTCGTGGAGCCATGGGAGCCGTACACCGCACTTCCGCGCGTCGCACATCTCACACATCACGCACATCCGTCCCCCGTCCGTCCCCTCTCCCGTCCCCAGGAGCCCCCGTGACCTTGACCTCGCCCGACCGTGCCCGACCCGACGTCTGGAGCGACGCGACGCTGCTCTACGCGCTGGAGGAGGTCGTCGAGCGGGAGCTCAACCGGCACCTCGGCGTGGCCAAGGAGTGGATGCCCCACGAGTACGTCCCGTGGAGCGACGGCCGCAATTTCGACGGAATAATGGGGGGCGAAGCCTGGGCTCCCGAGCAGTCCAAGGTCACGGACGTCGGCCGGATCTCCCTCGTGGTCAATCTGCTCACCGAGGACAATCTGCCCAGCTACCACCACGAGATCGCGACGCTCTTCGGCCGTGACGGCGCCTGGGGCACCTGGGTGCACCGCTGGACCGCCGAGGAGGGTCGGCACGCGATCGTCATGCGCGACTACCTGCTGACCAGCCGCGCCGTCGACCCGGTCGAGCTGGAACGGTTCCGCATGCAGCACATGTCGGAGGGGTTCGAGCACGACCACCGGCACAGCATGGTCCACTCCGTGGCGTACGTCGCCTTCCAGGAGCTGGCCACCCGCGTCTCGCACCGCAACACCGGACACCAGTCGGGTGACCCCGTGTGCGACCGGATGCTCGCCAGGATCGCCACCGACGAGAACCTGCACATGGTCTTCTACCGGAATCTCCTGGCCGCCGCCCTCGAACTCGCCCCCGACCTCGCCATGCGCGCCATCCGTGACGTCGTCGTCGAATTCCGCATGCCGGGACACGGCATGCCCGGCTTCGAGCGGGCCGCCGCCCGCATGGCCATCGGCGGCATCTACAACCTCCGCATCCACCACGACGACGTCCTCCAGCCCGTCCTGCGCCACCTCAAGGTCCTTGAGATCTCCGGTCTCGGCCCCGAGGGCCTCCAGGCCCAGCAGGAGCTCGGCCTCTTCATGGGCGGCCTCAACGACCAGGCCACCCGCTTCGACGAGCGCCGCGAAGCCCTTCTCGCCCGCCGCGCCGCCGCCCGGGGCTGATCTCCCTCAGGCCGCGCCCGGTCTTTTGAGGGGCGCGGCTCCCGAGGGCCGTGCGGGCCCTGGGCGGCACGCCCGGTCTTTTGAGGGGCGCTGGGGGCACCTCCCGGCCGAAGGCCGGGGGAGGAACCGCGCGACCAGCCGTGGACGACATGCACGTCACCCCGTGGACGACATGCGCGTCACCACTGGCCCCAGCGGGGCACTTCGGCTGTCGCGGGGCCACCGACCCGGTGGGGGCGGGAAACAATCAAGCACGCATGCTTGATTGTTGCGGACCCCGCCTGCCACCCTCGTGGCCATGGCCGATCCGCAGTCCGTCCGTACGACCGTCCTGGCCGATCTGAGAGCGGAGAGCGACGCGCTCGACGACGTGGTGGCCGGGCTGAAGCCCGAGGAGTGGGCGAGGCCGACACCGGCCGAAGGCTGGACCGTTGGGCACCAGATCGCACATCTGGCCTGGACGGACGCCCAGGCGCTGCTGGCGGTCGAGGACGCGGAGGCGTTCGCCCGCGAGGCTGGCGACGCGGCGGCGCGGCTGGACTCGTATGTGGAGGACGGCGCCCGGGAGGGCGCGAGGCTGGCGCCGCCGGTACTGCTGGAGAGGTGGCGGTCGGGCAGAGCCCGGCTCTGGGCGACCCTGACCGGCGAACCGCCGGGAAGCCGCTTCCCCTGGTACGGGCCGCCGATGAGCACGGCGTCGATGGCGACGGGCCGCCTGATGGAGACATGGGCCCACGGCGAGGACATCGCCGACGCGCTCGGCGTCGAGCGCGCACCGACCCCCCGCCTGTGGCACGTCGCCCGAATCGCCTTCAGGGCGCGGGACTTCGCCTTCGCGGTGCACGGCCGCACCCCGCCCGGCACGGAATTTCGCCTCGAACTGACCGCGCCCGACGGCGCATTGTGGACCTTCGGCCCGGATGACGCGGAGCAGCGCGTGACCGGCCCCGCGCTGGACTTCTGCCTGCTGGCGGTGCAACGCAGGCACCGCGACGACGTGGCGGTACGGGCCCAAGGCCCGGACGCGGACGCGTGGTTGTCGATCGCGCAGGCGTTCGCGGGCCCGCCGGGCAAGGGACGTCCGCCGCGCGGCGGCGCGGAGGGGAGCACGTCATGACCCAACTCGACATACGCGGAGCGGACTTCGCCGAGCGGCGGGCCGCGATGCTGGAGCGGCTGGCCGAGGTCGAGGCGGGACACGCCGCCGCGCTGGCCGGTGGCGGCGAGAAGTACCAGGAGCGGCACCGCAGTCGCGGCAAACTGCTGGCACGGGAGCGGATCGAGCTGCTGCTCGATCCGGACACACCGTTCCTCGAACTGTCGCCGCTGGCCGGCTGGGGCAGCGACTTCGCGGTGGGCGCCTCCCTCGTGACGGGCATCGGCGTGGTCGAGGGCGTGGAGTGCCTGATCACGGCCAACGACCCGACGGTGCGCGGCGGCGCGAGCAACCCGTGGACGCTGAAGAAGGCACTGCGGGCGAACGAGATCGCCTTCGCCAACCGCCTGCCGGTGATCAGCCTGGTGGAGTCGGGCGGTGCGGACCTGCCCAGCCAGAAGGAGATCTTCATCCCCGGCGGCGCCCTCTTCCGCGACCTGACGCGGCTGTCGGCGGCCGGAATCCCCACGGTGGCCGTGGTGTTCGGCAATTCGACGGCGGGCGGCGCGTACATCCCCGGTATGTCCGACCACGTCATCATGGTCAAGGAGCGGTCCAAGGTCTTCCTCGGCGGGCCGCCGCTGGTGAAGATGGCGACCGGCGAGGAGAGCGACGACGAATCGCTCGGCGGCGCCGACATGCACGCCCGCCGCTCGGGCCTCGCCGACTACTTCGCGCTGGACGAGCCGGACGCGCTGCGTACCGCCCGGCGCGTCGTCGCCCGCCTCAACTGGCGTAAATCCGGGCCCGATCCGCGTCCGGACCCGCTGCCCCCCGCGTACGACGAGGAGGAGCTGCTGGGCATCGTGCCCGGCGATCTGCGCACCCCCTTCGACCCCCGCGAGGTCATCGCGCGGGTCACGGACGCCTCGGCCTTCGACGAGTTCAAGCCGCTCTACGGGCCGAGCCTGGCCACCGGCTGGGCGCAGGTGCACGGCTATCCGGTCGGAGTCCTCGCCAACGCGCGGGGCGTGCTGTTCAGCGAGGAGTCGCAGAAGGCGGCCCAGTTCATCCAACTCGCCAACCAGCGCGATATTCCGCTGCTCTTCCTGCACAACACCACCGGCTACATGGTGGGCCGCGAGTACGAGCAGGGCGGCATCATCAAGCACGGCGCGATGATGATCAACGCGGTCGCCAACTCGCGCGTCCCGCACATCTCGGTGCTGATCGGGGCGAGTTACGGCGCCGGGCACTACGGCATGTGCGGCCGGGCCTTCGATCCGCGGTTCCTCTTCGCCTGGCCGAGCGCCAAGTCCGCGGTGATGGGTCCCGCGCAGCTCGCCGGGGTGCTGTCCATCGTGGCCCGGCAGTCAGCGGCGGCGAAGGGCCGTCCCTACGACGAGGAGGGCGACGCCGCGCTGCGGGCGATGGTGGAGCAGCAGATCGAGGCCGAGTCGCTGCCGATGTTCCTGTCGGGACGGCTCTACGACGACGGCGTGATCGACCCGCGCGACACCCGTACGGTGCTCGGCCTGTGCCTTTCCGCCGTCCACGGCGCGCCGATCGAGGGCGCCAGGGGCGGCTTCGGCGTCTTCCGCATGTGAGGGGTCCCTTTCCGATGACCGATTCGAGCAGCGCTTCGCCGAGCGGGGACTTCACCGCTGACGAACAGTCACTTTCCATGCGGCACAAGGACATCGACTCCGTGCTGGTGGCCAACCGGGGCGAGATCGCGCGCCGCGTCTTCCGTACCTGCCGCACGCTCGGCATCGCCACGGTGGCGGTGTACGCGGACGCCGACGCGGACGCGGCGCACGTCGCGGAGGCCGACGCGGCGGTACGACTGCCGGGCAACGCCCCCGCCGACACGTATCTGCGGGCCGATCTGCTGGTGGCGGCGGCGCTCGCGGCGGGCGCGGACGCCGTGCATCCGGGCTATGGATTCCTGTCGGAGAACGCGGAGTTCGCGCGGGCGGTGGAGGCGGCGGGGCTGGTGTGGATCGGTCCGCCGCCGGACGCAGTCGAGGCGATGGGGTCCAAGACGCGGGCCAAGGAGTTGATGGCCGCGGCGGGCGTACCTCTTTTCGCCGCGCTCGATCCGGCACGGGTCACGGCCGCGGACCTGCCGCTGCTGGTGAAGGCGTCCGCGGGCGGCGGCGGTCGCGGCATGCGGGTCGTACGCGAACTGGACGCGCTGGAGAGCGAGTTGGCCGCCGCCCGGTCGGAGGCCGCGGCCGCCTTCGGTGACGGCGAGGTGTTCGTCGAGCCGTACGCGGAAGGGGCCCGGCACGTCGAGGTGCAGGTGCTGGCCGACGCGCACGGCACGGTGTGGGTGCTGGGCGAGCGCGACTGTTCGCTCCAGCGGCGGCACCAGAAGGTCATCGAGGAGACCCCGGCGCCGGGTCTGGGCGAGGAGGTGCGCCGTACGCTGCACGATTCCGCCGCCCGCGCGGCGCGCTCGATCGGCTACACGGGCGCGGGAACGGTGGAGTTCCTGGTCGCGCGGGACGGGCGTCCGTACTTCCTGGAGATGAACACCCGCCTCCAGGTGGAGCATCCGGTCACCGAGTGCGTCACCGGGCTCGACCTCGTGGCGCTCCAGATCCGTGTCGCGGAAGGGGCCGCGCTGCCCCCGTCGCCCCCGCAGCCGCACGGCCACGCGGTGGAGGCCAGGCTCTACGCGGAGGACCCGGCCCGCGGCTGGCAGCCGCAGCCGGGGGCGCTGCATCTGTTCGAACTGCCGGGCGTGGACGCCGAATTCGCCGTGCGGCCGGGGCTCGACGCCGGGCTGCGGCTGGACGCGGGGGTGAGCGGCGGCGAGACGATCGGCGTCCACTACGACCCGATGCTCGCCAAGGTGATCGCCTGGGCGCCGACCCGCGCCGAGGCCGTACGCCGTCTCGCGTACGCGCTGGAGCGGGCCCGGCTGCACGGCCCTGTCACCAACCGCGACCTGCTCGTACGGGTGTTGCGGCACCCGGACTTCGCCGCCGCCCGGCTGGACACCGGCTTCCTGGAACACCGCCTGGACGCGCTCATCGGGGCGCCGGCGGCGGCCACGGACGCGCCGGGGCCGGCCGACACGGACGGCGATCGCGTGCGGTTCGCGGCGCTGGCCGCCGCACTCGCCGACGCGGCCGGGCGTACGTCGGCGCGCGGCCCGGTTCCGGTCCGGCTCGGCGGGTGGCGGAACGTTCCGTCGCAGCCGCAGGTGAAACGCTTCCGCAGCGAGCCGGACGGCCGGGAGTACGAGGTCGGTTACCGGCTCGGCCGCGCCGGTCTGGAGGCGACCGGCGCCGACGGGGTCCGGTGGGTGTCGGCGTCGGCCCGGCGTGTCGTACTCGACATCGACGGTGTGCGGCGGGCGTTCGACGTCGCCGCTTACGCCGAACGGGTGTTCGTCGATTCGCCGTTCGTGTCATGCGCTCTGACCGCCCTGGCCCGCTTCACCGCGCCGGAGGATCTGACGCCGCAGGGGTCGCTGCTTGCCCCGATGCCCGGCACCGTCATCCGGATAGGTGAATTCTCGCCGGGCGACCGGGTCGAAAAAGGCCGCCCGCTGCTCTGGCTCGAAGCGATGAAGATGGAACACGTGATCGCCGCTCCCGCCACCGGGACGCTCACGGAGCTCACCGCCGAGGTCGGCCGACAGGTCGACGTCGGCGCCGTACTCGCCGTCGTCAAGGAGGAAACCACGCCATGAGCACCGTTCAGGGAACCTTCGACAGCGCCCTGCTGGAAAGCGACGAGCGGCGCGCCCTGCGCAAGGCCGTCGGTGACCTCGCCCGCCGCTACGGTCGCGAATATTTCTCGGCCACCGTACGTGCGGGCAAGCACACCGACGAGTTGTGGCAGGAGGCGGGCGGCCTCGGATATCTCGGGGTCAACCTGCCTGAGGAGTACGGCGGCGGGGGCGGCGGTCTCGCGGAACTGTCCATCGTGCTGGAGGAGTTGGGGGCGGCGGGCTGCCCGCTGCTGCTGCTCGTCGTCTCCCCCGCGATCTGCGGCACGGTCATCGCCCGCTTCGGCACCGACGAGCAGAAGCGGCGCTGGCTGCCGGGGATCGCCGACGGCTCGCTGCGGATGGCCTTCGGCATCACCGAACCGGACGCCGGGTCCAACTCGCACCGCATCACCACCACCGCCCGGCGCGACCCCGACACCGGCGGCTGGCGGCTGACCGGCCGGAAGGTCTTCATATCCGGTGTCGACATCGCCGACGCCACACTGGTCGTCGGCCGCACCGAGGACGCGCGCACCGGCAAGCTCAAGCCCTGCCTGTTCATCGTGGACCGGGAGACACCGGGCTTCGAATTCCGCCAGATCGAGATGGAGTTGGCCGCCCCCGAGAAGCAGTTCCAGCTCTTCCTCGACGATGTCGCGCTGCCCGCCGACGCGCTCGTCGGCGACGAGGACGCCGGGCTGCTCCAGCTCTTCGCGGGGCTCAACCCGGAGCGGATCATGACCGCCGCCTTCTCTATCGGCATGGGCCGCTACGCCCTGGACAAGGCCGTCGAATACGCCAAGTCCCGGCAGGTGTGGCAGGCTCCCATCGGCTCCCACCAGGCGATAGCGCACCCGCTCGCCCAGGCCCACATCGAGCTGGAACTGGCCCGGTTGATGATGCAGAAGGCCGCCTACCTCTACGACGCGGGCGACGACATGGGCGCGGGCGAGGCCGCGAACATGGCGAAGTACGCGGCGGCCGAAGCCGGTGCCAAGGCCGTCGACCAGGCCGTGCACACCCTCGGCGGCAACGGCCTCACCGCCGAGTACGGTCTCGCCTCACTGCTGACCGCGTCCCGGGTCGGCCGGATAGCCCCGGTCAGCCGGGAGATGATCCTCAACTTCGTCTCGCACCACACGCTGGGGCTGCCGAAGTCCTACTAGCAACACCCGCCAAGGAGGCGCCCGTGACCACCGCACCACTTCGCACCCGCGCCGGAGCGCCCTTCCGCGCGGGCGCGGAGACCGCAGAAGGCGCCGTCGCCCGCACCGAACGGCCGGACTCGTCATGGACCTGGTGACCGACCGCTCCCCCAAACAGGACCGCAGCCGCGCCACCCGTCGGCGGATACTGGAGGCCGCCGTCTCGTGCCTCGCCGAGCACGGCTGGTCGGGCAGCACCGTCGCCGTGGTGTGCGCCCGCGCAGGTGTCTCCAGAGGGGCGGCCCAGCACCACTTCCGCACCCGCGAGGAGCTGTTCACCGCGGCCATCGCCCACATGGCCGAGGAGTGGGTCACCGCCGTCTCAGAGCGCGCCCTCGCCCTCCCCCGCGCGGGCCAGGACCGCACCTACGCCGTCGTCGACATGCTGGTCGCGGTCCACACCGGCCCGCTGTTCCGCGCCGCCCTCCACCTCTGGGTGGCCGCAGCCGACGAGGAACAGCTCCGCCCCGGCGTCGCCGCGCTGGAGTCCCGGATCGGCCGCGAGGCCCACCGCCTGACGGTCGAATTCCTCGGCGCCGACGAATCCCTGCCCGGCGTCCGGGAGACCGTCCAGGCCACCCTCGACATGGCCCGCGGCCTCGGCCTCGCCAACCTCCTCAGCGACGACTCCGCCCGCCGCGCGGGAATCGTCCGCCAGTGGTCCCGCGTCCTCGACACGGTCCTGCGCGAACAGCCCCCGGACAGGCCCTGACGGCGGCCGGAGTCGGCCGAGCCGCGGCGGTGGGACAGGCGGCGATCAGTGCAGGGAGGTGTCGGCGGGTCCCGAGGAGAGACGGGTGAAGCGGACGCGCAGGCCGGGGCGTTGGGGGGCGCAGCAGAACAGACCCGCGCGGGCGTCGGCGGCGGGGTCGAGCCAGGCCAGGCGGATGGTGCGCCAGGGGTCGTCGGCGCGGCGGGCGCGGACGGTGACGGCGTCGCCCGAGCGGCTGACCCGGACGGTCACCTCGTGGCCCGCCCAGTCGGGGACCGGGGCGAGTGACCAGTCGGAGGCGCCGTGCGTGACGACGGCGCCGACCTGGGGCGAACCGTCGGAGATCTCGACGCCCGCCTTGATCCAGGACTCGGCGTCGACGCGCACCAGGACACCGGCCTGGTCGTACAGCTCGGTGAAGTCGGCGACGAAGGTGACCTCGATGGCGGTGCCGGACGGGAAGGGGGTGAGGAGCGCGTGGCCGTCGTCGCGGACGAAGCCATAACTGGTGGTGCGCCAGAAGTCGCTGCCCTCGTTGGCGGTGACGTGCAGACCGGTGCTGTCGGCGACGGCCTCGGCGGGCGGGTTGAGCCAGGTCGCGTCGGACCAGGGGATGTCATGGTCGATCGGAGAGGTCACGGAAGTACCGCCATTCGTTGCCACAGGGTCGATAGCCGAGCCACCGGTCGACGGCCAGCACGGTCCGCGGTCGTCACCATGTACGGGACGGTCTCGCGGACCACGGCGGCGACAGCTTCGGCGTCCGCGGGACCGTACTGTCCGATGATCACCTTCACGGTCCCGCACCCTACGCGGCGGCGCCGCGTACCGCCCTCGATTTTCCGGCCCACCTGGGCAGAGGCTCCCGCTCGGCCCCTTCCAGGTGGATGCTGGAGGTGAGGGAGATGGCACGGATGCGCAGAAGCGGATACGAACCCGTCCAGGCGCGCAGCCCGCTGCGGCTGCGGCTGGGGCTCGCGCTGTGCGGTGTGGTCTGGGGCGCCGCGGCGGCCGTGGGCTTCGCGCTCGCCGGCCTGCCGGGCTGGGCCGCGGTACTGGCCGCCGTCGCGCTGCTGGCCGCGATCGACGCCGTGCTGGTCGTCCGCCGCATGCGGCAGGGCTCGCGCTACCAGCCGAGCCGCACGACCCCGCCGTACCGCCCGGCGGCGCCGCACGCGGGCAGGCACTGAGTATCGGTCCGGCGACCGCGGGCGCGGGTCCGAGCCCGAGCACGCGCCCGAGCACGCGCTCGGGACAAGCGAAAGGGCCCGGCACCTGAGTGCCGGACCCTTCCTCTTCAGTAGCGGGGACAGGATTTGAACCTGCGACCTCTGGGTTATGAGCCCAGCGAGCTACCGAGCTGCTCCACCCCGCGTCGATGAACACCACCCTACGGGGTGCCGGCGCTCACACCAAATCGATGCGATGTCCGCCGCGCGCGCGGGGTCGCGGAAGGTTTGGCGAGGGCGCCGTCGCGCCAGGTAGGGATCATGAGCACATCTGGATCAGGACCGAACACGGCAGCGAACGGAATCCCGGCCGTCACGCTCTCCGACGAGGTGCGGGACGCCGTCGCGAGCGGCGCGCCCGTGGTGGCGCTGGAGTCGACGATCATCGCGCACGGCCTGCCCCGGCCGCGCAATTTGCGGGTGGCACGCGAGCTGGAGGAGATCGTCCGGGAGCAGGGCGCGGTGCCCGCGACCGTGGCGGTACTCGACGGGGTGCCCCGGGTAGGGCTCACCGAGGAGCAGGTGGAGCGGGTCGCCGAGGACGTCTCGCTGCGCAAGCTGGGGTTCCGGGACCTGGCGCCCGCGCTGGCGGCGGGTGCGAGCGGGGCGACGACCGTGTCA
Source organism: Streptomyces sp. CBMA29 (assembly GCF_014596445.1). Lineage (GTDB taxonomy): Bacteria > Actinomycetota > Actinomycetes > Streptomycetales > Streptomycetaceae > Actinacidiphila. The sequence goes on along the minus strand of NZ_MECL01000230.1, from coordinate 808 downwards.
GGGACGGCGTTCCTGGCAGCGCGGGCCGGGATCCGGGTGTTCGGTACGGGCGGCCTCGGCGGGGTGCACCGCGACTGGGTGACCGTGCAGGACGAGTCCGCCGACCTGGGCCTGCTGGCCAGGACGCGGATCACGGTGGTGTGCGCGGGCGTGAAGTCGATCCTGGACGTGCCCGCGACGCTCCAGCGGCTGGAGACGCTGGGCATCGGCGTACTCGGCTTCGGCACCGACCGCTTCCCGGGTTTCTACCTCAGCGACTCCGGTGAGCCCGTGGACTGGACGGTCGATTCCGCCCGCCACGTCGCGGACGTGATGGCCGCGCAGGACGCGCTGGGCGGGCACGACTCGGCGCTGATCGTCGCCAATCCGGTGCCGCGGGAGCTTCAGCTCGACCCGGAGCTGCACGACCGGGTGCTGGCGGACGCGCTCGCCGCCGCCGAGGCCGGGGGCGTCACGGGACAGGCGATCACGCCGTTCCTGCTGGGCTACCTCACCGAGCACACCTGCGGCGCGTCCCTGGAGTCCAACCTCGCGGCGGTACGGGGCAATGTCCGGCTCGCGGCCGGGATCGCGGTGCGCTGGTCGCAGCGCGCATGACCCGCGACAACGCCGGACCGGCGGACGATACAAGACGGTCAGGTGGCACGAGACCGTCCGACAGCACGAGAGCGTCCGACAGCGCCGGACCCGCCGCCGCAGAACCAGTGCCTCCCGGACTCCTCGTCGTCGGCGACGTCGTCACCGACGTGGTGGCGCGGCACGCGCGGCCCCTCACCGCCGACACCGACACCGCCGCCCGGATCGCGGT
>NZ_MECL01000229.1 GCF_014596445.1 Streptomyces sp. CBMA29 | reverse complement strand
AGCGGGCGCGCGGCGGGCGGCCCCACCAGGTCCACCATCGGCCGGGCGCCGGAGGCGGCGGCCTCCACCGCCTCCGCGAGGGCGGCGTCCTCGACGACGACGTCGACCAGACCGTTCAGACTCATGAGGGGTATTCCGTCCCGGGGCAGAGGCAACGCGAAGCACCCGACACGTGTCACGGGCCGGGGGTCCCTCCAGCGTACGACGTACCGCCGACAGCCACAGGCCATCCCCGCAAGGCCCGGGGCCGCGGGACCCGTGGCGGGGGGGGCGGGGGGCGGCCGGTGAGGGCCCGGCGGGGGGCGTACCGGCGGCCGGACGCACGGGCGGCCCCGGAGCGCGGGGGGTTGCGCTTCCGGGGCCGCGTCTGTGGTGACCGGCACCAACCGGCCGGTGCTGTGGTGACCCGCACCACCGGCCGGTGCCGTGGTGACCCGCGCCACCGGCCGGTGTGACCGGCGGCGTCAGTCCGTGGCGATCGCGTTCAGGACGTTCATCCGGCCCGCCCGGAAGGCCGGGAGCAGCGCGGCCAGCAGGCCGACGACCGCGGAGCCGATGAAGACCAGGATGATCGTCGTCCACGGGATCTGGAGGACGCCGAGCCCCTGGGAGGCCAGCACCTTCTGTCCCGTGGTGCCCCAGCCGAGGCCGAGACCGAGACCGACCAGCGCGCCGAAGAGCGCGATGACCACCGATTCGAGGCGGATCATCCGGCGCAGCTGGCGCCGTGAGGTGCCGATCGCCCGCATCAGGCCGATCTCCCGGGTGCGCTCGACCACCGACAGGGCGAGGGTGTTCACCACGCCCAGGACGGCGACGATGATCGCGAGGCCGAGCAGCCCGTAGATCATGTACAGGAGCTGGTTGACCTGCTTGTGGATGAGGTCCTTGAAGTCGGACTGGTCACGGACCTTGAGCTGCGGATAGTCCTTGACGGCCGCGGTGAGCGAGGCGCCCGCCTCCTTCGCCTGGCCGTCGACGGCCTTGGCGAACATGATCTGGTCGAGCGGCTGCTTGTCCGCCGGGAGGTACTGCTTGGCGGTGGCGAGGTTGGTGTACCAGGCGCCGTGGTCGACCGTGGTGTCGTCGCTGGTGATGACGTTGACGCGGAGCTTGGCCGGTGTGCCGCCGATCATCGTCACCGGCAGCTCGTCACCGATCTTGATGTGGTGGTCCTTGGCGTACGCCTCGTTGACGGACATGCCGTTCTTCGCGTACGCGTCCTTCAGATCGCCCTTGACGGTCTTGAGCCGCAGGTCGTCGGCGTAGGTCGGGCTGACCGCGCTGAACTGCTTGGTGACGGTCTTGCCGTCGGGCAGGGTGACCTTGGCGTTGACGCCCGCGTACTCGGTGAAGTGCTCCATGTGGGAGGCCGACTTGATCGCCGCCACCAGAGCGGGGGTCAGCGGCTGGCCGCCGTCGGGCTGGAGGATGAAGTCCGCGCCGACCGACTTGTCGAGCTGGTCGTCGGCGGAGGCCACCATGGACGAGCCGACCACCGACATGCCGGCGACCAGCGCGAGGCCGATCATCAGCGCGGAGGCGGTGGCGCCGGTACGGCGCGGGTTGCGCAGCGCGTTGCGCTCCGCGAGGCGGCCCATCGGCCCGAAGAACCGCAGGATCACCGCGCTGACCGCTCGTACGATCACACCGGCCAGCAGCGGGCCGATGATCACGAAGCCGACCAGGCTGAACAGCACGCCCAGGCCCAGCAGTCCGCCGCCGGAGGACGCCTTGTCCGACTGTCCGGCGCCGACCAGCGCCACCGCGCCGATCGCGCAGACCAGGACGCCGATCGCGGCGCGGATCCGGCCGGACTTGGCGTCGGCGGGGGTGCCCGCGTCGCGCAGCGCCGCCATCGGGGAGATCCGTCCGGCCCTGCGGGCCGGGATGTAGGCGGAGATCACGGTCACGATGACGCCGATGGCCAGGCCGACGATCGGAGTGGTGGCCTTGATGGTCAGCTCGGAGGTGTCGAGCTTCATGCCCGCCTGGCCCATGAGCTTCATCAGGGCGACGGCCAGGCCGATGCCGCCGCCGATGCCGAGCACCGAGCCGACGACGCCGAGCAGCACCGCCTCGATCAGCACCGACCGGTTGACCTGCTTGCGGCTGGAGCCGAGGGCCCGCATCAGGCCGATCTCGCGGGTGCGCTGGGCGACCAGCATGGAGAAGGTGTTGACGATCAGGAAGATGCCGACCAGGACCGAGATGCCCGCGAAGCCGAGCATCGCGTACTTCATGAAGTTCAGGAAGCTGCCGACGTCGTCCTTGTCCTTCTTCTTGGTCTCGGCGGCGGTGTCGACGGTGTACTTGCCCGCGCCGATGGCCGTCGTGACGTCCGCCTTGAGGCGGTCGTCGGAGACGCCCTTGGCGGCGGTCAGGCCGAAGCCGGTGTACGCGTGGCTGTCACCGAGCAGCTTGGCCTGGGCGGTGGCGGTCTCGATGTAGATGACGGCCGCGCCGGGGTTGGTGGTCTTGAAGGTGACGATGCCGGAGATCGTGACGTGGAAGTCGCCGGGCGCGGCGATGACCCGCAGCGTGTCGCCGATCTTCAGGTGGTGCTTGTCGGCGGTGTCGGCGTCGATCACCGCGTCGGCGGGCGCGCGCGGGGTGTTGCCCGAGGACAGCTCGACGGCCTTGGTCTCGGTCGGGTCCCAGTTGCTGACGATGGTCGGGGCGCCGCTGGTCGGGCTGATGCTCTTGTTGTTCGCGTCGGCGACCGTCACCTTGTCGCTGGTGACGTCGGGGTAGGACGAGGCGACGCCCGGCACCTTGAGCAGGGTCTGCTGGAGCGAGGCGGGCACGGTGTCGGGCCGCCCGGTCTCCTGCGCGTCGTCGACCTTCTTGGCGCTGATGGTGACGTCGGAGGCGGTGGAGCCGAAGAGCTTGTCGAAGGTCGCGGTCATGGTGTCGGTAAAAACCAGCGTGCCGCACACGAACGCCACCGAGAGCAGGACGGCGACGGCGGACAGCGCCATGCGTCCCTTGTGCGCGAGGAAGTTGCGCACCGATGTCTTCAGGACGGTCACGAGGTCCTCCCGCGACCGTCGAAGGACTTCATGCGCTCCAGGACGCCGTCGGCCGTCGGATTCTGCATCTCGTCGACGATCCGGCCGTCCGCCAGGTACAGCACGCGGTCGGAGTAGGAGGCGGCGACCGGGTCGTGGGTGACCATCACGATGGTCTGGCCCAGCTCGTCCACCGACTTGCGCAGGAAGCCGAGGACTTCGGCGCCGGCGCGGGAGTCGAGGTTTCCGGTCGGCTCGTCGCCGAAGATGATCTCGGGGCGGGCGGCGAGGGCGCGGGCGACCGCGACGCGCTGCTGCTGACCGCCGGAGAGCTGCGTGGGGCGGTGCTTGAGGCGCCCGGCGAGACCGACGGTCTCCACCACCCGGTCGAACCAGTCGCGGTCCACCTTGCGGCCCGCGATGTCCATGGGCAGCGTGATGTTCTCCGCCGCGTTGAGCGTCGGCAGCAGGTTGAAGGACTGGAAGATGAAGCCGATCTTGTCCCGGCGGAGCTGGGTGAGCTTCTTGTCCTTGAGGGTGGTGATCTCGGTGTCGCCGATCCAGATCCGGCCCTCGGACACGGTGTCGAGCCCGGCCAGGCAGTGCATCAGCGTGGACTTGCCGGAGCCCGAGGGGCCCATGATCGCGGTGAACCGGCCGCGCGCGATGTCGACGTCCACCGCGTCGAGCGCCAGGACGCGCGTCTCGCCGCTGCCGTACGCCTTCGTCACCGCTCGGCCTGCTGCGGCAACGGCCGGACGCTCTCCGCTGCCCCCGGACTTGGGAATCGTCACTGCCGTTGTCACGTGAATCTCCTGTGAGGTCGAGGCGGGCCCTGACCAGGCCCTGTTGAGCCGGTGCGTTCAGCCTGCCGAAGCGCCGTCCCCCGCACGATGGGGGAGGTCTCCGTCTTGTGGGTGGGGCTATCCCCACCCCGCCTCATGACCGTATGGAACGGACGGCCCGGGATCGTCATCCGCCGGTACGAACCGGTGGCCGCCAAAAGTAGGTACCTCCCCCTAGGGGTCTGCTACCTGAGGCTCATCCTCGTGTCGGGGACGTCACCGCGACCGTGCACAGATGCCCTGTACACGTACGGGAGTTGAGCGCATCGCGGGTGCGATCTGCGCGGGTCAGCGCATCGTGAGGCGCACCGGGCGTACGCCGCCGATCAGGGCGGTCAGCGCGCGGTCGATGTCGGGGCCCGCGTACCAGTCGCCGGTGTGGTCGACGGTGTAGACGCGGCCCTCGGCGTCGATGGCGAGCAGCGCGCCGGACGCGGGCTCCTCGCCGAGCGGGCTGATGTCGGTCTCCAGGGCGCGGCCGAGGTCGCCGAAGGTACGCGCCAGGTGCAGGCCGCGCAGCGGGTCGACGGCGATGGCCGTGGGGGCGATCTGCCGGCCGGGGCCCGAGGCGCCGGGGATCAGCAGGCCGCCGAACTCCGCCCACGCCTCGACCGCGGCGGGGAAGACGGCGTGCCGGTGGCCGCCCGGCGACTCGTACGCCCGCAGCCGGTCCGCCCAGAACTCGGCCTGCTTGATGTCCCAGCGCCCCGGCTGCCAGCCCGCGGCGCGCAGCGCGGCGTCGACGCCGACCGGGAAGCGGGTGGTGCCCGCCATGGGGATGCTCATTCTCCTTCCGCCGCCGGATCCACCGGCTTGACCCCCAGATGCGACAGCAGCGGCGCGCACGAGCGGCAGGGCGGGGCGTACGCGCCGTGCGTCGGGTCGCCGTCCTCCCGGATGCGCCGCGAGGTGAGCTTCGCCCCGCGCAGCGCCTTGCGGGCCTCACCCTGGGTGAGCGGCTTACGGGAGGCACGCTTGCCCCGGTTTGCCTCGACTGCCGTCAAGTGGCGTGAAATGAGCACCGGTTCGGGACAGCGCCCGGTGAACCGTTCCCGCTGCGCGACCGGCAGCGCGTCCAGGAAGTCCTGAACGATCGGGTGCAGTACGGGCGGTTGCTCACCTTTGGCGCCGGTGCAGGTCAGCACGTCGTCGCGGATCAGCAGCGCCGCGGCGACCGCGGGCATGATGCCGTCCCTGCGGTGCCGCAGCACCGGCGGGCCCACCGGATCGTCCGAACCGCTCCAGCTCAAGCGGGGATCGGCGGCCCCCGCCGCCTGGGTCTGAGTTGTCATGATCTGTGTGCATCCCTCCATCCGCCCGCCTGGGCGGGCGATCCCCCGTATGTCGTTCAGAGTGCCAAACAGGCCATGCGACGGGAAGCCGGACGCGGCACCGCGCCCATCCTGTGTGGGCCATGTCACCGTCGTGTGACGGAGCGTCGGCAGCGCGGGCACAGCACGTGCGCAAAACCGGCCGTCATACGGTCGCGGGCGATCGTCGTACGGGCGGGGACGGTCGTCGGCCGGGCGCTGGCGGTCGACGCAGGGTGACGGCCGGTCCCCGGCGGGCGCTTCCCGAACACATGTCGGTCGCGGTTGTGCGTGCCCCGCGCACCGCGGAGGCGCCGGGCCCGCACAGCCGCGGCACAGCTTCGGCGCGCCATGGACGCGCGCCCGACATGGCGGGAGTATCGGCAGTCGGTCCGCGCCCGCGGACCCGCTGCCGCCGATCAGGGAACGTGACCCCCCATGCGCAAGACCCGGCTCCGCCTGGCCGCCGCCGTGCTCCCCGCCCTCGTCCTCGCCGCGGCCTGCTCCGGCTCGTCCGACGGCTCCAAGGACGCCGACGGCAAGGGCGGCAAGACCACGGGCTCCGCTTCGGCCTCCGCTCCGACGAGCGGCGCGGACAGTCCGTCGGACGGCTCGGCGCTCACCAAGGCGCAGCTCACCAAGGCGCTGATCGCCGAGGCCGACGTGCCCGGCTGGACGATCCAGGTCTCGCAGACCGACGACTCCGCCGACACCTCCACGCTCACCGCGGACAAGCCCGCGTGCCAGCCGCTCGCCGACATCACCAGCAGCAAGCCGAAGATCCCGCGCAAGGCGTTCGTCGGCGCGGCCTTCGCGAAGACGACGTCGAGCGCCACCCCCGACGCGATCAACCAGATGCTGGTCGCCAGTCACGCGCCTGGTGACGCCAAGAAGGTCATCGAGTCGGTGAAGACGGCGCTGGGCGCCTGCCAGAGCTTCACCGCGACGGACAACACCGGCACCAAGACGCCGTTCACCATCGCCAAGGGCCCCGCGGTGCCGACCGGCGACGAGGCCGTCTCCTATGTGATGGCCGACACAGCGGACAAGAAGTCCGGCGCGGCCCTGGTGAGCGTCGTGCGGACCGGCGACACCATCACCGCGTACCTGTCGGTGAAGTCGGCGGGCGGCGCGGGCACCCTGCCCATCGATGTCGCGCGCAAGCAGAGCGAGAAGCTGAAGGCGGCGCAGGCGAAGTGACCGCCCGCTGAAGGGCCTGTGGGGCTCGCCCCGGAGCACACCCCGGGGCCCGCTTTCGCGCACCTCTTTGTGAGCAGCCCCACAGGCGAAATCGCGACCCTGGTGCCGTAAAGTCGCGCGGCAACGGGCCGTCGCCCGTGCGATCCCGGGGACGGACACGACACAGGGGAACACCAGATGCCGATACGCGCACGCAGTCGCCTACTGACCGGTAGCCGGGAGTCGGCCGCTGACCTGCGACGCGGCGGCCCGCACACGCGGACCGCCGTGCTGGCGGCTGCCGCCCTGGTGCCGGTGCTCGCGCTCACCGCGGCCTGTGGGGGCGGCGGGGGCGGCGACGACAAGGCGAAGAAGGAGCCGGGTCCGGTCCGCGCGTCCGGCGCGGTGTCGACGGCCAAGCTCACCTCGGCGCTGCTCACGTCCTCCGACGTCCCCCACGTCCAGGTGCTGCCCGCGGGCAGCAAGACGCAGCTCCTCGGCCCGGCCACGACGGTCGACAACGCGGCCTGCCAGCCGGTCGCCGACCAGTGGAGCAGCCGGCCCAAGCACACCCGGCAGGTGTACACCGGCGCGATGGTCACCGACACGGCGGACAAGGACAAGAACGCGAAGGCGATCAGCCTGGAGGTGATCGCCTCCTACGCTCCCGGCACCGCCGAGACCGTGCTGGACGAGCTGGCCACGGCGCTGAGGACCTGCCGCGATTTCAAGGCCACCCGCGACGGCGGGGTCACCTCCTACACCGTCCGGCCGGTGGCGCCGCCCGCGGGCCGGCCCGCGCTGGGCGACCAGGAGGTGGCGTACACCATCGCCGACACCGCGCGCGGCGCGGCGGGCGTCGTCCTGGTCACCGTGGTCAGGTCCGGTGGCGCCACGGCCGCGTACGAGACGGTGCGCGCCGACCACAAGACGGCGACGCTGCGGGCGGCGATCGCGCTGAAGCAGGCGGAGAAGCTGCGGACGGCGGCGACCGGCGACTGAGCCCGGCGGCTCGTCCGGGCGGCGGCCGTTACGGGGAGGCGCGGGGTCCGCGCAGGGCCTGCGCGGGGTCGGCGCGGGGTCGGCGGCGGGCCGATCAGGCAAGTTATCCACAGGCCCTGGCTCTGCCCTGGTGGTGAGGCCCTAGGCTGTGGTCATCAGCCAGACGCAGCAGGGGGCAACCGCCATGACGACAGGTCGGCAAGGGCTGGGCGCACCTCCCGGTCCGCGGGCCGGGGGACGTATCGTGCCGCCGCCGAACGCGGCCTACGCCGGACAGGTCGTGCATTTTCCCGACCCGGTACGCGCCGCCCGCCATCCCCAGGGTGTCTGGGTGGACGACGACGGGATACCGGACTTCGCGCCGTACGCGCGGGCGGTGGCGGAGATCGCCGAGCCCCCTGAGGGCTTCGGGATAGACGAGCTGCGGCTGACCGACTACGTGTCGGCGAACGCGGCGCTGCACGCCTCGGGCCACGAGCTGTGGGGCAGCCTCTCCCCCGTCGCGACCCCGCACGGCTGGACCTGGCACCACGTCATCGGGACCCGCCGGATGGAGCTGATCCCGGTCGAGGTCAAGGCGCTGCTGCGGCACCACGGGGGCCTCGCCGCCTCCTCCGCCGACCACGCCAAGCGCGGCACCCGGCCGCTCCAGGAGACCCGCCCGGTGCACTTCGGACTGCCGAAGGACCCGGTCGCGGTCACCGAGTCGCAGGTCCGTGACGTCGAGGAGGAGCTGGGCTACCGGCTGCCCGGCGGTTACCGCACCTTCCTGAAGGCGGCGGGCGGCTGCGCCCCGAGCGGCGTCGCGCTCGACCCGGACCTCGGCCTGCTGATCGACCAGCCGTTCTTCACCGTCCGCGACGACGCCGCGGTCAACGACCTGGTGTACGTGAACAAGTGCCTGCGCGACCACCTGACCAAGGACTTCCTGGCGATCTCCTACCTCCAGGGCGGCCTGCTCGCGGTCAAGGTCAAGGGCGAGCGGACCGGCTCGGTCTGGTTCTGCGCGTACGACGACGTCCGCGACGGCGACCGCTGGGCCGCCCCCGCCGACCGGGTCGCCGAACTGCTGCTGCCCTGCGGTGAGTCACTCGACGCGTTCCTCCTCCGGCTCGCGGGCAATCCGCCGGAATTGGAGACCGTCGCGAACCTGATGGTGGACGGGGGCTTCGCCAGCGCCGTCCCGGTGGAGGGATGAGGCCGGACATGGTCACTTTCGCGCAGGCCCAGGAGCGGGCGGAGCGCTGGATCAACGGCGACGTCCCCGCGTACGAGGCCCGGGAGATCCGGGTCCGCGAATTCGACCTCGGCTTCGTGGTCTGGTCGGAGCCGCGCGAGGGCGGCCCGTCCGCGGGCGACGGCGGGGACGTCCGCGTCGTCATAGCCAAGGACAGCGGCGAGGCCACCTTGTGGCCCGGCCTGCCCGTCGGCGAACTCATCAGGCGTTACGAGGAGGAGTACGGCCCGGTGCCGAACGACGCGGTGCCCGACCCGCCGCAACGCATCGACCTGGAGGCCACGTCCTTCCTGCTGAGTCCCCCGCAGTGGCTCCAGGACGCGGCCGACAAGATGGGCATCCCCGACAACCGCCGGTCGAGCCGGACCAACGGCGCCGGTATCGCCTCCGGCGCGGGCGCCGACGCTCCCGCGTGGCGTGCCGCCGACTCCGGGTCCGACGGCGCCCCGGCCGACCGTGCCCCGGCGGCCGACGCCGACGGCGGGTACGGCCTGGCGGCGGCCTCGGGTCCCGCCTCGGGATCGGGCGACGGTGCGGGCTCCGCGCCCGGCTCCGGCTCCGGCTCCGGCTCCGGCTCCGGCTCCGGCGGTATCGACTACCGGCGGCCCGCCTCCTCCGGGGCTTCCGTCGCCTCGACCCCCGCGCCCGCTGACAGCGCTCCCATCGCACCGGCCGCGTCCGGCGGGATCGACTACCGGCGCCCGGCCGCCCCGGCCGCCCCGGCGGCCGACGCGCCCGCGGCGCCCTCGG
>NZ_MECL01000228.1 GCF_014596445.1 Streptomyces sp. CBMA29 | reverse complement strand
CCCGGCCAGCGCCTTCGCGGACCGCCCCGACACCACCAGCCGCCGTCCCTCGTCCGCGCCGCCGGTACGGCGCGCGGCCCGGAAGGCGGCCAGCGCGGCCTGTTCGCGCCCGGGGTCGACCTCGGTGCCCGCGGACGCGGCCGTCAGCAGCCGCAGCAGTGTGAAGAACCGCGCGTCGGCGACCTCGTGGAAGGTGCCGGGTTCTGCGGGGCACTCGCCCTTGGCGACAACGCTCAGCAGCCGTTCCGCGGTCACCGGGTCCGGCCAGTTGCCCACCTCACGTCCGTCGTCCATTTCACGCCTCCCCGGCATCGTCACCCACCGCCTCGTCGGCGCCGCCGCGCCCCGGCCCGTCCGCACCCGCGGCCCGTTGCCGCCCGACGGCCGCCGGCCCGCCCGTGTCCGTACACGCGATGTCCGTGCGCGCGGTTTCACCACGCGCGATGTCCGTACGTCCGGCGCCCGTACCGGCCGGGTCCGTGACGTCCGCATCCGTGACGTCGACGTCCGTGCTGTCGACGTCCGTGCTGTCGATGTCAACGGCTGAGTCCGCGAGCGTCACCGCGCGTCCGCGGGCGTCACGGGCTCCGGCGCCCAGTTGCTGGGCGAGGCGGCGCAGGCCGCGGTAGGCGGCGGTGCGTACGGCGCCGGGGCGTTTCCCGAGGACGTCGGCCGCCGCGGGTGCGCTCAGGCCGATCACGACGCGGAGCAGGACGGCCTCGGCCTGGTCACGCGGGAGTGCGGCGATCAGGGCGAGCGCGCGGGCGGTGGACAGGTTGTCGAGGGCGGTGCCCGCGGAGTCGGGCACGGGGACCGGCTCGGCCGCCGCGGGGTCGAGGACGGTGGTGCGGGGGCGGGACTTGAGCCGGCGTATGTGGTCGAGGGCGCGGTGCCTGGCGATGGTGGCCGCCCAGCCGCGGAAGGCGGCACCGTCACCGCGGAAGGCGTGCAGGTCGCGCACGATGTCGTGCCAGGTGTCGGAGGCGATGTCGTCGGCGTCGTCGCCGACCAGGCCGCGCAGGTAGCCGAGCAGCATCGGCTGCACCTCGCGGTAGACGACCGTGAACGCGGCCTCGTCCCCGGCTCTCGCGCGGGTCACCGCGCGGCCGAGTTCCCCGCCGTCCGTCCCCGCGCGCCGCCGCGTACCGGCCCTGACCACCGCGTCCTCTTCGTACGTCGCGGCACCGCGCATCGTGCCCATGCCCCCGGAGCGGCCTGACCCCTGCGGTTGCCGTCCCGTCTCGTACAGCGTCGCGGCCCCGGCAGGTGTCACCGCGGACCCCGTACGGCGCGCGACGGCTCGGCGGTGCGTCGTTCCGGGCGCGGGCGTACCGGACCCGCGCCCGTGGGACCCGCGAACCGGCGGGCCCGGCCGGGAGGCGAACCATGCTGTGTGCGCGCCGAACCGTGCATACCGCCTCCGCTCAGCGAGCCGACCGCTCCCGGTGGGCGGTACGTGGCTCTACTCCCCACAGCGCCCACGGCGGCGAAAGCGTCACTCGCGCCCCACACGCCACGACCGGCGGACGGTCGCCTTCCGGTCCACGGGAGCTCCGGCCCACGGGAGCGGGCGGCGGTGCGGGGGCGCGAAGGCGGGCGGGAAGTCGGGCGCGAAGGCGGGCGGGGAGTCGGACGGGCGGGGACGGGAAAGCGCACGGCCGCCTTCGCCGCCCTGCCGCGAGCGGGGAGAGCGCGGTGGCGGGGAAGGCGGCCGGCGGCATCAGTGCGGCAGCAGCGGCGGGTTGGCCCGGCGGACCAGTTCCAGCGCCTGCTGGGTGAACCACGCGCCCGCCGCCGGGTCCGCGTAGCCGCGTTCCGGGTCGTTCGGGCCCGCGGTGCCGCGGGTGCACTGGCCGTCGGACTCGCCCGGGATCTTCACCCAGAGCTTCGCGTCGGCCAGCGGGTCGCCGGTCTTCAGGGTCGGCCTGGCCCCGAGGCCGCGGCCGGGGGGATTGCACCAGTCCTGCGCGTCGGTGTAGACGCCGGACGGCGGGGTCCAGGGGCCCTGGCCGTTGCGGCTGGTGTCGGTGACGAAGTGCTTCATGGCGGACGGCGCGGTGTGCACGTTCGCGGTCAGCCAGGTCTGCGCGTCGTTGACCGGCCAGTACTGGTTGGGGCAGGCGGCGGTGTCGCCGCCGCCCGCCGCGTAGGCGAGGCAGGACGAGATGAGCTTGCCGTACCAGGCGAGTTCGCTGTCCGAGCGGTAGTTGGAGATGTTCAGGTAGAAACCGGTGGCGTCGCCGACGCCCGCCTCGACCAGCCGGGGGACGATGTCGTTGACGTTGTGCCAGCCGCTGTGGCCCGCGTCCAGATAGACCTTGGTGCCCGCCTGCGGCTCCAACGCCTCGACGGCGTAGTGGACTTCGTCGTAGCGCGCGGCCGTGAGGGTGCCCTGCGCGTCGTCGGCGCCGCAGTCGGACGGGAGCAGCGCCAGCGAGTCGGGTTCGAGGATCACCGTGGCGGGCCGCGCCCCGATGCCGCGCTTGACTGCGTCGATCCACGCCTCGTACTCGGCCGTGTTGGCGGCGCCGCCCGCCGAGTACTGGGCGCAGTCGCGGCCGGGGATGTTGTAGAGCGCCAGTACCGGCAGCGCGTGGCGGCGGGCGGCGTCGGTGACGGTCTTGCGGACCGAGCTCTCCACCTGGGCGGGTGTCCCGTCGCCGTACCAGACGGCCTGCGGGGTCAGGGTCATCGCCAACACCCCTGCCGCGTCGCGGAATTGCCCGTGCCGCAGCAGGTCCAGGATCTGCCGGTTCCCGTCCGCGTTGGCGGGCGGGGTGTAGAGCGCGGCGGGCGGCCGCGGGGCGGGGGTCGTGCCGTGACCGGTCGTCGCGTGCGCCGGGGCGACGGCGACGGCGGCCAGCGCGGCGGTGGCCGTGGCGGCGGTGACGAGCGTACGGGCGGTACGTGCGCGGACGCGTGCGGGCATGCGGATGGACTCCTCGATACGGCGGTACGGAGTACGGACGCTGTCCGGGCGACGCTGAGTGGGAGCGCTCCCATGAACGGCTAGGGGAATTAACTCCTCATAGCGCGGCGCCGTCAATCCCCTGTGCGGGCTTCAAGAAATGAAGCCCGCACAGGAGCGGGGACCCGGCACAGGCGCGAGCCAGGAACCCTACTTGAGCGCCCCCGTCACCAGATCGATTCGCCAGAACCGCTGGAGCGACAGGAAGAGCGCGATCACGGGAACGACCGACAGCAGTGTGCCGGTCACCACCAGCGAGTACAGCGACGCCTCGTCGGCGCCGTGCCGCAGCAGGCTGTAGAGGCCCACGGTGAGCGGGAACTTGTCGTCGCTGGTGAGCATCACGTACGGCAGCAGGAAGTTGTTCCAGATCGCGATGAACTGGAGCAGGAACACCGTGACCAGTCCGGGGCCCATCAGCCGCAGCCCCACGGAGAAGAACAGCCGGGCCTCGCCCGCGCCGTCGATCCGCCCGGCCTCCAACAGCGAGTCGGGCACCGCGGCGGCGGCGTAGATCCGGCACAGGTAGATGCCGTACGGGTTGAACAACTGCGGGAGCAGCACGCCGATCAGACTGTCCGTCATGCCGACCTTGGAGAGCAGCAGGTACTGCGGCACGGCGAGCACGATCTGCGGCAGCAGCACTCCGGCGAGGATCGTGTTGAACAGCGCGGTACGGCCGCGGAAGGCGTATTTGGCCAACGCGTATCCGGTGGCGGCGGAGACGAAGGAGGCGAGCAGGCCGCCGACCGCCGCGTAGAAGAAGCTGTTGAGCATCCACCGCCAGAAGATGCCGTGCTGATAGTCCGTCAAGTCCCGCACGTTGCGCAGCAGTCCGAGGTCGAGCGAGGGGACGTAGGTGGCGGTGGAGAAGAGTTCGGTGCGGGATTTGGTGGCCGCGATCAGGATCCAGAGCGTGGGCACGACGCAGTAGAGGGCGCCGAGGACGAGCGCGGCGGTGGGGAGCGGCGCGATGCGGGGACGGGCGGCCGGCGCGCCGCGCTCCCGGCTCTCGCGCGGCGGGGCGCCCTCGGGGGAGGTGGTCACGGTGGTCACTTGGCCTCCCGCTGGACCCGGGACTGGATGACGCGCGCGGTCACGAAGGAGACGGCGAGCGCGGCGACGGTCAGGACGACGGAGGTGGCCGCCGCCGCGTGGATGTCGGAGTTGCCGAAGGCGTCGTCGTAGATCTTCATCAGCGGCACCCAGGTGGAGGAGACGGCGTTGGACAGCGGCTTGAGGGTGTTGGGCTCGTTGAAGACCTGGAGCGCGGCGAGCACCGTGAACAGGCAGCACATCACCACCGCGGGCATGACCAGCGGCACCTTGATCCGCAGCACGATCTGCCACTCGGTCGCGCCGTCCAGCCGCGCCGACTCGTGGAGTTCGGCGGGCAGCGCGCGCAGCGCCGTGTAGATCACGATCATGTTGAAGCCGACCGCGCCCCACACCGCCACGTTGGCGACCGAGAAGAAGACCGCGGTCCGCCCGAAGAAGTCGACGTGGTCGCCGCCGATCGGGCTGGTGGCGGGCAGATAGAGGAAGCCCCACATCAGCGAGGCGATCACGCCCGGGACCGCGTACGGCAGAAAGATCGTCAGCCGGGTGATCCGCTTGAGCCGGGTGCGTTCCATGTCGAGCAGCACCGCGAACAGCAGCGCGAAGAACACGGTCCCCGGCACGGTGATCGCGCCGAGCACCAGCATCCGCGTGACACCCGACCAGAGGTCGGAATCCCCCAGGACGTCACGGTAGTTGACCAGGCCCGCCCATACGGTGTGGGTGCCGCCGCCGAGCAGCCCGCCGTTGATCTTGCGGCGCTGGAAGCTGAGCAGCAGCGCGTAGACCCCGGGAGCCACGACGAAGGCGGCGAAGAGCAGGACGGCGGGCAGGACCAGCAGATACGGGAACCGGCCGGTCCTGCGCGCGGTGGTCGTCTGACGTGCCATCAGCCGACCGTGAATCCGAGCTTCTTCATGTCCGCGACGGTGGCGCTCTGCATGGCGTCGAGCGCGCCCTTGAACGAACCGCCGCCCTGGAGCGCCTTGCTGAAGTTGTCGGTGTAACCGGTGAAGGTCACGGTGACGTCGGGTCCCCACATCGGGAAGCTGCGGGCGGCCGGCGCGACCTTCTTGACCTGCGCGTAGAAGTCCGGCTGGTTCGGGAAGAACGCGGGCGCGGCCTGGAGCACGGGCAGCGAGCGGCCCGCGGTGGCGGCGGGATAGACGTTGATCTGCTTGACCTGCTCGGTGACCGCCGCGTCGTCGGTGTTCAGCCAGGACGCGAACGCGGCAGCCTCGGCCGGGTGCCGGGAGTCGCTGGTGACGGTGGTCGCGGAGCCGCCCCAGATGCCGGTGGCGGGGTCTCCGGCCGTCCACGCGGGCAGCGGCGCCACCGCCCACTTGCCCTTGGTGGCGGGCGCGATACCGCCGATCTGCGCGGGCGCCCAGGCGCCGGAGATCCAGGTGAGCAGGGTCCCGTCGTTCATCTGCTTGTTCCGCTGCGGGCTGAACGACGGATTCTTGGCGATCACGCCGTCATCCACCAGGCCCTGCCAGTAGTCCGCGACCTTCACCGTGGGCGCGCCCGCGATGTCGACCTTCCAGGCGGTTCCGCTGGTGGTCCACCAGTCGGCGCCCGCCTGCTGGGCGAGGCCGGTGAACCAACCGGGGTCCGCCGCGTCGAAGTTGGTCAGATACGCCGTGGGCGCCTTGGCCCGCAGCGTCCTGGCCGCCGCCGCGTACGCGTCCCACGTCGTCGGTACGGCCAGGCCGTACTTCTTGAACAGGTCCGCGCGGTAGAAGAGCATCAGCGGGGCGACGTCCTGCGGGACGCCGTACACCTTGCCCTCGAACACCGTGCTCTTCAGCGTCGGTTGGTCGAATCTCCCGACGGTGTCCTTGGTGTACTCGGTGATGTCCCGTACGACGCCCTTGGAAACAAGCGCGGGCAGCGACTGGTACTCGACCTTGGCGATGTCCGGGCCGTTCTTCGCCTCGTGCGCGGTGATCATCTTGGCGACCAACTGGTCACCGCCCGCCGGGTTGGAGAGCTTCACATGGATCTCGGGGTGCGCCGTGTTCCATGTGGCGACGACCTTGTCCATGTTCGGGTCCCAGTCCCAGAAGGTCAGATCGACCGTGCCCTTCCCGCTCGGCTCCTGGCCGGACTTCTTGTCCGATCCGCCGCCACAGGCCGCCGTCGTCACCAGCAGCCCTGCCGCCACCAGCACAACGGCGGCTCTTGTCCGTGTCACGCCCATGGGGTGGTTCCTCAGCTCTCGTCGGTGGCGGGCGCGGTGGCCCAGTCGGGAAGGTTCAACGGCGTGCGCTGGAGGCCGATCCACTGCCGCCGCGTGAAGCCGGGCATCTGGTTCTCCGCGCCGTGCCTGGCGTGCGCGTCATTGACGTGCACCTCGCCCGCCGCGAGCCGCTCCGCGACGGACAGACCGCGGATCAGATCCCGCGTGAAGACCGAATTCATCAGCATGGGAAGGCCGTTGGTCAGCGCCACGGCCTCCTCCTCGGTGTCGACCACCGTCACCGGGATCACCGGCCCGAAGACCTCCTCCCGGAACGCGGGCATCTCCGGCGTCACCCCGGTCAGCACCGTCGGCCGGTAGAACAGCCCCTCGTACGTACCGCCGGTCACCAGCCGCGCGCCCATCGCCAACGACGGCTCCACGATCGTGCGGTGCAGCCGGTCCCGCTGCGCCCGGCTGATCAGCGGCCCCAACGCGTTCCCCGCGTCGAACGGATCCCCCACCTTCAGCGCCGCCGCCCGCCGCACCACGGCCTCCACATACGCGTCCGCGACGGCCCGCTGCACGATGTGCCGACTGGCGCTGATGCACGTCTGCCCCTGGAACTCCAGCGACGCCACCATCGCGCAGTCCGCGGCCAGTTCCACATCCGCGTCGTCCAGCACCACGAACGCGTTGCTGCCGCCCAACTCCAGCCGGATGTCCCGCAGTTCCCCCGCCGCCGCCCGGCTGATCGCCAGGCCCACCTCCCGCGACCCGGTGAAGTCCAGCATGTCCACCCCCTGATGCCGCGCCAACGCCCACCCGGCCTCCGGGCCCTCCCCCGTCACCACGTTCAACACCCCGCGCGGCAGCCCCACATGCTCGGCCGCCTCCGCCAGTACCTGCCCCCCGATCACCGGCGTCAGCTCCGCCGGCTTCAGCACCACCGTGTTGCCGAACGCCAGCCCCGGCGCCACCGCCCGCATCGCCAGATTCATCGGGTAGTTCCACGGCGTGATCAGTCCCAGCACCCCGAGCGGCACCACCCGCGACAGCGACAACTTCCCCGCCTTGTACGGCGGCAGGATCTCCCCCGCGTTCTCACTCACCTGCACCGCCGACAAGGCGAGCTGCCGCACGCTCGTCCCCACCTCGTCCTCGGCCTTCGCCCGCACCCCGCCCGTCTCCCGCATGCTCTGCTCGACCAGTTCCCCGAACCGCTCCTCCAGATACCGCCCCAACTCCCGCACATACCGGCCCCGTTCCGGCGCCGCCAGCCCCGCCCAGCCCGGCTGCGCCGCCCGCGCCGCCGCCACCGCCCGGTCCACGTCCTCCGCCGCCCCCAGCGCGTACCGCCCGATCGCCCGCCCCGTCGCCTTCTCCTCCACCACCGCGCTCGTCCGCGACGCCGCCGCCACGAACTCGCCGTCGATGTACAGCCGACCGTCTCCGGGGTGCGAGGGCATACGTTCTCCAAGGAAGGGAGTGCCGAAAGGGGCCGCCTTTTTCTTGGACTTAAACTAAGTAGCGACCGATCATCGGTCAATCCGTCGCACACAACTTTTTCCAGGAGCACGGCCACCCACGGCGGTTCCCCCCCGGGGTGCGGCTACGTGAGGGGCCGCACCGCACTCGCCGCGAGGGTGAGCTGACGCGAACCGCCCCCTACGCCCCCTTCAACACCCCGTGCACCGGCAGCGTCGCCGCTCCCAGCGCCACCGCCTCCGGGCCCAGGCGGCCCAGTTCCACCGCCGTGCCCGCCGCCAGGTAGTCGAGCGTGTGGCGTCGCATCGCGTCGCGTACGGCGGGGAGCATCGTCGGGCCCATGGAGCCGCTGACCCAGCCGGAGAGGATGACGCGGTCGGGGCTGAGCAGATTGATCAGATTGGCGATGCCGATGCCCAGGTACTCCGCGGTCCAGCGGACCGTGTCGGCGGCCGGGCCCGGCCGGGAGGCGGCGGCGACGAGGGCCGCGACGCGCGCTTCGGTGCCGGCGCCGGGGAGTTCGGGGGCGCCGGGGATGCGCCCGTAGTGGCCGAGGATCGCGTCGGCGCCGACGTACGCCTCGAGGCAGCCGTGGGAGCCGCAGCGGCACGCGGCGCCGCCCGCCTCGACGACGGTGTGGCCCCACTCGCTGGTGGTGCTGGTGACGCCGCCGGGCGAGCCGGTGGCGACGGCGGCGCCGACGCCGACCGCGAGCAGCGCGACGATGGCGCGTTCGGCGCCCCGGCCCGCGCCGCGCCACATCTCGGCCTGGCCGAGGGTGCGGGCGCAGTTGTCGAGGTGCAGGGGCGCCGCGACGTTCGGCCTGAGCAGCGCGTCGAAGGGGACGTCGGACCAGCCGAGGGTCGGCGCGTGGACCGAGCCGTCGGGCAGGACCGCCCCGGGGACGCCGACACCGACGCCGAGCAGCGTGCCGGTGTCGACGCCCGCCTTGGCGGTGACTTCCTCGATGCCCGCCGTCACGAGACCGGCCAGCACCGCGGGGTCGGGCCGTCCGGTGTCCATCGGGTAGGTGGCGGTGGCGAGCGTGTCGAGCGTCCAGTCGAAGAGCCCGACCTGGACGTGGGTCTCGCCGATGTCGACACCGGCCACCTGCCCGTATCCGGGCCGTACTTCGAGGAGGGTGCGGGGACGGCCGCCGTCGGAGTCGAGAAGTCCCGCCTCGGCGACGAGGCCGTCCGCGACCAGGTCGGTGACGACGTTGCTGACGGTGGCGGAGCTGAGCCCGGTGGCGCGCATCAGGTCGTAGCGGCTGGCGGGGCCGTGCAGATAGAGCCGGGTCAGCACCGATGTGCGGTTGTGCCGACGCAGGTCCCTCGTCGTCCGGCCCACGTCGCGCGTCACCGGGCTCCCTCCACGATGTCTGTCGGACACGGCACCCCCGGGAGAGCGCAGTACAGGGCACATAGTGCCAGATCACCCACTCTCCGCTGTGAGGAGCACTCCCCGGGAACCAAGACATCGGATGCTTCGGATGCTTACGGTCAACTCACCCCTTCCCGTCGGCCCGTAGCCCTCCTTGAACCGCGCCTCACACCCGTCCCGTCCCGCGGTACAGGTCGAGTTCGCCGTCCAGCTCCACGGCCAGCACGGTGGCGTGCTCGTCGATGTCGGCCGCCGAGGGCGCCTCGATCCACAGCACTCCCGGTACGTCGTGCAGGCCGCCGGTGACCTCGTGGCCGAGTTCGGTACCGGTGCCGACCACGGTCACGCGGCGTACGGCGTTGCGCAGCCCGCGCAGCGAGACCGTCTCGCGCGGGGCGTCGAAGCAGGTCAGGTAGAGGGTGCGGCGGTCGGCGGAGAGGGTGCTCGGACCGTAGTGGTGGCCGGCCGGGAGTCCGGCGACGGTGCCGTGGACGGCGGCGGAGTGGCGCGCGATCCAGTCGCCGAGCCCTTCGAGGCGGGCTGCCTGCTCGGCGGTGATCGTGCCGTCCTCGCGCGGGCCGACGTCCAGCAGCAGATTGCCGCCCGCGCCGATCGTCTCGGTGAAGTAGCGCACGAGCTGGCCGACCGACTTCTGGTGGTCGTCGTGGCCCTGGTAGCCCCAGGAGTCGTTCACGGTCAGGCACAGCTCCCAGGGGCCGTCGGGGGCCTGGAGCGGGACGCCCTGCTCAGGGGTGGCGTAGTCGCCGCGGCTGAACATCCGGGCGTTGAAGACCGTCTCGGGGTTGACCGTGAGGACGGCGTCGGCGAGCGTGTCGATGCCCCACTGCTCCTCGGCGCGCTCCCACTCGCCGTCGAACCACAGCAGGTCGGGGCGGTAGCGCTCGGCCAGTTCCCCTACCTGGGCGTCGCGGTAGCCGAGGTAGCGCTGCCAGGCGGCGGGGTCCTCCGTGCCCGGCGCGGGGGCGCTGAGCGGGTTGTCGTTGACGGCGGCCTGGACCGGGTCGGGGTCGGGGTGCCGGACGGTCGGGTAGTCGGGGTGCGACCAGTCGGAGTGCGAGTAGTAGAAGCCGACCTTGAGCCCTTCGGCGCGCAGCGCGTCGGCGTAGCCGCCGAGCAGGTCGCGGCCCGCGGGGGTGTCGCGGGTGACGGACAGGCCGTCCTCGCGGGCGGTGTCCCACAGGGCCACACCGTCGT
Source organism: Streptomyces sp. CBMA29 (assembly GCF_014596445.1). Lineage (GTDB taxonomy): Bacteria > Actinomycetota > Actinomycetes > Streptomycetales > Streptomycetaceae > Actinacidiphila. Next base: position 17,568 of record NZ_MECL01000228.1, on the reverse strand, counting down.
GGTGACGGGCCGTCAGAACGGCGTAGCGGGCGCCGGCGCGGGCGAACAGCCGCGCCCAGTCGCCCGGTTCGTACGCGGCGGCGGTGAACCCCGCGAGCTGCTTCATGTACTGCTCCCGGGTGACCTGCCCGGTGTAGAAGGACCACGACTCGGGGACACCGTCGACGGCGTAGATCCCGTAGTGGATGAAGATGCCGAGCTTGGCGTCGGCGAACCAGGGCTGCATGGGCATGGGGCGCGTCCTCGCGAGACGATACATCGGATGTGTTGCCGGGACGCGTTGACCTTACGGTTCACCGGTCGGGGCAATCAATCCCCCTCAGGATCCCTCAGGAACCCCCAGGTTCCACCGGATCGGGACCGGGCCTGAGCGTGCCCGGGGGACGCCCCCGACTGTCAGGTGAGGGGGGCGCCCCGGTCTCGGTGCGTTCGCTCAGAACGCCAGTGGCGCGGAGAGCGGCAGCCGGGCGGCCGTGGGGCCCGCGTACAGCGTGTACGGGGCCGGGCGGCTCCGCCAGCGCCCTTCCGCGGGCGACCACCGCTGGAACGACCGTGCTGCCACGTGAACTTCCGCCACGACATCCTCACCGGGCTCGGCCCGGACCGCGGTAAATCCGGCCAGTCGCGGTCCACCGTTGTCATAGTCACCGTCGGGCCCGGTGCCGAGGTAGACCTGGACGACCTCGCGGCCCGCACGCGTCCCGGTGTTGCGCAGCGCGACCCGTACCACGATGTCCCGTTCTCCGTCCTCACCTGCGGCTTCACCATGGCCCGAGGTCTCTTCCGCCGCCTCGGGCAGGTTCAGCAACCGGTAGTCCCAGGTGGTGTAGCCGAGCCCGTGACCGAACCAGTACGCGGGTTCCGCGCCCGCCCTGCGCCACGCACGATGGCCGATATACGGCCCTTCCTCGTACGGCAGCACACCGTCGGCGGGAGTGGTGGACGGCAGGGGCGCGCCCTCGGCGAGTCCGGCCCAGGTGGTGGGCAGCCGCCCGCCGGGCTCGGCGTGGCCGAACAGCACGTCGGCCAGGCCGTGTCCGGCCTCCTGGCCGGGGAACCAGCTCAGCAGCACCGCGGGAACGCTCTCCCGCCAGGGCAGTTCGACCGGTCCGCCGGAGTTGACGATCACCACGGTACGGGGGTTGGCGGCGGCGACCGCGGCGACGAGTTCGTCCTGACGGCCGGGGAGCGCGAGCGACGTACGGTCGAAGCCCTCGCTCTCGATCTCGTCGGTGGTGCCGACCACCACGACGGCCACGTCCGCGTCGCGGGCCAGCGCCACGGCCTCGGCGATCGACTCGTCCTCGTCGCGCCGCGGCGGGTCGGCGGCCAGCGCGACCGCGAAGCCGTCGTCCGCCTCCCAGTGCCGGGTGGCGACCAGCAGCAGTTCACCGCCCGCCGTCACCTGCCGGGACGCCACCCGGAAGGACGGTGTGACGTGGACATAGGTGGGGTCCCGCGATTCGGGCCGCACATAGGTGTCGATCAGCGTCTCGCCGTCCGCCCGCAGCGTGACGGCGCCGAGGCCGACCACGGCGAACCGCCACTCGCCCGTGACATCCGGTGTGACCAGGGCGCTGACCTCGACGGCCGCCGCGGTGGCGGCAAGTTCCGGCGCGTCGCCCGACTCCAGGATCCGGCCGCTGAGCCGGTGCTCGGCGTGGATCTCGGCGCCGTCGGCGGCGAGGTAGCGGACCAGGACGCCGGGGGCGCCGCTGCGCGGGTCGCGGGAGTTACCGCTGTGCAGCGGGGTCGGCCGGGTGGTGAGGACGACGCCCTCGGCGTGCACGACCTCGGCGGTGTCGCCGACCTCGTCCCTGACGCCGTCGAGCGGCGAGACGACCTCGATCGGGAAGACGCCCGCGCTGCCGCCGCCCTGGACGCGCGCGGCGGCGGCGTTCGGGCCGAGTACGGCGATCCGCGGCGGCCTGCCGTCCGGGCCGCTGTCCGGGCCGCTCCTTCGTCCGGGAGCGAACGGGTCGAGCGGCAGCAGCGCGCCCTCGTTGCGCAGCAGGACGCTCGCGGCGGCGACCGCGCGGCGCAGCAGGGCGCGGGCGTCGTCGGACACGACCGGCGCGGCGGCCGGTGACGTGGCGCCCGGCGACGTGGCGGTCTCTCGTGCGTCGCCTCGTGCGTCGCCTCGTGCGTCGCCGTGGGCTTCCAGGGGTGACAAGGTCCCCTGGAAGCCCTCCAGCGCACCGACCCGTGCGGCGAGCCGCAGGAATCGGCGGACCTTGTCGTCGATCACCGTCTCGGGCACCCGGCCCTCGCGGACCGCCGCCACCAGCGGCTCGCCCCACAGCGGGTGCGGCCCCGGCATCGCGAGGTCCTGCGGGGCGAGCGCCGACTCCTCGGTGGACCGGACCGCTCCCCAGTCGGAGACCACGACTCCGTCGAAGGCCCAGGTGCCCTTGAGCGGTTCGGCCAGCAGCGGGCTCTCGGACATGGTGATGCCGTTGACCGCGTTGTACGCGGACATCACCACCCACACGCCCGCGCGCACCGCGGCCTCGAAGGGCGCCATGTACAGCTCGCGCAGGGTGCGTTCGTCGACCCGGGCGTCCAGCGTCAGGCGTTCGGTCTCCGAGTCGTTGGCCACGTAGTGCTTGGCGGTGGCCGCGACGCCGCCTGCCTGGACACCGCGGATGTACGCGGCGGCCGTGCGTCCGGTGAGCAGCGGGTCCTCGGAGTAGCACTCGAAGTGCCGCCCGGCCGCCGGGGTCCTGTGCAGGTTGAGGGTGGGGGCGAGCATGATGTCGATCCGCTTGCGGCGGGCCTCCGCGGCGAGCAGGCCGCCGAGTTCGGCGACGAGTTCCTCGTCCCAGCTCGCCGCGAGCGCGGTCGGCGACGGCAGGACGAGCGCGGTGTCGCGTTCGTCCCAGCGCTCGCCGCGTACGCCCGCGGGCCCGTCGGACACGCCCATCTCCCGCAGGCCGACGGCCGGTTCGCCCTGCGTCCTGAAGGAACTGGCGCCGGAGAGCAGCCGGACCTTGGCGGGGAGGTCGAGCTTGGCGACGAGCGCGTCCAACTCCGCGTCGGACGGGGCGGGTTCCGCCTCCGGCGCAGATTCCGACGCCGACCCCGGCGCGGGCCCTGAACCGTTCCCCGACGCGGGATCGGACAGCGTCGCGGGCCCGGGAAGGGGCAGGGACTCGGACTCGGGAGTGATCATGGTCATCCCTTCATGGCCCCCTGCATGATGCCGTCCAGGATTTGACGGCCCATCAGCAGGAAGACCGCGATGATCGGCAGGCTGGAGACGAGCGCCCCGGTGAGCACCAGGGAGTAGTCCTGGATGTAGCCGCTGGCCAGTTCGGACAGCGAGAGCTGCACCGTGGGGTTCTGCTGGGTCATGACCACCTTGGGCCAGTAGAAGTCGTTCCAACTGGCCATGAAGGTGAGCATGCCGAGCACCGCCATCGCCGGGCGGGCGGCGGGCAGTGCGATGTGCCAGTACAGGCCCCGGGTCGTGCAGCCGTCCATCCGGCCCGCGTCGAGCAGTTCGTCGGGGATGGCCGTGACCAGGTACTGCCGCATGAAGAACACGCCGAAGGCGTTGGCGGCGGCGGGCACGATGAGCGCCTGGAGGTGGTTCGCCCAGTGCAGCCAGTTCGCCATCATGATGTAGAGCGGGATGATGCCGAGCTGGGTGGGGACCATCATCGTCGCCACCACGGAGCCCAGCAGCGGGCTCCGGCCGGGGAACCGCAGCTTGGCGAAGGCGAATCCGGCGAGTGTGGAGGTCAGCACCACCGAGACGGTGACCGTGCCGGCCACGATCAGTGAGTTGACCAGGGCCAGTTGCATGTCGGCCTGGTCGAACGCCCGGCGCAGGTTGGACAGGAGGTGGCTGCCGGGCAGCAGCGCGGGCGGCACCTGGCTGAGTGCGGCGTTGTCCCGCGAGGCGGCGACCAGCGTCCAGTACAGCGGGAAGACCGAGAGTCCGACGACGACGGCGAGCGCGACGTAGACGCCCTTGCCCGCCGAGAGCTGACGGTCCCGGCCGGATCGGCGGCGGGGGCGCTTGGTGAGCGGCAGGGTGGTCATGCGGCCTCGACTCCCTTCATGCGGCGGGCCAGAAGGAAGTTGACGGCGACGATCACGACGATGACCAGGAACATCGCCCAGGAGATCGCGGCGCCGTAGCCGTATTTGAACTTCCCCCAGAACTGGTCGTACGAGTACAGCGCCATCGTCTGGAACTGGTGCTGCGAGCCGCCCGCCATCGGGGTCTGGCTCGCGCTGAACAGCAGTGGCTCGCCGAACATCTGGAGCGCGCCGATGGTCGAGGTGATGACGGTGAACAAGATGGTGGGGCGCAGCACCGGGATGGTGATGGACCTGAACTGCCGCCACCGGCTGGCTCCGTCGATCGCGGCGGCCTCGTACAGCTCGAAGGGGACGGCCTGCATCGCGGCGAGGTAGATCAGCGCGTTGTAGCCGGTCCAGCGCCAGGTGACGATGGTGGAGATGCCGATCCAGGAGGACCAGGTGCCCGCCTGCCAGTCGGTGTGCGGGACGCCGAAGAGGCCGAGGAACCAGTTGACCAGGCCGAAGTCGCGGCCGAAGAGCTGGACGAAGATGATCGTGACGGCCGCGACCGAGGTGACGTTGGGCAGCAGCACGCCCATCCGGATGAAAGTGCGGCCCCGCAGGCGGTAGTTGAGCAGATGGGCCAGGCCCAGCGCGAGCAGCAGTTGCGGGACGGTGGAGAGCACGCCGATGCCGAGGGTGTTGCGCAGCGCGTTCCAGAAGAACTGGTCGTGCAGCAGGGTGCGGTAGTTGTCGAGGCCGACGAAGGTGTGCCTGCTGCCGTCGGTGTCGGCCCGCCAGGCGGTGAGCGACACGTACGCGGTGTAGAGCAGGGGGAACAGGCCGAAGACGCCGAAGACGAGGAAGAACGGCGAGATGTAGAAGTACGGCGACAGGCGCCGCTCGGTCCGGTGCCAGCGGGCCCCCCTGGCGGGGGCGGTGTGGGGCGCCGACTTGCCGGGCGAGGGGTTGTCCTGCGAGGCGGCGGGCGGGGTGCCGGTCGAGACGGCCATGCATCTGCTCCTGGTTGGTGGCCGGCGGGGGGTACGCGGTGGGCGGGGAGTGGGAAGGGTGCGCAACCCCCGCCGGCCCGTCGAGTGGCGCGAGCGGCCCGGAACGGGAACCTTCAGGCGGTCGGGAACCCGGAGGCCGTTGAGGACCTCACGTCCGGGGCCGGCTCCCGTCGTGCCCCACCGTCCGCGCGGCCCGCTCGGGACAGCGGTCCGCGCGGACGGCGGGATCCGGTGGCCGCCCGCCGCGATCCGGCGGCCACTTCGGTCCGGGAGTACGGGCGCGGGGCCCGGCTCCGGGACGCCGGAGGGGTGGTGCCGGGACCGGCGGGTCAGGGGCGGCGCGAGCGGCGCCCGGCACCCGTGCCCGCCGGCCGGGCACTACTCGCCGATGTTCTTGATCTCGGCGTTGGCGTTGCTCCACGCCTTGTCCACGCCCGCCTTGCCCTGTTCGACCGAGACCAGGGCGTTGCCATAGATGTTGCCGATGTCGGCGCCGTGCGGGCCGAGCGGCTGCGGCTTCAGGTTCTTCGCGGAGTCGGAGAAGATCTTGCCGGTGGGCGCGCCGTTGAACATCGGGTCGGTCAGGTTCGCGATGTCGGGCGAGGTCCACAGCGCCTGGTCGGACGGGAAGAAGCCCTTGTTCTTGAAGAGCCAGGCTTCCTGAGCGGGCGCGGTGAGCCACTTGGCCAGGTCGACGGCGGCCTTGGTGTGCTTGCCCTGCTTGGGCACCGTCAGATAGGAGCCGCCCCAGTTGCCGCCGCCGCCGGGGATGGTGGCGATGTCCCACTTGCCGCCGTCGGCGGGCGGGTTGGCCTTGAACTCGTAGCTCATCCAGGCCGGGCAGGTCACGGTGGCGAACTGGCTCTTGCGGAAGCCGGTGTCCCAGGCGGGGGTGAAGGCGGCGATACCGGCCGACTCACCGTCCTTGATGGCGCCCGCGACCGTGTCGAACGCCTGCTTGACCGCCGGGTTGGACGCGGCGACGACCTTGCCGTCCGCGTCGTAGAACGCCTGCGGCGCCTGCGCGGTCATCGCGGAGAAGACATTGCTGCCCGCGTCGAACCACTTGACCTTCTTGTCCGGGCTCTTGGCGAGGAACTGCTTGCCGGTGGAGAAGTAGGAGTCCCAGCTCGACACCAGCGAGGAGACGGCCTGCCGGTCGGTGGGCAGCCCGGCCTTCTGGAAGAGGTCGGCGCGGTAGCAGAGCGCCATGCCGCCCATGTCGGTGCCGAGGCCGAAGAGCGAGGAGCCGTCCCGGCTGGAGGCGGGGGCGGTCTTGGACGCCACCCACTGGTTCTTGTCGACGCCCTCGTCCAGGAAGTTGACGAATTTGCTCGCCTCGGACTGGAAGCCCGCGACCTGGCCGATCTCGATCGCCTCGATGTCGGCGGTGCCGCTACCCGCGACCAGGTGCGCGTGCAGATTCTGGTGGTGGGCGCCCAGGTCGGCCCGGTTCTCCTTGATCGTGATGTTCGGGTGGAGCTTGTGGTACTGGGCGTAGAGGTCCTTGTAGCCGAAGTCCGAGAACAGGTTCACGGTGAGCGTGGTCTTGGCGTTGGCGTCGTCGCCGGAACCGGACTTGGACGTCGAGTCGCTTCCGCAGCCGGTGGCCAGGAGCGCGGCGGCCAGTACGGCGCCCCCTCCCGCGAGCCACGTCCTGCGTCTGTTTCCTGTGTCGCTCATGGGGACTTCCTCGGATTTCTCGGTCTCTGGGCGGACGGGTGGGGCGGCCGGAGGGACCCCGGGGCAGGCAGGAAAAGAACGCTTGGAGAGCGCTCTCCCAATGCCGGTACATTCACGCCCCGCACGGGCATGTGTCAAGACCCGGTACTCCGATCCGCACCGGATCCGCACGTTCCGGCAGTGAACAGACCTACCGAATCAGTGAGTTATAGGGCATAACGAGCGAGATATGTCGTCATCTCGTGTCCGATGCCTTGACACCCCGGAAACCGGGACGCAACCATCTGCCCACTGAGAGAGCGCTCTCCCGCATGCTCCATGCCCCGGAACCCGCCGTCCCGGAGAGCCGCACCCTCCCTCCCTCACCTCCCCCCGCAGGAGAATCGGCATGAGAGCCTCACACTCACCGACCGCCCGGTTCAGATCCCTTCCACCGTCACTGCGCGCGGCCCTCCTGGTGCTCCTCGCCATGGGCCTCGCCCTGTACGCGCTCGCCGTCCCCACCACGGCCGCGCACGCCGCCGACACCCTGCTCTCGCAGGGCAAGCCCGCGACCGCCTCCAGCACCGAGGGCGCCGGTTACCCGGCCTCCGCCGCGGTCGACGGCGACGCCGGCACCCGCTGGGCCAGCGCCTGGAGCGACCCGCAGTGGCTCCAGGTGGACCTCGGCGCCGCCTCCACCGTCAGCAAGGTCGTGCTGAACTGGGAGAACTACGCGACGGCGTACCAGATCCAGGTCTCCGACACCGGCACCGGCGGCTGGACGACGATCTACTCCACGACCACCGGCACCGGCGGCACCCAGACCCTCACGGTCAGCGGCACCGGCCGGTACGTCCGGATCAACGGCACCGTGCGCAACAACGGCTACGGCTACTCGCTGTGGGAGTTCCAGGTGTACGGCGCCGCGGGCTCCGGCGGCACGGGCGGTACGACCGGCGGTGACAACGGCGGTACGGGCACGCCGCCGCCCGGCAACTGGACCACGGTGTGGAGCGACGACTTCACCGGCGCGGCCGGCACCTCGCCCAGCGCCGCAAACTGGATCACGGACACCGGTACCGCCTACCCCGGCGGCCCCGCCAACTGGGGCACCGGCGAGGTCGACACCACCACCAACTCCCCCGCGAACGTGGGCCTCGACGGCAACGGCCACCTCAACCTGACGGCCCTGAAGTCGGGTACGGCCTGGACGTCCGGCCGGATCGAGTCCAAGCGGACCGACTTCGCGGCGCCCGCGGGCGGCCAGCTCCAGATCTCCGCCACGCTCAAGCAGCCGGATCCGGCCAAGGCACTGGGTTACTGGCCGTCCTTCCGCGCGATGGGCGCCGCCTTCCGGGGCAACCCCGGCGCGTGGCCGGCCGTCGGCGAGAGCGACATCATGGAGAACGTCAACGGCCGCTCGCAGCTCTCCGCGACCCTGCACTGCGGCACCGCGCCCGGCGGGAACTGCGACGAGTACAACGGCAAGACCAGCGGCCTGGCCACCTGCTCCGGCTGCCAGACCGGCTACCACACGTACTCCGAGATCATCGACCGCACGAAGTCCGACGAGCAGATCCGCTACTACCTCGACGGCAAGCAGATCTGGCAGGTCAACGAGTCGCAGGTCGGCGTCGCGACCTGGGAGGCGGCCGTGCACCACGGCGTCTTCGTCGACTTCAGCCTCAGGATCGGCGGCTCCTACCCCAACTCCGTCTGCGGCTGCACCTCTCCGGCCGCCGACACCTCCTCCGGCGGCGCGCTCAGCATCGACAACGTGACGGTCTCCCAGATCGCCGCGGGCACCGTGCCGACCGCGCTCACCGACCCGCCGGTGCCGACCGGCGCCAGCGACGTGCACGTCACGGGCAGCCAGGGCAACTGGAAGCTCACGGTCAACGGGGCGCCGTACACCGTCAAGGGCATGACCTGGGGCCCGTCCAACGACACGGCGAACGCGCACATGCGTGACCTGAAGGCGATGGGCGTCAACACCGTGCGCACCTGGGGCACCGACGCGGGCTCCAAGCCGCTCCTGGACGCCGCCGCGCAGTTCGGTCTGAAGGTGGTCAACGGCTTCTGGCTCAACCAGGGCGCGGACTACGTCAACGACACGGCGTACAAGACCAACACGCTCAACGACATCAAGAACTGGGTGACGACGTACAAGAACCACCCGGGCGTGCTGATGTGGGATGTCGGCAACGAGGTCATCCTCACCACGCAGGACCACTACTCGGGTGCCGCGATCGAGCAACAGCGCATCGCCTACGCGAAATTCGTCGAGCAGGTGACGCAGGCGATCCACGCGATCGACCCGAACCACCCGGTGACGTCGACGGACGCGTGGACCGGCGCGTGGCCGTACTACAAGCAGTACACGCCGTCGCTCGACCTCTACGCGGTCAACTCCTACGGCGCGGTCTGCAATGTGAAGCAGGACTGGATCAACGGCGGTTACACCAAGCCGTACATCGTCACCGAGACCGGCGAGGCCGGCGAGTGGGAGGTGCCGAACGACGCGAACGGGGTGCCCACCGAGCCGACGGACATCCAGAAGCGGGACGCGTACGTGTCCGCGTGGAACTGCATCTCGGGCCACACCGGGGTCGCGCTCGGCGCCACGATCTTCCACTACGGCAACGAGAACGACTTCGGCGGCGTGTGGTTCAACGTCCGCCCCGCGAGCTGGAACCGGATGATGTACTACTCGGTGGCCAAGGACTACGGCGGCACGCCGCAGGCCAACACCCCGCCGGTGATCAGCTCGATGACGGTCGGCAACAGCGGTTCCGTCCCGGCCGGCGGCACCTTCGACGTCTCGGCCTCGGCGACCGATCCGGACGGCGACCTGATCCGGTATCAGCTCATGTACTCCACCAAGTACGTGGACAGCGGGACCGGACTGCAACAGGTCACCTTCACGCAGACCGGCGACGGCAGGTTCACGGTGACCGCGCCCAAGACGCTCGGGGTGTGGAAGGTGTACGTGTACGCCTTCGACGGGCACGGGAACGTCGGTATCGAGACCAAGTCGTTCCGCGTGGTGGCGCCGACGGTCGGCGGTACGAACGTGGCGCTCGGCAAGCCGACGACCGCGTCCTCGTACCAGCAGACCGGCAACGGGGCGCCGTTCCCGCCGTCGAACACCACGGACGGGCGCTGGGACACCCGGTGGGCGACCGACTGGACCGACGCGCAGTGGCTGCGGGTCGACCTCGGGCAGACCACCGCGATCAAGCACATCCAGCTCGGCTGGGAGTCCGCCTACGGGAAGTCGTACCAGGTGCAGGTGTCCAACGACGGCAACACGTGGACGGACATCTACAGCACGACCACCGCGACCGGCGGCGTGGAGACGTTCGACGTCAACGGGTCCGGCCGCTATGTGCGGCTGAATCTGACGCAGCGCGGCACGGCCTACGGGTACTCGCTGTACGAGTTCGGGGTGTACGCGTGACCCGGGTGACCGGGGCGCGCGGTTGAGACCGGGGCGGGGCGCGGCGGGCCTGTGGGGGCCGCCGTACCCCGCCCCATCTGCGTGTTGTCCGACCAGGACTTAGGGAGAGCGCTCTCCGTGCGTGGTATAACTGGACCATGACGAGCAGCCGTCCTGCCGGGCCCCGCCTGCCCACACTGGAAGACGTCGCGCGGTCCGCCGGGGTGTCGCGGGCGACGGTGTCCCGTGTGGTCAACGGGACGCGCAATGTCGATCCGGAGATCCAGAAGGTCGTCCAGGAGGCGGTCGAGGCGACCGGGTACATCCCCAATCGCGCGGCCAGGTCGCTGGTCACCCGGCGTACGGACTCGGTCGCGCTGGTCTTCTCGGTGCCCGACCACCACGCGGCCGACGACCCCTTCCTCGGGCAGGTCTTCAGCGACCCGTTCTTCGGCCGGATAGTGGGCGGCCTGCTCACGGTGCTGCGCCCGCGCGGCGTGCACCCGTTGCTGATGCTCGCCGACTCCGAGAAGGCGCGGCGCTCGCTGGTGCCGAATCTGCGGCAGGAGCACATCGACGGCGTGGTGCTGGTGTCGATCGCGCCGGGCGACCCGCTGCCGTCCCTGCTCACCGAGGCCGGGCTGCCGACCGTGCTGTTCGCCCGGCCCGCCACGCCGATCCCGATCAGCTTCGTGGACGTCGCGCAGCAGGCGGGCGCGAAGCTCGCCGCCGAGCGCCTGCTGGCCCGCGGCTGCCGCCGGATCACCACCATCGCCGGCCCGGCCGACTCCCCCGCGGGCCAGGACCGCCTCGCGGGCTTCCGGGAGGCGATGGCCGAGCACGGCTACGCGTACGTCCCCAGCGTCGAGGGCAGCTTCACGCAGGAGGGCGGCGAGCGGGCGATGAAGCAGTTGCTGTCAGAACAGCCCGACACCGACGGCGTGTTCGTCGCCAACGACCTGATGGCGCAGGGCGCCCTCCTCGTCCTGCGCGACCACGGCCGCCGGGTGCCCGACGACGTGGCCGTCATCGGCTTCGACGACAGCAGCGCCGCCCTGTCCTCCCGCCCCCTGCTGACCACCATCCGCCAGCCGGTCGAGGACATGGCCGCCGAAATGGCGAAGCTTCTGATGGCTCTCATCGACGACCCCGCCCAGCAGACCCGCTCGGCGATCTTCAAAACAACCCTGATCCCCCGCGAATCCGCCTGACGGCGGTGTCACCCCACCCGCGCCCCTGGGAGACGCTCCCCCTCCGCCGCACGTAAGGCGAGCCCCGGAGGGGCAGGAGGGTCAAGCGCCAGGCGCAGCCGTCTCGTGGGGGACGACGATCGCGGTGGCGACGAGGCCGTTGCGGGTGGTCCAGCGGCCGGTGAAGATGTCGGGGCCGATGCCTTCGGCGAGGAGGGGGCCGGGAATCAGGAGGCGGGCGGTGTAGCCGCCGCGGTCGGGGGCGTCGGGGTCGCGGGTGAAGAGGAGTTCGGCCTCCTCGAAGCCGAGCATCTTGCGGTGGAAGGGATACCACGCCTTGTAGACGGTCTCCTTGGCGCTGAACAGCAGCCGGTCCCAGTGGATTTCGGGTGCTTCCTCGCCCAGCCGCTCCAGCGCGGCGGCCTCCGCGTCGGTGGCGGTGACGACCTTGAGCACCCCTTCGGGCAGCGGCCCGTGCGGCTCGGCGTCGATGCCGAGGGTGTGGACGTCGGAGGTACGGGCGACGGCCGCGGCCCGGTAGCCGTCGCAGTGGGTGATGCTGCCGACGACGCCGGCCGGCCAGACCGGCGCTCCCCGGTCGGGGTCGCGCGGGATCGGCCCCGGCGCGATCCCGAGCCCGGCCAGCGCGGCACGGGCGCAGGCGCGGCCCGCCGCGTACTCGGCGCGGCGCTTGGCGACCGCCTTGGCGACGGCCGCGGCCTCCTCGGGGAAGAGCGGCGCGCCGTCGAACTCCGCGCCGTACACGGCCCGCGAGCGGACGGCGGCGGGCAGCAGGTGCTCGATCACCGGCGGACGCCCTGACGTCCGGCCAGTATCCGCCGGGGCCCCGCGGGCCCGGTGTCGCGCCGCCCCCACTCGCGCGGGTAGCCGAGCGAGACCTCGGTGAAGCGGACGCCGTCACGCCACATCACGCGCGGGATGTGCAGATGCCCGTAGACGACTTCGGCGGCCCGGAAGCGGGTGTGCCACCGCTCGGTCCGCTCGGTGCCGCACCACAGGGCGAACGACGGGTAGCGCAGGATGCGCGTCGGGTCGCGGTGCAGCGGGAAGTGGTTGGCCAGCACCGTCGGCAGCGCCGGGTCCAGCGCCTCCAGGCGGGCCTCGGTCTCGGCCACCCGGACCCGGCACCAGTCGTCGAGGCCCGGCAGCGGGTCGGGGTGCAGGAACCGCTCGTCGTTGCAGATCACGCCGAGGTCCCGCGAGTGCGCCAGCGCCTCTTCCTTGGTGGTGGCACCGGGCGTGCCGTCGCGCCACGTGTAGTCGTACAACAGGAACATCGGTACGACCGCGACCGGTCCCCGCTCGCCCTCCCACAGGGGGTACGGGTCCTCGGGTGTGATGACGCCGAGGCGGCGGATCTCCTCGACCAGGTGGCGGTAGCGTGCCTCGCCGCGGAGCTGCACCGGGTCGTCCGGCGGGGTCCACAGCTCGTGGTTGCCCGGCAGCCAGATGACGGTGGAGAAGTGCTCCTTGAGCGTGCTCAGCGCCCAGATGATGTCCTCGGAGTTCTCGGCGACGTCCCCGGCGACGATCAGCCAGTCCTCGTCCGTCCCCGGCCGCAACTGCTCCACGATGAGGCGGTTGGCCGCGTAGCCGACGTGCAGGTCACTGATCGCGAGCAGCTGCGCCCCGCTGTCGGGGCCGGTCAACGTGCGTCAGCTCGTCCGCTAAGTGGTGTAGGCACGCGATCGATTGTCCCAGACGGCGGCGGACGGCACCGGGCTTTCGGGTCCGCGGGCGGTGTCACGGAGGTGGTTCCCGTCACCCTCGCCGCCGCTTCGGCCGGGCAGCGGCGTCGTCGTACCGACACGGGTCGGACGCGGATCAGGCACGGGTCAGACGCGGATCAGTCGCGACTGCGTCGCGGATCAGTCGCGGTCGACCAGCACCGCCGTGCCCTGGCCGACGCCGACGCACATCGTGGCCAGGCCACGGCGGGCGCCGGTGCGATTCATCCGGTGCAGCAAGGTGGTGAGGATACGGGCGCCCGAGCAGCCGAGGGGGTGGCCGAGTGCGATGGCGCCGCCGTCGGGATTGACCAGTTCGGGGTCGACTCCGAGTTCGCGCACGGAGGCCAGCGCCTGGGCGGCGAACGCCTCGTTGAACTCGGCCTCCTCGACGCTGTCGACGGTCCTGCCGAGCCGGGCGAGCACGCGCCGGGTCGCCGGTACCGGCCCGACGCCCATGACGTCCGGGTGCACTCCGGCGCTGGCCCCGGCCGCGTACCGGCCGAGGGATTCGAGTCCCAGGTCGCCCAGCGCCTCCTCGCTGACCAGCAGCAGCCCGGCGGCGCCGTCGTTCATCGGCGAGGCGTTGCCCGCGGTGACCGTGCCGGTGCCGTCCTTGCGGAAGACCGGCTTGAGCGCGGCCAGCCGCTCGGCGGTGGTGTCCTCGCGGATGCACTCGTCCCGCGTGACGACCACGCCGTCGGGCCGGGTGACGGGCAGGATCTCGGCGTCGAAGAGGCCCTTCTCGCGGGCGGCGGCGGCATTGCGGTGGCTGCGCAGCGCGAAGGCGTCCTGGTCGGCGCGGCTGACGCCGTACCGCGTGGCGACCTCCTCCGCCGTCTCCCCCATCGCCAGCACGCCGTGCAGTTCGCGCATCCGGTCGTTGGTGAGCCGCCAGCCGAGCCGGGTGTCGTACGTCGGCATCGTGTGCGGCAGCGCGTCGTCGGGGCGGGGCAGTACGAAGGGGGCGCGGCTCATCGACTCGGAGCCGCCCGCGACCACGATGTCGGCTTCGCCCGCCGCGATCATGCGGGCGGCGGCGGTGACGGCTTCGAGCCCGGACGCGCAGAGCCGGTTGACGGTGGCGCCGGGCACGCTGTCCGGCAGGCCCGCGAGCAGCACGGCCATCCGCGCCACATTGCGGTTGTCCTCGCCCGACTGATTCGCCGCGCCCCAGTAGACGTCGTCGATCCTCGCCGGGTCGAGCGCGGGCACGCCGTCCAGCAGACCACGCAGCACGGTCGCCGCCAGGTCGTCGGGACGGACCGCGGAGAGCGCTCCCCGCAGCTTCCCGATGGGGGTGCGGCGGGCGGCGGCGAAGTGGACAGGTCGCATCGCGTGCTCCTCCTGGCGGGACCCGGTGGTGCGGGTCGGGCGGCCCCGGGTGTGGGTGCGTACCGCCACCCGTAAACTAGCACCGCAAGTTTATGGAGGCGAGGGCCGCTCCCGTGCCCGCCCTCGCCTCATCCCGCCCGGCCGTCGCCGTAGGACTCGCGGGTCACACGGGCGGTGTCGCCCGCGGTTCAGTCGCCCTCGGTTCAGTCGCCCTCGGGACGGTCGCCCTCGGGACGCCGGGCGCCGCCTCGTGGACGCGGGGTCCCGCCGGGACGGCCGCCGTCGCCGGGCCGCGCGCTGCCGTGCAGCAGCCGTTCCAGCTCGCGCCGGTCCCGCTTGGTCGGACGCCCGGTGCCGCGGTCGCGCAGGCCCAGCGCCAGGACGTCCTCGCGCGGGGGCGGCGGCGGGCTGTTGTCCACGAAGCACTCGGCCGCCGCGGGCGCGCCCACCCGCTTGCTCAGCACCTTGGAGACGACCACGATCCGCTCGCGGCCCGCGTGGTGCAGCCGTACCTCGTCGCCGACGCGTACGGCCTGGGCGGGCTTCACGCGCTCGCCGTTCACCCGGACGTGTCCGGCCCTGCACGCCGTGGCGGCGATCGAGCGCGTCTTGGTCAGGCGTACGCACCAGATCCAACTGTCCACCCGTACGCTCCCGCCGCCCGCGGGCTTCCCCTCGTCACCAGCCATGCCTCCGAGCCTACGACGTGCTCCGCCCTCGTCACCCCTGGTTTCCCGCTCACCTGGGCGGACGGCCGCGCGCGGGGTGCGCGGCGGTGTACGCGCGCACGGCCGCTTTCGCGCCGCGGTGCGAGCCGGGGCCGCGTACCGCCGCGATCGAGGACAGGTGGACGATCCGCCCGCCGGGCCGCCGTACGTACGGCGGGAGGATCAACTCCAGCTCGTGGAATGATCGTTAAGTAAGATTTAACAGCGAGATCACACATTCCTCGACGGCACCAGGAAGGGGGCCTGCATGGAGCGGTACGAGATGGAGACGTTCCTGACCCTCGCCGAGGAGCTGCACTTCGGGCGGACCGCCATGCGGCTGCGGGTGACCACGGCCCGGGTCAGCCAGGTGATCAGCAAGCTCGAACGCCGCGTCGGGGCGCCGCTGTTCGAGCGCACCAGCCGCAGTGTGGTGCTGACCCCGATCGGCCGGCGCCTCCACGACGACCTGCGGCCCGCGTTCGAGCGGCTGGAGGCGGCGCTGGCGACGGCGGTCGCCGAGGGGCGCGGGGTGACCGGGCTGCTGCGGGTGGGCTTCGTGGGCGCGGCGGCAGGTCAGCTGCTGGTCAGGGCCACCGAGCGGTTCCGTACCCGGCATCCGGGCTGCGAGGTGGAGATCCGCGAGGTCCAGATGACCGAGGCGCTGGAACGGCTGCGCGCGGACGCGCTGGAGGTGCTGATCGCCTGCCTGCCGCTGTCGGGCCCGGATCTGGCCAACGGCCCCGTGCTGCTGTCGGAGCCGCGCATGCTGGCGGTCCCCGCGACGCATCCGTTCGCCCAGCGCGGCACGGTCTCGGTGGAGGACCTGGCCCGCACGCAGGTGCTGCAAGCGCCGTGCTCGCTGCCCGACTACTGGCGCGAGCCGGGGACGCCGCAGCAGACCCCGGCGGGTCTGGCGATCCCGGTCGGCCGCTCGGCGGCGACCTTCCAGGAGGTTCTGACCCTGGTCGGAGCGGGCCAGGGGGTCTTTCCGGTGGGCGCGCACGCCACCCGGTTCCCCGCCCGCCCCGATGTCGTCTACCTCCCCTTCCACGACACGCCGCCGCTGGACTGGGGTCCGGTGTGGCGGGCGTCCCGCGCCACCGCCCGTATCCGGGCGTTCACCGAAGCGGCGGCGGCCGACCAGATGGCGTAGCGCCGTACCCGGCCGCGCGGCCACAGCGGCGGGCCCGTACCGGTGGGCCGCCGCCGGGCGTGCGGTCAGCGGGCGTAGACGGCCACGAAGTCGCGGGTGGCCTGGGTGTAGTAGCGGTCCGGCGGGTCCTCGAAGTCGAGGATGTTGGTGGGTTTCGGGTCCGCCGGATTCTTGGAGCTGTCGTAGGACATGAAGGACGGCCACGCGCGGTTCATGTCCAGCGGCATGGCGCGGACCGCCCCCGCGTGCTGCATCAGTTCGGCGAGGGTCCGCGCGGTCAGCGCCTGGCCGACCACCATGATGATGTCGCCCTGTGCGGTGATGCCGACGCCCGAGCGCTCGACGAACATCTTGCTCTGGTCGGTGACACCCCACTTGGAGTCGTCGCCGATGTCGGACACCACCCGGCCGTCGTCGACCATCAGCTCCAGGCACTGGCGTACGCCGACGACGTCCTTGGTCATGTGCACATCGCGGCCCCAGACCCCGATGCGGATCGAGCCGTCCTTGTAGAAGACCTCGGACGCGGTGCCGTCGCGCAGGTCGCCCGCCGTCTGCCCGTTGAGGTAGAAGCCGCCGCGCGAGCCGCCGTCGGTGACCCGGAAGCCGCCGTTCCAGGTGGCGACCAGACCGGTGCGCTGCCCCTTGGGGATGTTGGGCGGTACGGAGAAGGTGCCGCCGGGCTCGCGGAATCCGGGGTGGAGCTGGAAGCGCGCGTGCTTGCCGCTGATCCAGGCGACGGCCGCCTCGTACGAGGTGTGGTCGCCGTCCGGCCTGACGTACGTCCCCTGGACGATCGGCTGGCCGTGAGCGCTGGACAGGGTGCGGAAGACGCCCTCGCCCGGCAGGCCCGGGGTGACCAGCGGGCGCATCGGGGCGCGCAGCGGGATGACCGGCGCGGCGGGGGCCGCGGGCGCTCCCTCCGGCGCGGCGCCCGCGGCGGTGGTGGCGGGCGCGGTGGCCTTCATACGGGCCAGCGCGTCGGCCGACAGCGAGCCGCCGACCTTCGGCGGGTTCATCTTGTACTGGACGTCCTCCAGTTTGTTGACCACGAAGCCCAGTTCGTGGTCGCGGGCCCACTCGGCGAGCCTGGCCACGTTGCTGTCCTTGCCGGGGTAGGTCAGCGCCTGGCCGACCGACCAGCCCACGGTGCCGACGCACACCACGCAGACGCCGAGCGCGCCGCGGGTGACCAGCCGGCGGCGGCGGAGCTGCGTCGGGGTCAGATCCCGTTTGTGCTTCCACGGCGGCAGCCGTCTGCGGCGCGTGCGTCCGCCGCCGTC